>JAJDCR010000057.1 GCA_029260735.1 Planctomycetota bacterium
CTCTTGCCTTGGTGGTTTTTTTTTTTTATTAATATTTCTGTTCAAATTAACATCCCCTGCTGGGATGTTGCCTCGCCCTCCAGGGGATATAGTACTTAGAACGTTTTTCAATAATCTTTTTCGAAAACGTTTTCAAATAAACTTTGCCCTCCCTTGTATGGTACTAAGAATTCAGATGCTCCTATTCAATCCCTAACTTAACTTGATTTCGATGGGCAATTTTATCTAAGGCGCCTTCGGCTTTTTCTAAGTTTGCCTTGGCTTGGAGATAGGCTATTAGAGTATTGACTTCATTGATCCGGGTGACGGTTAAGTTCTGCTCTGTTGTTTGCAATTCAAAAAGGTCAATGAGACCACTTCGGTATTTTTCCAAGTCATTTTCGAGTTGTTTTTCCGCAAACTCTCGTGTTTGCTGGGCTAAAGTTACTCGAGGCATAGCTATCTTGAGATCTCTGATTGCTTCCTGTACTTCAAAGACAACGACATTGACCACTTGATTATGTTGAGCTTTGGTTTGTCTTTTGACTAAAATAGCTCTTTTATGGTTGGCTTCGGCCGATCTATTTCCTAAGGGATAATTAAAACTAAGGCTAAAAGTCCAGGTGGGAAACTCCCCTTGAGAAGCAAGTTGAAAGGCGTCTGAGTTTCTTCCGTCTGTTGCCAATAAAGCTAAGGAAGCAGCCAAGTCCAAGTTGGGAAGAAGTTGGTTTTTCTGAAACTCAACATCAATATAGGCATTCTTAATAACCAACTTACTTTGTTGGATTTCGTCTCGTGATTTGAGGGCGTACTCTAGGCTTTTTTGAAAATCGATCGAAGTTGTATTAAAAACAGCTTTATCAACAGCTCGCAAGCGAATATTCCGGTAGAAATTAACATCAGAAGGATTAATAAGTTGCTTAAGTTGGTTTTCTGCCAATTCTAAGTTACTCTGCCCTACTAAAAGATCGTCTTTTTTCTGAGTTAAATCTCGTTCTGCGTTGTATACGTCTGATTCGGCTAAAGCCCCAAAACGAATTCGGGCTTGAGTAATTTCGTAGAAACTCTGAGAGAGTTCTAAGGAAAGCTCTAAGTAACGATAGGTCTCTTGAGTGTTGATTAAATTGAGATAAGCTAGCTCGACCAAATTGAGTGTATTTAGAGCGGTTAGGCGAAACTGATGGTAAGCAATGTCCACATTATTTTCTGCCACCCGAATGCCTGCTGTATTCGTAGAAACTCCAAAGTTTTTTAAAAGTGATTGGGTAACTTGAAGATCTAAAGTATTTTGGTATAGAGATTTCACCACATCCGTCTTTTGATAGTCTATCGTGTAGAAAAATCCAACGCTACCCCCAAGAGAATTCGCTTTTTGAATCCCTACTTGGTATTGACCTGTCTGCTTTTTATTTGCATTGTTAATTTCAACTTGCTGTTTAGTATGAGTATAGGCCACTGTCGAACTCAAAGTGGGGTCAAAGACACTTTCTGCAATAGTAACATCCTCTTGGTTTATTCTAGGATCATATCCTACAATGAGCAAATCATCGTTGTATTCCAAGGCCATCAGAATACACTCGCGCAAAGTAATGTCTTTGATCGGGTTTTCTGCCTTGATCAAAGGTAAGCTAATAATGAGTAGGCATAGAGTAAAAAAGCGCATAAATTTCTCCTTAGAGGGATCTTCTTTAGAAGATCCCTCAATCAATCTATCAATCTATCAATCTATTCTAGTTCACAAATCAAATCTCCGGCTTTGACTTGATCTCCTTCGCCAAAAAGAATTCTCTTTACAGTACCGTCTTGTGCAGCAGTAACAACATAAAGCATTTTCATCGCCTCGGTTGCCACTAGTTTTTGTCCTTGGGTCACCTCCTGCCCTTTTTCAACATGAAGTTCAACGACTTTACCAGACATCGGAGCTCCAATATGCTTAGAGTTGTCTGGATCAGCCTTTTCACTTTGTTTCACCTCCACACCAGAAGATCTATCAAGAACAGATGTTGAACGACGACTTCCATTTAACTCGAAGAAAATTTCTCTTGTCCCATCCTCTTTTAAGTCGCCAATGGCTAAGAGCTTGATGACAAGAGCTTTTCCTTCTTCGATAATGACAAATCGTTGCTCACCTATTTTGAGGCCATAAAAGAAGAGATCCGACTCGAGAACCGAGAGACGTCCATATTGTTCATAAAGTCGGCAGTATTCAGTATAGACTTGAGGGTAGAGAGAATAAGAAACTAAGCCTTCTTCACTAAAGCTACGGGTAAATTTTTTCTCTAGAGTTTTTCTTGCTTCTACATAATCAAAGTCTGGTAAGAGCTCGCCTGGACGACAGGTAATAGGCTCTTCGCCCTTTAAAGCAGCTTTTTGAATCTCGGGAGGAAAACCACCCGGAACTTGACCCATCATACCTTTCATTAAAGTAATAAAGGAATCAGGAAAAGCAAGTTCTTTGCTTTTTCGAACAATATCTTCTGGTTTCAAATTGTTTTGAACCATAAAGAGGGCCATATCACCAACAGCTTTGGAAGAGGGAGTTACTTTGATGATTTCTCCGAGCATGTCATTGACCATACGATACCCGTGTTTTACTTCTTCCCAACGATCTCCTAATCCAACAGCAATGGCCTGAGGTCGATAGTTAGAATATTGCCCACCCGGGATTTCGTGATAATAAACATCGCCTGTTCCTGCTTTTAGTCCGCACTCAAAAGGAGCATAAACTTGCCGAGTGAGTTCCCAGTAGTCTGCTAAGCGTTGGATAGCAAAAAGATCAAAGTCGGTTTTACGTTCACTTGAGCTAAGAGCAGCAACTAAAGCGTTAAGAGAAGGTTGCGAGGTTACCCCTGACATCGAACTCAAACAAGCATCAACAATATCTACTCCTACTTTACTCGCTTCGAGAAGAGTCGCTACTCCATTTCCACTAGTATCGTGAGTATGAAGATGAACTGGTATTTGTAAAACATTCTTGAGTTCCGTTACTAAAATACGAGCCGCATCGGGCTTGAGAAGTCCTGCCATATCTTTGATGGCCAAAATATGGGCTCCTGCTTTCTCAAGTTCTTTGGCAATATTAACATAGTAAGGAAGAGTGAATTTTGTTCTTTTGCTGTCTGTCAGGTCTCCGGAGTAACAGACCGAAGCTTCGGCAATTTTCCCCGTAGAAACAACACGCTCAATACAAGGTTTCATCGCCTCAACCCAGTTGAGGGAGTCAAAAATACGAAAAACATCGATACCATTTTTAGCAGATAAGTCAATGAATCGATTGACAACATTGTCGGGATAATTAGTGTAGCCGACAGCATTACCCGATCGCAAAAGCATTTGTAGTAAGGTCCCAGGCATTAATTCTCGTAAATTGCTTAGGCGCTCCCAGGGCGATTCGTGTAAAAAACGATAGGCCACATCAAAAGTAGCTCCTCCCCACATTTCGCAGGAAAAAAGAGGCTGGGCTAAATGGGCTGTGGCATGAGCAATGCGCGATAAGTCAAAGCTTCTAACTCGAGTTGCCACTAAAGATTGGTGAGCATCTCGAAAGGTTGTATCGGTGAATAAAAGGGTTTTTTGATCGCATAGCCACTGAGAAAGTCCAGAAGCTCCTTTTTCTTGGAAAATCTTATAAGCAGGGGAAGAAGGAGGAGTTGTCGTGGGAACATCTGGAATGAGAGGTTTTTCCATAATCATCGGCTTGAGACGCTGGTCGATGTTGGGAAAATGATTAATGGTAACATCTGCTAAGTAATTTAAAATTTTGGTCGCTCGATCACGTCGAGTTTTAAACTCGCATAGCTCAGGATGAGTGTCCACAAAAGTAGTATCGCATTTATGGCTTAAGAAAGTGGGATGCTGCAAAAGATTTTCTAAGAAAGGAATATTTGTTTTTACTCCTCGAATACGAAATTCCCGAATCGCTCGAAGGGCTTTTGTTGCAGCTAAATCAAAATCCAATCCCCAAGCACAGACTTTAATCAATAAAGAGTCGTAGTGAGGAGATATAACTGCTCCATCAAAACCGGAGCCTGCATCTAGACGAATTCCAAAACCTTCCCCCGCTCGAAAGGTTGATATTTTACCCGTATCGGGAGAAAAATTATTACGTGGATCTTCTGTTGTAACACGCAGCTCAATACAGTACCCACTTTTCTTAATTTTATCTTGAGAAGCAATTCGGATTTTATCAGAATCAAGTCGATATCCTTCGGCCACTCGGATTTGGCATTGGACCAAATCTCTTCCTGTAATTACTTCCGTCACAGTATGTTCTACTTGGATTCGTGGATTGACTTCGATGAAATAATGTTTTCCTGTTTGATCCACTAAAAACTCTACGGTGCCAGCGTTGGAATAATTCACTTCTCGGCAAATACTGAGAGCATCCCGGTAGAGGTTTTCCCGTAGTTCTTTACTTAAATGGGAAGAAGGGGCAATCTCAACTATTTTTTGATGCCGGCGTTGAATCGAACAATCTCTCTCGAAGAGATGAACTAAATTCCCATGTTCGTCTCCCAGAATTTGTACTTCAATATGCTTAGGCTTTTCCAAGTATCGCTCTAAAAATATTTTGGGATTCCCAAAGGAAGCCTGCGCTTCTGCTCGGCAACGATTCATCGCCTGAGTTAACTCCTCGTTATTACGAGTGATGGACATCCCTCGTCCACCTCCTCCCATGGCCGCTTTAACCATAATAGGAAAACCATATTCTTTGGAAAAAAGAAGAGCTTCTTGGTTGGAAGCTATAGCATTTTTTGTTCCTGGAATAGTGGGGACATTTGCTTTAGAGGCAATATGGCGCGCTGCCACTTTGTCTCCCATTGCCTCTAAAACAGAGACAGAAGGGCCAATAAATTTGATTCCCACTTCTTGACAAGCCCTTGCAAAATCTGCGTTTTCGGCTAAAAATCCATAGCCAGGATGGATAGCATCCACGTCTCTTTGTAAAGCTAAATCAATAATCTCTTCATATCCGAGATAGGCATCAATCGGAGTTCTTCCTGATCCGACCAGGTATGCTTCATCTGCTTTGTAGCGGTGAATATGAAGACGATCTTCTTCCGAGTAAATAGCGACTGTGCGGATTCCGAGCTCGGTACAAGCACGAAAAACTCGAATAGCAATCTCTCCGCGATTTGCAACCATAACCTTACGAAAAGGTCTTAGAGAAACATTGTCTGGAGTACTTTGGCTCATAAAAACTCCTTTTGGGTAGAAAAAAACAAATCTTTTTGTCTGAATTGTCTACATAATAGGAAAAAATTATTTTTTAGTATAACGAAAATTATCTAAATAAAATAGAAAAAAGACAGCCATTAGATACAATTGGTGTCCTTATTTAATAGATCATCAATAACTGATATATTTGGCACTAAGTCATCGTTATACAATTGGTCAAAACCAAAGTGACTCAAAATTTCAAAACCTCGGTCAATTTGCTCTGTTGTAAGCTCATTTTTCCACGAGCCAAGATGTTCGTTCTTGGAAAAATCGCGCCATTCGGTTGTCACCCGAGAAGGTGACCTTAGTACTAATGGAGGGATATCTATTGTTTCTACTATTTCCTCGCGAACATAATTAAATATTTGGGCAACTTCGTAATTTGGATCAGAGAATATGTTTTCATAAAAGACCACATGTATTTGTTTGGATCCAAACTGTAAAAGAGGTATATAATTGATTATCGACCAAATGAGGATTTGATTCTGAATATAATCGCCACGGTTACTAACGTCTTTGATTAATTTCTCAAAGGGATGCAGATAATCTTCATGTAAGTCAAGTTGTTCCAAAAAATCTAAGGGATTGGTCATCCAACTCCATGTTTTCTTTTTAAATTTTGATAATGCTACCGCAAAGGGATTGCGAATAAGAAAAACAATTTTTATGTGAGGAAAATTCTGGAAAGCCCAATAAGAACAAAGATTAGCAAAAACATCTTTGATTAAAACCCCGTCATAGAAAAAACTATCGTTTTCTCGATCTACTCGATCATGTAAAAATTTACCGCTAAATACCTGGGATGCTATTTTTAGATTTTTTACACTGGGATCACCAGGACGAATATATTCGTGAGGGACGAAATTTTTCATTTCTTCGACAAGGTAAGGGTGAAATGGTTCAAACATTTCTCTATACATTTTTCTATGGTTAATGAGATTCGTAACCCATGTTGTACCACTTCTTCCATCTCCAATTAGCCAAATTACTTTCTGGTAATTACCAATAAGATAGTTGAACTTTAAAAAAGAGCGCTTGACAGAACGTGCCAACATATAATCAATCCTTTAATTCTGAGCTTGTACATTTTGTTCAGTTGCAAAAAAATATAGCTAAAATTTAAAAATTTGGATATTGTATGTATTTTGCAAATAAAATATCCGTTTACCTTTTTAAGGTAAAGATAATTCTAGTTTTTTGTAATTTCCTTAAGAAAACAAAATGAGTAAAATTGTTCTTAGAGGAAGATTGGGAAACTGTTTATTTCAATATGCTTCTGGAAGCGGCTTCAGTATGAAAATGCTATCCAATCGAATTTCTTACACCTTTGATTTAAAGGGGCCTAGTATTTCGATTGACACAGCATACTCTTCTTCTTTGGTTGCTACCCGCTATTCTTGCAAAAGTCTTTGCAAAGAGAAAAAATTAACTCAAGCAGTGATTGTCAATTGGAAAGGATAAATGAACAATGGAAAATTATGATACCATTGTGATTGGTTCAGGAATCGGAGGATTAACCACTGCTCTATCTTTATCGAAATCAGGCCAAAAAGTTCTCGTTTTAGAAAAACACTATCTCCCCGGAGGATGGTCTCACTCTTTTAGTTTAAACGGATTTCAATTTAGTCCAGGAATTCACTATATCGGTAATTTACATCCCGGAGGCTACATCCGCCGTATTTTAGAAGGGCTAGGGCTTGCAAATGACCTAATTTTTTTAGAATTGAACCCCAATGGCTATGACCATATTTGCATTGGTGATAAAAAATTTGATATTCCCAAAGGCTTGAATCGTTATATCCAAAAACTAAAAGAACGTTTTCCTAGTTTTTCTCCAGAAATAGATCTATACTTTACTTCTATTAATACCCCGAAAAAGTCTCCTAGTGAACTACAAAATTTGCTGAAGAATGGATTAACCTTAAACGCACTTCTCGACTATTGTCAAATCAAAGACCCTTTCTTAAGAGCGATCCTGACCATTCAATCTGGTGACCACGGAGTTTCTCCTAGCCTTGTTCCTGCTGCTTTGCATGCGGAGGTTGTTAAACACTATTTTAACGGAGGATACTACCCTAAAGGGGGAGGCAAATCTCTAGCAAAAGCATTTATCAAAGCCTTGCAAAAGCACGATGGAAAAATCAAAGTACGTTCTCAGGTAGAAAGAATACTTGTGAATTGGCAAGACAAACCGTTCGTTCAAGGAGTTTGCTTAACCAATGGCCAAGTGATACAGGCCAAACAAGTAGTTTCTAACGCCGATCCGCACATCACATTTACAGAGCTAATGGATTCTAAACTCTTGAGTGAAAAGCTCCAAAAAAAACTCCAAAAAACTGAGTATACAACATCGGTTTTAAGTCTGTTTATAGCCACTGATATGGATCTTAAAAATGCAGGTTTTGATTCAGGAAACTACTGGTTTTGTTTAGACTCACAAATCGAGAAAATCTACGAATTAGCTGAGCATCCCAATCCTTTAGAGTGGAAAAAATTTCCTTGGATTTTCTTAACTATTACAACCCTGAAAGACCCCACTAAAAGAAAAGATCGTTTGCATACTCTAGAAAGTTTTCTTTTTGTCTCCTATCATTTTTTTGAGCAGTGGAAAAATAGTATAAGTGGCCAACGCTCCAAGGAATATGAAGAAGTCAAAGAGAAATTAACAATAAAGATGCTCAAGTGTATAGAAAATATCATTCCTGGAATATCCAAGCGCCTAATCTTCCACTCTCTAGGAACTCCTCTAACAAACACTCATTATGTTCATTCAACCCAAGGCAACATCTATGGCATAAAAGAGAATAAAACGCTTGGATCTTACTTTTACCCCACTCTGACTGAAATTAAAGGCTTATATCTTTGCGGAGCGAGCACAGATTCTCATGGAATTGCTGGAGCAATGAGTTCGGGCTTAGCCGCAGCTAGTAAGATACTAGGTTGTAGTCTAAATGATATTCTAGCAGAAACAAAGCAAAATCTTTCAGTCTATCCGTGTGATGATTTATCCCAGTGGCCTGAATCTATTCGACCTCAACGAAAGTAATAGTACTCATTCCGGACGAGGAAACATCCTATCTAAGATGTAGTTAACTACGCTCATCGGTAAAATTTTTGACAACAACACCAACAGGGAAATATCAAAATTAATTAAAATGAGAAAACGATTGCCACGACATTTCTCAAGTATTTTCTGAGCCGCTTGTTCTGCCGACATAAGAGGAGGGCGTTTTGTTTCAGTGTCTTTTGTCTTCATCCAAGCAGGCATACTAGCAAACTCATGTTCAAACTGAGGGGTTTCAATATCGGCGGGGCAAGCTACATAAACAGAAATTTTTTTATGAAGCAACTCCCTTCTTAAAACGGCTCCAAAATTGATTATACCCGCCTTGGCCGCACAATAGCTCGGATAGCCTGCCATTCCCATTAAACCCAAAGCGGAAGAAACCAAGAGCACCTTAGATCCTTCTTTTAAGTATGGAAGAAAATACTTCGTTGATAAAATGGTCCCGTAGAGATCAATATCAATATCTTGTTTTAAATCAGCCTCATCTATATCATCTAGTGCACCAACATGAACAACTCCTGCGTTGATAATGAGAAAATCTAGTTGCGAAGAATTCTTCTTAAACTCTTCTACGGCAGAATTCAAGTCGTTGGGTTCAGAAATATCTGCGGCAATTCCATCGATATTCTCATGGATGTTTTTTAGTTCGGAGACAGCTTTCTCTAATCTTTCTCTATTGCGACCTAAAATAGTTACAAAATAATTCTCCCTAGCTAGCTTTTTGGCCATAGCCAAACCAAGCCCAGAGGTTCCACCGGTGATTAGAGCGTGAGATTGGGAATTTTTTGGCATGATATCCTTTCTTCGGTTATTTTTTATGCAATTTTCTTTTCAATGTCATAAAAAATGAGTAACTTCAAACTAAAAGGCAAAAAATTTTTCCTTCACAATTCAAAAAGCATCTTGAATAGTGTAAAATAAAAGTTCTCTATTTTGAACGTTTTTTTCTCTCAAGAATAACAAACTATAAGGCAAAATTTTCGATGAAATTAGTCAAAATTTCAAATAAAGTAAAAAAATTAGTTTTTTTTAACCTCTTCATGATCCTTTTTATTCTGGGTTTATTTGAGTTTATGCTAGGATTTTTTTTAACCCAAGGCCCTTTTTCTCAGCCTCTTTTCCAGGGCATTGCAGCTAAACTATATCGGGGAGAAAGAAATATCGTCCAATATACACCTGAGTTTGGACGATATGATTCAGAACTCTCTTATACCTTAAAACCAGGCCAGTTTATCTTTCGCAATAGAGAATTTGCCAATGAATATAGAGTGAATCACTTAGGTTTGCGTGATGACGAAGAATCTCTCAATAAACCTAGTATCATTGTTTTAGGAGATTCTTTGGCAATGGGGTGGGGAGTCGAGCAAGAGGAAACTTTTGCTCAAGTTATCGAGAAATCTCAAGGCATACGCGTTTTAAATGCGGCAATATCTTCCTATGGAACGGCTCGTGAGATTATGTCTCTCTCGCGGTTTGATTGCGAAAACCTGAAGTATTTAATCATTCAGTACTGCGATAACGACTTTGAAGAAAATAAAGAGTTTTTTCTTAGTAAGAATACTCTTCCTATCATGAGCGAAGAAAAATATCAGTCTTACGTAGAAAAACATCTCCGAAGAAAAAATTATTATCCAGGCAAATATCTAAACCGCACTTTAAAAGAAGTGCGCCATCGAAATGACCAAGTGGAAAACCAAAAAGGAGAAGCCGAATATTTTTTGAATGTTTTGGCTCATTCAAAAACCTCTTTGGATAAAGTACAAATTATCGTTTTAGAGACCAATATGTATGCCGCTAACGACAGTGATTTTACTCAAAAAATCTCCGAAGAATTAACAAAGAGAGAGTATCCTGAGTATATAGAGAATATTCAACTATTAGATGTTTCAAAAGTATTAGATCCGAGCCATTACTTTCCTTTAGATGGCCACTTGACAGAGAAAGGACATAAAATTATTGCTGAAATGCTTACAATGATGATGGGGGAAGAGAAAAAAGAGTAGGCGATGGTAAAAAACCTACTTAAGGAGAAAAAGAATTAAGACAAGAGATAAATTCGGAGAATTTCATCAACATAAAGATTTTTTATATTTTCCTTTGCTTTTCTTTGCGCCTTTGCGTGAAATTCTTTTCTACTCAAAATCCACTGCGGAGGGGAAAAAATACAAAGGCTACAGCTTAACTTAATGCTCTTGGTGCTTATTATGGTGTTTAGGGTGTGCCTTCATTCTGTTTTTGAGGGAGAGTTTTAATTTCTTTCTTCTGAGGAGTTCTTATTCTGTCTATTTTAGGGGCAGGTGTTTTTTGAAGTCCATGCATATAAACCTTTATACGAACTTCATCATCAATTAAGTTAAGCGCATGCATCATACCAAAGTCGCTTCTTTTAATCGTGAAAAGCGCTCGAAACCCTCTGCGCTTAGGGTCTTTTCTGTTAATGGAAAGTAGGTGGCGTGCCCGACAAGAAATAGTGCGAGTAACTCCACGAATGCTCATTTTTCCTTTGATGAAAAAAATGGATTTTTTCTGAGGGTGTTTTTGAAATTCTGTGCTTCGAAAAGTCAGAAGAGGAAATTCAGATTCTAAAAAAAAATCTTTGCTTTTGAGAATGCTATCTCGTGCTTCATTACCAGTATCAATGCTAGCAACGCGGATTTTTACTTCAATATAATTCTCTGAGGGCTTATCTGAAGAAAACTGGAAGTGCCCTTCAATATCCCGAAAAAAACCTGTGGTATCTCGGATTCTTTTAGGATGTCCTACTCGAAAATGAGTATTGGACTGCTTGGAATCTATTTGGTAGTGTTCGGCCCAGCAAAGACTACTTACAAAAAGAAAAATGAAAAGAGTGTTTTTCATTCCCATCAACTTTCTAATAAAATTACAGATGAAAAAATTACTGTTTTGAGACTTTGTTTCGTATAATAAGAAAAAAAAATCATTTAAGAGGTTCTCGCGAGAAAATTTTCTTTTCCTTGGGAAAGAAAATTTTATATAATTTTTTTGAAATCTTGTCTATAAATGCGTTCGTTCTATGAGTTTTACTTTTAGGAAGCCGTTATGGAAACAAAAATTTTAATAGATTTCTCTCACGATGATAAAATCTGCACGCTTCGCTTAAACTGCCCTACAACTCGCAATGCCATTTCCCCTAAAATGATAGAAGAATTGTCAAAAATTAGCGATGAAATTAGCCGAAACAAAGATATTTCCGTTGTCATTTTAACAGGAGAAGGAAAAGCTTTTTGCTCAGGGGGGAATATTAAAGAGATGGCCGACCCTGAAAGCACTTTCCAAGGAGCTACCGAGGAAGTAGAAGCTTTTTATCAAGGAGTTATTCAGCAAATTCCTCGAGCTTTAACTAGCATACCCGTTCCGACAATTGCAGCGATTAACGGACCTGCGATTGGTGCAGGTTTTGACATTGCTATGATGTGTGATCTTCGGATCGTCTCCGAGAGTGCTACCTTATCTCAAAGTTTTGTTAATTTAGGCCTTATCTCCGGTGATGGAGGAGCTTATTTTCTTCCTAGACTAGTCGGCTATGCTAAGGCTTGTGAAATTGCTTTCACCGGAAAATCCATCAGTGCTCAACAAGCGCTGCAGTGGGGTTTAGTAACAGAACTCGCAACTCCTGAAAAATTCTTACCCCGAGTGGAAGAGCTGGCTTTGGAGATAGCCTCTCATTCAAGAGAAGCTCTCTTGGAATGTAAATCCCTTTTACAGCGAAGTTTACAATTAGAAAATATGGAATCATTTCTCAGATGGACTGCTCGGAAACAAGCCCGTTTACATCAAACAGGTAAGCACCAAGCAGCCATAAAACGACTTTTGCATCTACGCGAAAATCGAGAGTAAGAGCTATTTTCTATTTTAACTATTTTTTATTTTAACTATTTTCTTAAGACAACTTTCTCGATGGGTCCTAAAGTATCAGGATTAATCACTTCCATGCTAATTTTTTTTCCTTCGACATGAAAGAGAACAATCGCGTGTTGAGTTGTAAATCCTTGTGTGTGACTACTCCAAGGAAGAACTTCTTGCGCATAGTAGGGGGCTCCAGCTGCTCCATTATTTACCTGCCAGAGTTCTCGGAAATAAGGTGCCTCTGTGATCTTTGGCTTGTCCCAGCCTTCTGGATAAATGTTCGCTTTTTTAGTAAGGTGCATTCTATTATAGTTGTGTTCATCGCCGGTAAGCATAGCAACTACCTTAGAGCTTTTCATCAAAGTGCTCAAATACTCGTCTCGCCTTTCGATAATCCCTTTCTCTACGGGTTTTCCTCCGACAATAGCACGGTATTTATTTTTTCCGCCGTACCACATGTCATCTTTGCTATGTCCTCCGTTAGGAAAAGCCGGTGTATGTTGACTAACAAAGATAAAATCGATTTTGTCATCATCCTCTAGTTTTTTCAAAGTTTGGCCAAGCCACTCCATTTGATTATCCATAATATAGGCATGAAGATTTCCGCTCGGATCATTAGTATACTGTAGTGAAGGTGAATACCAGTAGTTAGAATTAAGAACAACCATCGCTACATTATCATAAGTGTAGTAATAAACATTTTCTTCATAAGAAGGAAAATCTTTTTTATTTGGATTAGGGTCATAGACCGCTCCATCTTCGCTTTCTGGTCCATTCTTCGGAATGACAAAAGCTCTCGCGAAAGCAACCTCTGCTGAATCAGTGGCATAAGGAAATTTGTCGACACTGACTCCATACTCACTTCCGTCGCTGAAAATATGAACAAGAGCTTCGTGATTTCCCATAGCAGGGTAAACAGGGAAATAATGAGCAAAAGGCTCTATTGTTCTTTTCCAATTGCTGTACTGAAAAAGAGTTTCTTCCATCGTCGGACAGTAGCCGTCGATCATGTCTCCAGTGAATTGAAAGAAAGCGACCTTTCTTTTGGCCGCAACCGCCATGATTTTTTTCATGACATAGGTGTTCACTCCCCAGACATTCCGCTCTCCTCCCCCTTGGCCAGAGCGTGAATCACTAGCGTAAGCAAAAGAAAAGGGCTTACGAGAACCAGAGGCTGGAGCCGTTTGAAAAGAATACTCTTCGCTATAATCTCCGACGTGCACACTATAGCGATATTTAGTATCGGGTTGCAATCCATCGACCAATATCTCGTGCTCGGTTCCTTTATCTCCAAAAAAAGTTCTGTCATCCGCTCTGACAACCGCATTGGCAAAAAAATTAGTGCTAAAAGAAATAGTCGCACTTTTACTTGTCAGAAGCTGTACAAAAGGCCCTTCGACAATACTTGATCCTACAGTAAAGGGGCCTGTTCCTCGAAAAGAAATTTTACCATCATAGATGATAGTCCCTTTTTTATTGAGAATGCGATAACCGAGAACCCCTTTTCCTGATTTTTCCCAGCCAATCATATCATAACGGCCATCTAGTTTACTAATGTTCACCTGGGCTTTTCCATCGGCAATATTAGCTGTCCTTTTATAGAAAACAGGGTAGGGGTAAAGTCCATCTTTTAAATGGATAAAACCATAGTAGAGAGTTCCTTGCAGATAGTGCCAGACTTCCAAGCGACCATCTTCCTTTACGAGATGATATTCTTTGTCCTCGCTCATGTCATGGATTGTCCATTCTTCCTGCGGAACAATTTCTTCAATCTCTCCTTCTCCCAGAGAAATACCGTATTCAGAGAACATCTCTTGCAACTCATTTCCAATTTGCATAGCACCGAGCGCTTTTATTGCCTTGAGCGGTAAATGGAAAAGGGGGCTGTGGTTAAAGTCAAACTCTAATCCATCTTCACTTCCCTTAGCGGCTTGTACCATTTGATCGGTAGAAAAAAGAGAAGTCCCTTTGAGTAAACGAGATCGAACAATTTCGCCTTCTTTTTTTAATTCCAGGTACATTCCTTTTTGGTCAACCTTGATCGAGGAGTTAATACTCGGGATTTCTACCAGAGAAGAATCTTGAGCAAAGGAGGAAATAAAACAAAAAGAACAAACAAAGAAAAAGAGAGCAGATAAAGTGTAGTATTTCATAGATCTTCCTATTTGAAAAAACTGAGTAAGCAAAAAAACTAGCTTTCTACAAAACAACAGATTGGAATAAGATCCTCTGTTGCTCGCTACCGCTATACATTATGCTATTCTTAGCTCAAAAATAAAAGTCTAAAATTTTGTTCAGTTAAACATTTTTTGATAAATAGGGAGAAAATAAAGGAAGGGATGTGGGCAGAGAATTTAATAAGCAGTTTAAATAAAAGTGACGGCAAATCGTTGCTTTGTTTATATCTCACGATTGCCGTCACTTCGATGGGTATTATCTTTTAATCTAATCTAATCTAATCTAGTTTTTTTTCTTCAGTAAAACTAGAGCTAAGCCAATAGCACCTAAAAGAAGGCTACTGGGCTCAGGAACGGCACCACCGATATTAAGATCTCTTATTTGTAGAGTACCTTCATCTGTGATACCAAAAGTTAGATTTGTTCCTGAAGAGACAGGACTTAAACCTGTCGCGGAAAGAGTGGATGAGTTAGGCTTCGCTTGACCCACTTGCCAAAAAGTAACATCGAAACTTCCATTGGCTCCGTAAACGAGTTCAAAATTAATATCTATGCCACTGCCAATAAAAGGAACGTCTGCAAATGCGATACTTTCACCAGGATTGTCATTAAAATTGACATTGGTACTACGATCAACAACGTAGATATTGTCTGTACCGTTCATGTCATAGAAAATACCGTAACCTTTAGTAAAGGTATTGTAACCTGTACCACCAAAGTTAGTCAGCTCCGCCTCTGTAGCATTGATGGCGATATAAAGTGCGGTTGAAGAAATGGGAATAGTAAAATTCAAAATACCAGAAATGGTTGTTTCGGTCAAATTTTGTCCCAAATCTAAAGCAATAAAGTTGTCGCCAATGCTTTCACTACCGCCATTATCGACAAATAGATTGGTACCATCAAAACCATTAAGTCCATTTGACCCACTTACTCTCTCAGAAAAACCTTTCCAAGTATTACCTGAGCCATCTGTAAATGTTGTTGTTACTGCTGTGACACTCGCAACAACAAAGAGATTTAAAAATAAGCATAAGAGAATATTTTTCATAGCTATATCCTTAGTTTTATTAACATAGAAGTTGATATACACTGCTTGAAGCTTATGAAAACAAGAAATAATCACAAGTCTGTTAATATTAACTCTAGCAAAACTACTCTAGAAAATCCAATAAAAATCCAATAAAAATCCAATAAACCCAACAAATAATATAGAGTCATACTTTTTAGACTTTATGAAATTTCTTGTTTTCTAACAAAAATTTTCTTCCTAAATCATTTGATTTTTTTATATATAGTGTATAATGTCTTTTACTGCAAAAAATACCTTTCATTTTTTACTAAACCAAGATACCAAACAAAAAACAAACCTCGTGATTGTGTAAACCATTCCAAAACAATTGGACTTTATCTGCAGAAATCTCTAAATCCTTTCATTTTTCATCGAAAAAGGAGTTCATGGTATGAGCTACCAATACATTAGCTATGAGGTAAAAGAAGCGGTTGCTATTATTCGGTTAAACCGGCCGGATGTTCTCAATAGCTTTCATCAACCAATGGCCAAAGAATTGCAACAAGCTCTTACTCAGGTAGGAAGAGAAGCGAGCATTCGGGCTGTTCTTCTGACAGGAGAAGGGCGGGCTTTTTGTGCCGGGCAAGATTTGGCTGAGGCAACTCCTGAGGGAAAAGAGCTAGCTGATTTAGGGAATATGGTCCGAGAATCCTACAACCCTATTGTTCGGCTCATCCGTCATTTAGAGAAGCCTGTTATTTGTGCGGTTAATGGTGTCGCTGCAGGAGCGGGTGCTAATTTGGCTTTAACCTGTGATATTGTTTTTGCTTCTGAAAAAGCTTCTTTTATCCAATCTTTTGCCAAGGTGGGGGTTGTCCCTGATACCGGAGGAACTTTCTTTCTTCCTCGTTTGATCGGCTTACCTCGGGCCACTGCTTTGATGATGCTCGGAGAAAAAATTCGGGCGAGCGAGGCGCAGTCTATGGGAATGATCTATAAGGTTTCTTCTCCTGAGAATCTTTTTGACGACGCTTTCGGGTGCGCTCGCTTTTTGGCCACTCAACCGACGAAAGCTTTGGGATTAACGAAGCGAGGACTTAACGCCGCTTTTTCCCAAGGGTTGAATGAACAACTGGATTTAGAAGAGGAGCTTCAACGTGAAGCGGGCAAAAGTAAAGACTATGCTGAGGGAGTGCAGGCTTTTTTGGAAAAGCGCTCTCCTCAATTTACCGGAGAGTAAGAGATTTTTATGAAAGAATCTATTTCGTCAAATACTCCTATTGGGGTTATCGGAGCAGGTACCATGGGCTCTGGTATTTGTCAAATTGCAGCTACTCATGGACATCCTGTTCGCTTGTATGATAGCTATCCAGAAGCTGCTGAAAAAGCCCAACAAAAGTTAGAAAAAATTCTGGCCCGCTTAGTTGAAAAAGGACGGATGAGCGAAGGGCAAAAAGAGCAAATTCAAGGGCGCATTGAGTACGTTTCATCCTTAGATAAACTCCATGATTGTGGGCTGATTATTGAAGCTATTATTGAAAATGCCGAAATCAAACAAAAGGTCTTTTCCCAACTAGAGAGCATCGTTTCTTTCGATTGTATTCTGGCGAGCAACACCTCCTCTCTTTCGATCGCTTCTTTAGGGGGAGTTTGCAAGAAACCAGAGCGTTTTTTAGGGATTCATTTTTTTAATCCCGCTCCTCTGATGCCCTTGGTTGAAATTATTCCTGGTATTGCTACTGATCCTGAAATTACAAAGAAATCTCGTAAACTAATTAATGATTGGGGAAAGACGACCGTTTTGGCAAAGGATACCCCTGGTTTTATTGTCAACCGAGTGGCTCGTCCTTTTTACGGAGAGGCTATTCGTATTCTAGAAGAAGGAATTGCTGATTCGGCCACTATTGACTGGGCTATGCGCGAAATCGGTGGCTTTCGTATGGGGCCCTTTCAACTGATGGATTTTATCGGGAATGATATTAACTACGAAGTTACCATGACCGTTTTTGAAGCTTTTTTCTACGATCCTCGCTTTAAGCCCTCTTTTACCCAAAAGCGCCTAGTCGAAGCGAAGAGACTCGGACGCAAATCGGGACAAGGATACTACGACTACCGAGAAGGAGCCATCTTACCAGAGCCTCAAAAGGATTCAGGTTTAGGCCAAGAAATTTTCTCTCGTATTCTCGTTATGTTGATCAACGAAGCGATTGATGCTGTCTTTTTGAATGTGGCTTCCAAAGAGGATGTCGATTTAGCTATGACCAAAGGAGTTAATTACCCGAAGGGACTCCTTCATTGGGCGGATGAACTAGGATTAGAAAATGTTCTCCAGCAGTTAGAAAATTTACAAGAGGAATATGGAGAAGACCGCTATCGACCGAATCCTCTTCTGAAAAGAATGGTTCGTCAGCAGAAAAAATTCTATTCAAGTTAGGAATTTAGTATGAGTACAGCATACATTATTGATGGAATTCGCACTCCCATCGGAAAATTTACAGGAACTCTCTCTTCTATTCGGGCCGATGATTTGGCCGCTCTGGCAATCAAAGCTATTCTAAAACGATGCCCACAAATAGATCCAGAAGCTTTGGACGATGTCATTTTTGGATGTGCCAACCAAGCGGGAGAAGACAATCGAAATGTCGCCAGAATGGCTCTTCTTTTAGCGGGACTTCCTCACACAGTGCCAGGGGAAACAGTCAATCGTCTCTGTGCTTCGGGTCTCAATGCTGTGGTTCACGCTTGCCAAGCTACTAGATCAGGAGAAGGAGACCTCTTCATCGCGGGCGGAGTAGAGCATATGACAAGAGCGCCTTTTGTTTTGGCCAAATCTCCCTCCGCTTTTGCTCGCAATACGGAAATGTATGATACAAGTTTGGGCTGGCGTTTTGTCAACCCCAAATTACGTGAATTATATGGCACCGATGGAATGGGCGAGACAGCCGAAAATTTAGTCGATCAATATCATATTTCCCGAGAAGACCAAGATAAGTTTGCTCTTTGGTCGCAAAAAAAAGCATTAAAAGCTCGGGAAAGTGGCCGCTTAGCGAAAGAGATATTTCCAGTGGAAATTCCCCAGCGAAAAGCCCCAGCCATTATTTTTCAAGAAGACGAGTTCATCCGCGAAGATTCTTCCTTAGAAAAATTGACTCGCTTAAAGCCTGTCTTTCGTAAAGAAGGAACTGTTACAGCAGGAAATGCTTCTGGTATTAATGACGGAGCTTGTGCTTTGTTAGTAGCTAGCGAAAAGGCTGTTGCTGAGTTTTCTTTAAAACCCCGAGCCCGTTTTGTTGCCTCGGCTGTTGTCGGAGTAGAACCCCGAGTTATGGGGATTGGTCCTGTTAATGCCGTCAAAAAAGTTCTTTTTCGCAGTGGACTAAGCTTAGATGATATTTCTGTTATTGAGCTAAACGAAGCCTTTGCTGCTCAAAGCTTAGCTTGTACTCGAGAACTGGGTTTAGCTGATGATGATCCTCGAGTTAACCCTAATGGCGGTGCCATTGCTTTAGGTCATCCTCTGGGTATGACCGGAGCGCGCCTTGTCACAACTGCTCTCCAAGAACTAGAAGAGCAAAAGAAGCGCTATGCATTATGTACTATGTGTGTTGGAGTGGGGCAAGGAATGGCCGCAATTATTGAGAGATGTGAATACTAATCCTGCATTCGTCAGCTAGCTGATGAAAGTGGGCTAATTAAGGAAAAAATTATGAAAGTACAAAGCTATGCCCAAGGTGAATGGGTTACTGGTAGCGGTGCAGGCAAAGATATTTTTCATGCTGTGACCGGAGAAAAATACGCAGAAGTAACGAGTGCTGGCGTAGATTATAAAGGAATGCTCGACTACGCTAAAAATGTCGGAGGACCCAACCTACGCAAGCTCACCATTCATGAAAGAGCCCGCATGCTCAAAGCAATGGCTCTGTACTTAATGGAACGAAAAGAAGAACTCTACCCCATTTCAGCAGCAACCGGAGCAACTCGCACGGATTCTTGGATTGATATTGAAGGAGGTATTGGAACTTTCTTTGTTTACGCGAGCAAAGGACGGCGAGAACTTCCGGATGAAACATTTTATGTTGAAGGTAATCTAGAGCCTCTTTCCAAGGGAGGAACTTTTGTCGGAAGACATATTTGTGTACCTATGGAAGGCGCGGCTGTCCACATTAATGCCTTTAACTTTCCTTGTTGGGGTATGCTCGAAAAAATTGCTCCTACTTTTTTGGCAGGAGTTCCTGCCATTGTCAAACCAGCTAGTCTAACTTGCTATTTGACAGAAGCGATGGTCAAGGTAATGATTGAGTCGCAAATTCTTCCCCCAGGGGCTTTGCAACTAATTTCAGGTAGTGTCGGAGATCTTTTTGATCACCTAGAGAGCCAAAATGTGGTTACCTTCACAGGTTCCGCTGATACAGGCAGAAGTCTAAAAGGATTACCTGTTATCGTCAACAACTCCATTCGTTTTAACCTGGAAGCTGACTCTTTGAATTGCTCTATTCTGGGCCCAGATGTTAATCCCGGAGATGAAGAATTTGATCTTTTTGTCCGAGAAGTCGCCCGAGAAATGACTGTTAAAGCAGGGCAAAAATGTACTGCTATTCGCCGCACTATTGTTCCCGATAACAAAGTGGAAGCTGTTATTAAAGCTCTCTCTGCTCGTTTAGATAAAGTAAAACTAGGCGACCCTTCCCAAGAAGGGGTCAAAATGGGACCTTTGGCCGGTCTTCCTCAAGTGACAGAAGTAAGAGAACGAACTGAGCAACTAGCAAAAACGAGTGACATTGTTTATGGAAACTTAGACGACTTTGAAGTTCTCGGAGGAAACCGAGAAAAGGGTGCTTTTCACCCCACTATTCTTCTTCATTGCCCCAAACCTTTAGATGACCCCAGTGTTCATGACCTGGAAGCCTTTGGTCCAGTAAACACTGTTATGGGATATTCTTCGACAGAAGAGGCGATTGAGCTAGCAAAACGAGGAAAAGGTAGTTTGGTTGCATCCTTATTTACGGCAGACAATAGAGTCGCCCGTGAGGTCACTTTGGGAATAGCTTCTCATCATGGACGAATCCTCATCGGGAACCGTGAATGCGCCAAAGAGTCCACAGGACATGGTTCTCCCATGCCTCATATGGTTCACGGAGGCCCCGGACGAGCAGGGGGAGGCGAAGAAATGGGGGGAATCCGAGGGGTTCTTCACTACATGCAAAGGACTGCTTTGCAAGGATCTCCTTCCACTCTTAGCCGAGTTTGCAATGAATGGATGAAAGGGGCAGCCCGTCCAACGGATCGAATTCACCCTTTCCGAAAATATTTTGATGAATTGCAAATCGGAGAAACCCTTATCACCCATCGCCGCACAATCACAGAGGCCGATATTGTTAACTTTGCCGGTATCAGCGGGGATTATTTTTATGCCCACACCGATGAAATTGCCGCAAAAGACTCCCTCTTTGAAAAACGCGTGGCTCATGGCTACTTCATTATATCTGCCGCAGCGGGACTTTTTGTTCACCCTGCCCCCGGACCTGTTTTGGCAAACTATGGAATGGACAGCTTGCGTTTTATTGAACCGGTTTATATCGGGGACACAATCTATGTCAAGCTGACTTGTAAGCAAAAAACAGCCAAAGAAAAACGCGAAGATGAAGTTCTCCAAGGAGTCGTTGCCTGGGACGTTGAAATTATGAACCAAGAAGAAGTTTTGGTCGCGACTTATACCATTTTAACCTTAGTTCAACGTAAGGAATAATCTATGTCAGAAATGGGAACCGTTGAGACAAAAATTGAGGATGGAGTGGCCACAATTCGCTTTTTTCATCCCAAAAAAAATTCACTGCCAGGAGTACTCCTGCGCAGTATCGCTTATGAAATTGATAAAGTGGCCGAAAATAAAGAGGCCCGTGTCATCGTTTTAGCAAGCGAAGGAGAAGGGCCTTTTTGTGCCGGAGCCTCCTTTGAAGAACTCCAAGCAGCTCAAGATCCCGAGAGCGGAAAACAGTTTTTTATGGGTTTTGCTCTTGTTATTCTCGCCCTCAAAAAATGTCCACAGCTAACCATAGGAAGAATTCATGGTAAAGCTGTTGGTGGTGGAGTAGGTTTAGCCTCCGCCGTAGACTACGCTCTAGCAACAAAAAAAGCTTCCCTAAAGCTAAGTGAATTGGCCTTAGGAATTGGTCCCTTTGTTGTGGGGCCAGCAGTAGAACGCAAATTAGGCTTGGGAGGTTTTAGCGCAATGTCCATTGACACTGATTGGCGCGACGCCCAGTGGGCCTTTGAGCAAGGCCTTTATGCCCATATTTATGATAGTATCGACGAGCTTGACAAAGGAGTGGCTAAACTGTCCTTGCGTCTCGCTCAAAGTAGCCCCGAAGCAATGGCTGAACTCAAAAAAGTTTTCTGGGAAGGAACCGAAAACTGGGATCAGCTTTTAACTGCTCGGGCAGAAATAAGTGGAAGACTGGTACTTTCTGAATTTACCAGCCAAGCGATTGCCACTTTTAAACAGAAAGGTAAGTAGAACTTGACAAATCTTTTACAAGAGAAGGTAGCCACTTCGATGAAGAGCTCTCTCATAACAAATCCAGGTATCCGTAACATTGCAATTATTGCCCACGTCGATCATGGAAAAACAACCCTGGTAGATCAAATGTTTCAACAAAGTGGGCTCTTTCATGCCAGACAATCGGTAGAAGAACGAATCATGGATTCCATGGATTTGGAGCGCGAGCGAGGTATCACTATCTCTGCCAAAAACTGCTCCGTTTCTTGGGGAAACACTAAGATTAATATCCTCGACACTCCCGGACACGCCGATTTTGGTGGAGAAGTAGAACGAGCTTTAACCATGGTTGACGGAGCAATCCTTCTAGTGGATGCCTCAGAAGGCCCTCTTCCCCAAACTCGTTTTGTTCTCAAAAAAGCTTTAGATGGGAACCTCAAAATTATTGTTGTTGTCAATAAAATTGACCGCCAAGACGCCCGTCCTGAAGAAGTTTTGAACGAAATTTACGATCTTTTTATAGAGCTAGGAGCAAACGACGATCAAATCGAGTTCCCTGTTCTCTATGCCATTGGCCGTGATGGCCTCGCCAAAGAGACTTTAGAAGAAGAATCAAAAGACTTAAAACCTCTTTTTGAAGCAATTCTCCGAGAAGTTCCCGCACCTGGTTATGATCCTGATGAGCCCTTTCAAATGCTCGTAGCTGACCTCAACTACTCTGAATACTTAGGACGTTTGGCCATTGGCCGTGTTTTCCATGGTACCGCTAAGCAAAGCGACCCTTTAGTTTGCTTCGATGAAAATGGCAAGATACATACTCTTCGAGCCAACAAATTGCAAGTTTATGAAGGTGTTGGTATTACCGAAGTAGAAAAAGTCGAAGCCGGTGATATTCTTATTCTCGCCGGAATTGAAAATGTTCAGATTGGTGACACCATTTGCCACCACGAAAAACCCAAGGCTTTACCTCGAATTAGCGTCGATGAACCGACTGTTTCGATGCGCTTTTGTTCAAACACTTCTCCTTTTGCCGGAGAAGACGGCAAGTTCGTCCAATCGACAAAAATCAAAGAGCGTCTTCACAAAGAAACTCTCAGCAACGTCTCCCTTCAAGTAGAAGAAGACGAAGCAGGAATGTTCCTTGTCAAAGGCCGAGGTGAGCTCCAGATGACTATCCTTCTAGAAACTATGCGCCGAGAAGGTTTTGAACTAGGAGTAGGTCGCCCTCAAGTTATCTACAAGGAAATCGACGGCGAAACGCACGAACCCATCGAGAAATTGTACATCGACTGCGAAGAGCAACACATGGGAGTCATATCCGAGAAACTCTCTCGCCGCAAAGGCCGAATTATTGAACTAATTAATCAGGGAAGCGGACGTATCCGAGTTCAGTTTGAAATTCCCTCACGCGGCCTAATTGGCTACACCAGTGAATTTCTAACCGACACCAAGGGAACCGGTATTATGAGCTCTTACTTAACGGGTTACGAGCCCTACCGCGGAGATTTTCCTACTCGCTCAACAGGCTCACTCGTTTCTGACCGCAAAGGCCAAGTCACGGGCTATGCTCTTTTCGGATTAGAGCCACGCGGAGTTCTCTTTTCTATTCCAGGAGACCGCATTTATGAAGGCATGATTGTCGGAGAGCACAACCGCGACACGGATCTCAACGTCAACGCCTGCCGAGAAAAGAAACTGACCAACATGCGATCCTCCGGAAAAGACGACGGCATCATGCTCACCCCTGTTCCTCCGATGAGCTTAGAGAAAGCGATTGAGTTCATTCGCTCTGATGAAATGGTCGAAGTTACGCCCAAGAATATCCGCTTGCGCAAAACTCATCTTGCCTATGCTGACCGTCATCGTCTAAGAAATAAAAAGACGACGGACAAGTAGGATCATAGATTTTCGCAGATTTTATTCGATTAGTATGATGAAACCTTCGAGCTTAAATAATTTAAGCTCGAAGGTTTTTTTGTTTTTAGGAGTTTGATTATGGATAGCTTGGAGCTAACTAAAATGGTTGCCAAATTAGTGCAATCTCCTTATAACATGCAAGAATTTGCAGATCTCGCATCCTTGGAAGAGAACTGGAAAAAAATTGACAAGAGCGCGGTGAAAATGCCACGAGAAGTAGGCTTAGAGGAAGAGGAGTGCTTGCTGTGTGAGGGAACCATAAGGTTTATCTATGATAAGTTTACCATGACCGACTGTGAGTTAGACCTTCGTTGTCCCCATTGCCATAAAAATCTAAAATGTGTGGGAGAGTTCAGCGGCTACACCACCGAATTTCATCTTGAAGAAGAGTAGATGAGAA
The DNA here is from genome assembly GCA_029260735.1 of Planctomycetota bacterium. Classification (GTDB taxonomy): domain Bacteria; phylum Planctomycetota; class Uabimicrobiia; order Uabimicrobiales; family Uabimicrobiaceae; genus JAJDCR01. The sequence goes on from JAJDCR010000057.1 coordinate 24,133, forward strand.
GTGGAAGATTAGGTTTTCTTAAAAGTCAGGTTTTAGGAGGCGTAGCGGACAACCACAAGGGCCTTTGCAGGCGGCCCTCGTAGTTGTCCCTACAGACCATCGCAGGAACAAATTTAGGTAAATGAAATCGATCAATATACCAGCCGATACAACCGGCAAATTATTTCCTGTCGCGTAGATATCCCTGTAGGGACAACAGCAAGGGCCTGCCTGCAGGGCCCTTGTGGTTGTCCGCTACGCCTAATAGAATACATTCTTGGGGAATTATTTTTAAAAAACCCAAACGAACATAATATAAGGGGTAGAGAAATAAAACCACCCTCTGCCTCTTATAGATTCTGACATCCCCTTAACTTAATTCTCTATCGATTTTTGTTAGTTTATTGAATCGGTGGAAGCACTTTTCGCAAGAGTCAATATGAAACCTGTATATCCATTGATCTCTCCCTAACACTGTACTTGTGTAATTTGTAGATTTCTAAATGAAAGGGAATTTTCCAATTTGAAGGCATTTTTTCTTTTTTTCTAGAACTTTGCGACAGAATCCAACCACGTTAAAATTTTCGCAGCTAAATCTTGGTACTTGGGATGATCTTCGTACATCCATTCGGTATGTCCTGCCTGGGGAATCCAATACAGTTCTTTTTTCCCCTGGAAGGTATTGTACAAGCTTTTTGCTTCTGTTGTTGGATGCAATTCGTTTGTGTCTCCATGTGCAATCAGCAAAGATACCGATATCTCATCCATTCTTTTTTCCGGCGCAAATCGCAATAGAGAATCTGCCATGCGAAAGTCTACTTTTGTACCGAAGTCGGGATTCTGATATAGTACGTCGTCAACATACTTTTGCGTTACAGGATCGAGAGGATACACAAAAAAAGGACTTACTTGTTCGCGTTCTCCACTAACTGTATATTGTGCGCGTTGCTTGGCGAGCCAATCGCAAAAATTTTGCCAATTTTCCGCAGAACGCATCGCTTGTTGTACACGTTTGCCGTTGAAAAACCCATTAACACACACAACGCCTGCAAGTTGTGGAATCAGGTGCGCAGCTTCGAGAACCATCCCTCCACCCATTCCCCATCCCAACAACACAATTTTTTTATTTTGTCCAAGAGGGGCCTGCGAGCAAAAACTCGCAGCGTGCACTATGTCACTAATTTGCTGTTCGAGAATTACACAACCTCTCTCCCCCTCACTGCCCGCAAAACCGCGATAGTCAAAACTAAAGCACACATAACCTTTGTCGGTAAAGAATTTCGCAAACTTAACTGGGTGGATATTCTTAAGTCCTAAAAAACCAGAACATGGAATGATGAGTATATCCTTATGTTCATCCGTATCTGGTAAATAAAACTCTCCTTCAAGTTTTATATCGTCGCTGAGAAAATGCACTATTTTTTGTTGCATAACAAACCTTGTTTGGTGCCAATGGATTAGGGGAATCTACGAAAGTATAGGTTAGAGATAATCGACTTGACTAATAATTCGCTCTAAACGCCGTTGAATGAAGCTTAAATCCTCATCACGCATAGTATGTAGTGTGGTTCTTGCAGAACGAACTTCTTTTAAATCAATCTCCGCTAAGAGCACCGTTTCGCGTTGATCTTCCACACAAATAATTTGCTCGCCAAAAGGGTCAATGAGCTCGCTCTCTCCCCAAAATTCCAAATCGTGCTCTTTCCCAGTACGATTTGCAAAAATGACATAAGATCCATACATCGAGGCATAAAAGCGATTTGCGCGTCTCCAGCCTTTTTTACTAGACAGACGACTTCCCAAACCGCCGAGAGGACTACACACGGAAAAAATAAATATATTCGCCTCATCCGCCGCGGCAAGATGAACTAACGCAGGACTCCACGCATCCCCACAAATAAACGGTGCAATACGAAACGGTGCAATATCTACATTGCGAAAACGCGAACCAACACTAAAGTATTTTTTCTCTTCAAAAATACCATAGTTAGGTAAATAAATTTTGCGATGAATGTACTTGATTTCTTGGTTGGAAATAATGGCTAAGGAATTATAAAAACGAAAGGAAGGAGTTTCTTCAATAAACCCTAAAGCAATAGTGACGTCTTTAGTGGCTTCTTGAACTTTCAGAAAACGCGGATCATCAACTTGCAAGGCATATTTGTGAAAATTAGCTCCCACACAATAACCAGTAACCGCAAGTTCCGGAAAAACTATCATGTCCACCTTATCTCGGTTTTCGTCGATAAGAGAGATAATTTTTTCGATATTATGCTCCACTTTCCCCAGTAAACAATCCATTTGCACAATAGCAACTCGCATTACGGAGTTCATAAACTTTCTTCAGAAAATATTTTAGATAATACTCTTTTTCCGGTGGATGAAGAGTTTACCGGGCAATGCTCACCTTAATGTTTCTATCTACGAGTTTTAAAGAAACCAAGCATAGCTAGGGCCACTAAGACAAAACTACTCGGTTCAGGTATAGGCGAAGAAGCTCCCAAGAAAGTTACGAAGTTTTCTATTAACTGGGGAGTATTGCCATTCTGACTGTTTAAAGCACTTTCAAAAATAACTACCATCCGAGAGTTGTTTTTTCCAGCGATATCTCCAAAATCCCAAGCGACCATAGAACCCTGACCTGAGATTTTTTCTGTCACAAGAAATCCTTGCCCTGATTGTACCGATAATTGTCCAGGATTAATCACAGATAAAGAAGGCATATTGGTAACATTAAAGAGTTGTTGGCCTTCGGTAGTAAAAGATTCTGTGAACGTTTGATCTTGTTGGGATTGTTGAACAAGAGTTCCTCCCCCAGAAAGACTTACAAAATTAATAATGGAGTTATCCCTTGCCTGAAATTCTGTAAACCCACTCGTGACTTTTTCTCCTTTCAATAGTAAGCGACCCCCTTGGGCCAAATAATCATTGTAGGCGTTTTGCTCACTAACAGATAAAGCAAATTCAGGACGTAAATCCCATATTTGATCAAAGTCAGAGAATGTTTCTCCAGAAGCCGATGTTCCCGTGTTGACAAAGGTATGGCCTAGACTCGTAAGTGCGTTTTGGGTATTGGTGATGTGAGATAGCTCAAATCTCGTGTCGTCTGTAACAAGAAGTAGAATATTATCAGCAGATATTGACTGCAAAAAAGAAACGCAAAAAATTGCTGAAACTGTAAGAAAAGCCCATTTTTTATTCATTTTTTTTTCCCTGAAGGTTTATCTATGACAAATTTACCATGATCGCGAGATTTCACAAAGCTAGTTTTTCCGTTTACGAAAAAAACCTCGAACTTAAAAAATATAAATTCGAAGGTTTTTTTATCTAGTTGCCGTTAAGCCGATTTTTCAGATGTTCAATTTCAGAAGGGGTAACATCTTGTCTATTGAAAGTGACAGATGTGGCTTCCCACTTACCATCTACTTTTTGGTATGTAATAACTCCAGGTGCTTGGCACGATGCTAAGAACGATAATAAAACTATTAGGAAAATCATTCGGAGTTTCATCGAGACCCTCATTTCTAAAAAAGTTATTTCTTTAACTGCCTGCGAACAAAAACAGGTTCAGTGTCGCTAGTTTACAAAAACTAACGAAAGATCCAAGAAAAAAATCATCCCTTCATCTAATCTTGTCCACCCTGAATCATCTTACTTCGCAAATTTACAAGACAACAATTTCAAAACCCATTTCTCTTGATATTTTTTTTAGATTCTCAATATTCTGTAAACTCTTGCAATAAGATATGTCAAGCGATTTCAAATTAACCAAGCTCTCCAAATCGATAGACTCTAGGCTTTCACAACCGGAAAGATCCAGTTGGGTTAGGTTTTCCATTTTTGAAAGTCCCTTTAGGGAAGCCAATTTTTCACAATTCCATAGATTGAGAACACGAAGTTGATCTAATCCTTGAAGGTCTACTTCACTTAAGTTCACGCACCCTGATAATTCAATTTCTATTAGTTCACTCATGGTTTTAAATTCTACATATTCTAAAGAATAGCACTGAAATGCAGTAAGAGTGTTCAAGTTTGCGAACTTTTCTATATTTCCTAAGCTCTTTAGATTTTCGCAGTCTGCCATGGACAATTGACGCAAATTGACAAGAGGTAAAAAATAATCCATATTTTCTAGACCAGAACATTGAGATAGAGAAAGCTTTTCTAATTGTGAAAGTCCGCTAATGACCTCTAAATCCCCTGAAAAACCACGAATTCGAAGAGAGCTTAAAGACAGTTTCCTTAACACTTCAATATTAGCTAAATGGAAGCAACAAGAAATATCTAGTGACTTTAGTTTAGTCAATTTTGCCAATAAATCTATACTTTCAACTTCATTCATATAAGAGATCGCAAGGTTTTCTAGGTTTATTAATTTCTCGATTCCTTCGAGAGTATACAAATTATCGGGCGAATTGTTACGAAGCGTTCCACATTCTCTAAATTCTAGCGTGGTAACTTGCGTTAGGTTTTTAAGCCAATGAAAATCATCAAATAAAAGACAATAGTCTAAGATCAAAGTTTCTAGATTTGTAAGTTGTGCTAGATCTGTTGTCGCTTCTAAAGAGTCGCATCTTATATCTAAAAAATGTAAAGAGTCTAAACCGACCAATCCTCTGATATTTTTTAGACTGCTCGAGTCTGGAAAAGCTAAGTGTGCAAGTTGCTTAAAGTTTTCTAGATGATCAACATGTTCTAATTTATCGCTACCGCGGATGTGCAATGCTGTCAGATGATTTAAACAGCCCAGTAGACTTAGGTCTCTTAGTTCGCTTCCATCTGTAATCTCAAGAGCTTTGATATGAGAAAATCCTTGTAATTTTTTGAGCGCCGCTGAGTCTAGAGTTTCTAAAACAATCTTGCCAATAAGATCCCAAGCAACGAGATTCTCATCCAAAGATTTCCAAACCCGCAGTTCTATTGGCCAGTCCTGTACCACATCATGGGCATAGCACAAAGCCTGTTTTCTCTCATCGCACTCAGACCAATTTTCAAAGCACTCGACAAGAGAAGACCAAACGTTTTCATTCGCCTGTTCTTGCAAAATTTTGCGCAACTTTCCAAATGACATATAAATTCCTAAAAATTTTTAATGGCAGCAAAAACTACCTCTCTATTTTTTCTATCTCGCTGTTTTTCTTTCTCTACTGGGCTGTTTTTACTCTTCAAAAGAAAGGAAATCGTAATTCAACTAATAAAAATAGCATAGACAACCATGAGCCACAATAGGAAAATAGTCCACTTGTCGAATATCCTTGTTTTTGTAGCAAACGTTTAATAGCCTGCAAAGTCTTTTATTTTCAGCGCGTCCCCCCAAAGGGTACGGCTTAAGTTGACACTGCTGTCTAAAATCTCGCAAAGAAATGAGTGTAAATCACATCGCAATTAACTTACACTTTAATAAATCCGATATCGAAAAAAACATAAAACGCCGCAGATAAAGTTCTGCCAAATTTTCACGAGTAAGGAGAAACAGAATGACTAAAACTATATTGATCACAGGGGCTACTGATGGCATCGGTCTTGAGACTTCCAGAATACTGGTTCAGCAAGGTCATCATGTTTTACTACATGGGCGCAGTCCAGAAAAATTAAAGAAGGTTGAAGCAGAGCTTTCAGTGCTGGGATCTGTAAAAAGCTATGTCGCTGATTTATCGGATATGAAAGCTGCTAAGTCATTGGCAAAAGCTGTAGCCGAAAACCACCCATCAATTGATGTGCTTATTAACAATGCAGGAGTACTTCAAGCACCAGACGGGACAAGCGCAGATGGTTTTGATATACGCTTTGTTGTCAATACCATTTCTCCCTATATATTAACAAAAGAACTGTTGCCAATATTAAGTAATAATGGGCGTGTTGTCAATGTATCTTCGGCGGCGCAAGCTCCTGTCGATCTTGATGCATTAGCTGGTAAAGGTGGTGAATTAGATGTGATGAATGCCTACTCTCAGAGCAAACTTGCTATCACTATGTGGTCGCGCGCAATGGCAAATTTGCTTGGTAATAACACGGTGATCGTTGCTGTTAACCCCGGTTCACTATTAGGGAGCAAGATGGTCAAAGAAAAATTTGGCGTTGCAGGTAAAGATATTCGCATTGGCGCAGATATTCTTGTTCGTGCATCGTTGTCCGATGAATTTTCTAACGCTTCGGGCAAATATTTCGACAACGACTCTGCTTGCTTTGGCAATCAGCACCCTGATGCCTTAGACGACAAAAAGTGCAAAGAAATCATAGACGTAATTGAAACTGTTGTGAATTAAGCTAGCTTTGTTCTGAAAAGTTCTGATGTCCGGTCCAAGGAAGTCTTATGGCAAATGAAATAGATAAAACAAAAAAAGCCTCCGATCAATTAAAATATAAAGATCTTCAGATCAACTCAATGTTTGCTCACTATCAAATAAAAAAAGAACTGGGCCGAGGAGGAATGGGGATTGTTTATAAAGCAATGGACACAAAGCTCAAGCGCATAGTCGCTCTAAAGCTTATCCTTCGTAGTGGAGCTGACAGTGGGGAATCTAAGAGATTTTTCCAAGAGATTATGGTGATGGCCCAATTAGAGCACCCTAATATTGTTCGTTTATTTGAAATGGGAGAAAGTCCTGTGATGTATTTCACGATGGAATACATCGAGGGAGAAGATTTTTCCTCTTTCATTAAAAACAAATCTACTAACTATAAGAAGTTATCCCATATATTCTTGAGCGCGATTAATGGAATATCTGAGATCCATCGAAATAACATTCTCCACCGCGATATAAAGCCTTCCAATATTCTTGTCACTCCCAGTGGAGAAGCTAAAATTATGGATTTTGGATTGGCCAAATGTACAAATGCTGAGACTCAGTTGTCGCAAACCGGTGATATACTCGGAACCGTTGCTTACATCTCTCCCGAGCAAGCCCACGGAACTAGCGTAGACGTAAGAGCTGATATTTATTCTTTAGGAGCCACCCTCTACGAAGCTTTGACCAGTCGACCTCCCTTTCAAGGGCAATCGCACTATAATATTCTATATCAAGTGTACAGTGTGGATCCGGTTGCTCCTAGAAGGTTGAAACCGGATATCCCCTGGGAGCTAGAAGCTATTTGCCTAAAGTGTTTAGAAAAATCTCCGGCTAAACGCTACTCTAGTGCTAAGCAAATGGCAAAGGATTTGAGAAACTTTATTGAAAATCGGCCCATTTTGGCTAAGTCACCGAGCAAAGTATCTTTTGTTCTTAAGTGGATTCAGCGCAATAGGCTGATATCTTTTATTACAACAGTTTCCGCTCTTTCTATTATGACTCTTTTGTTCGCTTTTATCTCGCAGCAAGAAGATAAGATTCGCAAAGAGCAACAAATAAATTTGATAACAAAGAGAAATTTAGAAAAGGAAAAGAAGGCTAAAGAAAAGGAAAAGAAGGCCAAAGAGAAAATCGAGCTGGCTCATGCTGAAATTGCTAAACAACAAAAAATTGCTCTGGAAAAGAACTCCCAGTTAAGGCAAGCGCTATATCGCTCCAAAATCCGCCTGGCTCAGCAATACGAGAAGAGTTCTCCCAAGAAAGTGAAACTTTTTTTGGCGAGTTGCCCTCCTGATTTACGCAATTGGGAATGGGGATGGATTTATCATAAAGCAAGTGATGAAATCTCTAATTGGCCTTTAATTCAAGGAAATCAAAGAGACCAACCTCGCTATGCTACGTTTCACCCAGATGGAAAACGCTTGGCTTGCTGTTATTCTCAACACTTTGTTCTTTGGAATTTACGAACCGGAGAGGAAGAATTTCGCTTGCGATGCGAAACAACTCTGGAGTATTGTGCTTTTCATCCAAACGGAAGGTTCTTTCTAGTATCTGGTTGGAATGGTTTTCTCGCTCTTTACGATCTAGTCGAAAAAAGAGAAATTCGAAGATATCAAGGACACAAAAATAAAGTTAAAAGCTGCACTTTTAGTCCCGATGGGAAAATATTTCTATCTCAAGAAAACAAAGGGATGATTCTTTGGGATTTCATTACGGGAAAAAAACTCTTGGCTATTCCATCCCGAAGCGACATTAACAGGGTTGCTTTTAGCCCAGATGGAAACTTAATTGCCATAGCCCAAGACAATACAATGCTGAGCATATTCAATAGCCAAACAGGAGAGAGAAGAAAGGTTTTAGCAGGGCACGCTGGCACTGTAACGAGTTGTGTTTTTTCTCCTCGTGGAGACCTTCTTCTTTCCTCTAGCGAAGACCTATCTTTGAGACTTTGGGAGGTAAAGACAGGAAAGGAAATAAGGGCATTTGAGGGACACACCGACTACGTGACGGGGTGTGACTTTAGTCCTGATGGAAAAACGATTATTTCGTCTAGCTTTGACGGTTTCATTAAAAAATGGGATACCCACACGGGAAAAGAACTTTGGTCGTGGAGAGGGCACGAACACAAAGTTGCTTCCTGTCAGTTTTCCCCCAGTGGTAAACTGCTGGTTTCTGTATCTGTTAAGAACCGAGGCAGTATTAAGGTATGGAGTAACCAGTTACCTGAAAAACCTTTAGTTTTACAAGGGCACCATCGAAAAATAACCTCTTGTGCTATAGACCCTCAGAATAAAAGAATCGTTTCCGGAAGTTATGACACTACCGCTAAAACCTGGGATTTAAAAAATGGCCAAGTGGAAAACACTCTCTTTGGACATCGTTTTACAGCAGTTTCCTCTTGTGCCTTTAGCCCTGATGGACAAACCATCGCTACCGGAGGTTACGATTTTACATTGAGATTGTGGGACAGTGAAACCGGTAAGCAAAAGGCTATTTTGGAAGAGCACCAGGGAAAGGTGACGAGTTGTGTTTTTAGCCCCGATGGCAAAAAAATGGCTTCGACCAGCGAAGACAAAACTTTCAAAATTTGGGACGTGGAAAAGAGAAAATGTCTGGTGACCCACCGAGATGAAAAAAGATTCAGTTGCGCTTTTAGCCCAGATGGAAAAACTTTGATTGTAACCCAAAGAAATCTTTTTGAAATTTGGGATGTGGAATTTAAAGTTGCTCGACGCCAAGTTATCACTGACCAAAAAGATGTTATTAACTACTGCACCTTTAGTCCAGATGGAAAAATATTCGCTACCTGTGGCAGTGACCACACAATTAGGCTATGGACTAGCAAAAACGGAAAGCCAGTAGCTACCTTAAAAGGCCACTCTGATCATGTTTATTTCTGTAGTTTTAGCCCTAATGGAAAGAGGCTCGTTTCGGGAGGACGAGACAAAACTCTTTTGATTTGGGATATGGAAAGTAAACAACTCATTTTAGAGTTGGGAGGACATAAAGGTAGTATTTCCGCTTGCTTTTTTACCTTAGATGGGCGCAAAATTATCTCAGCCAGCGAAGACCGAACGATTCGAATATGGTCTTCTGCTGATTGGAAAAATTGATAGTCGAGTTTTCTCCACAATTTCAATACCAGCTAATGGGAAAAATATATTTTTCCCATTAGCTGTTTTTTTATGGGAAGGAATTTTTAGCTGTTTTTACGAGATTCTATGTCTTGTAAAATCTCTTTTTCAATAGATTGAAGATCTACCTCAGTTTGGGCACTTTGAACTCTATCTTTGTATTTTCCCATTATCCCAGTATTTTGAATATTGCTCCACTTAAGGAGTCCTAAAACTTCTCCTTTTACAAGTCCTTTTTCGAGTCCTTCCTTCAAACCTTTTTCATGGCCTTTAACATAACCAGTTTTAGCCCCTTGATCAATAAGGCGTTGCGGTAAAGTTTCGATCATGGTAGTACTTTGCCACTTTCTTTTTTGTTTGAGGTTATTTTATCAGAGGCTGGGACAAAATGAATTTTTCTTCTTGGCTACCTTTCTTCTGTCAAATATTGAGATTATCCAGTTCTTGGATAATCTCTTTGGTATAAAGGTGCTCTAGAGAAGAGGTGAGCTTGGCGGTGGACTTCTTTTGTATTTGAGTTTTTTGGAGATATTTGGTGGGGAGTTCACTGATCGAGGACAGAAGGGTTGTTCGTATTTGTTGAGGAGGAGGGAAGTTTTTTTTTGTTCTTTTATTTACCCAAAAATGCTATAGCCTTTATCCTACCTGGCTAAAATTACGTCTGGCATGGGTTATTTTTATCTAAACAACTTGAGAAAATTGAAAGAGCTTAGACTAATACAGTGGAACATTAATTAATTAATTGGAAATATATGATATAATTGGGTAAAAAAGGAGGCTCCAATGAAACCCAAGACATATCAAGTAAAGCTAAGTAACAAAGAAAAAAAATATTTAGAAAAATTTACAACGAGTGGAATAAGATCAGCGAAAGAGATAATCTGTTCGTTCCTAGTTTTTCTATACCTTTTTTTATAAAGCTTTAATGTTTGTTTTAAAATTAATGTTCCATGGTACTAGCTGCCTTACGGGTAAACAAAATCTCTCGCTATCTTGTAAAATTTATTTTTAGGAAATCCCTTAGAAAGAGAAATATTTATGAAAAAACTAGTCAAAATTACTATTGTTATCACTTTGGGACTGATTTTTGTAGCACAAATGATGTCTCATGTTACAGCAGAAAATCGTAATGTAGAGCAGATATTAAAAGAGAAAGGCATTGTGCTCACCACTCCTAAACCACCTAAGGCCAGTTTTGTATATGCTGTTAGAACAGGCAATTTAGTGTTTTTATCTGGGCACGGGCCTAAAAAAACAGAAGGGGGATTTATTACCGGTAAAGTGGGTAAGGATTTAACTGTAGCAGAGGGACAACAAGCTGCTCGTTTGACAGCTATTAGTTTATTGTCTTCATTGCAGGCCGAGATTGGTGATTTAAATAAAGTCAAACGCATAGTGAAAGTTTTTGGAATGGTCAATGCTACCAACTCTTTTACTGAGCATTCGGTTGTTATCAATGGCTGTTCTGATTTATTAATTGAAGTTTTTGGAGACAGTGGTAAACATGCTCGAGCAGCTGTTGGAATGGTTTCATTACCACTTGATTTTGCAGTAGAAATAGAGATGATTGTTGAGGTTGAATAATGAATAAGGCCTATTTTCATCGGCCTTACTATTTTATAGCACCATTAAATTTTAAGCGACCTACTTCATTTGCGCCAATAGTCCAGTAACGATTACTGGCAATGATACCAGAAAAAATCAAGTTAGGATCACTAATGCCCGAGAATTCAATGGAATTCAATGCTAGGCAAGTGATTGGAGATAGAAGTAAACACGAAAAAGTTTTTTGAGGAATTTGAAGTTACTGTGTGATTTCAAGAGAGAATTTTTAAAAGACGAATATTTTTTAGGTGAGTAGTATCATCAATTTCAATCTTCCTTCCTGGTTTTACTTACAAAGAAGGAAGAGATTATTGCTAAGCAACTTTCTCGTTAAAAAAGCGGCTAAGGAAAGAAATTTTTTCCTCAGCCGCTTTTCTTTTTGCCCTATATTTGTCTAAAATCAAGTCCCCACCAGAGTCCTGTAGGGTAATCCAATTAGATTGGTACTTATAAACTTGCAATAACGCTCGAAAATCAGCCCAAAATCCAAAGAACAGGAAAAAAACTACCTCTATTATATTCCAAGAAGAGGGAAATAAAATGAGATTTTTTTCTTTAGTTGTGTTTTTAAAGAGAGAAGAGAAGAACAAAGAAGAAGAAACGGCTAAGGAAAAAAATAGGGGTTTAGGATTTGCGAGGTGGGTCGAGTTGTTCTAGTTCTCTAATAATTTCAAAGGTTTTGGTGGGATAGAGTTTTGCGGGGTGGGTTTGGTTGTGGACTTCTTTGAGCTGATCAATGGAGACTTGGGTGTAGATTTCGGTGACAGATACTTTGGAGTGTCCTAGTATTTCTTGGATGTAGCGGATTTCAGCTCCTGCGGAAAGCATGTGAGTGGCCATAGCATGCCGAAATATATGACAGGCTCCTCTTTGGCTGTAGAGACCAAATTTCTTTAGGTAGAGCATGATTAGTTCAGAAAGGCTTTCTGGTCTGAAGGGTTTTCCTCGGCCCGAGAGAAAGAGGTGGGGTTGCTCTCTTTCACTGATTAGGGGTCTGGATTGGTGGAGGTATTCTGTGAGCCACTGGAGGGCTCTTTCTCCTATGGGAATGATTCGGTCTTTGTATCCTTTGCCGTTTCTGATGAGGATGGTTTGGTTGTAGAAGTCGATATCTTTTAGGATTAGGTTAGCTAGTTCTGTGCGACGGATTCCTGTGGAGTAGAATACTTCGAAGATGGCTCGATCTCGGATTCCGAGAGTTGTTTTGGTGTTGGGTAGATTGAGGATTTCTTCTACTTGTTCGGGAGTTAGGACGTGGCGGGGTATTCTAATTGGGGATTTGGGGAGTTCTATGTTAAGAGCGGGATTGGTGCTGAGATGCTTTTGCTCTACTAGGTAGCGAAAGTAGAGATTGATGGCGATCATTTGTTGCTTGCGTACAGTGACGGAGAGGGCTTGGCCTTTTTTGTTTTTTCGCTGGTAGGTAAAGCTTTCGAAGAGACTGAGGATTCTTTGGTCGATGAGTTTGGGGTGGTGGATTTCTCGTTCTGTGCACCACTGGAGGAAGGTTCGGAGATAGAAGCGGGTGATTTTGATGTACTTTAGGCTACGGCCTTTAAGTTTCATATGCTCTAGAAATTTCTCGGCTAGGGGTTTTAGAGTGTTGTTCGGGGTGTTTTCTTGCCAGAAGGGGTGGATTTTTTCGCTTTGTTTTTCTGGAGCTGGAAAGGCTGGGAGATTTTCTTTTTGTTGGTTTTGACAGATGACTTCGGGTTCGCTTTGGCTGGCAGGATGGGTTTCTAGATGGACTTGTTTTAAGTTGGGAATGGTTACTTTGGTGTAAATCTCGGTACTGGATAGGTCGCTGTGACCGAGGCATTTTTGGACATGACGGATGGAGGCTCCTCCCTGAAGCATTCCCGTGGCCATGGCATGTCTGAGAAGATGGCAAGAGCCTTTCTTTTCTATTTTAGCTGTGTTGATGTATTCGCGTACAATGCTCGTGAAGCGATTGGGAGAAGCGAAAGCTTTGCCGTGCATGGTTAGGAAGAGAGTGTTTTCAGAGGCTTTCTTCATAGAGCGAGAGCGGACTTCGACTAGATATTTCTCTAGCCATTTGATCGCTCTCTCGCCCAAGGGAACGAGGCGGTCTTTGCGGCCTTTGCCTTCGATTACGAGGATTAATCCTCTGGCTAGATCTAGGTCTTGGATACATAGGTGAAAGAGCTCTCCTCTTCGTAGTCCAGAGGAATATAGGACTTCCATTATGGCTCGGTCGCGTATTCCTTTAGCTGTGGTTAGATCGGTTTGGTTGAGGACGTGCTCGACTTCTTCTGCGTTGAGAGTATCTCGGGGAAGTTTTTTTGTGCTGGGATAGTAGCTTACTTCTTCGCAAGAGTTGTTTAGTACGTATTCTTGCTTAACAAGCCAACGGAAGAAACCGCAAACTACGGATAAAAAATCGTTTTGAGCGCTTGTTGAAATAAGAGAATCTTTTCGTTTGCTTGTTCTCTGGGAGAGATGGATTTTGTACTTTTCGATGATCTTTTTATTGATTTGGTGGATTTGGTAGAACGAGGATTCGTGGCACCAACTGAGAAACCATCCTAATTGATAGCGATAGCCTTTAATGGTATGGACAGAGTAGTTTTGAATCTCCATCCAGCGAAAGTATTGCTTTGCTAGGTTCAGGATTCCGTTGGGACGCTTATCTTTTTTCTTCCATATTTTTTGGCTGGGAGAAATGTATTTTGTGGGCGTTGTTTTTTTCGGCATCAGAAATTTCCTTTTGCAACTTTGATTCAAATTTCTTGCTTTTTTTTCTCTTCCGGGTAGTGAAAAAGCTGCCTTCTTTTTTTTGAAGACAGCTAGTATAGGTAATACTTGGCCTTACGGCTGTTTTGAAGTTCGACAGGTGCCTAAAAGGTCGATAAAAGGCAAGTAAAAGGTGAATGAAAGGCTCCTGTTTTACCCCGAAAGGTTGCTACCGTAGTGGTAATTTTGCTTTTTCTTCCATTTGGGACTTCAACTGTCTGGTGTCGAGTAGTCCCATCAAGAAAGGAGTGCCACTTTGTCCTTCGCCAGAGTAGAGTAATTGGTACTCATAACGTAATCCGTTGCTTCCGCTTCTTGCAAGAATGTACTCTAAATCCACTAGGCGATCTAAGTGGAGCTTAACCTGAGTGTTGCTCCAGCCAGTGTAATCTCTCGCTTGTTTGCGGGTGAAGAGGCATTTATCTTGGCTGACTTGCTCGGCTTGGATACGCTCCTTGACCATTTGGGTGATAAGGCGAAGGAACTTTCTCGTTTGCGGAGCTAGTTCTCCTAAGCAATTGCCCATAATTTCGTTGACCAATCGATTGGCGATGGCAATATCCTCAGGGATTACTTCGATGTACTCGACGATTTCGTTATCGTGCTTCACTCGCTTAATCGGCCTTTGGTATTGGTGGAGGAAAGTGATGGTTCGGATTAGGGTTAGGTATTTAACGTGGTCTCTTCTACTTCGAAGATGGCTGTCTAAGAAGGTGAGCTGCTTGGCGTAGGGATTAACTACCATCATGGGCCTTAAAAGGCGCTGGGCGTTTTGGTGCAAGCGGACAATTTTATCCTTGCACTGTTCCTGGAGCATTCCGTTTAGGGTCTCTTGCTCTCGCTGCCTTGCATGGATAGCTTTGGTTTGGGAGGAATCGGCCACTGTAGTTAAAACTAAGCAGCGGTTTTGGAACTCTTCCTCGATCTCTTCGGAAGTAGTGGTCATAAAAACTTGGGTCGGCCCTTTTACTTTGTACTCATGGGTGGTGAAGCGTCCGCTTTTAGGTTCTTTGCCTGTGCTAGCAATGCACAAGCTTTTTTCGCTTTGCATAATTTTGATCGCGTACGAAGCTTTCTCCGCTCCCTCTTCTTCGGAGATAGCGAGGGTTTTATGGACGAGGTTCTCTTCGCCCATGTAAAAGAGAGATTGCCCGGTCATGGCTGTGTATTTGACCACATCTTCTTCGGGAACAAAGGAGAGAGCTGTGTTCATCAGCATCGACTTCCCAGAAGAAGAAAGTGCTTGGACAATCACAGCAAGAGGATCTTTCAGTTTACGAGAGATTAAGGCCAAATAGCAAACCAAGATATTGGTTCTTTCTCCGACTAAACCACAGCGGGCGTAGTCCTCCACGATCCTTTGAGCGAGCTGAGGAGTGCGTAAAAGAGCGATAGCTTCTTTCTTCTCCTGTTCGCTCAGGATCACTTCTTTTGTTTTGGGATTCATGGTTTCCTCGATATACTTCTTTTGCAACTCCTCTAGAGATAAGAGTATTCGGCCGACATCAAGCTTAATGATCTCGATGTTTATTCCTAGCTCCTGGGCAGTCGTTTTGATGAAGCCAAAGCGTTGGCGAGCGTTGAATAACTCTAGGGTATCGACGTGGAAGTTATTGCCAATAAAGACCCGGATGTTAATGCGCAACGAATCAAAAGAGTTATTTTTGTAAAGCCCTCGGATTCGATAGCGACGCTCTTCGATCAAGATCTCTACATTCTCCCCTTCGACCTTGGGAGACAAGCGATATTGCTCAGGAATCTCCATTTTTTTTTCTTTAGCCGTTTCTTCTTTTTTGTTTTTTCCGATTTCTTTTTTGGGATCTTTCACGACTAAAGAAGGAAAATATTGGCGCAAATCTACAGCTTGGTCTATATGTTGTTGGAGTTGTTTCTGAGGGGACTGGGCTTGGCAAGCAAATTCATTGGCATCTTGGCCAGAAGGAAAGACCACTCTTGAGCATTCCATTCCCAAGGGAATCAGCTTCTCGGCAAGCTTGAGAGCAGCCTTATTGCCTGCTTCGTCGTTGTCGTAAGCAATATAGATTCTCTTCGGTTTACTCTGCTGGAAAGCTGAGAGATACTCTGCGGTGAAGCCTTGAGTGCCATAGCTTGCTGTAACATTACAAAAGCCATTTGCCCAGAAACTCAAAGCATCGAATAGGCTTTCGCAGAGGATGATTTCCTGACAACCTAAACAGCTCGGGTTGAAAATTCCCCGGTGCGATCCTGGCAAATAGAGATGATAGCTCGTACCTGCGCGTAAGCGATCATTGATCTTACGCCCATAGACTTCAGTGATTTCTCCATTTGCTGAGATGATCGGCACAACAATTGAGCCCGCAAAGTGCTCATGACCACTAGACCGGAAGAGACCTAACTCTTCAAGTTGCTCGCGGACTTCACCACCTTTACTTCGTTTACGAGGGATTTTAAGACCAAGAGAGCGGTCGGCAAAGCCCAAGCGAAATTTGGTGATTAACTCAGGACTATGGATTCCTCTCTTTGCTAAGTACTCTAGAGCTTTGGGAGACTTGAGAAGGCTCTGATGATAGTACTCTATTGTTTGCTTAAGAAGCTTAGATTGACTGGGGTTCTCTGGTTTCAAGACAGGAGTAACCTCTTTTTTAGCGACTAAAGGAGAAGGAGAACTTCCACTCTGTAAATGAGGATACTTCTCTCTAAGAACATGACCCGCTTCTAAAAAAGAAATCTTCTGGTTTTTCATCACCCAGTCAAGAACCGTACCTCCACGACCGCAAGAAAAACAATGCCACAAATTATTCTGGCTTACGCTGAGAGAGGGCGTTTTATCTTGGTGGAAGGGGCAACGGGAGAAGTGATCTTTGCCCACTCTACGAAACTCTAAACCCTCTTCTTTCATTAGATCAAGAAGAGAAATTTCTTCTTTTAGTCGTTCTACTTCCCTTTCGCAAATCGGTTTGAGATTAGTAGTTTTAGAAGAAAGAAGAGAGATTTTTTTCTTTAGTGGTGTTTTTTTAGTAGGATTTACTGAAGAAGAGGAGATTTGTTCCAGGTAGGAAGTGGCTTTCCAATCGCTTAAGCCCAAAGAAAGCATAACAAAGCGAATGGCATTACCGTGTTTACGGCAGCTTTGGCAAGAAAAACGGTTCTTTGATTTATCCACTTGCAAGGTCTTTTCCTGGCAAGCCGGACAAGTATCGGCAGGCAACTTAGCCTGATCAATGACAGAAGCAATAGCAACCTGATTAGCAATCTCTCGCCGCTTCTTTAATTGCTTAGCTTTTTCCGCTTTCTTAGTTGTTATTTCAGCCTGTTTTTGATAAACTTTATCTGTATTTCTATTTTCTCTGGTTTTCATTTTTCGCTCCTCTAGTTACTTCTGGTTTTAGTGGATTGAAAAATGATATCGCGGAGAAGGTTGATCTTCGCTCTCAGCTCGGTTACATTAGCAAGAGCTTGGTTGTTACAGTAGTCTTTCGCTAGCTTAGAGAGATTTTTTCCTCGTAAGCAAAAAGAGACCGTGGTGCGACCATTGTGATTGACTTGGAAATCAACTAGCTCGGCATCGGATTCACATAAAATGTAGGCCGATTGCCATAAGTCCGAGCTTGAGTATTGCTCTGTGTTCATGGATTTTCCTTTCGAAAGAAGGGTGGCCCGTCTTTTCCTGGATTGAAGTTTACCAAGACTAGAACACCAGGTTGGACGGGTTTTTTTGTTATTAAAAATCTAGTTCGAACAGAAAAATATCAAACTATAGACTTAATTATATAATCAATAGACTTATCAGACAAGCATTTTTTTCAAATAATGCTAAAAAAATTAGAGACACTACTATGAAGTCCAGTAAAGCAAAAGCACTTGGATATAGATTGAAGATGATCCGGGCGAGTAAAAATGTGAAACAAAAAGACTTGGCTGAAAAGTTAAGTGTATCACAAGCATATGTATCAGATCTTGAGGCTGGCAAAAGGATGATTCCTTCGGATACACTTTTTCAATTAGCAGAAATTTTTGATATTGGTTTGGAATCTTTTGATATTCGTAAAGAATTGGCTGAGGAAAAGGATTTCAAGAAAGAATTTTTAGATATGAAGAAAAAAATTGAAGATCATTTTTTTGAGCAAAAATGTATTCGTAAAGATATTACTGAATTAAAAAAAGGGATAGAGCAAATTAAAATTTTGATTGAGACTCTTAAATGACATTAGACATCAGCTATTCAGTTTTCACTCCTGAAACCATCTAACATTATTAGGAATACTATTGGCTCTATGTTTAATCCGTTGCTTATCTATATAAGTAATTGGCAAATTAAAATATTGAACATGCTCTACTTCGTAGGATTTTACTACATAATTTTTTTCTCTACGAATGTATTCGTCTATAGACAAAGGTATTATAGGCGTTTTTCGATATCCGAATTTTTCTAAGTTGCGAGGATGTATTTTTAGTATTACCCATCCCGAATTCCATTTAGCTTTTCCATAGTCCTTAACCATTCCTTTAAAGCCAATTTCATCCCCAATTTTTAGTAATCTATTAACGGAGTAAAACTTCCCTTGTTTCCATTTAAAAAGCCTTATAGAAACAAAATTGTTGTTGGAGTGTGCAGAGTTTATTAAAAAACTATATTTAGGAATAGGGGGTTTCTTTAGTATTTTGGAAGCTTTCATTCTTAAAATAGATTCTGGATCTTTAAGAAAATGACTCAACAAGGATATATTTTTTTGCTTACCTAAATCCATTTTTTCTACACAAAATAAAATTTTCAGCCTAATTTTCCAATTTTTATCATGAAAAGTTTTTTGAATACAAGGCAAGTTTAAAATATCAGCCCCTTTTATTTTATAAAGAATTCCAATAGCTTTAGCGCGAATATCCACATTCTTATCTTTATCAACTATAGATACTACAATGGGGATTATCCACTCATGATCCTTTAGGTTTATTGTTTCATCACCAATTACTTTTAAAGCCATCCACCTATAAACAGATTTTTTATGTTTTAATTTTTGAATTAACGTTTCTTTGTTAAACTCAAATTCAGATGCTAAAAACACTAGAGTTTGGTTATAATTTTTTGATAGTTTAGCCTCTTGCCCATAAGAAAAAACTTGAACTAAAAAAAAAATAACTATTAAGAATCTTTTTTCCATAAATATTCTCCCAAAATCTTATCTTTTTATTATTTTATTTGAAAATAATTTTTCGAGTTCTTTAATCTTCTCATTTACTCTGTAAAGTTGGTCTGAGCTTATATTAGCAGATCCTTCTCTCTTATTCCCTCTGCCAACCATAAGATTGGACATTTCTCCTCTTCTTTCTGGAAAAACAACAAAGTTACTACCATCGGGAAATTTCCGAATAATAAGCTCGTCATCCCCCGTTTCTGGGTTTTTGCCTATTATATATTTTCTCCTGGGATCAGTTAAAGGTAATATTTTCATTGTTCTCTCAATTATGTCATCGATTTTTTTATCTCTCTCTTCGGCTTCACGAATAGTTAGGTTGTTTTTAACAGGAGGAAATTTAACTTTATGGAAAAACAGATTTCCTACATGACTTAGACCTAGTACATGGCCAATTTCATGTGCTAAAGTTGCTTGTAATCCATAAGTATACATAAAGACTCCGCGTTGATTTCCTTTTGTTATAGCCTCTCCTTGAAGAGTTTCAAGAGTACTATTATAACCCACCACTGAAGCAAATATAATTGGTACACCCAAATTTGAAAATTGCTTAAGAGCTGTGTTTTGTTTGGATGTACCAAAACCTAGAGCCTCTCCTTGAAACTCTTTGAAGCCAGGGATATCTTTAAAGCTATTTTCAGATAGATTGTATTCAATATTTACTCCGTACTTTTTCCAAAACTGAGCAGCAAATTGTAATTGTTTTAGAACATTTTCTTTTTCCCATCCTGCGCATTCTATAACAACAGGATTTATTACAATAGTTACACTAGGCTCTATAATGAAATTACTTCCATAAAATGTAACAGCAGGTTTTCTTGGCTTTGTGTCATCAAATCCTAGAGAGTCAACATTATTCGAAGGTTCATTACTAAATGCATTGTACAAAAAACTTTCAGTGAAAGATTTTGTCCTTCTAAAAATAGAATTCTCATAAATCCCCATCTCTCCACGCATGCTAATTACTCCGAGCGGATCGCGCGACAAAAACCTCCCCAAGCTAGCAGAATAAACCCTCGCAGGCGAAATCATCAGCTCTCCACCAGAGTCGTTAAGGGTAATCCAATTAGATTGGTAATGTAATCTATTTCTAGCTAAAATCATATCTCGTATGGGTTCTTAACATATAAGTGAGGTTTTTTGTGACAAAGAACAAGTAGTTAGTTAGGTTTAGTATACTGAGAAAGGGCAGGAAATAGAAGAAGGGAAAGGCAGCTAAAGAGAAAAATTTTTTAGCTGCCTTTTTTTGAGAAGGAGTTTTTAGCTGTTCTTACGAGACTCTATGTCTTGTAAAATCTCTTTTTCAATAGATTGAATCTCGACTTCAGTTTGGGCACTTTGAACTCTATCTTTGTACTTTTCCATTATCCCAGGATGTTGAATATTACTCCATTTAAGGAGTCCCAAAACTTCTCCTTTTACAAGTCCTTTTTCAAGTCCTTCCTTCAAACCTTTTTCATGGCCTTTAACGTAACCAGTTTTAGCCCCTTGATCAATAAGACGTTGAGGTAAAGTTTCGATCATGGTAGTAATCTCCTCTTTATTTTTATTTTCGAAATCCAAATCGTCAAGTATGTCCTTGTTGGAAGGATTGCGGTGGTCTTGCAAAAAACGAGCAACCCATTTCATAAAAGTTTTCCAAAGCTCATAGTTGGATTCATTTTCTGCCCAAGAGATAGCTTTTTTGATAGTTTCCTCTAAATTTGCATTAGGATTTTCTTTTTCTAAAAGAAAAACAGCAGCAAGAGCATTGGCTTGCTTTTCGAGCTCCTCTTGCTTTGAGATATCAACAAGATGGTATCTTAGACTAGGAAGAAAGTCTCCAAAGAGTTCTCCGCTTTGAACAATATCGCGAAGGGTATCTTTTACAGTCCAAGGTTCATTGCCATTATAAAGAACAATAGGAAAAACAGGAGGAAGAGAAAAACTCTCGGCTCTTTGTTCGTTTTGGGTCATATTTTTATAAATATCATACCAAACGTGGGCTAAGTAAAAGAGTAAGCGAAAAGAAATAGAGTGGTCTACCGTTGATTGGTGTTCGATCAGCAGAAAAAGGAAGACCTCTTTTTCTTCATCTAGTAAGGGAACTTTATAAAGAATGTCGGATTCTTTTTTCTTAAAATCAGGTAGAACATACTCTTTATCAACGCGCTGCGCTCTTGAGTAGTCAAGCTTTTCTTTCCAATCTTCATCGGTATAACCTTGGATCAATTGGCGAAACATTTCAATAAAAGAGAGTAATTGTTTGTAACCAAGGTCATGCTTATTCCTTGGTTTTCCTTTGCCTTTTTTCTTCGCTTCTTTATTCAAAACTTCCTCCTAAGATTTTACTCTATATAAGTAGTACTTTGCCACTTTCTTTTTTGTTTGAGGTTATTTTATCAGAGGCTGAGACAAAATGGATTTTTCTTCTTGGCTATCTTTCTTCTGTCAGATCTTGAGATTATCCAGTTCTTGGATAATCTCTTTGGTGTAAAGGTGCTCTAGACAAGCGGTGAGCTTGGTGGACTTCTTTTGTATTTGAGTTTTTTGGAGATATTTGGTGGGGAGTTCACTGATCAAGGGCCGAAGGGTTGTTCGTATTTGTTAAGGAGGAGGGAAGAGCGAGAACCTAAAACGGCAGCTCTGAAAACAGTGGTTGATGGAACTTCCATAGCACTCAGAGTTTGTTTATAGTGAATAGGAAAGAGAAGTATCTACTCAGCTACAGAGCGTCTGGTACCAATATTTCAATAAAAGCTTCAGAACATAGATAATACTGTTATGCTGCAATGTCCATATATTCTGCTTTATTAGCCGCTCTCTTATTATAATATGTAGTTAATCTACCAAGTAAGTAAGCTGTTTCTCCTGCTTCTTCAATTAGTTTGCTGCGCTCTTCCTTCTCTCCCTGATTTAATAACTTAGGGGCAAAAGTTAGGTACATTAAATGCTTAACTTTCTCCTTTTGTTGATTATTGTATTCTATTTTTGTTCCGTCTCCCATGATAGCTGGTACATCTACACCTAGCTGAAATTCATTTGAGGTTCTTCTTTGTTCCGTCTCGCCACTTCTCTCTACAATATTACGGGGCTTGCCAAGATATCCTAGGATGTGTATACTATGCACCGCCTCTCGAGCATCTGCATCCCTATATCTTTGCAATGTTTTTCGCATTAAGGCATTCAATTTCCGAGAGTCTTCAGTTTGATTGGTACCACCTTTGGTCGAAAAGTGGGCACGATGAGCCCTTTTTTTTATTGCTGCAGCAGCTCTTTTAAGAGAGTTCTCTATATTTTTAGAATCTTCGCGTTTCATATCTCCACGTTGAGAAGAGTCTGTTGAATGGTGATCAACCTCGCGCACAATCTTTTTAGTACGAGGTAACTTCGAATTATCAAGTCTGTTCTGAATAAATGACTGAGCGTACGTTCCTCGGCCAAAAGAGTCGGCAATATTTTGAAGTTGCTTTGGAGTCACTTTTATCTTTTTCTTTGGACGCCTACCAAACTTTTCTGAATGGGAGACAGCTTGCATCCGTGTACTCTCGCGCAATCTTAGGTGTCTAGCAGAACTCTCATTTTTCTTGTTCTTCCCCATACCACCAATATCCAATTCGGTTATCGGATTCCCCCCCACAAAAGCATAAATATTCAACCCATCGACCGTCCCTGCCGGATCAGGACTGGTCCAGCGCCCCAGCCAGGGGCAATAATAGCGCATGCCGTAGTAGTACAGTCCGGTAGCATCCTCCTCCTTGCCCGAATAGCGATAGTACTTCTGTTTGACTTCTGCTTGGCTCTTGGCTGCCACGATAGCCGTACCACCATAGGGATAGTACTCCTCGTAGCTGATTACATGTCCCGTATCATCCAACTCCATCGTGCTTGAATTTAGATGATTAGTGAGTTGATAGCGTAATTGATACCCGATTTCTCCTTTGGTCGGTATCCCCTCCACTAGATAACCCCAGCGACAGTCGGACACATTGCTCCAATGCCACTGCTGGGAAAAAGTGGTTGGTCCTTGTTTGTGTTGTTGCCCTTCCCGCCGGATTTCGAAGGAACCAAGGTAAATGGACTCCGTTATGTTCATGACTCCGCTAGTTAGGGTTTCGCGCACTTTACGCACACGATGACCGTTGCCATCGTAGACATAGTACTCGGTATCGGAAGTTCCTCCAATATGTGGATTAATGATGGCTGAGTGCATATTGTCCCGGTAATTCCACTGTACGCTGTGGCTCCCTCCTGGAGTGAGTTCTCCTAGAGTGCGTTGATTGCCATGTTGATCATAATCATAGTCATACTTTTTTGTTATATTTTGGTGATTAAAGGTGCTACTGTTGAGGCGGTTGGAATGGGGGGCGATAATCATTTCACGGCTCAAGTTATTTTTTTGGGTATGGTGCTTTATTTCGGTTAAATTGCCCCCATTATCGTAGGTATATCTTTCGACATAGTTGCAGAGAGCTTGGCCGTTTTTGATCGGTTGTGCTCCGGGAATTTTGAGGGTATTTATATTATTTTGGTTCTGCTGCAAGTTTTGCCACATTGCGGTATGCTCGCGGCCAGTAGCTTCTTTTAGACGATAGAGAGTGTCATAGCGATAATGACTTTTGGCTTCGACTTTTTCCTTTTTGAAAAATACAGTGGGAATAGCATGATCGGTAATACTGGTTACATTCCCTACGGGGTCGTGGTGGTAATTTAAATCTTGGAGTGTTTTGGGAGGGTGGGCTTGGCGCATGCTATTGATTGCCAATAAACGAAAGTTTTTAGGATCGTAGCTGTAGGTAGTCTTTATATCGCCGTGAGTAACGCTTGTGTGCTGTCCTTTGGCATTA
Organism: Planctomycetota bacterium; assembly: GCA_029260735.1. Classification (GTDB taxonomy): domain Bacteria; phylum Planctomycetota; class Uabimicrobiia; order Uabimicrobiales; family Uabimicrobiaceae; genus JAJDCR01. The sequence goes on from JAJDCR010000057.1 coordinate 47,895, forward strand.
TATGTGATCGCTCTTATAGTGGGAGTATTTGCACTCACTCCCGCTTTTTTGGCCGCAACTTGGGCTATCTTGCCCGCCATGACATTGGTCGACTTGAGCCAGCCCGTGCGATAGTACTTTGGGGAAGTGGTATTGCCGTCTGGGTCGCTTGAATTTGTGGCTCGACCCAAAGCGTCATAGCTGGCCTTTGTTGCATAGATTTTGTTTTCTAATGCTGGAATATTGAATGTCTTGATATCTAGTTTATCGAGATTACTTGGTTCAGTTAGTATATCTAAAGTATTCGCAATACTGTGTATTGTTTGATCATCGATACTGTCCCACCGCACTTCGTTTTTGTAATCCTGCTCCAATACCTTGCCGGTGGCCTGAGCTTGGTTGTGAATACTAAAAAAAGGACTCAGTTCGAGACCAGATTGGTCAAAGGATATCGCCTTTTGTCCGCGGAGGTTGTGCCGCTCTGGATTAGGGAAAAAAGGTTTTTGGTGACTATCCTGCGAATCGCCGTAGACTGTGTACTGGACTGTTTGATCGAGATTGAGGGAGGGGTTTTGCACATATAGAGCGACCGGACGTTGTAGTGCATCGAAGGTGTGGGTTGTAATGCTGCCTCGCGAATCATAACTCCAGAAGGGATGGCCGATCACATTATCTAGTGCCCAACTGGTTCCGCCATCGACAGAAATAGTCTTTACTGCTTCTTTGCTTAGGTTGTAGCTGGTCTTAAAATTGAGTTTTCCTGCTGCGTGCAGACGTTGATCAGCACTAGTGAGTTGATCGCCGAGGATATCGAGTAGCAAGAAGGTGTTATTGCTCTCATCAATGGAAACGTTGAATTGTCCTTCTTGTACCGTATGTCCTAGGGGATCGGTATAAGAAGTCATAGGAGTATTAAAACAATGGGTAGTTTGCTTGAGACTGGGGCCGTCAATATCTGGTGAAGGTGATATGCCGTTTTTTTCGTACTCTTTGTAACACAGGGAATCTTTGATGGTATCATTGCTATCAAAATGCAAGGTTTGCCAGGGAGAAGGAATGAACTCTTCGGGTAAACTCTTGTAAAGAGTTTTATTCAAATACCCTAGAAAATTTCCTGGATTTGCTTTACCTTTCCAGCTGCCAAAGAGCGTTTTGGTGATAAATCCTTCTGGATTAACAGTGAGTACGTTGCGTCCTAGGCTGTCTGAAAAGAGTGTGCTTGAGAAACCCACTTGGTTCAATGCTTGTTCGTCTACGTAATTATATTCGGGTGCAAAATAAGGCTCATATTTTTGAATGGGCTGGCCTTTATCGTCGTAACGTACAGCACCAGAGGTCAACCAGCAATGGTTAGCAGAGCGGGTAACAACTTTTTGGGTAGTGCTATCCCAATAGCGGACCATTTCTGTACTGTCCAGAAGCGCCTTGCTTTGTAAATGCCGCCCGAAGCCATCGCTGTAGGTAATCGTTTGTTGAATCGGGAGGGGAGCACTGCTTTGAGGATAGTCTTCCGCGATTAAACTGGCGAAGTGTATGGGAATCTTGTGATCCATCCAAGAATGAAGATCATAGTAAAAAAAACTGGCCGCATTTTGGAGATAGTTTGACGGGTCTTGCATGATATGGCTTAGCGTTGGCTTAGCTGAGGGATGATGGTATTGATTCAGAGGGAAAAAACCAGATTGCGTCTTATAATCGCTACCATAAAACGACATTACGATGACCATTCCCAAAGGATCGAGTAGTATCCCTGAGCTTGTGCCATTGATATCTTTTATATGGGTCGGTGCCAAGTGTTGGTAATCGATATGGATTATTTTAGTGGTGTTGTTTAGTGCATCAGTTGCTTCTTGTACCAGTAGATTGTAGGGGTCATAGCTATAGCTTGTTCGAGGCACATTAGACTGTACAATAGGGGCGCCGTGTTTGATATGAGAATACTGGAAGGGATCAAAGAAAGCCTTGGCTAAGTAAAATTGATTAGCATCATGATATGACTGGGCGCTACCAGGGTTCCAGTAGTAATCTTTGGCCGTGAGATAGTCGGGGTCAACTAGATCCGCGATGGTCATATATCCGCCACTGCTTTGGGTAGTGCTAGTTAGCAACGTGGGCAAATCCCCAAATGTAGCTCCTCTAAATTTCCCTGCTTGGGGAGTTTTTTTCAAATCAATGGCCAGTTGTTTTTTCTCAAACTCGATAAACTCACTACGATGGTGTAGTGCTTGGGCGCTTACCAAGCCTAAATCTAGTTCTGTTTGGTTTGCAGCATCATAATAGTAATCGCGTTCCCATGATAACAGGTTTTTTGTAGTAGCACCATCACTGAGATCCTTTTTAAATTCGGAGAGACTAAAATAGATATTTAGGGGATGGAGTCCAATAACTTCATAGTTTTTATTCTGCTGTGGAATACCCAGCAAATAAAAACCAGAGCCGGTAGAGTGGGTATAGATTTTTTCCTCATACAAAATTCGGATTTGTTGTTGCTGCGCTGCTGTCTGTGGATCAAGTTTTGGGGGAACATGGCGGCGAGGATAGCTGATAGCAGCGGATTCAAGAACATGACCGTAACGATCGATTTTCAGAACAAAATGATGACTAACTCGAGGATCGTGTCGGTTGCGTTCATAGTCATATTTTATGCTTTCCTGCTCATGTAAGAGAAATACAGCATACGGATTGGTATCTTTTTTTTGCAACTGCTTGACCTCAAACTGCGATTCGGACACAGTATAGGGAGTTTGTTGCCAGGGAGTTTTATCATTGCCATATACTTCGCTGCGTAATACTGTTCCGTGTAGAGCACTGTGGGCTTGTTGTAGTGTGTCTGCATCCGGTGCTGTTCCTAGATATTTAAAAGTGGTTTCAGGCACTGAGTAGGCCATAGAGTCACCAGACCAATATTCGCTTTGAAAGGCGCTCAGCAGATCCCCTTGTTCCAGCCAAGCTCCGGTGTGGTACCAGGTTTTGGTCATTACAGGTGCTGCGTTGTAGGCAGCTTTCTGCGCGCTCTGGCTGGGTAAGAAGTCAGCAAAGGATTTTGCATCCGTACGATCGACTTTCCCAAAACCTCTGAATTCGCGCTCAAAGCCATCGTAATAGCCATGGTGATAGCAATAACTGCTGACGGTGCTGGTTTTGGAAACTTGGTCAAGGTGTGTTACTGATTCGATTACCTGAACCGGAAAAGGCAGACGCGTGATCCAGTCAAGGCCTTGTTGCTGATCTTGCAGAAAAAATTTAGTGGAGCTGGCATAGCGAATGCTGGTAAGTGCCCCCATATTGTTCTGGGTCTGGGTAAGTAAGTAGGGCTTTTGAGATATTGTTTCTGTCTTTCCCGAAGGGTTTATCCATTCAGTGAGATTAAAATCATAGAACCACTGCTGGGGTGTTGGGTGAGTCGTACTGAAAACCAGGCACTGGGTACCATTACCGCGTACATCGGCAAATTGAATTTGTTTCAATTCGTCCCATGAAGTTGGCAAAGGGATTTCAATAGAGGCAGCAAAAGAGTTACCACTTTGGTTTAGATAAATCTCTATGCTATTGGGCTGAATGTAAACCAAATCAGTGACCCCTGAGCCATCCAAGTCGGCCAAGCGAAGGCGAGCAGTATCAAAATCCAAACCAAAGTTAGGGGCGTTTGTTAAGGTAACTCGCTGGCCAAAGCTACCGTATCCCAAGTTAGGCCAACATTCTACCAATCCATTGGAAATGCGCACCAACTGCGCCTGTCCCAAGCCACACATATCAGTAAAAGCCAAGAGCTGGGTAGAACTATTGGCCGTGGAAAGAGGCAAGTCGCTTGGGCGTTGGCTGATAAGCGCCGAATCGTAGCCTTGGCTCCTAAGTTCTGGATAGACTCGTACAGCGTCTTGTTCGATCAAGATGAGATCTGCCAGACCATCGCCGGTTACATCAACATGTTGTAAATCGGGGTTGTGGAAATCGGTGGGAAAAGATTCAAGAGCTTGCCAATTGTTCCAACTACCGTCAGAATTGGCTTGGTAGAAGCCGCCACAACCTAGCGTGCTGACGAGCAAATCAAGTTGGCCATCGCCGGTTACGTCGGTAAGAGTATGAGCGGAGTCACTACTTTGACCACCCTGCGGAAAGGAAATATTGCCAGAGTTACTGTACTCAACACCTTGAGCAGAAACATTTTGTGCCGCTTGGTAGCGTACGGTCTGGCCATCGCTATAGAGCACTCCCGGGATACCACCACCATAGAGATCGACGAGTTGGTAATCAGGGGCCCGCGAGAGCCCTAGCAGATCCTTGCCATTGGTGGTAGTGAAAGATTCATAGCTGTGAGGAGTATAACCGGGCGTTGTTGGTGCAAAAGAACTGTAGCTTAAATCCATGGGCGGCAGGCTTTTGGTCTGGTATGCCGGGCTGGTTTTGGCAGTGAAGTAATAGCCAGTTTTTTGCACCCGAGTCAAGAGAGATAAGTGCGGTGATTGCTGATATTTCAATTGCAAGACGTTGGTAAGTACGGGCTGATCCGTGCCATATTCTTGTTGCGGAAACCGGTGAAACAGGAGGACGTGGTGACATAGCCGATAGGTACGGATTTCAAAACCAGCACGATAATCAGAAAAAGGATCTCGGCGGTGACTCCATTCTCTGGCTGCCTGATAGGGATTGGGATTATTGGAGGCGACATTGTATTGTCCATAATCGAAAACTACCTTGAAGTGCCAGCCAAGATTGGCAGGATCAAAGCCGCCGAGGAGAATAGAATGACGCAACGCTTGCTTGTTGCCATAACTGATGGTGCTGAGATAACTCTGGGCACAAGTATCACGAGAGTTAGTCAGACGGGAAGGAATGTTTTTTCCATCTTCGCGCAGGTAGGTGTAGAAACAGTGATTGCCTTTCGCGTCGTAGGTTTCTTCGAGTAACCATTTGAAGATGCGAGTGGGATCTTGAGGATCGACGATTTTGGCAGTGTCACTATAGCCAAAAATGCTTGTGCTATTATCGGCATGAGTGACGACCCAGAAGACATCTGTGGGGTCACTTTGATTGCTGTAGCGTTCAATGATAGAGAAGCTAGCTGCCGTACGCGGGCAATATATAGCGACAGTGTAAGTTCCGGAAAAGATCGTTTTGTTATGCGTCACGGACTTCCCGTTTTTAAGCTCGGGCACAAGATAGTCATCACCACTATGGAGAAAAGTATCACTATCGTTGTATTGAGGAATGCGCTTGGAGGTTTGGCGGGAGATGCTGGGTAAAGAAAGCTCGAAGCCCAGTCCAAAAGGGCCGTTGCCTGTGCCAGAACTATAGTTAATGCTAAGATGGGGCTCAAAATCACGACAGGGCGTGGCCTGAATTGGGATACTCAGGCTCGCACTACCACTAAACTCGTGGGGAGAAAAAGTTTCCCCTAAGCCGGTTAAATCACCTCCGCCTTTAGGAAGCGAAGGTTTGATAACATTTATTTTGTGAGCCGAAGATAGATTTTTTACTTGTTCTGGCATAATGTAAATCCCCTATGAAGCGGTGAAGTCGATAACCAGAAAGAGATTGTTTACAGTACTCGGCATAGCGGTGGTAGGAGTAAGGCTCCAATTTTGTTGGCCTTTCTTTTTCTTTAAAGGGGCTTTCCCACTCCATGTCTGCTTACCCGCATTTGAATCTGGAAAGGTAATCAGTGGGAAACCAGGAATGTGTAATTTTAGCTTGTGTACAGTGCCACTGCCATCCGCATAGAGCGATAAGCTAGTCACCTCGTATGAACTCATATTTGCGCGCAACTGGGCCGGGGTAATGGGAATGTGGAGTGGTTTAAGCGATGAGCCCATAAACTCTTGCCAGCCAGGTACCTGCGACAGTGAGAGCAAACGGGTACCACTGAAGCTACCCCGGACCTTTTTGACAAAACCTTTGAATGAAGAACTACCAGCCAAAGCCGTGTATTGGAGCTGCATAATAATGTCGCTCAAATTGTCAAAATCAAAGTTGTTTTCTTCATGTGGTATTTCTAACGACCAGCTAGAGACAACACCTGTGCCTTCGAAGGGCAGGTAACGCGCGTCATTGAAGTTGAGGGTAAAGAGCCCGGTATCATTGACACCATGAGAGAGCGCCACCTGCTGGTTAGGGCGGACATCGCTGATGAGAGCATCACTACTTGCTAGCGGGTGATTTTTCGGATCGAGGAGATAGGAAACGGCTTTTTGCCCGCTACTATCATCAGCGATTACGATGTTGTTAGAGAGTTGCGTCAGGGTAGCATGAATGTTTTGATAAGGCCCTATTACCATGGGTACGGAGAGAGATAAAGTCTTAATCTGACGGGCATAGTGTCCTGGAAAATCAAAATCAAAGTCTTTTTCCGTCAGATCAAAGACACAAGTGCCAGTGGTCTTAAGGGTGAGGAGAGCCTGCGCATCGATCTGGGCGAGGGAGAAGGTTTTGGTGATCTCCAGGCGACGTTCGTTTTGATCGGTGAAGGCTTTTTCCATGCGGTTGAGATCGAGTTGTAGGGACTGGCCAGCGAGCAATCCCTGGTAGAGACTGTTCCAGTAGCCCGGTTGGACGAAGCTGGAAGAATTTACATCTCCCCCTCGCCCTATATGCTCGAAGGTCCAGGCATTTTCAGCCTGAATGGCAATTTCATGAGCCAACTGGTAAGCCTGGAAGTAGAGAGCACCGATTTGTCCGATATACCACTGGTAGAGTTGGCTGTTTGTGAATTTATTTTGGTAAAAGCTGGCTACGCTTTGGTTTTGTTTGATCTCTGTTTCGAGCAGAGTAAGTTCCTGCTGCGCTACACTTTTTTGATACTGCGCTGCCAGAGTTTGCAAGTGGATCTGAGCGATATCGTCTTGGGCCAAGAGTTGCTGTAGTTGCCAGTCTTCACTGCGACGCTGAAAAGAAGCGACTGTACCGGAAAGGTTGGATCCAATATTCGCGAGATTCCCAAGCCCTTCGAGGATATTTGCCCCCTGGTTGATGGCATCGCCTATTTTCATACCACCGTCGCAAACTCCGAAAATAACCGGAACAGAATAGCCCACGATCGAAGCTATTTTGATCCCTTCTGCCGCCGCCTGAACCAAAATAGCTTCTGCTTGCAGGGCAAGCTGTGCTATTTCAGCGGCAGAGAGTCCATCACTGATGAGATCGGCATAGTGATCTTCCCGATCCGTAGCCCCCTTCAGACTCGCTTGGAGAGCTTGGAGATTTTGCTCGGCAGCACTGATCTGGTCTTGTTTGCTGTTCAGAGTCAGGTTTAAAATATTTTGCTGGTTGCTATTGTATAGCAAGGCGAGCTGCTCGGCATCTTTTTTCTCCAGAGCAGCTAGCAAAGACTGTCCCAACTGGATGACAGTCTGAGTAGTGGCTTTGGCTTTCTCGACCATGACTGTGAAGCGGTAATAGGGGATGGTAGTATTGAGAGAATTGAGAACATCTTGCACCCCCTCGCCAGAAGCGACAGCAGCAACCAGATCCATGGGATTGATAGCAGGCTGGAAAAGCGGCAAAAGATCGGTTTGGCTATCGATGGTAAGAGCGTGACGAATGTTATAGATGCGCTGTTTGACAGTATCCCAGTACGAGAGAAATTGTTGGTTGCGAGGAATACCGAAATCGGGGGCTGTGGGAATAGGAAAATAAGATCCCGAACTCCACAGGCCATTTCCATCCGTTCCCGCATAGAGGATATTGTTTGAGCTGTATAGATGAGAAACAGTACCTTTAGGACTTACGGGTGTAGGATTCCATGTTGCCCCATCTTGTGATGTGTACAATCCCTGATCTGTCCCGGCATAGAGGGTCTCATTGTAGCAGTACAAATAGCTAATGGTAGTAACTGGAGTAGAAAAATTCGTTACTTGATTCCATTCCTTATTTTGTATATCTAAACTATGAATTCCTTTCTTAGCTCCAAGATAGAGAGTATCGTTATGGACACAAAAATAGCCATTCATACTTGGGGAAGGCAAATTGGGAAGCGGTAGGGACTTCAATGTTGTCCCCTCTAAATAGTATGGTCCAGTGTAGTAGTCCCACGCATAAAGAGTATTGTTGTAGCCGTGTAAATTCGTAAAGTCACCATGCCCAGTGAATGAAGTCCATTTACCATTTGTTAATGCAGAAACGCCATGAGTAGTTCCCACATAAAGGTTACCACTATAGCTGTAGAGGCATTGGATTGTGAAAGATGGAGTATTTTTCGGCGGTGGTTCCCAGGAGTCATTTTCCCAGGCGAGTATGCCAGAATTATACGTTCCGGCATAGAGGGTGCCGTTATAGCGACACACCCCATTAACAATTGCATCATCATCTATACCTGGCATTTTTACCCAGCTACTACCATTGTCTGTCGAACACCACAGACCATTACTTCCTGTTCCCGCATAGAGCGTACCACTATCACTATAGATAGAATATATGAGATAGCTTGCCAGATCTGGCATTGGCACCCAGTTCGTAACTGGAGGGGGAACTGGTAAGGAGGGAGCCGAACTCCACAGCCCATTTCCATACGTCCCGGCATAGAGGGTGTTGTTCGTGCTGTACAGATAATAGACAGTACTTGTAGGGCTAGTTGGTTCCAAGTTCCATGTTGTCCCATCTGGTGAGTTGTACAGTCCCTTATCGGTCGCGACGTAGAGGGTGTCGTTATAGCAATACAAATAACCAATCGAAGTAGTTATAGAAAAATTCGTTACTTGATTCCATTTCTTATTCTGTCCGTCTAAACTGTAGACCTGATTATTAGCTCCAACATAGAGAGTATCGTTATGGACACACAGATAGCCTTTCTTCTTTGGAGTAGGTAAAGAGGAAATCGGTATAGGATTCCATGTTGTTCCGTCTAAGCAGCACGGTCCAGTGTCATACTCCCATGCATACAGGGTATTGTTGTAACTTTGCAGACTCATAATAGCATGAGTTATTCCAGTTAGTTTGATCCATTGACTATTGTAGGCATAAATATCACCTTCATCTCCGCCCATATAGAGGTTGCCATTATAGCTGTACAGGCATAGAATATGGACCGATGGGGCATTCGGTACTTTTTTCCAGGTATCATTTTCCCAGAAAAACAGACCACTCTTATCCGTCCCGGTATCACTATACGTCCCTGCATAAAGATTATCGTTATAGTGGCACAGTCCCCATATCCACGCACCATCATCTATACCGGGCATTTTTACCCAGCTACTACCGTTATCTGTCGAACTCCACAGGCCATTACTCTCTGTCCCCACATAGAGCGTACCGCTATAGCTATAGATAGAATATATATTATAGCTTGCCAGATCCAACATTTGTACCCAGTTCATCTCTGGAGACGACTGCGATAGTGATGGCGTTGGGCCGAGGTTTTGGGGATCTTGTCCCAGCAGGTCATAGGCTGCTACATAGAGCATTTCGGCTTCCACAATGCTCTCTCGTTTATTTTCGCGAAAGAGCATATCACCCCAACTGAGCAAATTATCGATATAGTGCATGGCAATAGTTTTTTGATAGGCAATGGGACGCAGGCTCGCGATTTCTTGGGGATCATAGGGATCAGTTGCAAATTCATAAAGTTCTTGCGGGTCGTTGATATCTTGAAGAAGCTCTTGGGTTGGCCCCTCAAACAGCTCTGTTTCCAGGGACGGGTTGTCCCAACTACGCAATCCCAAAAAGCGCCAGAACCGATCATAGGGGTTGCCATCATCAGATTCTAGATTCCAATCAGCCTGGGAAACACTGGGATTGAAAATATACTGATACCACTGTTGGGCAGCAGGACACTGCTGCTGGATATTCAACTCGTTGGCGATAAGGAAGGGTGCGTGGAAAAAAAGTTCCCAATAGTAGGTACTCATGGCACTGTTAAGGGTAAAATCAATTTGGTCTGAGGGATAGTTGGATGGAGGAATGTAAGTGCTGTTAGGATAAAGATCTGCAAAAGAAATTTCCGGGAGACTTTGCGATGCGATACTGAGTAAGCCATCAATACCATTAGGCCCATTCAGAATTGGCCCAAGAGCCTTGTTCGCATTACTGTTGAGGCGATAACATTGCAATGTGTTTTCTGTTGTATTGTATGCCAGGAGATACTCAGCACCATTGTTTTCAACGACCGTCCAATTGGGCTGAGCGACCACGGGTATTGTAGTAGGGCTACTCAATAAAGCTTGGCTAGGATCGAAGGTCGCCGCAATATCTCGGCTAAAAACATCTTTACTATTGTTATAGATCGCCAGTATTTGCGAGTCACTTAGCGGCTCTTGCAAATAGACAGTTTCCTGAGTCAGGCCAGTAAAGCTGGAAGAAATGGAGGGAAATGAATTGTACATAGAAACTGAACCGTACATAAGATTAACCTGAAGAGACGAACTAGTGCCAGGGCTTAGAGTCCAAGTAGTTTTTCCAGATGGTAAGTAATATACTCCACCTTGAGTCCCCGCATAGAGGGTACTACCAAGACTGTACATACAGTTAATGGTCATGGATGAAATACCAGGACTTGGAGTCCAAGTTGTTGCTCCAGCTGGTAAGTAATATACTCCACTTTTAGCTGTCCCTGCATAGAGGGTATTATTAAAGCTGTACATACAGTTAATGATCAAAGTGGGGGTGTTGGTGGGGGATGAAATGCCAGGACTTGGAATCCAGGTCGTTGCTCCAGCTAGTAAGTAATATACTCCTCTTTCCTGCGTTCCCGCATAGAGGTTATTATTAAAGCTGTACATACAGTTAATGTAGATAGATGAAATGCCGGAACTTGGACTCCAAGTAGTTTTTCCAGATGGTAAGTAATATATTCCACTTTCAGTTGCCGCATTGATAGTATTGTTAGGGAGATCAGAAGTTTTAGCTCCATTGAGATATATCGAATTACCAGAGATTGCCAGGTGATACCAGGTTTTAACTACAATAGAAGTGTTTGGAACTAGAATTGACGGGTTACCTAAAAAGAGACCTCCTCCATTTCCCGCTTGAATACTTACCACATCTCCCAAGAGTGAGGTTTTTGTCGTATCACTAACACAAAACCAAGTAGAAAAAGAAGAGATTTCGCTTTTATTTTCATCTTCAAGCTGCTTATAGTACTGAAATGTAGGATCACTAGGAGATCCAGAACCGCTAAGTGCATTGAGCCTAGGATCTTGAGTTGGTGGATTAGCAGTCCCAAAGCGATATGCTGCCACTACTTCCTGCCCCCATTCGTTTGCAGTCAAGGTATACGTTGTATATGTACCCAGCATGTTCGACGTATTCTGTGAGGGAGATGGGATCGGTAAGAGCGGTGGAAGCGGTAGAGGCGGTGAGGGCGGTACAAAGGAGACAAAAATTGTTTGAATGGAGTTGAAATACACTGGATAGACAGTGCCGAACGCCGAGCTAATGCGCACAATACCCAGATCACACGTAACCAGTGTTTGGGCAACCACCCAATTTTTACGAAAATCGAGATGTGTGTATCGGATGGTGGCGGTATATAATGGATTATTGCTGCTATCCTCTCCCGTCTGCTGTTGCTCGACCCAAAATAGATACCAGGTGCCAAAGGCAAAGGTCGGAACAACTCCACCATTATCGGTATTAACAGTGACTGGTTGGATCTGGATATTGATCTTGCGCCATTGTCCCCAATCAGTTGGTTGGTATGCATCTGTGTCTTGCGGCAAATTGAAAGTGGCTACGCGGTAATAATAACTGCCCTGTTTTTGCTGACTTTTCCCCACCATACAGATTTGTTTGGTGGGGATGGCATCAACCATGAGGTCGCGTGCGGCGCTTCCTACTATCTGGAGTTGGGCTATCTCAGCAAAGCCATTCATATAATCTAGGAATGCAGCCGCGACGCTATCAGGGTCGGTCAGGTCTATCTGCTTGAGATTGCTTTCTATCTGAGAGAAAAGATCGGTTTTATTTTTACGTAGCTCTGGCTGAATATAGTTCTCCGGGTATAAAAAAACCTCCCGATTCGCCTGCCATTCGCGGTAACCGTACATCCACAACCAGAGAGTATTGAGTTCGCTATCTACGAGAACGCCAGACTCCAGGCGATTTAAACAGCGGTAAATATAGAGCTGCACTGCGGAGATGGCCTCTTTGACATACGAGGTCTGCACCACCCCACTGACCTCCACATCGATCAGCAAATATTCGTATAAGGCACGTGCATTGGGAAGTCCGAGTTTCACCAGCGCTAGTGGTACCAGCCGGTTGCGCAGTGTTTGGTTAAAATGATTTTGCAACCTGGTCAGGACATCCTCCTGGCTGCTGTACTGCTGCTGTAATCCCGCCCAAAGTGCATCAGCCAGCCCCTGAATGGAAGAAGGGGTAAGGTCAGAGGGAAGGTTTGCAAAGACTTGCACCACCTGCTGATAGAGCGTAGGAATGTCTAGCTTAAGTTTCTCCGACGTATCGAAGTATTTTTGCATCCAGGTGATTGTCTCAACCGTGTAAACAGGTGTTATACCTTGGAAGAGAAGAATTCCGTGCAAAAATTGAATTTTCTCTGTATTCCAATCGCTGAGTTTAGCGAGAGAATCGGTGAGATCCTGGGCAGGATTTACAGATGCCTCCTGCAGAAAACTCAGGAGATTATTTTGGGTATCCTGAAAACTCTGCACTAACTGGGTAAATTCGAGCATCGTTTGTACCGTTTCCAGACTAATGGGGTACACTGCTGTCACGGGATAATGGGCCATGAAGTAGCTTGCTTCGGCTGGGGAGAGAGATAGAACGGTAATCAGTTGGGCTGCCTGCTGGAGTTTTTGTAGGACAGATTTTTTCTCCTGAAATTTTTGGGAGGTAGCTTTACCTGGAGTAGGGGAAGAAGCAGAGGTGTTTAAGTGCACCATGATGTTAAGGAGGGAACTAGTGGAATTCATGGTGACGGAAGAGCTTTTGGCTAAGGTTTGCAAATTCAAATCGCCCCACTCTACAAGCACAGCGGCGGTGGGAGAGGAAACCTGATACAATGCTGCCAAATTCTCGATAAAAGTTTTTTGCTGGAGGTCATAGAAACGGTTCAAAGTTGTAGTGATAGTTTTTGCCAAGTGATTTTTCACCGTTTTTGGCATGTCTACGGGAATTACTATTTTAGTTTGATGACCAATTATGGTATTTACAATACTTGTGAAAGCGGCTTTTATAATTTTTTCGATATCTAGAGTAGAGTGTCCTTTTTTTACTGATTCGCCGTAAACAACAATCTCGTTGGTAGTGAGATAAGATGGTTGTAAGCTAGTATAGATATCTTTTGCTATTTCCTGAATATAGGAAGATGCATGTGCCTGGGCATTATCAAGATCTTTTAGAGTAGCAATGGGTAGTTGCTTGCGAAATTTTTTGTTATTGACTACGGCAGAGAAAGCCTGTTGCAAGGCTGTCATGCAGGTGTTGCTAAAATTCGCTTTGGTAAGCTGTATCTGAGGAAGAGAGCTATTGAGGTTTTCCTGGAAATTGGCAATGGCATCGCTGCCAAGTACCTTGTCACTCTTACCAGTAAGTATGAAATGGAGTTGCGCGAGAGAAAAAGGCGCATTCTTTAGCCAGGCAATGAAATCAGCCAAAGTATTTATCCCAAGCTGCGCCTTACTACCTGCCAAACTGAGCAAAAGACTTTCGATACTAGTATTGACCAGACAATATTTATCTACATTTTTAGCTGTAATACTCGACTGAAGGGAGCCATCAATGCTGATACTTGTAAATGCAAAAGGCGCATTTGTTCCGGTAAGTTCCAGAGTAATGATGTGTGAAGTGTTATCGCTAGTTGTTGCCGTGATGGTAACAGTAGTAGAACTGGTAGTCGTTTCTTGCACTGTACAAGCTGTTATCTGCCCCTGAAAAAAGTTTTGCGACACGTCACTAGGATTCTCGATTGTGAGTTCATTGCCGATCAAGAGGCTTGTATCAGTATTGATGACGGAAAATAAGCCCTGAGAAATTGGAGGAACGATTTTCGCAGCCTTCCAGGATTTGTCAATCGTCATTCCTGTGAGTTGATGGAGCAAGCTCAAGCGGTAGAAAATGGCAAGGTTGGTAGCGGAAAGCTTGATTGAATTCAATGTTTTAAAGGATGAAGCTGTCGTATCTTGTGCCTTTACCAGGCGATTGGCAATGTTTAGCAGACGCTCAGGGTTGAGCTTCAATACCGCAGTCAAGGCATTTTGGATTTTCTGAGCGCTTGCTGACGAGGTATCGCCGACGATCCAGGTCAAGCTGTAGCTATTGTTTGCATCAGCCCATTGCGGGAGATTGGGAATATTGGGATTACAAAAGACCTGTTCAAAAAAAGAAGGGCCATTTTTTTTACCAAAATCTTTGAGCGTCCCAATTAACGCACAACACTGGTTGACAGAGAGTTTGTGGTTACTTTTGAGTGTCTGCATCCAGGCCAGATAGGGAGCCACAGCATCGTTGATTACGGGAGTTCCTTGATAGACGATGTTGCCAATCGTCCGCAAAGCCCAGTCTAGATCGGTAAAGGACCAGTCCAGAGCTTGGGCCAGGCGGACAAAACGATTTATGTGATCCAGTCTTTTGTAAGAAAGATTGGTCAGTCCTTCTTGAGCAATGCTTAATGTTGGCGGTGGTGTTGTTGCTGTCGTTGTTGCAGCAGTACCACTTGACTGCTTCTGTTCCCATAAGAAGGAATTAGAAGTTGCACCTTGAACTCCTATTAAACCCCAGGAATCAGATGTTGTCAGACTTCCTACCTGTTTGCTACCTAAATGGGTAATCGCGTTCTGTGCAGGTGTTGGTGTTGATGAGATAAGTTGATCGACCGCATCACCACAGGCCGCAATCGCCACAATGCGTCCAGCAGGTAAGGCAGTGATATCACTGGTAAAAAGCTCTAACCCTTTCGTATTTGCCTCCGTACTCGTCCCCGTGACATACTTCCTACTCACGAGCACATCACCACTGGTTTCATCAACGACAGCGACATAGAGACCATAGCCAGATTCATCATCAACTGCACTGGTTACATCAAAAACGACCTGCTCACCCACCTGAATGAATGCTGCTCCAGGACTACCGCCGGTTGAGCTAACTATTATGGGAATTGTTTGTGGTCCTATAGCGATCGGGGGAAGATATTCATCCGTGGCATTGATATAAAAATCATTATTTATTCCCAATCCTTTTTCCGCTAAACTAAGATCTTGAAACAGTAGCTCTTGCAGCTTAGCAAAGGGAAGTCCCGTTTGTGTAAGAAAGTTGTCAATATTGCAGAGTGTCTGGAGAGGATCCGAAGGTGTGGATGTATCATAGTAATAGTATGCGTATAGAGATGATGGATCTATAGTAGGCGTGCTATAGATTGCCCATTGCTCTGGTGCTATACCCAGGGTGTCCAAGGCTATGGAAGTGGGATCTGGAAGAGTATTTGGCACTGCCAAATCACTACAGATATCTGCCAAGCTGGTTTTGTTTTGTGCCAAATACGCTCTGATCTGTTCCCATGGTTCGTTGTAAGGAAAATTGAAAGGATATACTGTTGTATCCAAAACATCACTTGTTAGCTGTAAACTATTTTGGATGACCTCGTTGACTATCTTCAGTTTGGAAACCAAAGTATCGGTATTCTCCTCATCCAACACCAAATCCAAAAGGTCGGGCCGGCGCGTTGCAAGCGAAATCGCAGGTGGAAAAGTCTGCATAAACTGGGATACAAGTCGCCTTAGATCGACAAAATAAGCTCCTGGAGAGAGCACCGATTGCCAGTCAGGAACAGTATAGTATGCTGTGCTGCCAAAAAGTTGTCGGTATGTTGGAGTAGAGAAGCTATTCGGAGTGGTTTGTTTAGTCACGCTAGAACCCCCAAACTAAAAAGTACAAATTTAAAAAATTAAGATTTGTATCTGTAAATTAGTATTTTAGCTTGTGAGGATCATAGGTGAAAACATACAGATTCAAAACAGTATACTCAAACTAGTTTAAAGTTTCCATTGCAAAAAAAAGTCGTTTATCGAGAAATACTCTATTATTCTCAATAAACTAGAGAAATTGCCGATGTTGCCCGATTAATTTCTTGTATATTTTTGTTAAATAATAGTATTTTTCAAGTCTTAACACTGCTTGCAAAAACAAGAAAATCAACATAGTTTTTTTGATAGCCTAGCTCCCAAGAAACAAAGAAAAGGTTAATATATATACTTATTCAACAGAGAGTGAATTCAACAAAAGAGTGAGCCAGAGAATCGTCGCGAAGCGAATAGAGAACGGAGCATAGCATCTTGTAACGTAGTCAGGGCGGGCCTCAAAATTTTCGTATGATAAAAGCTTAGACACGTTATGGAATTTGGATTTGAAGAAACCAATTGTCCCGACCTTCGCGAAGTGAAAAGATGTTATGCGGAGTGAACCCGTCTGGGATCTTTAGGCAGGATAAAACATTACACTATTCGGCTAATAAGTATTTTACTCAAGAGTAAGTCAGCTCAAAATCATCTTAAGAATTCTTAACCACCTTAGTTATAGCTCGGTTCAAAATCGAGGCATGAGTCAAAGGCAAATAATGCCCGGCATCTTTCACCGATCGATAGCTCACATGCTCAGAAGACCTTAGCTTTTTGTTATAGGCTTCTTTTGTGTAAAAATCCTTTTTTCCCGCCAGAATGCAAACCGGACAAGTTATTTTACTCCATTCCTTTTCGATGCTCCATTGGGCAAATATCCTTTTGTAAAACTCGGCCACTGAGGAGTCAATTTCGTTTGCTTCGAGGGCAAATGTTCTTTGAATTTCTTCTTCTTTCATCGCAGAATCTAAGACTAGATCTTGCCACGAGGTATCGGGAAGAGAGTAGGGTGTCGTATTGACAAGAACCAATGCCTTGGTGAATTGGGGATGGCGGAGGGCTAGCTCTTGGGCTAATGCCCCTCCTAAGGACCATCCAACAACGGGAAGGGATAAGCCAGGACAAAGAAGGTTGAGAGCTTGTCGGAGTTTCTCTGCTACGTCGCCTATTGTTTTTAGATCATCGGTGATCTTTGTTTGCCCATGCCCAGGTGGATGATAGAAGATAAGCTGATTTTTCTGGCTTAGAGTATCCACTTGCTTTCGCCATATCCGGGCATCTGTCATCAGTCCGCTAATGAAGACGATCGGTTCTCCCTTTCCCATGACAAGAAACTCATGAGAAGAACCATCAGGAAGGCTAAGGACAATCTTATTGTGATCAGGTAGATACTGAGCCAAGGAAGCATTTATTCTACAGGGAATCTCTGGAGTAAGGAGAGTTTTTTCCTTTGTTTTTAGCTGGTGCTCTGCCTTTGCCCATAGCTTTTCGATATCCATTTCGAAAGAATGAGGTTTGCTTTGTTTTTGCTGAGGAGGAGAATAGGGCATTTCATTTTCAAAGTGAGAATCCTTTATTTTCTCTTTGATTGCTTGCCCATAATTTATCATCAAAAAACGACTAAACTCCCGAATATTTTGGTACTCTAGCATCACTGTGTTGGGAAAATTCAAATCGTAAGTTCCCTTGAGCTCAGAGAGAATTGTCCCAATGGAGATCGAGTCTACCCCTAATTTCACAAAATTGGTATCGATATCAAACTCTTCTGGCTTTACTCCTAAGCGACTTGACATAATCTGAGCCAAGAAAATCTGGAAGTGCTCTTCTAAGTTTTCGATATTTTCCGCTTCTTTTACTTTCTCGTAAGATTTCTCTAGCTTCTCCGTTTTTTCAGACTTCTCTGCCTTTTTAATTTTCTCACTTATCCAATATTTTTCTTCTGCAAAAGGATGAGTTGGTAGACCGATGCGGTAAAGATTATCTTTCTGCTTAGAAGTAAATTTTTGTTGTGGTAAATCAGAAACGTTTTTATGGACAAGCGGATGAATTATGGAAATATTTGGCTCTAATTTGGAAAGGGGGGAAGGATTCCTTTTGCTCTTTGTTTCCGTAACCCAGAACCTTTCTTTGGTAAAAGTATAGGCGGGTAGAGTAAGCCTCTTCGGTTTTGCTTTTCCATAAACTTCGCTCTGATCAGAAAATTTCTTACCTGTAAATAGAGAAGCAAATCTCTGCTCTAATAAGTCAGTATTCTCGTGGAGCAGAGGGTGGATTATAGAACTATTCGCTCCTAGTCGAGAAGAAAACGAGTCACTTTTATCTTTTCCTTGGGAAATCCAATATCTATTTTTAGCAAAAGGATAAGTGGGAAGATGAAGTCGTTTAGGCTTTTTCTCTGGGGTGTTTTTGGGATAAAAACTTTGCCAATCTATAAAGTAGCCCTGGCTCCAAAACTCCGCTATTTTTGGGAACTTTCCTTTTGAATACCACCGAGCAAGTGTTTCTTGTAAATCTTCATCGGTATCAGAAGTTCTCTTTAACTTTACTCGGTTGTGCCATACCTGAGAAGAGGATTTTGGGTCCTTCAGCCAGTCTGTCAGTTTAGCAAGAGCTTCTTCTCTGCTCTTGGCCAAAAGAACGAGTCGCTCTTCCAAAGCTACCCGCCCTGTTTGCAGTGTATAGGCTAGGGAAATCAGATCCGTTTCTCGATTAGCTTCTAAAAAGAAAAGAAGACGTCTGGCATACTCTTGCAAACCATCCCCATTTTTTGCGGAAAGAGGAAGAAGAACAATTTCTGTGGCACTTGTTTGAACTTGCCCTTGGTCTTGGGGAAATTCTTCTAAAATAACATGAGCATTGGAACCTGTCGCTCCAAAGGAACTGACCCCGGCTCTTCGAAGTTTTGTTTTGCTTTGAGGAGATAGTTTCCAATCCTCGGTCGAAGACTGGACATAAAAAGGAGAAGAGGCTAAGTCTAAATGAGGATTTATCACTTCTGAATGGAGAGACTTAACCAAGGTTTTATGGTGCAACTGGAGAATAGCTTTGCTCAGGCCACTAATTCCGGCTGCAGACTCGGCATGACCTATATTCGATTTGACCGATCCCAAAGCGCAAAATTGCTTTTTCGAAGT
Organism: Planctomycetota bacterium; assembly: GCA_029260735.1. Classification (GTDB taxonomy): domain Bacteria; phylum Planctomycetota; class Uabimicrobiia; order Uabimicrobiales; family Uabimicrobiaceae; genus JAJDCR01. The sequence goes on from JAJDCR010000057.1 coordinate 66,787, forward strand.
AAACTCTCCAAAAGCTCTACTCAGTCCTTGAATCTCAATCGGATCGCCCAAAGAAGTTCCTGTTCCATGCGCTTCAATGTACCCGATCGTCTCCGGATCAATATGGGTCTTTTTTAAACATTCCCGAATCATTTCTCCTTGGGCAACGGGAGAAGGAACCGTAAAACCACCTACTGTTCCGACATGGTTGACACTACTTCCTTTTAAAAGGGCATAGATGCTATCCCCCTCTTCTAGAGCTTGGGACAAAGGTTTCAGAAGAACCGCTCCGACTCCCTCTGCCGATACATAACCATCCCCCCCCTCTCCAAAAGTATGGCAATACCCATCGCTTGAGTGCATATCCATTAATCCATAGGTCTGGTATTTATTCGGATGCAGAGATAAGTTTACTCCTCCGGCTAAAGCAACCTTACTTTCTCCTTTGATTAAGCTCTCCATCGCCAAATGAACTGCGGTTAAAGAGGAGGAACAGACAGTGTCAATGGCCATAGAAGGCCCATGAAAATTGCAAAAATAAGAAACTCGGTTAGCAATGGAGGCATAGTTGAGGGAAAGGGGAACTCTTTGCCCTTCATAAACAGCTTCATTTTGCAAAAGGGTGTAGTCCTTGTGCATCACTCCGACAAAGACTCCGACCTTTCTTCTTTCATTTTCTCCTTTTGGAGCAACAATATTGTCCGGGCAATACCCGGCATCTTCCATCGCTTCCCAGCAAATCTCTAAAAAGAGACGCTCTTGAGGGTCGATCAATTCGGCTTCGAGCGGGGAAATCCTAAAAAAGAGAGGATCAAAACAATCGACATGGTCGAGGAATCCTCCCCATTTTGACATAGCTTTTCCCGAAGGAGACCTTAGTCCTTCAAAGTAATCTGCATTCCAACGATCCTGAGGAACTTCTGTAATACAATCCTTTCCCGACTTCAGATTTTCCCAGAACTCATGGAGGTTAGAAGCCTGGGGATAACGTCCGCTCATTCCAATGACGGCAATATCTAAAGTAGCAGGGGCAGAAAAGGGAGAAATAGAAGGAGAGACCAAGGGAGCGTGAGTTGTTCTTGCTACATTGAAAACGCTTGGTGAGGGAGAATAATGTGGTCTTTGTTTTCTTCCTATTTCGGATATTTCTGATACTCTTAGAACTTCAGGGTAGAGAGAAGGAAGTTCTAAGTTTTCTCTAAGATACTTAGCAAGACTATTAATCGTTGTGTACTCAAAAAGAAGAGTCGGAGAAAGGCTCGTCCCTAGAACAGATTCTAATGATGTTACGACCTCCAAAAGCACAGCAGAATCAAGCCCTAGTTCATAGTAGCCTAAGTCTAGGGCAACTTCATTTGCCTCTATTCCTAGTTTTGCAGCAATCATAGATTGCAGTATAGAGTCCAGAGAATCGAGAGAGGAATTGCCATTTTTTTCAGACTTAACTTTCCTTGCTCCTTCTTTTTTCGGAGATGAATATGGTCTCTCTTGCCTTCGCTGAAGGTTGATGAGTCCGGCATGACGGACGAATTTATTTTTAAAATTCTTCAACTCTCCGATCTTTTCCCCTTCGGGAGTGAAGAACTCCAGTGTATAAGTGATTAAATCTTCCTGAATGAAAACGGAAGAATTTTTCACCCGAGCATAGCATTCCCTCGTAAAAGTTTTCGAAGCGATAAAAGACTCATAAAATAGAGGTAAGAACAAACCTTGCTTTTCAGCCAATAACTGAGAGAACAAGACTCCAGAACCTATGGCACTTCCATCTACTAATGCCGGGTGAAAAAGATAATTTTCTTTGCTTTCTGATTCTTCTTTCTTTTTTTTCTTTAACTTGGTATGAATCCAGGTAGCATCGTTTGTCACATAAACGCTTCCTCTGGCCTTCATTATTCCTGTATGAAACAACTCTTGGGTTTGGCACTCTTGATAGACCTCATGAAGGCTTTTTTGGGAAGTCTTTCCAGAGATTATCTCCTTTAGATGAACCGATTCCCCCCAGCTCACTAGATTTAAAGGATGCATTTCTGCTCTTATATAAAGAGATTTTTCAGAAGACTCTCTGACTTCGATCTTCCAGAATCCCTTTAGAGTTTTTTGGGCCTCTATTAATAATTTTGCGGGGGTTTCCTTGGTGACAGCGACAGGACGATAGATAGAAAGATTTTTCAGCTCTAGTTCCTTGTAAGAATATCCCGCTTTCTCAAACCACTGATACAAGAGATCAATCCAGGCAAGACCCGGTAATAACTCTTGGCCATAGGCTTTGTGATTAGAAATAATAGGATGATCTATCGTCAGAATCTCATGAGTGAGAATTTTTTCTTCTTTTTCTTCTTCTAAGGCCTCTTGCGTTCGAACATCCAAACGACGCATTGCCGGTAAAGAGAGGGGAGTCCGTTTTACCTTGGAAGTAGAAGAGTTTTTTTGCAAGATGACATGGGCATTGGTTCCTCCGTCCGCAAAACAATTTAAAGCAGCATAGTTCATCGCGAGCTCTTGTTCTTCTCGAGGAAAGGCAAAACGAGAATTTTCTAAGGAATAGTGAGAAGTAGGTTCTTGTCCCGAGAGAAAAGGAACTAGCCGTTGGTGGTATAAGCTCAAAGCCACCTTAATAAAGCTAGCAATGCCCTCTGCACATAGAGGATGGCCAATATTAGGCTTCATTGATCCGAGATAGAGAAAAGAATTTTCTTGAGGAGAGTAAACATCAGAGATGGCTTTCATTTCCAGTAAATCTGTTACTTCAGACCCCGAGCCATTGATATCGAGATAGCTTAAATCTCGGCTAGAGCAGCCATTTTGTTTTAAGGCCGAGCGCATCACTTCTTTTTGTGCTTCCCAGTTAGGAGTAGCAGGTCCTGCCGTTCTTCCATCATTGTTAATGCTAATACCAGCAATCACAGCATAAATACTATCCCCCTCTTCTTTCGCTTTGGCTAAAGGTTTTAAGTAGACAACCCCACACCCTTCTCCGAGAACAACTCCCGAGGCCCGTCTATCAAGGATATGAAATTCTCCATTTTTTTGCAGTAAGTTACGCCTAGCAAAAATTTCATGGGCAGCGGAATCTGTGAGTAAACTTACTCCTCCGACCAAAGCAGAGTCAATTGTTCCTGACCGCATCGCTTCTACAGCCATGTTCATTCCAACAAGAGCAGAAGAACAAGCGGTGTCTATGACGAGAGAAGGCCCTCTAAAATTAAAGAACTGAGAAAGATTGGCCGCTAAATAATTTTGCCCGATAGTCATAATCGGATTGCGGACATTTTCTAAGCTTTCTATACTAGCTTGGTTATGGCTACGTGCACCGATATAGACTCCTATATTCTGCCCTTCGAGTTCTTTCTGAGTATATCCTGCGTGGTAGATTGCCTTGAGACTTTCTTCGAGCAACACTAGAGCTTGTGGGTCCATTGCCCTGGCATCTTCTGGAGGAATCATAAAAAACTGAGAATCTAAACCATAAATATCCTCGACTAATCCAGCATAGTAATCCGTTTGTACTCCCCAACATTCTTTTGGAACAGGAGTAATGGCACTCTTACCTTTTGACAATAGGTTCCAATATTCTTCTATGCTAGGGGCTCCGGGAAAGCGACAGGCCATTCCGACAAGCGCGATAGATTCAGTCGAGGAAGAGTCGTCGATTTTTTCAGGAGAAAAACTATCTTCGCGAACAAAGTCGACTGTAATTTCTTGAGGAGAAGGAATTTCTGGAAGAGAAGAAATTTTTGGAGTAAATCGTTTTGAGATCGCTTGAGGGTGGGTAGACTGTAACCAAGAAGACAAAGCTTTTAGAGTAGAATGTTCAAAGATAACGGAAGGCTCCAGCTCAATATCAAGCTCTTCTTGCATTTTTTGCAGAATTTGCGCAAGAAAAATCGAATCCACTCCATAGTCGGCAAAGGGAGTTTCCGGATCAATTTGTCCTGGCTTCATTCGAAGTTCCGACTCAAAGAGAGATTGTAACCAATCTTGAACAAAGTTACCTTGCGATTCTTCCACTTCCAAAAAAGCACTCTTGTTCTCTGTTTTTTTTACTAATGACTTCACTTTCTTAAAGGTAGGAGTCTCTAGTAAATTCTCTGGCCTAAATTTCGCTGGATCTACAACAAGCGGCATTACAAGAGAGGACTTCGAATGAGTGAGTATTTGGTCAAAAAAGTCTAGTCCTTCCTTGTTGGTAATGCTAAGAAGCCCTGCTTTGAGATAGGCAGGAGTTTTTACTTCGCCCATTCCCGTTTCTTTCCAGCTAGGCCATTGGATACTTACAACAGGGATTTTTTTGCGGTGAGCGTAAGCCCAGTAATCCATAAAGGCATTGCCCATGGCATAGTCACTTTGCCCTGTTCCCAAGCTTGGGATAAGAGCAGAGACAGAAGAAAAAAGCAAAACAAATTGTAGTTCTTGATGATCAATAACTTGCATCAAGTTTTTCAGTCCCTTTATTTTCGGAGACAAAACTTCTGCAATGCTCGTGGTGGTTTTTCGAATAAAGGCCGGATTTTTTGTATCGGTCAATCCTGCAGCATGAACAATTCCTCGAACCCTTCCGATAGATTTTTCGATAAGCCTATATTGTTTTTCTAACTCTTCTTTATTCTCCAAAGGAAAGGAGACCACTTGAACTTCTGCTCCTAAGGCTCGTAATTCCTCGACACTTTTAATTTTTTCCTGGACAAGTTTAGAGAATTTCTCTAGTTGACTCCATTCTTTGGAGGGAGGTAGAGAGGTTCTTCCTGTTAAAACCAAACGTTTAATGCCATGTTTTACGATCAAATGACGAGCGCACAATAATCCGACTCCGCGAGTTCCCCCCGTGACTAAAACAACTTCCTCCTTAGAGAAAGAAATATTCCGAGAGAAAGTATCTTTCCAACTCGTCTCCTCAAGAAAACTGGCATAGCGGCGTTGATTCCGATAGCAGATTTCCACCTCTGCTGAAAGAGAAGAAGCCTCTTGCAAAATAACGGTGGCTAGCTTTTGGAGATCTTTCCAGTTCGGGTCCATGTCCAGATGACGAGAAGTAATCGTCGGATATTCGCTTTGGAGCATATGGTATAACCCTACTTTTTCCGCTCCTGCCATTTGAGAGGTTTTATTTTGATAGCTTTCTAGCCCTCGGGTACAAAAAAGGAGCCTAAGTCTGGGAGAGCTTTTGTCTGCCACTTTCTCTAAAAGTACTTCTTGTAAGAGGACAATCCATTCCTGACTAGAAGAGGACTGGGAATGTATCCCTGTCAAATCCACCCAAGCATTACAAGAGCTGAGATATTCTTTTAAGGAATCTTTTTTGCTCTGTTCCGAAATTAAGCAAGCTTCTTTGACCTGGCTTTTAATAACTTGGGCCAAGCCTTCAGAAGCTTCGTCGTGTAAAATAATCATACGAGAAGAAACTTCAGACGATATCGAAAGTGGTGCTTCTTTCCACTCTTTCTTCAAAAAAACGGAACGTCTCTCTTTTTCCATAGATTTTGATTTTGATTTTAATTTTGAAATCCAATATCTTTCTCTGGCAAAAGGATAAGTGGGTAGGCTCATTCGTTTAGGTTTCCGTTCTTTATAAAGCCTACTCCAATTTAAAGACCACCCCTTCACCCATAAATCAAGGAGCTTGCTGTATTTTTTGCGCTGAATCCATTTCTCAATGGCCTCTTCCCACTCTTCCTCTTCCATAAACCCGGCCAAGGTTTCTCTACTTTGCCGAATATTCCCCTGATAGCACTCTTCTATATCAGGATCTTCACTAATATACTCTTCTAATTTATTTTGGAGCTCAGGAATAGAACGAACAAGAAATCCCAGCCTTTCTTCCATGCCTTCTCGGCCTACTTGTAGGGTATAAGAAAGACAGGTAAGAGAACTTAGAGGATGCTCTTTTAAGAAAAATAAGAGATTTTTGACTGACTCTAATAGTTGTTCTTTTGTTTTTGCCGACAAGGGAACTATGACAAGTAAATTAGAGTTTAAAGAGAGTTCTGTCGAAACATCTCCTAAGTTTTCATATTCCGTAACGATCAGATGAGCATTGCTCCCTCCTGCGCCAAAAGAAGAGACTCCGGCAATTCTCGGAATCTCTCTACTCTTAACAACTGGTCGACTCCAATCTCGAAGCTCTTGGTTAACCACAAAAGGAGTGCTCGCAAAATCAATATCAGGATTTAAGACAGAAGAGTGGAGAGAAGGAACGAGTTTTTGGTGCTTCATTTGTAAGAGTACCTTGGTCAGTCCACCAATTCCGGCAGCTCCTTCACAATGGCCAATATTGGATTTACTAGATCCAATACGACAAAATCCTTTCTCTTCAGTCTGCTTTTCGAAAGCTTGGCTAAGAGCAGTAACTTCAATAGGGTCACCCAGCTTAGTGCCGGTACCATGGGCCTCGACATAGCTCACCCATCTCGGATCAATTTTGGCTTCAAGGAGAGCTCTCTCAATGGCACTACGCTGGGCTTTTGGGTTAGGAACGGTATAACCATGAGGTCTTCCTCCGTGGTTAATGGCACTTCCTTGGATCACTCCGTAGATCTGGTCATTGTCGAAGCGAGCATCTGACAAGCGCTTTAAGATAACAACCCCGACTCCTTCTCCTGGAATATAACCGTTTCCCCCCTCTCCAAAGCTTTGGCAATGTCCTTTTGTCGAAATAAACTGTCCGGCACTAAGAGCTCGGTATTTATTTGGGTGGATCGTGATATTAACTCCACCAGCAATCGCTAAATCTATATTACTATGTTTTAGATCTTGGCAGGCTAAATGAATCGCGGTTAAAGAAGAAGAACACATTGTATCGACTGTCATGCTCGGACCGTGCAGATTTAAGCAATAGGAAACTCTATTGGCAATACTAGCTAAGCTCCCCGGTAGCCCTACAGGATTGCCTTTTAAGCTCTCTTCTGCGGCAAAGAGAGGGTATTCTCCATACATAACTCCGGCATAAACTCCGACCTCTCCTCCTAAATCTTTATGCGAAAATGCCTGGAGTCCTTCTCTGGTGTAGCCCGCGTCTTCTATACTCATCCAGGCATGCTCTAAAAATAGTCGTTCTTGAGGGTCCATTAGCTCCGCTTCACGTGGAGAGATGTTAAAGAACAAAGGATCAAACTCATCGACTCCTTCGATAAAGCCCCCCCATTTACTAGAATGAAAGCCTACTTTCCCTTGGTCTTCGCTATAGTAGTCTCTCCAATCCCATCGATCTAAGGGAACTTCGGTGATACAATCTCTGCCACTGTGCAAGTTTTTCCAGTACTCTGAGATATTTCTAGATTGAGGATAGCGGCCACTCAAGCCAATGATGGCAATTTCTAAAGATCCTGAGGGAGTATCTTTAGTGCGGGCACTTGCCAAGCTTGCTTTAGTGCGGTTACTTGCCAAACTCGAAAAACCTTGTCTCTTAGAAGTAGTCCGAATTCTAGTTTCAGCCTTTAGAGTATCTCCTTGTGAACTAACGGTTCTTGGCTCGGGGCTCTTTCCAAAAAGAGAAACCAGTTTGGATTTATGTGAACGAAGGAGATACTCCGTTAGTTCAGAGATACTTTGGTACTCAAAAAAGAGAGTTTTTGGAAGAGAACCAAAGGTTTTTTCAAGCTGATTGGTTAAGCGCATGGTCAGCATAGAATCTATACCATATTTTTCGAAAGAGGCTTTTGCATCAACTTGATGAAGAGATAGTTTTAAGGCGGAAGCAAACTCTTTCTTAAGATACTGCTGTGCTTTTTCTTCTAAGCTTTTAGAGTCGCTTGTCCAATCTATATTAGAGTTTAGATCAGAGAAAAGAGACTCTTCTATATTTTTTCGAATCGAATTATCTTTATTATTTAGTTTTGCCAATAAACGCACTGACTTAGAAGTGTGTTTTTTCTCCCATTCTCGGGAAGAAAATCCTTTCATCTTTAGACAAACTCTTCCTTGCTCATCACAAAGATCTATGTCTAGTTTCTGAACTTTACTTAAGTTATTCTCTCTAGAGAAGCGCACCCAGGCATACATTTGTGGGGAACAAGCCTCTAGAATTTCTAAAGACTCCAAAGCAAAGGGCAGAGATAATTTGGCCTTATCTAAATGGGGAACTAAACCAATAGATGATTGAAGAGCAGCATCCATTAAGCTCGGGTGGAGAACATAGTCTGCTTGGGTATTAGTAAGAGAAGATGGCAGGGATAGCTCGGCGAGAAGCTCATGTTTTCCTCGGTAAATTTTTTCGATTCCTTGGTGCGAAGGGCCGTACTCTAAACCCAGCTTTTGAAAAACTTGGTAGCATGTTTTCCCACTTAAAGTTCCCTCATCCATCCGAGACTTAATTTCGCGAATATCTATGTGGGGTGCTTCTTCTTCTTTTTCTTCTTTTTCTTCTTTCAGCTGAATTTCTATCATGCCCTGGGAATGTATCGTGAATTTTTCATCCTTTTTTTCGCTATAGATTTCATAGGCAACTTGTCCTTCCTTTTCCTCTAATCCAATATGTATTTCTCCGGAATAAGAGTCCATTTCTTCGGGTAGAAAAAAGGGCTGAGCCCAAACGATATCTCTAAGGCAAAGAGAAGTTCCTTCTTCTCGCTCCGTTGCTTTTTCAATAGCAGCTCTCGCCATCTCCAAATAGCCTACAGCAGGAAGTAATTTTTTTCCTTGAAGCTGATGGTCATGGAAGAAAAACTCTTGCCCTGTAAACCGAGAGGTAAATCGTTGTTCTGATAAATCAGAAGTATTTTCATGGAGTAAGGGATGAAGAGAAGAAGCCGATCCTCGTTTTTCAAAAATGTTCCCGCCTAATTTTCTATCTAATTTATCATCTAATTTTCTATCTAATTTATTATTGGCTTCAGGTATCCAGTACCTTTCTTGGGCAAAAGGATAAGTTGGTAAACTGATCCAGCGGGGTTTATCTTTTCCATAAAGGATATTCCAATCTAAAGATAATCCTTGTGTCCATAGATCCATTAGTTTGGAATATTTCTTTTGGGAAATGCACTTGGAGACAATCTGAGTAATTTCTTCAGAATCTAAAGCCTGGAGTAGTTTTTCTCCGTCTTTAACTGACCCGCGGTATACCCCGTCGCTTTCATTTTTATCTATAAATAGGCGTAACTTTTCCAATAGTTCTTGCTTAGAAGAAACGATGAAGCCTAGACGTTCCTCCATCCCTTCTCTCCCGAGCTGTAAAGTGTAGGCAATATCCGAAATGTCTAAGTCAGAGGCGGAGATAGCTTTGGTCATCCACTCTAAAAAATGGTGACAGACACGATTGAGTTGCTCAGAGTTTTGTGCCGATAAGACAATAAGATGCAGGCTAGGAGAAGAAAGTATTGTTTGAGAAGAAAAAGTTTTTTGCCCAAGATACTCTTGTAGGACAACGTGAGCGTTATTCCCTGTCATGCCAAAGGAACTCACTGCTGCCCTCAGTGGTTGCTTATCTCTCCTCTCCCAAATCTGTTTCTCTGTGTTAATGAACAAAGGGGAGTTTTCTAGGCGAATGTAAGGGTTTAATTTCTCAAAGTGGGTCATCTTTGGGATCACTTGATGTTTCATCATCAAAATCACTTTGATTAGACTAGTTAATCCGGCGGCTCCCTCTAGATGACCAACGTGGGCTTTGGTTGATCCTAAAGCGCAAAACTGAGTTTTTTTCGTGGATTTTTGGAAGGCTTTTATCAAAGCATTCACTTCAATGGGGTCTCCCAGCTTTGTTCCTGTTCCATGAGCCTCCATATAACTTAAATTCTCGGGATTAATTTTTGCCTTATCCCAAGTATCTAAAAGTAGCTGAGTTTGCAACTCAGGGCGAGGCGAGCTCGGGTTATTAGATTTTCCGACGTGATTAATTCCGCTGGCTTTAATCACAGCATGGATCGGATTTCCATCATCAATGGCCTTAGCCAAAGGTTTCATTAAAACAGAAACCACTCCCTCTCCCGGAACATAGCCATCGGCTTTATGATCAAAACTATAGCAACGCCCTGTTGGCGATAAAGCTTTCATCCGAGAAAAATAAACGTAATGGAGAGGGCTGAGAAGGACATTCATCCCGGCAATTACGGCCATGTCACACTCGCCACTTTTGAGGGCTTGGCAACCTAAATGCAGAGCGGTCAAAGAAGAGGCACAAGCGTTGTCTAAAGGAATGGAGCCCCCTTGTAAATCAAAAGTGTAGGATATAAAACCAGAAAGGGAAGACATTGCGCTACTGCTATGCTGAAAATCATCGATGGGAATACGCGCTCTGACAATTTCATCCCAATATTCCTGAAAGCAAGCTCCCACGTAAACGCCTGTTTTACTTCCTCGAATTTGATTGACGACAGCGGCATCTTCGAAGGTATTATAAACAGATTGTAGCCCGAGCCGAAGTTGGGGGTCCATCCACTCAGCTTGTCGAGGAGAAACTCCAAAAAACAGTGGATCAAAAAGAGCAATGTTTCCTAAAAAGCTACCCCATTTGCTATAAGTCTTATTCTCTTCTTCTGGGTTGGAGTCAAACCAAGGAACATAATCCCAATGGCTGAGAGGAATTTCTGTGACCAAATCTCGGCTGGCGGCAATGTGTTCCCAAAACTCCTCTAGGTTCGAAGACTGAGGTAAATAGCCACTCATCCCAATGATCGCTATTTCCTCTGAGTTTCTCTGAGCAGGAGAAGAATTTTCGAGCGAATTTTCGAGTGGCTTTTCAAGCGAATTCTCGAAAGAACGAGGCGACCAAGAGGAATCAAATTCTTTGGATGGTCTTACGGGCTCTAAAGACGATGAGGGAGTTATAGCTTTCTCAGATAAAACAACCACTTCAGAAGAAGTTTGATTCCCTAAAAGCTGACTCCAGGCCTCTGCTTGCTCTTTAGCAAAATGCTCTGATAAGTCGATAATATTTTGATATTCAAAAAAGAGAGTGGGGTAAAGCTCTGTCGAAAGCTCTTCTTCTAAATTACGAACTAAGGAAATCATCTGGTCGGACTGGAGCCCCATGTCCATAAAGTTCTTGGTCGTAGATATCTGAGATTTCGATTCTTTTAAAGCAGCTGCGACAATATTTTTTAGAGCGTTTTGGATTTGTTCCTGTAAAGGCAGAGAATTTTTTGAGTTATTAGAAAATTCGTTAGCAAGGAAGTTAAGAGAAATGGGAGCCTTTAGGGAAAAGGAGCTTGTGTTCTCCGTTTTCTCTTCCGCTTGTTCTTGAGAAAGAGACTTCTGAGAAAGTAAAGCAGCTTTACTAGGTACTTTCTTTGTCATAAGGCCTTCTAAGTGAACAAAAGTTTCTCCGAACTCAGAGAGAAGAGAGATATCAAATTCTGCTATTTGTTCATTTTTCTGTTTCTCTTCTACCAGAGCATAAAAGTTTGCTGATTTATTGTGATGAGTTTCCCGAAAATTTACCTTTTTTACAGATAAGGGAGGCCAGTGATTTTTCGGAAGATTGGCCAAGTTTGAAGTTCGACAAAAAGTGGAAATCACATGGCAAGCATCGAGGATAGCAGGATGAAGGGTATATTGGCCCTGCTCTTTTTGCATTGTCCTACTCAGAGCAATGCTTCCCAGAACTTTTGTTGCAGAAATGCGGTAAATCTTTTCAACACTCTGAAGGCTAGTGCCATAGCAACTTTGCTCCGGTAAGGCATAAAACTCACTTCCGTCGTAAATTTCTGAGCAAGATGCAAGAATTGATTTTATATCAACTTTATCGGGAACAAATGTAACTCTTAATTCTAATTTTCCCTGGGCTGACGTAGTGAAGGGAAGAGAATGATTCTTGCGGTATTTGCTTTCCACTTGATAAAGATTTTCTTGGAATAGTTTTCCTCTAACTTCGACCTGGGCCGTTTCTGATTCTTGAAGTTGTAATGCATTTGAAAATAAAACTCTTGTCACAGAGAAATCTTGCCCTTGATTTCTCCCTTGATCTTGTCCTTGATCTTGTCCTTGATCTTTTTCGCAAATATTTTGGGCTGCGTCGATGAATAAGCTAAGATGAGCCATTCCCATCAAAACTTGCTGTCCAAAGATTAAATGATCTCTTAAAAGAGGTAGGTTATAGCTATATTCTTTTTGATGCCATAATGTTTCTTCCAAAGTCGACTCAGGAACAATTTTTTCCCCCAACCAGTAGCGGCTTCGCTGAAAATTTGTCCCCGAATAAGAAGAGGTCGTTTTTGCTAAAGAAGACTCTTCGAGAATCATATGACAATTTGTTCCCCCAAAGCCAAAAGAAGAAATAGCTGCCCGTCTAACTCCTTGGATGGGTTCCCAGTTTTGTAGTTTAGTGTTAGGGTAAAAAGGGCTCGAAGCAAACTGAAAACGAGGATGGGGTTTTTCGCAATGAAGGGTCGGAGGAATTTGTTGATTCTGCAAAGAAGCAATTATCTTTAAAAGCCCGGTTACACCCGCTGCGGTCATGTTATGTCCCAGGTTTGACTTTACAGAGCCGACCGCACAGTACTGCTCGTTTGTCGTAAATTGGCGGTAGACCTGAGTTGCCGCAAGAATTTCAATCGGGTCGCCCAGCAAAGTCCCGGTACCATGAGCCTCTAAATAACCAATTGTTGTTGGGTCTACTTGGCTTTTCTCCAAAGCGGCCAGAATAACTTCTTTTTGCCCTTCCTGGTTGGGAACGGTTAGCCCCATAGTGTGGCCATCGTTATTCACAGCAGAGCCTAAAATTATCGCGAGGATAGTATCTCCCTCTTCCACTGCTTTATCATAGTCTTTAAGTAAAACTAATCCGGCCCCTTCTCCCATGACAAACCCTTGCGCTCGCTCATCAAAGACATAGCTTTTTCCCTCTCGGGAAAGTACTTTCGCTTGGCTAAAGCTTACATGAGAAAAGGCATCGATCATCAAATGTATTCCTCCGGCAATTGCCATAGTGGAGGTTCGAAGGAGGATACTTTCACAAGCATCGTGGATAGCGACGAGAGAAGAAGAGCAAGCCGTATCAATCGTTTTTGCGCTTCCTTTTAGGTTATAAAAATCAGAAACACGAGCGGCCATCATATTGGCAATCGAATTGACAACACTATGAGAGAAAGCTTCCGAAGGGATTTGGTAGTAGTTATTTTTTAGATAACTATTCTCTTTTGCTCCGATAAAAATACTAGTCTTACTTCCATTTACTTTTTCTTTAGAGTACCCCGCCCGATCAAATAACTCTTGAGATAGCTCCAAAAGAATCCGCTGTTGCGGGTCCATGCTGAGGGCATCTTCGTCTTTAATCCCAAAAAATGAGGCATCAAAATACTCTATTTTTTGGATAAACCCGCCATGGTTGCTGTAGGTTTTCCCTGGTTGAATTTCGAAGGCATAAAACTCGTCTGGGTTCCAGCGATGATCAATAGGAGAATCGGAAATACAGTTGCGCCCCTGGGCTAAGTTATTCCAAAATTCTTCTAGAGTATCGGCATAAGGAAGACGACATGCCTGAGAAATAATGGCCACTTTTCCAGAACGAACTCTAGAGAAAGGCCTTCTTTTTTTCTTTTTTTTGCTTTTCTTTTCATAAGCAAAAGAAGAATCTACCAAGGTTTCCTTCGGAGTACTTGTTTCCTTCGGGGCATTTGTCGGTTCTTCTGAAAAAGTGCTAGAAGAAGCGCCAGTATAAGCGTTAGAAGAAGCGACCATTCCTTCCCTTTGGAGATGTTTACTTAACTCTGTGAGATTGGGGTAATCTAAAACCAAGGTGGGAGGAAAACTTCTTTCAAATTGCTCTTCTAAGCAATTTAAAATGCTCATCATCAGAAGAGAGTCCACTCCATAGTCCGAAAAATCTGTTTCTGCATCTATCAGTTCAGGGGATACTTTTAGCTCAGAGGCAAATAAAGAACGTAGATAAGACTCCATAGAAAAATTGGCAGAATCCTGGCTTGTAAAATCAAGGCTTGTAGAATCCTGGCTTGTAAAATCAAGGTTTGTAGAATCAAGGTTTGTAGAATCAAAGATTTCTTTTTTCTGAAGAGTTTTTCCCCCTAGAGCATTTTTAGTGAGTAACTTTTGCAGCAATTTTCTCGCTTTATTTTTTTCCTTCGGCAACTCTCTCGAAGAAAATCCTCTTAAAGAAACACAAACATGGCCCTTTTCATCACATAAATCAATATCAATTTTCTCCCTTTGCTTTTGGGAGCTACTTTCGCTATATCTAATCCATGCCCACATCTTAGTTGTGCAAGAAGCATATATCGTAAGCTGTTTTAAAGCAAAGGGGAGAGATAGCTTCATTTCAGAAGGGTCCATCAGCAAACCGATAGAAGCTTGAAGAGCACTATCCATTAAGCTAGGGTGCAGAACATAGTCATTTTCTGTTTCTTCGACCGAAGAAGGAAGAGATAATTTTGCGAGAATCTCACTTTTCCCTCTATGAATTTTCTCAATGCCTTGATGAGCAGATCCATACTCTAAACCAATTTCCCGAAAGGCTTGGTAGCATTTTTCTCCCTTGAGGGTTCCTTCCTTCATTTGGGACTCGGTTTTGTCCAAATCAATGGTAGGTGACTTTTCTACAAACTGAAAATTTGCTATGCCTTGGCAATGCAAGATGACTTTTTCCTCTTCATCTTTTGTATAGACCTCATAGGAAACCTGCTCTTTCTTTTCTTCGAATAACTCAATATGAACTTCTTTAGGAGTTGAACCTTTGATAAAAAGAGGCTGAATCCAAACGATATTTTTGAGTTGAAGGGAAGTTTCTTTTTTTCTTTGCGGTAACGATTTTTCTAGCGCAGCCCGAATCATCTCTAAATAGCCCACGGCCGGAAGTACTTTTGTTTCTCTCACTTGGTGGTCGTTTAAGAAAAATTCTTGGCCTGTAAACTTAGAGCTAAACCGCTGTTGGTATAAATCAGAAGTATTCTGATGAAGCAAAGGATGAATAAAGGTAAAAACATTCCCTTGCTTTGAGGAAAACATACTGCTCTTTTTCTTGTTTAATGCATCAACCCAATATCTTTCCTCAGCAAAAGGGTAAGTCGGGAGACTAACTCTTTTTGGCTTGGCCTTTCCATAGAGTTTACTCCAATCTATTTCTAAGCCTTTTGTCCACAGGTCGAGAATATTAGATAGCTTTTTGCGTTGAATCCATTTTTCTACAGCTTCTTGGAGTTCTTCATTCAGAGCAAAGAGAGCTAATGTCTCTTTATTTCGCTTAACTTGTCCTTGGTACATATCATCAAGGTCCGTCTCTCCCACTAAAAAACTCGACAGTTTTTCTTCGAGCTCTTCTCTAGAATTAACGATTAAACCTAAACGTTCCTCCATCGCTTCTCGTCCGACCTGTAATGTATAGCAAATAGATTCTAGGTTTATTTCTATTCCTCTACTCTTATCAGAACGGATAAACTCTAGTATATCTTGCACTCTTTTCTTTAGCTGATTTACTGTTCGAGCCGAAAGAGGAACAATAAGAGCTTCTTTTGGTTTTTCCGCCTTTTCCGCCTGAGGAGAGTTTACTTTTCGATCAGAGTACTCTTCTAAAACAATATGGGCATTAGCTCCTCCAAAGCCAAAAGAGCTTATTCCCGCTCGTCGAGGAATTTCCTGACCTAAATCGTTTTGCAAGCGTTTCCATTCCTGAGTTTCTTGCACTATGTAAAAGGGACTATTTTTGAGGTCGATATAAGGATTGACTTCGTTGCAGTGGAGTGTCTTAACTAATTTCTGATGTTTGAATTGGAGCAGAACCTTAATTACTCCTGCGACACCTGCGGCTAGCTCCAAATGGCCTATGTTTGTTTTTACAGAACCGATACCACAGCGAGCTTTATCGGTTAAATCATCAGTAGTATTATAGCCTGACTCTTGGTATAGCTCTTTGAAAGCCGCTTTCAGGCCATTGATTTCAATGGGATCTCCTAAGGGAGTGCCTGTCCCATGAGTCTCAATATACTGAATGGTTTTAGGGTCTAGTCCTGATTTTCTGTAAGCGGCTTTGAGAAGTTCTGCTTGGGCCTTAGGGTTTGGCGCCGTTAAAGAGTTCGCCCGACCTCCATGATTCTCGGCACTCCCTCGAATAAGCCCATAAATATGATCCCCTTCAAACTCGGCTTGGCTTAGTTTTTTTAGGAACAATATGCCGACCCCTTCTCCTCTTACATACCCATTGGCAGCGGAAGAAAAGGTTTTGCATCGACCATCGAGAGATAACATTCCCGCCTTATTGAAGCTAATATGGGTCTCTGGCGTTACAATGGCATTCACTCCTCCGACAAAAGCAGCCTGACAATTCCCATCCTTTATCGCCTGCACTGCTCGGTGAATAGCGACAAGAGAAGAGGAACAAGCTGTTTCGATCGCTTCGCTGGGACCATGAATATCAAGAAAAAAGCTCATGCGGTTAGGCCCCATAGAAGGCACCATTCCCGTAGAAGTGTAGCCTTCAATTGGGATACCTGCTTGGCTGATTAATCCACTGTATCCACTATTTCCTGTTCCGACAAAGATTCCCGTATTGCTCCCAGAGAGACTACTCGCACTATAACCGGCATCTTCTATTGCCTGATAGATATGGCTCATAAGTAGACGCTGATGAGGGTCCATTAGCTCTGCTTCTCGCGGAGAAATCCCAAAAAATAAAGGGTCAAACTCGGCCACGTTGTCGATGAATCCACCCCATTTGACATTGGATTTATTTGCTTCTTGAGGATCTCCGTATAGAGATTTCCAATCCCAGCGCTCTATAGGGATTTCTGATATACAATCTTTTTCTTGGACCAGATTTTCCCAAAACTGATCCAAGTTTTTTGCCTGAGGAAAGCATCCACTCATTCCAATAATCGCGATATCACTCTCCAGAGTAGATCTTTGAGAGTGATCCGTTGTAGCAAAGCGAGGGTGATCTGCTATAGTAAAGCGAGAGTGGTCGGCTGTAGTAAAGCGAGTGTTTTTCTTCACGAAATGAGATTCTCTCTCCTGAAGGGTTTGTTCTTCTGTTTCTACTGGAAACTTTTCGACAAAGAGAGGTTTATGCTCTTGGCACAGATATTCGGCAAAACTGCCTAGAGTCGAATACTCAAAAAAGATAGTAGGAGTTAATTGAAGTTTGTATTTTTGATTGAGCTGGTTAGCAAAGCTTGTCAGGTTAATCGAATCAAAGCCATATTTACTCAATTCCTTGTTCAAATCGAGATCTTGCTCCTTTATCTTTAAAATTCGCGAGACTGTTTTCTGGAGCATGGTTTGAATTTTTATTAGTAAATTACTTGTATTCAAAGTACTTACAGTTTCTCCGACACTCTCTTCTGGCAAAATAGGGAGAGGCATTTTTAAGAAATCTTCTCTCTTCACTCTCATCTCTTTTTCGACAACTCCAAGGGAAAATCCCCTTACTTGAACACAAACATTCCCTTGCTCGTCACAAAGATCCATATCTAACTTGGGTATTTTGTCCGATGGTGTGCTCCCCTTGGAATAGCGCATCCAGGAATACATTTTAGTGCTAAAGGAACTGAGAATATCAATAGATTCCAAAACAAAGGGAAGTTTGAGCTGAGAGAGCTCTTTCTGTGCAGGACTCAACATTATACCAATGGAGGCTTGAAGGGCTGAATCCATTAGACTAGGATGAATAAGATAGTCGTTTTTTGTTTCTTTGAGAGAAGAGGGAAAAGTGAGTTGGGCGAGAACTTCGTCTTTTCCTTGGTAGATGACTTCGATTGCCTGGAAACTTGGTCCTAAATCTAAGCCGACCGCTCTAAAAGCGTCGTAACAAGTTTCCTTCTCTAGAAGCCCTTCCTTCATTTGCAAGAGAATCTCATCCAGGTCAAGAACAGAAGCTTTCTTTGTTTTAAGTTCTGCTTTAAATTCTGTTTTAAATTCCGCTACTCCTTGGCAATGGAGAATTCTGGCTTCTTCCTTTTCGGTATAAATTTCGTAAGAAATTTGGTTCTTTTCTCTTTGCAGTTCGATATGCACTTCCTGGCTAAAGTTATTTGCTCCATTTACAAAAAGCGCTTGGGTCCAAACAACATTCTTGAGTTGAAGAGAGCTTTTTTCTTCTTGTACCCCTAATGATTTTTCCACAGCAACTCTTGCCATCTCTAAATATGCTACCCCCGGCAGAACCTTTTTACCTTGAACCTTATGGTCACTTAAGAAAAACTCTTCTCCGGTAAATCGAGAGGTGAATCGCTGAACAGACAAATCAGAAGTATTTTCATGGACGAAGGGATGAATCATCGAAGAAGTTTTAGAAGAAGTTTTAGAAGAAATATAGCCTTCTCGATTACCTTGGAAAGTAATCCAATATCGTTCCCGAGCAAAAGGATAAACAGGTAAGCCAGAAATTCGTTGTGCACTTTTTAAATCGTATAATTTTGGCCAGTTGAGATTAGCTCCCTTGGTCCAAAACTCGGCAAGAGTCTTGTATTTGCGATTTTGGATTAGTTTCTCAAGGTACTCTCTTCTTTCTTCTGTCTCAGTAATTTGCCTAGATTTTTGCTCTACTTCGCCCCAAAAGATGTTCGAATCAAGTTTCCCCTCAAGATAAGACTCCAAAGCCTCTTTCAACTTTGAATGGCTACAAGCAATTATCGCAAGCCGACAATTCATGTGTTCGCGACCCGTTTGAAAAGTATAAGCCATATCCATTAAAGAGATCGATAATGCATTTTTTTCCAGTGTTTTAATTAAGTTCTGCGCATAAGTATTTAGTTGAGGCTTAGTTTGAGCAGAAAGAATAACAATCACGGGAGCATTTAGAGGGGAATACATATTTCTAGAGTTCTTCGCTTCTTTGGGATACTCGGAAATAACCATATGGGCGTTCGTACCGCTAAAACCAAAAGAATTAATGCCCGCTTGGCGAAGCCCTTTCCTAGGAACAACCCAATATTTGCTCTTAGTGTTAACATAAAAAGGGCTTTTCTTGAGACGGATCTCCTGATTGAGTCTCTCAAAGTGGATCGTAGGGGGGAGTTTTTTATGCTGCAAGGCCAGGAGTAGCTTTATTACTCCTGCCACTCCGGCCGCTGTTGCCAAGTGCCCGATATTGCTTTTGACCGACCCAATTGCACAATACTCTTTCTTTTGCGTGTGTTTAGCAAAAGCGGTTTGGAGTCCTTCCCACTCAATAGGATCTCCTAGCTTTGTCCCAGTGCCATGCGCTTCCACCAATTGAATTTCTTCGGGATTAATTTTGTATTTTCTGTAAAGGTCTTCTTGCAAAAGAGTTTGAGATTCAGGGTTAGGAGCTGTAATTCCATTGGTTTTTCCGTCTTGGTTGACTCCCCATCCTTGGATCACTCCATATATTTTGTCTCTGTCTTTCTGGGCATCTTCTAATCTTTTCAGAAAAACAACTCCGACCCCTTCTCCGGGAACAAAGCCATTGGCTCGTTCATCAAAAGTAAAGCATCGTCCTTCTTTAGAAAGCATTCCAGCCTTGGCTGCCATGATATGCAGTTTTGGCCCGGCCATTATATGAACCCCTCCAGAAAGAGCTAGGTCGCTATTTCCATAAATTAAACTATCGCAAGCATGAGAAATGGCAACCAATGAGCTGGAGCAAGCGGTATCAATAGATAGACAAGGGCCTTTTAAGTCTAAAAAATAAGAAATGCGAGCGGCCAGAATGGAAGCAGATCCTCCGGTAAAAACCTGAGCGCTTAAGTCTGAATTTGCTATACCTTCTCCATAATTGCTGGTAGCACAACCGACAAAGACACCACACTTGCTTTTCGCCAGCGATAAAGGATTGTAGCCAGAGTCTTCGATACTATGCCAGCAAGCCTCTAAAAATAAGCGCTGCTGAGGGTCCATAGACTCTGCTTCACTCGGTGAAATATTAAAAAACAGAGGATCAAATTGATCATATTCCTCAATCGCTCCCATCCATTTGCAATGGGTTGTTCCAGGCATTTCTGGATCAGGATTGTAGAAGTGATCTACATCCCAACGATGTTCGGGGATTTCAGAGATACAGTCTTTTTCTCGCTCTATATTTTCCCAGAACTCTTGAATATTTTTGGCTTGGGGGAATTTGCCAGCCATTCCAATAACAGCAATGGCTGCTTTTTTTGGAGAGAAGACTTTCTCCTGACTCTTTTTTTCTTCTGGTTTAGCACAAAAAGCCATTTTCTTTCGAGAAAAAGACTCCGGTAAACTATGTCTATCCCCAGAAATATCCAAAGTAACCGACTTTATTTTTAGAACTCCTTTTTCCTCGATTTCTCTCTTTACATATAGACAGAGCTTTGAGAGAGTGGGATAGCTGTAGATCTTCGTCGCTTCGATTGAAATTCCATATTCTTCATTAATTTTACGTATCCAAGTTACCCCGGTAATAGAGTCCAAACCTAAATCGACAAACGGAGTGTCTTCTCGAATCTCTTTCTCGTCCACCTGTAACTCTTGCCCTAAGAGTTTTTTGAGAGTCTCTGTAATAGAAAGCAAAATATTAGAAGAAGGCTGTTCTGAAACAATCTTCGCTTCTTCTTTTGCGATATTAGGAATGTCTTCTATACTTTGCTGAAAGTTCTTTTCTATTTGTAAAAGAGCCTCTTCATTATGGACAAAGGTTTTTTCGTGCATAATCAGCTCTAGTTCATAGGTTTCTTCTAGCTGATTTTTCAGTTTTTGGGAATACTCTTCTTTCAGTGCAGTTAAATCATGGCGGGGAAATTCGGTGATTTTTTGTGCTAAGAATATAGCGGAGTCATACACTTGTTTGCTCGGCAATACCCAAAGATTTCCTCTATTCAGAAAATCACTTCCTTGGTACTCTTTAGCTGTAAATAAAATTTCCCGTGCCAAGTCATATCCCATCCGATGAGGAAAGATAAGAGTAGAGCCTGCACCAGGAGTAAATCCATATTTCATGTAAGGACTTATGTACCTTCTTTCTTCACCCAAGAGAACAAAGTCGGCAAACATACCCAAACTCCACCCGGCTCCGATAGCGTGCCCTTGCATGGCAGAAATCACAGGAATCTTACACTCCAAGGCAAGATGATAAATCGGAGTATCGGTAAATTTGGCTTGGCCTTTTTGGATAGCGAGCAAATTTTCTTTTGTTCCTCCGCAAGAAAAGTAAGTATCGTAGCCTGTCAACAGGACTACCTTATAGTCCTCATTCTTTTGAACATGGGCAAATACTTCATTAATCCCTATGACTAGCTCGGGAGAAAGCATATTTTTTGCTTTGCGCTCGATCATCTCAACAACAAGAATTCCCTCAGGGAAATAACTTGCCTTTATCACTTTAGACGAGAGAGGAACTATAGTACTGGGCAACTTCTTAGATCTCTGAACTCTCTCTCTTGGCCAAGCAGGGGCACCAGAAAAAAGACTTTTTAGCCAGTTGATACTTCCCTCATGTATCTCATTTGCTTCTTTTGCTTCTTTTGCTTCTTTGTCATTAATTTTTCTTTGCCCTTGCAGTCTAAATTCTGGAATCGATTTTTTCAACAATGCTTTTGCCGATAAAGAAGAAGCTGTCGGGGTTAATTCATTCGCACAGCGACAGATCTTACGAGACAAATGTTGTTTTAGCTCCCGCAGGCATTCTGGAGACATCTTTGCTAAGCTTTGGGCTAAAGTGAAGGCATAAGATTCTACTTGATCAAGAGGAAGAATCGGACAACTCCACCCTCTCTTTTGAAGTTCTTTGCCTGTAAAATCTATTCCTGAGAACAAGAAGTCTTCGGCAAGTACTTCCCCAAAACGTTCTCTAAACAAAAGCTCTTCTTCTTTCGTAGGAAAGAAATCCTCAGATAAGTTTGTGTAGTAGTACTCATTTCCCTCGCTGCAAATCATAAAATCAGAGAGAGCCCCCAGTAAAAAACCAACCCCTGTCGCTTTTCCTTTCATTGCCGCAATGAGGGGAAAAGGAAAAGAAGCTATTTTCTCCAGAAGTTTTTCCTCAATTGCATTATTTTGCTCTTTTCTTCCTCCTGTAAGAAAGCAGGAGCTTGCACCTGTAAGAATGACCACTCGAACTTCTTTTTCTTCTTGAATCTTGAGAAGAGCCTGAGAAAGATCCTCGATTACTATCTTCGAAAAAGTGTTTTCTTTTGAAGACGCGGATATTTGAATCCCAAAAATTCCTTTTCCATAGGAATACAAACTAACCGGGGAATCCAAACAGCCAGGGGAATCCAGAGTGTCTGGCACCAAATATTCAGGGAGATTCACAGTGTCTGGCACCAAATATTCAGAAGAAAGAGAAATAGATGAAATTTTTTCCCTTTTTCCTGCAGAAAAATTATTGTTTAGAAAAGAAGAGAGCTTAGGCAAAGAAATCTGTTCTTTACTTTTACTCAACGATAGATTTTTAGGAGGAGAAATTTCATCTCTCTTTCTTGACTTTGTCGCCCAGTACTTTTCTTTGGCAAAAGGATAAGTTGGTAAGCTTATTCTTTTGGGCTTAATTTCTCCATAGAGCATATTCCAATCCAAAGACAGCCCTTTTACCCACAAACAAAGAAGCTTGGAAAACTTTTTACGCTGAACCCACTTTTGAAGAGCTTCTTCTAACTCCTGGTCCTCTGTAAAAAGAGACAGTGCTCCTTTATTTTTCTGCACTTGCCCTTGGTAGCATTCTTCTATGTCTTCGTTTCCAGAAAGAAACTCTCCCAGTTTTTTTTCTAGATCAAACAGCGAATTCACTATAAAACCTAGCCGCTCCTCCATAGCCTCTCGTCCTAGTTGCAGCGTATAAGATATCTCAGTTAACGAGCTTTGAGGATGTTTTTTTAGAAAAGACAATAGGTTTTGGACCGATTCTAGTAACTGTTTTCTCGTTCTTGCAGACAAGGGAACTATTGCAGGAAAGTCAGAAATCCTAGTAGATTCTGATGCCTCGGTTAAATGTTCGTATTCTCTAATAATCAAGTGAGCGTTGCTTCCTCCCGCTCCAAAGGAGGAAATTCCTGCAATTCGAGGGATTTCTTTTCCTTCTATAACTGGACGATCCCAAGTTCTCAGCTCTTGGTTTACAACAAAAGGAGTGTTTTCAAAATCAATATTCGGATTCAAGGTAGAAGAGTGGAGGGAAGGTACAATTTTGTTATACTTCATCTGTAAGAGCACCTTGGTTACTCCTGCAATTCCTGCCGCTCCTTCGCAATGACCAATATTTGATTTGGCAGAGCCTACCCGACAAAATCCCTTCTCATTTGTATATTTCTCAAAGGCTTGGCTGAGAGCAGCAATTTCTATCGGGTCACCTAGCTTCGTACCAGTACCATGGGCTTCTATATAGCTGATATGGCGAGGATCTGTTTTTGATTCGAAAAGAGCTCGGTCAATCGCATTACGTTGAGCTTTCGGATTAGGAACAGTATAGCCATGGGTCTTTCCTCCATGATTGATCGCACTGCCTTGGATAATTCCATAGATATGATCTCTGTCTACAGTGGCGTCGGGTAAACGTTTTAATAGGACAGCCCCCACTCCTTCTCCGGGAATATAACCGTCTCCTCCTTCTCCAAAGCTTTCGCAGTGACCTTTTGTCGAAATAAACTGCCCGGCACTAAGCATCAAATATTTATTCGGGTGAATACTAATATTGACTCCACCCGCTATAGCATAGTCCGTTTGGCTGAGTTTTAAGTCTTGGCAAGCTAAATGGATAGCTGTCAAAGAAGAAGAGCACATCGTATCAACTGTCATGCTGGGGCCATGTAGATTTAAAGAGAAGGAAACTCTATTGGCAATGCTCGCTAAACTGGAAGCAAATCCCGTTCGCTTGCCCTTTAAGCTTTCCTCTGCTCCTATAAATTGGTACTCTCCATACATCACTCCGACATAAACCCCAACCTCTCCTCTTGGATCTTTGTTCTCTTCGGCCTGTATACTTTGCCGAGTATAGCCAGCATCTTCCAAGCATGTCCAAGCATGCTCCAAAAAAAGACGCTCTTGAGGGTCTATCACTTTGGCCTCACGAGGGGATATATTAAAGAAGAGAGGATCAAATTCATCTACTCCTTCAATGAATCCCCCCCACTTGCTATAGTGAAAGCCCGTTTTTGTTCGGTCTCCACTAAAATAATTGCGCCAGTCCCAACGCTCTAGAGGAATTTCTGTGATACAGTCTTTACCTTCTTGTAGGTTTCTCCAGTACTGAGCGATATTTCTAGACTGGGGGTAACGACCACTTAATCCAATGATGGCAATCTCTAGTTCAGTGGGGAGAGTATTTCCCATATTAGCTTCTAAATGAGAAGAACGCCTTTTTCTTTTTCCATTTGGATTTCGAGGAATGGGAATACTCGTCCGCTTTGTTTCTTTGGTTTCAGCAGAAGTTTGATTAAAAAGAGAAACGAGCTGAGATTTATGCGACAAGAGAAAATACTCACTCAACTCAGCAATGTTCTGGTATTCAAAAAAGAGCGTTTTCGGAAGAGAGCCAAAAGTTCTTTCCAGTTGATTGGTCAAACTCATGGCTAAAATCGAATCTAGGCCATACTTCTCAAAAGACGCTTTTGCCTCTATTTGGTGAGAAGGGAGTTTTAGAATAGAAGCAAACTCTCTCTTTAAGTATTGCTCTACTTTTTCCTCCCAGGCGCTATGGAATAGAGAGGAATCTACAGGAGAATTTTCCCGCTTCTCCTCTCTATTTCTGAGAGAAAAATGGACTTGCATTTTTCTCAACAAACGCCCTGCTTTAGAAGATAATTTATCTTCCCTTTCTCGGAAAGAAAATCCTCTCAGCTTAGCTCGGACGTTTCCCTCTTCATCACAAAGATCTATGTCTATTTTGGGAATTTTTTCCGACTCTGAGCTTGCAGAAGAGTAGCGAATCCAGGCAAACATCCTAGCAGAGCAAGAACTTATAATTTCCAAAGATTCTAAAGCAAAGGGGAGAAATAACTTTACCTTATTTTGATCTCTAAGCAAATACAAAGAAGCTTGCAAAGCAGAGTCTAAAAGGCTCGGGTGAAGAACATAGTCCTTTTCTCTTTCCAGAAGAGAAGAAGGAAGAGACAATTGAGCAAGGATCTGATTTGCTCCTTGATGAATTTCAACAATCCCTTGATGGGCAGAACCATACTCTAAGCCAATATCTTGGAAATATTGGTAACAAGTCTCTCCTCTCAAGACTCCCCTCTTCATTTGCGCTTTTAGTTTTTTTAAATCAACAAGTGAAAGATCTTCTCCAGACTTTAACTCTACCACTCCTTGGGAGTGAACACTTGACTCTGCTTCCTTTTCCGACTTTGTATAGATTTCATAAGAAATGCAAGCGTTATCTTCTTCCGACAACTCTATATAGAGCTTTTGAGTTAAACTCTCTTCTGATTCATCGACAGGGAAGGGCTGAATCCAAACTACGTTCTTCAGACAAACTACTTTCCCCGAAACGTCAAAAGACTCTTTTACCGCGGCCCTTACCATCTCTAAATAGGCTACTGCAGGTAGGGTTCGTTGTCCCTGAACCAGGTGATCTAATAAAAAAAACTCTTCTCCTGTAAAAGTGGAATGAAATTTTTGCCTAGAAAAATTAGAGATATTTTGATGGAGCAAAGGATGCAAATTATGAGGAGAATAGTCTCTCTTTTTTTTCAGTGGAGAAATCCAGTAACGCTCCCTAGCAAAAGGGTAAGTTGGTAGAGCCATGCGCTTTAGTTTTTTTCCGTAGTGAAGTTTTTCCCAATCGACGAGGAGTCCTTCTACCCACAATTCCGCTAGTTTATCTAATTTTTTCTTTTTTACCCACTTCTGAATCATTTCTTGAGCATCTTCATCTTGCCCCAAGGAAAGTTTATTTACTTGCTCAATGTTGTTGTAATAAACATCTTTAATATCAGGAATATTGTTTAGATAAGCTTGGATTTTCTTTCGCAGTTCAGATTTATCTTTGACGACAAAAGCTAACCGTTGTTCCATTTCCCCTCGTCCGAGCTGAAGAGTGTAAGCTATATGAGAGAGATAGATATCCTCACTCTGATCGAGATAATCCTGTAATAGCCGAGCAGATTCTTTTAGTTGCTCTGAGCTTTTGGCAGAAAGTATAACAAGCTGAGGGAAAGAATCTTCTTCTGGAGATTTTTCCGTGGGATACTGTTCTATAACAACATGGGCATTGGTTCCCCCCGAACCAAAGGAACTCACTCCCGCACATTTTAATTGCCCAGCCTCTTGAGGCCATTCTCTCTCTTTATTGACAATATAAAAGGGACTATCATTGAGATGAATGTATGGGTTGAGTTTTTGGAAATGTAGGGTTGCAGGTAATTTTTGCTCTTGCATCGACAAAAGAACTTTAATCAGTCCAGCAATACCAGCAGCAGACTCTAGATGTCCGATATTGGTTTTTATCGAGCCTAATCCGCACACGGGCTTTTTTAGTTTTTCCTTCCCTTGCTCTTTATTCTCCTTATTCTCCTTATTCTCCTTATTCTCCTTATTCTCCTTATTCAAGAGAGCAAAGGCTTTTTTGAGTCCATTAAACTCCACCGGATCACCCAAGGACGTTCCCGTTCCGTGAGTTTCGATATAGCTAATATTATCGACCTTAACTTGAGCTTGGCGATAAGTATCCAGTAAAAGCTCTGTTTGAGCATGTGGGTTGGGAGCGGTGAGAGAGTTACTGCGCCCTCCGTGGTTAACTGCTACGCCCTTAATAACCCCATAGATATGATCTTTGTCTGTTTGAGCTTGGGTCAGCGGTTTAAGCAGAATAGCCCCCGCTCCCTCTCCTCGGACATAGCCATTGGCGGACTGATCAAATGTTTTACAGCGTCCATCTGGGGAAAGCATTCCCGCTTTTCCGTAGGCAATATAAAAAGAAGGGGTCAAAAGTAAATTAACTCCACCAGCAATAGCTAACTCACTATCTCCGGCTTGTAATGATCGCACAGCTTGGCACACAGCCACGAGAGAACTGGAACAAGCTGTATCAATAGCTTCGCTAGGGCCACAAAAGCCTAATAAATAGGAAATGCGATTAGCCAGTACCGACAAAGAATTCCCCGTAGCAACTTGGGGCTCTATATCTCCCTCCCGTAGAAGCTCCCCATATTCGCTACTCGATACCCCAGCAAACAACCCTACCTTTTTTCCCATAAAGCCCGTAGGATTATAACCCGCATCTTCGAATGTCTTCCAGACCGTTTCTAGAAAAATTCGCTGTTGGGGGTCCATCAACTCCGCTTCTTTGCGAGAGATATTGAAGAAAGCAGCATCGAATTTATCGACATCATCAATGAACCCTCCCCATTTGGAGTTGCTTTTCCTTTTTTCTCTGTGAGGATCCCCAAAATACTCTCGCCAATCCCAGCGTTCCTTAGGAATTTCCTGAATAACATCCACTTCATTGGCCAAATTTAGCCATAGTTCACGACAATCTTTTGCTCCTGGAAAAACGCCCGCCATGCCAATGATCGCAATATCTTTCTCTTTGGGCGGAGCAGAAGATTTAGCCATCGTTGTCTCTTTGGAAGTATTGCTTGAAACATCCCGTGAAGCAGAGGTCGCAGAAGAAGATAATGATGAAATGTCTTGCTCTAAAGAGAGGTACTTGTCTAAAAATTCAGCCAAAGCATTCACGCCAGAAAATTCAAAAAAACTCGCTGGATCAAAACAAATAGAGGGGTGACGATCCAAGTCAAATTCTCGGGACAGATTTTCAATAAATTCGACTATCGAAAGCGAATCCAGTCCATATTCGCGAAAGCTAGAGTGAGGGGCAATTTTTAGCTCAGAAATATCTAATGTCGTCGATAAGACTTCGATAATTTTTTCAAGCGTACCCGATGATCTTGTTGGTTTTATTCTAGGGGCATCTATGATCTCTTCCATCAAGATTTCTGTCGTACATACAGCTATCGTTTTGTCTTCTGCCTTCCGAGAAATGACGACATCAAAAACATAGCTTCCTGAAGTTTTCCATTTTGGTTTTCGTTTTTTCCATACTTTTGTCTGGGTTACTAAATCACTGCTATAGTCTGCATTTCCTAGGTAGCAAATCTTTTGATTAGTGACTTTACGCTCTAAAAAACTTTTTTGGCTACCTCCAAGCTCTTCCCATATTTCAAAAATTGTCTGATCAACAATAGTAAAGTAGCTAGTAAAATAGAGCAACCCAACTCCATTGATGTCCCGAGTCAGATCTACTTGGTAGCTACCACTGAAGCCACTCTCTTCTCCCAAGAGCTTACATTCACTATGATCTGTCAAAAAACTATGTTCTTTAATTGCCGGTTGATAGAACTTCCAAGGCGGATTTGCCGAAGATATCTTTGGAAGATGCTCAGTTTTCATGCCTTGAGGAGCGGCTTTAACTAAACGCTCATTGCTTTCTTCAGAAACTCTACTGACCCAGCGATTAAAAGTTTCGACATACAAGCTATCTTCTTCTGGATTTTGATGCACATCATCAATATCCACTGCTTCAATCGCTTTATTATCTTTCCTCAAGCAAATTCGATGGACAGTATGCAAGGATTCACGATCTTGGCAACGATAGACACTCGAAACAACTTCAACTTCATCGCCAATCGTAAATTTTTTCAAATGAGTATCAGCATTGCCCCTAATGTGATAGTAAAAAAATGACAGATAAGTCGGAGAGCCATCTTCATTACAAGCACTATAAGGGTTAATCCCACATAGCCGATGGACAGTGTCCCAAGTCCAGTCGCCAACTTGTCCGACAAACAAAGAATTATGACCACACATCCCAGGAGAAATTATCAATCGCCTATAAATAGTGTTCTTGTCGATCTGCTCAACGAATTCACAAGCAGAGAATGTATCTATATTCTTTTGAGATACTTTTGCTCTTTTCCTCGACCCTGCTAATTTTTGCTGTTTTTTTACCACTTTACAACCTTTGCTCAAACCCCCTTGGTAGCTTAAAATAAATCCTTCTTATTAAACCAGAAAAAGGGAAATTTTGCAAGGCTACGAGATGACTTTAAAAGAATAGATATAGGCAGATTTTTATGAAAGGTGAATCTTTTTGAACTGCTTGGCTATAGGCAAGAAAAATCATGCGGGTTTTATACTATTTTCGCGCCAACTCTTTTCTATGAATGGAGTAACGACATAATGTGGCTCGAAGTTACGGCTTAAAGCCGAGCTCAAGATGAGCCCCCCTTTGAATCATGCGGTTTATATACGAATATGATGTGCGGAACCGTTTTTGACTAAACTTGGTTTTGCCTTTCTGAGCCTAGGGAATTTCGTGATAAAAGGTACAAAGATTATTTTTGGACTCATTCGTGACCCAGGGCTTGTTCGCCTTTGGCTCACTTCACCCTGGGCTGTGTTGTGTAACACTTTCAGTGTATGGAATTTCGTGGATCATTCTTTCTTACAGAGTACGCTCTCAAATTTTGGGCCAATGTTCGGATAAAACCTTTAGTGTTGTCATTCCCGAGAAGGGAAGGAGGGAATCCATTTTTTAAAGGCATTTTAGCGCATTTTTTTGGTTTTTGCTTCCATCTCATTAAGCTAAGGAACGGTTGGACTATAAAATGTGGGGGGTTTAAAATTAGGATTATGAAACAGAGAAACGTATTCTACAAAAAAGAACGTTTTTACTAGTTCCATACACTGAAAGTGTTACACAACACAGCCCAGGGTGAAGTGAGCCAAAGGCGAACGAGCCCTGGGTCACGAATGAGCCCAAAAATAATATTTGTACCTTTTATCACGAAATTCCCTAGGCTCAGAAAGGCAAAAAAACAAAAACCAATGCCTTAACTTAATAACAGTGATCTTTTCCTTGCGGGAATGCATATATGGCCCAAGAAATGATCGAATCCTACTTTCAAAAAACATTCATCTCAATCATTTATTCATTATATCGTTTAGCATTTTCTCTATAGATGGACAACCAAATCTAAGACAATCTTTTCTTTACCAACATATGAATACCGCTGGATGGAGCAAGTAAGATAGCGCGCCTTGCAAAGCCCACTGGTTTTTTCTCAGTCAATTCCAACTCAAATTTTTGCAAAATAGTCGCTAGAATTATTTTCATTTCGTACAGAGCAAACGCTTCTCCGATACACCGACGCACTCCTCCCCCGAAAGGGAAAAACTCATAGGAAGAATATTTTTTTTCTAAAAATCTCTCTGGGATAAACTTATGTGGCTCTGGATATAAATCTTCGCGGCGGTGAGTGAGGTAAAGGCCTGCCATTATAGTTGTTCCAGCGGAAATTTTCTGTCCATCAATTGTCATATCCTTTTGCACTAATCTTGGAATAGCAGGGGCTATCGAGGCTAGTCGTAAAACCTCTTTGCATACAGCATCAAAGTACTTATTCTGCATAACTTCTTCTAAAGAAGAAAGCGCGGAGAGCTCTTTTTTTAATTTTGTTAAAACTCCCTCCGTTCGATGAATCCAATAGAGAGCCCAAGTTGAAGAGGTTGCCGTTGTTTCGTGGCCAGCAATCAATAAAGTAAGAAGTTGATCTCGAAGCTGGGCATCAGTGGGAGGGTTACCGTCTTCATCGCGTGCACTAACTAATATAGAAAGAATGTCCTCTCCTTCTTCTTCCTCTCGACGAGAGGCGATTTCTTCATAAATAAATTCATCTACTTTGTCCAAGATCTCTTTTTGCTTTTTCCATATGGAAAAGGAGCCTAAATAGTTTTGTAAAAAGGGTAAAAACATAGTGAAGAAGAAACTCACCCCTCCAAAAGATTTCATCAAATCAAGAAGTAGACCCTTCCCCAACTGAAGCCGCTTTGGATTACGAACGCCAAAAACAGCTTTAACAATGATCTCCAGAGAAATAGCCTGCATGGTTGAATGCATGGTCACTGCTTTATTCTCAGACCATGATTCGGTGAAATTTTCTGTAGTCTCCCGAATTGTCGCTCCATAAAAACGCATTCGCTCTCCATGAAAAGAAGGAGAAAGCATACGTCTCTCACGTGAATGCCGGTTCTCCTCTAAAAAGAGCAAAGAATTCTCTCCCACTAAACGTCGTAAAACCTTATTCATTTGGGGAGAATGAAGTTCATTTTTTTTGGCTGAGAAAATTTCACGAATAGCTTGTGGATTACTAAAGACAACGACCTTATCCAGTTTGGCAATGTTTAAAGTAAAGGTTTCTCCGTAGCGTTGAAGGCTATCTTCTAACAACTTGTCAGGACATTTTATCCAGCGCAAGAGCTGCAATAAAGGAGGAGAACTAGGACCAGGAGGAAATTTAGCAAACGTACTTGAAGAACTTGCTCTTTTATTCATATTCAAATCTCCCAAACTCGAATGTATTTTTTTTTATTATGTAGGCGTATCTGGATAGCTTTCAAAGCAAATATTGCACCAAATATTATGGACCCCTGTGAATCGTTCTTTTTTATAGAATACGCTAGAAATTTTATATCCTAGCATAGATAAATTTTTTTTAGATTACTAATTAAAAACCAATAGGCAGACTAAAAACAAAATTCGTACTAAAATGGGGATAACTCAACTATTACGCACTATTTACACGGGAGCGAAAAAACACGTATTTTGCTAAGCCCTTGAGAGTGAAGGTTCTCCGATAACTTGTCGTTTATTTCCTCTATTATACAAATTGAAAAACAATAGATTAGGAGAGATTGGTAGGCATTGTCTCATTTACTAAGGAAGGCTCACTCCACCACAGAGCATTTACGCTTCCGGAAGGTCGGGGAAAATTTTTTTTGTTTGGCTAAGCTTTGAGGAGCTAGTGAGGTATTTTTAAGAGAAAGTCTTGAGACCCGCCCTAGTCCGCTACAATGCTCTGTGGTTCCGTTCGGTGAATTGGGTTAATTTAATTTCTAGTTTGGCTCCTGCCGGCTAGGGAGAAATGAAATGGCTATTGAGATGGCATTGGCTAGCGTATTATTTTACTGGTAGTTACTAGCAAGATAAATTCTTAACCCCCTTCGGAGTTAATCCCTTCACATATATTTTTTCTATTGTACAAATTCAAATGCGTGTTTTTTAGCCTGCAAATCAAATATCAAATGTGTGTTTTTTCCCCTTACTTTTTCTATCTTTTAGCTCTTTTTTATTTTCGTGTGTGAGAAGCCCGTAGGTGAAAATCAAAATACTTGCTATACTCATTCGTTCATTTATGTTCTTTCTACTTTGAGAGAACACTAAATTATTTGACTTTCGTAGGCTAGTTCCGGTTGGAATAAGGTTCTGTCTTTCATCTCATTGGTCGCTAGAAAGGTAGGGAAATTTTGATGAAACTCATGTACTCCATTCTTATTTTATTTTATTTTGCTCAAGTACACTCTTTTGCTTTGGATCAGAACAAGATCGATTGGGTAAAAAATAATGCCAAACCTTTAGAGAGCATTTTTCCTGATAAGGGGCTGGACGACATGGACCAAGCCTTTGATTCCATAGTGGGAGAGAGTAAGGTAGTTTCTTTGGGAGAAGCGGCGCATGCTATTCGGGAAGCGGCAATATTTCGCGTTCGGTTCCTGGAGTATCTTGTCAAAAAAAAGGGCTTTCGTGCGATTGCTTTAGAATCAGGATTTTATGAAGGACAAATAGCTAATCGCTATATTCACGGCTTAGAACTTGACATTAGTAAGGTTTTACAAACAGGATTTACCCACGGTATGGGTCCCTGGGAAGAAACAAAAATCTTATTAAATTGGATGCGCCAGTACAACAAAGATCAAAAACGTCCCGAAGATAAAATTCATTTTTACGGTTTTGATCTTCCACTTTTCCAAGACTCCATTATGAATCGTACTCCTGAAGTCGATGCTCCCCTAGAGCAGGTCTTGGCATTGATGGAAAAAGTCGATCCAAACTATTATAAGACAAACGGAAAAAGGTTGGCTTTTTTAGCAAGTCTTGCTTCTAAGACTGTTGATGATATTGCCGATTATTTTCTCAAAAGGCAAGGTATTCGCTATATTGATCCCGACTTTTTAGATGAAATTTGCTCTATTAGCTACGAGAACCTGGGGGGAGAGGAGAAGAAAGAACTAGCGTTTCTCCTGAACGATCTCATTAACATACTCGAACTTAAAGAAATTAGATACCTGAGCACTAAAAAAATCACCAGAGAAGAGTATGACTTTGCCTTGCAACTGGCCAAAATGTCGCGCAGCACCATAGGAAACCTAGATTTTAGAGAAACGGTTTCGGCTTTTCCCAATATTGAAACACTAAAAACTGTTTTAGAAAAAAAAATCTATCCCGAAGAAAAGGATTTGGAAAAACTAGGGATAAATAAAATTCAGTTTCATAACACATCAGAAGAATGGGAAAATTACTTTGAAGGCAGAAATGGGCGAGAGCGAACCATGGCATTAAATGTCCACTGGTTGGTTAACAAACATAAAAAAGTTCTTCTCTATGCCCATAACGGTCACGTTGCTAAAACAGACAAATATAACTCCCCTAATCCTCTTCATAAAAACAGATATGGAGTCGGAATGGGGATATATCTCTCCGCTAAATACAAAGAAGATTATGTTGTAATTTGCCAAAGCATGGACCGCTTTGTTAATGGAGAAGGAAAGGTCATGGAGAAGTACCACGGAATTCCAGTGGCAAAAACGGATGATACTCCTGATTGTCTCGAAATCATCCTCAATAAATCATCACATAATTTATTTGCTTTGGATTTGCGGACAAAAAATCCTGCAATAAAAAGGTGGCTAGATCAAAAATTAAAAGGGCGCCATGTCCATAGTTTCCTTACAATAAATCACTATCAATCATTTGATGCTATTGTTTTTATCCGTGATATGCAGCTTGGTGTGTCTGAAAAATAGGGAGATAAAAATAGGAAGTGAGAAAACAAGCGAGTATGAAGTTTGTTAAGTCAAAATACGAAAAGCTCACAATCTTCAGTGATTGTGAGCTTTTGATGAGGAAGCTATCAATTCAACAAGAAAGAACATTGCCAAGTAAGCTTTAAGGTCTCTTCCAAAAACACCCAAAAGCAACAACCATGCCTAGGAGCCAAAAAGTACCTGGCTCTGGAACAGTTCCTACTTCTCCTGAGAACTGAAGCTTTCTTATATCAACATTTTCGAGGGCATTTTCCAAAAAGGCAATCGAGCCAATCGAAGTATCTGATACTACTCCCAGAAAAATAGCAACATTTCCTGGAGATATGGGAATTTGCGTACCTGATATTTCTCCCAAAAGCGTCCCGTTTTCATCAAAAATTTGAAAAAAATCGGGCTGAGAAGCTGAAGAGGCATCATTGTTGACTATTGAAATCCCAAAAGCCAATAAATTATTACCTGAAAAATCAACTGTGAATTCATCGTCGTTAAAGCCCG
This sequence comes from Planctomycetota bacterium, assembly GCA_029260735.1. Taxonomy (GTDB): domain Bacteria; phylum Planctomycetota; class Uabimicrobiia; order Uabimicrobiales; family Uabimicrobiaceae; genus JAJDCR01. The sequence goes on from JAJDCR010000057.1 coordinate 100,930, forward strand.
TTGATGAATCGCCGACTGCTATACTATTGGGAAAACGTTCCTCAAAAATCAGCTCTGACCCAGCCTGCAAGGAAGTAATTTCAAAATTCCAAGATAAGCCGGTGTTTGCTTTTTGAAAATTGAGTGGATTTCCCAGGTTATCATCCACTTGGACAGGACCGGTCACTCCATCAGCTAATGCAACATTAGCCGCATTCATTTCAATAGATTCCCGAATCGAAAAACCTGTAGTCGCTTGAAGCCAGTCGTTTTCATTAGTAAAAAAATTGAGCTGAGCAGCGAAAGCAAAAGAAAAATTGAGCATTATGCAGAGGATAAAATATGAGTAGAATTTTTTCGAAAACATTTTGTTCCCCAAATCTAAAAATTACTAAAACTATAGAATAAAATAAAAAAATTGTCTGTTATATTTTAATCGAGCAGCTTAAAATTTACAAATAAAATTTGCTTATCAAAAAAAAAATTAGCGTACCTAGCAGTCTTTTGTATTCGATGGAATAATCACTATTTGACGGAATCTATTGGCTTAATAACTAAGAGCTAGGAGAGAAATACTTTTCACCCCTAGCTCTTAGTTTTCAACACATAGCAAGTTTTATGCTACAATAAAACCTTATGCCTTATTTGATCCTCTATAATCTTCAAAGGCAAACCAACAGGTAATGATGATTGCAACAATAGATATAATAAAGAAGAGAGCAAACATCGCTATCCAGCCATGGTTTTTGACCAACCCTCCTCCTAAAAATTGATAAATGGCCGCCGCTGCATAGCCTGTAGCATCAATAACTCCAATTAAAAGTCCGCAATATTTTCCTCCAAATTCATTGGAAAAAATACTCATGGGGAGATAATAGGCAGGAGCCACTGTTAAACCAAAGAAAAATAGGACAAGCACAACTATATAAAACTTAGAAGATGTTTCATTTGTTGGGTTTTCCCATCTTTTACTTTCCCATAATCTTACCGATGTATCACTAGAAGCAGAAGCTGTCGTTTTGCCATCAGGACTAAAAGCTACTGAGTTTACCTGATTGGTATGTCCCGCCAAGATCACACTAGGTTCATTGTTAGAACTGTCCCAAAGTATTACGGTATCGTCATTGGAAGCAGAGGCAATAAATTTGCTATCAGGACTAAACACGACAGAATTTACATTGTTAGTATGATCAGTAAAGGTAGTAATTAACTTACCGCTATTATCCCATAGCCGAACCGTTTTATCAGCAGAAGCAGAGGCTATCATTGTGCCGTCAGGACTAAATGCTACTGAATTTACACCATCTGTGTGGTCAGTAAGAGTTGTAATTAACTTGCCACTACTATCCCAAAGCTTAACAGTTTTATCAGCAGAAGCAGAAGCTATCATTTTGCCATCAGAACTAAAAGCTACTGAATTTACCCCATCGGTGTGATCAGAAAGGGTTGTAATTAACTTACCGCTACTATCCCATAATCTTACGGTTTTATCAGCAGAAGCAGAAGCTATCATTTTATCATCAGGGCTAAAAGCTACTGAATTTACACTATCGGTGTGATCAGTAAGAGTTTTCATTAACTTGCCGCTGCTATCCCATAATCTTACGGTTTTATCAGCAGAAGCAGAAGCTATCATTTTACTATCGGGGCTAAAAGCTACGGAGTTCACACTATCGGTGTGGTCAGTAAGGGTTGCACTTAAGCTTTTAGTAGAACTATCCCATAGCCGGACAGTTTTATCGTTAGAGGCAGAAACGATAACTTTACCATTAGAGCTAAAAGCTACTGAGTTTACAGGGCTAGTGTGCCCGGTAAGGCCTGGATCAAGTAAAACCCAAAGGACTGATACGCACAAACAAGTTATAACTAAAAGTCCCCCCAGAAGTCCTATTCGGCCTTTTCTGGTAACCTTATCATAGAGAAACCCACCACCAATCAAAGCGATAAAACACCCTGCCGGAAAAACAGAAGATGACATCGCAGATTGAGATATACTCACCCCAAAAGATTTCAGAAAAAGAGGTATAAAAGTGATAAACTCCATTAAGACAGTCGTGCACATTAAACTTAAGCACATAAGCCAGAAACGTCCGCTTTTGGCAAAAGCCCACAAAGCTCCCGAAAGATCTTTATCATCTAGAAAATGAGCTTTAGTTTCTTTTTCTGAATCGTTTGGATCTTCTGGTTCTATCTCTGAAGGTTTGCCAAGGCCAACATCTTGAGGGCGTGCTTTTAGTAAAAAGAAAATTAGAACACCAATAATAGCTCCACCTGCTCCAGCAGCACAAAAGACATACTTCCATTGGAAATGAGCTAAAAGGGCACCTAAAAAAAGAGGAGATAAAAGGGCACTTAAACGAGAGCTTGTCGAAACAATCCCCCAAACACGACCTAGCTTGTTTTGAGGATACCAAGCCGAAATGATGTTCGCCATAGCTGGCCATCCCGCCGCTGCGCAAAACAACATGATAAAATTGACACTGGCGAAATAAGCGAAAGTAGTCCCAAAACTAAAGGTGATTCCCAAGGCTGCTGTAGAGATGAGAGCAGCAATAAAAACCGTTTTTCCACCTAACCAGTCTGCTACGATACCATTCAAGAGTTTTCCTGTTACCATTCCAATGGTACCCCAGGCAACAATTTGACCGTACATTTCGATGTCAAAATTTAAATTCGGGTCTGCTTGCATGCCGGGGCTAGAAACAGAAAAAGCTGTTCGACAAAGAATAAAGCCCATGTAGCCAATGTACATACAGCCCAGAACGATCAATTCCCACTTTGTTCTTTTTTCGTCTAAATTTTCTGACAATTAAAATACCTCCCTAGAGTTAGTGTATAATTAGCTGCAAAATCTTTCTGGGCATTATAGATGAACTTTCCTAAGATTGCTAGTTGAAAACCGATAAGAGGAAACCACCAAGGGCTAAACCAGGGACAATCTTTTGAGAAAGGACTACATCAAAATTTCTAATTCACACGCTTTTTAGCCAAAAATAAAGTAGCTAAAAGCATAAAAATAAGATATAATAGACTGCCTAATACCAAAACAAAATGCAAGCTCGTTTTATTAGCTAGATAATAGGGTTGTCGACAGTCAAAGAAAAATCTCAAATTTGTAAATTTTTAGTCTTGACACTTTAGAGAAAACTAAGTACTATTTTTATACGGTTATTATGAGGAAGCATGTTGTCGGGAGAAAAAAATGACAATATGGATAAGTATTGGAAAAGTGGCAAGATATTATGGTGTAACAACACAAACAATAAGAAACTGGACAAAGCAAGGAGAGTTTGAAGCAGTAAGGACAATAGGCAAGCACAGAAGGTAGAAAAAAGAAGAAATAGAAGCCAAGCTAGGAATAGACCAAGAAGAAAAGTACACAGTATGTTACTCAAGGGTGAGCGCAAATGATCAAAGGGAAGATTTAAGACGACAAAGTAAAGAGTTACAGAACTACTGCAAAAAAGAGAAGATAGAGAAGGTAGAGGTGATAGAAGAAGTTGGGTCAGGAATGAACTACAAAAAGCGAGGTCTAAAAAAACTGATAAAATGGGTAATGGAAGATAAGGTGGAAAAGATAGTTCTGAGCTACAAAGACAGGTTGGTACGCTTTGGGTTAGAGATAATAGATGAGATGCAAAAAGAAAAACGTATCGTTAGTAATAATAAACAAAAGGGAAAAAAGAGGTTTTGAAGAAGAGTTGGCAATGGATGTAGTATCGATACTAACGGTATTTTGCGCAAAAGTATACGGTAGAAGGTCACAAGAGAGAAGAAAAAAGAGGCTGGAAAAAGGATGCAAGTAACCATTCAAGCAAAAATAAAACAAGAAAACAAATTCTTGGATGATTTGGGAGAATACATATCCAGTCTGAGAGGAAAATTGTTAAAGGACTTGCTGAAGAAAGAAGAGAACCTGAATGATCTAAAAGCAAGGTATATAAAGGAACATGGTCTTCTGGCAAGGCAATTTAATTCACTAGCTAATGAGGTGAAGGGGCTGATAAAATCAGCTCAAGAACTGCACAAATTAAATATCAAAAATGCTAAAAAAAGAAAGAAAACATTAGAAAAAAAGATTAAAAACCAGAAGAAGAAGCTAGAAAAAGTAGAGACAGTGGAGAGGCAAGGGAAAAAGAGTGAAAAAGAACATTTTCGTTTTGTGATCCACCAAAAGAAGCGGAAGTTGAGAAAACAAGAAGATAGGCTAAAGAAACTAGAACAAAAAAAGGAAAGTATCTGTCTGGGTTCCAAGAAACTGTTTGGAAAACAACATCAGCTGAAAGAAAATGGCTACAAATCACACCAAGAATGGTTAACAGATTTTCGAGGGCAAAGAACAAACCGCATTTTTTTCCTAGGCTCAAAAGATGAGACATTTGGCAATCAGAACTGTCAATTTTTACCCAAAGGCTTACAAGTAAGAGTCCCGAGAGCTTTGGAAGAGAAGTATGGTGAGTATGTGGTAATTCCAGTGAAGTTTACTTATGGTGATGATATCATCCATTATGCAATCAGTAGTAAACAGGCAATCAACTATCGCTTTTGTCGCAAAGAAAAAGGGTGGTATCTCTTTCTTACCACAAAAAGAAAGCCTGTCAAAAAAAACACTCGAAAAAAACTAGGAGCCATTGGTATTCATCTCAACAAAGATCATCTTGCCTGGGCCGAAATCAATCAGCATGGTAACCTCATTAAATTCGGTAAAATTCCTACTCCAGTTGAAAACAAAAGCAGTGAACAACGAAAAGCCATCTATGGTGATGCAATCAAAAAAATTATAGAATATGCTCACCAACAACAAAAACCTGTTGTCATTGAGAAGCTCAACTTTGCTGCTAAGAAAAACCAATTCGAGTTATATAGTAGTGGCTATCGTCGCATGCTCTCTAATTTTGCTTACAAAAAATTCCACTCTATGATTCTTTCTAAGGCTTACCTCTTTGGCGTTCAAGTTATCGAAGTTAATCCTGCTTACTCCTCTATCATTGGTAAATACAAATTTTCCCAGAACAGAGGTATCAGTGTTCACATTGCTGCTGCCTTTGTTCTTGCGCGTCGCGCATTTCGTTTTTCTGAACGTCTTCCTGCCAGGTCCGCCCTTTGGCTTACAGAGTATGGTCATCGGCACGTCTGGGCTCTCTGGAAGTCGTTTTCCTCTTCCATTTCCTCACGGAATATGCAAGTTGTCCCTCGGGCTCGGCTTCCCTTGTCTCTTTTTGGCATCGAATGTCCTCTTACTTGCATTGGCGGTGAAACTCTGCCATGGTTTTAATCGGATTGCACCGCTGTTCGGCTTTCCGTGACTAAAAATACTATTTTAGATTTTTTAGGGCTCTATGGAACGGTCAACTCCATGCAATATTCACTTATGTTCTCATTCTTCGATCCGATAGCAGCAAAACATGTTTTCCTGTTATTTAGGTAAATACACTACTGCTAAAGACAGTAGAAACATTAAGAGATTCAGACTTAAAGGATAACATTTTCGATGGCATTGACTAACTTTTCTGGAGTAGAAACGTCATATAGCTGGGAAATGTTTTGTTGATAAATACCCACAATAGAGTCTCCCTGATTCCATTTCTCTGGTAAATCAGGATTAAACCAAATCAACTTACGCGTGCATAAAGACCATTTTTGTAGTAAATCTAAGCGCGGGTCACGTCGGTTATTGCGAGCATCTCCAATGATGAGTAAAATACTTTGCTGATCTAAGATATTCTCAGTAAGCTTGTCAAACTCCGCAAAAGCCACTCCGTAATCAGAGTAACCGCGAAAGTCAATAGTCCCTTCTTGGTAGAGGCGGTAGACCATTTTATGGTAATTGCTTTCTTCTAAAATTTTGTTGACTGTTTGAACTTTACTGACAAAAACAAAAGTATGAATCCCTTCAGCTAAAACATTTTTTAGTTCAAAAAGAAAACTCATAAATAAACGTGAAGCATGCTTAACTGAGCCAGAGACATCGGCCAGAACAATCCAACGTGCGGGTTTACGCTTTGGAAGTCGCCGATAAATTTTTACAGGCTCTCCCAGTGTTTTTATGCTACAGCGTAGGGTTTTTTTCATATCAATATATCCCCCTCCTTGTTGGCGCATTTTCTCCATACGAACCTTTAATCTTTCTGCCATACGCCTTATGGGTTCTTGGAGCTGTAGAATTTCATCTTCCGTAATTTTTTCGATCGGCCGCGTAAACAACCTCGGATCGCCCCAGCGCTCTATATTAGCTCGCGTTCCTTCGTAAAAGTTAGGGCGCAAACTCTTCTTTTCTCCCCATTTTGGAGTCATGTTTTCTTTAGGGGATATTGCCGCCTTCATAACACTATTCCACTGTCGCCTTAAGAGAAAAAACTCTTTGCGAAACTCCCTCGCTTGCTCCAACAGTCCCTGCCCATTCTGTCCTTCTAGAAAACGTTTTTCTAATTCATCATCGATACTTTTTTCCCACTGATCAAGCTTTTCTTCCTGAGCTAAGGCCTCCATAACACGATGCTCCCACTGGTCTTTACTCATCATTTTTTCTTGGTATTTTTGATAAGCTTGCCAAGGTTGCCATTCTAGCCCTTGTTTTTTACTAGCACTTAATTTAGGGGGAAACCCAGCAGATTTATGATCTCCTAACAAATGGTAAAGCTCCCATTTATGCTTTTTCTCATCAGAAGAACTTTTAAGACGCTTCCAAGCTTTCCAGTAAGCCTCCTCTTCCTCGATTCGCGACATCAAAATAGGTTTTAGGCTGCTTGCTAAATCTTCATCAGGGAAAAGACCAGAGCCAAAAAGAACATACTTGCTGGCCATGGTCAACTGTTCAGGAGTAGCTTTTATCCCTTCTGCCTTGAGGGCAGAGTTTAATTCAACCAATAGTTGTATTAGCATAACGATTCACTCAATAGTCTTTCTAATGGTTTATATTTTCGAGGGTGTTTAGTCAATTCCCAACAAGCCAGAGTTTGCCAGCCGATCATCTTTTTATCTAAAAATTTTCTAAGCTCTAAAACTTTTTTCTCTTCTAGCTCTCCCAATTTTTGGATCTGTTGAGGAGAGCGAAGAAATTCTATCCAGGCCAAATGCTTTCCTTTTTTTAAGGAAGTTAATAGATTTATTTTTTCAGAAGTCGTTGTTTTTTCTCGTAGTAAAGGAGCATTTTTTGGTTTGCTCACATCTTTCTCATTGAGCACTTTCTTTCCTATTTTAGGAACGATTAAAACAGGTAATTTATGAGTTCCAACAAGCTTTACTTTCAAAAAGTCTAACTTTATTAATTCTTTTATTTTTTGAGCGATAACCTCTATTGTTAAATCAGAGAGAAGGTGTCGGTATTTTGGTGATAAATTTTTGCTTTTTAAAATTTCTGCTTGAGATTTTGATAACCACATAGCATAGGTAGTAGTACCGTAGTTAGGAGAAGAAGAAACAAGTCCCAAAATAATGCTTGTGGAAGAGTTCTTAATAGAAAGAGGGCTAAGAAAAGCTTCTTTTACTCGCTTTTTCCATCCCTCTATCCAAGAAAATAATTCTTCATAACTAGGAGTAAATATTTTTGCGATATAGAAATTTTTTTCTCCATAATGACTTAAAAATTGGCGATCTAGAGGCGACAGTAAATACACCTTATCCCAATCTTGAAGAGACTGCTCTTGGATTTGGCGAATTTCGTTGTCCATTTCAGTGGAAATCTGGGCGATATACTCTTGAAAACGTAGCCTCTGCTCTTTTTCCCGAATAGAGTTTTCTAAGTTATTGAGAACATGGTAGCTATCCCAGAGATTGCTTTTTGTTAATTTGACTCCTTGGTACTGCACTTGATGGGCTTTTACATCTACTTGAGCAAGTAGCTCTTGTTTTTTTCCCCACAGAGAAATCGTCTCTCCTTCATTTTCATCAGCAGTTTCTATTATAGAAGAGAAGTCTGTCTGAAAAAAATCTAGGTAAGTGCTCAGGGTCTTCCCATGCTTATCTTCTATTTTCTTTTCTTTTTCGGTCAGTAGGCCAGAATTCTTTTTCATAAAATTCATGACCATCTCTACTTTATCAACAGAGATAACCAAAGTACGAAAATGATCCAGGCAACTTAAAGAAAAGAGGATGAGGTTTTTTGCTCGGCCTGCTTTTTCCTCTTGCTTTTGCCTGTTTTTTCTTTGTTCTTTACTTTTTCCAGGTATACAGCCTAAGTTTTTCCGTTTATTAAACCACAGGAGAAAAGGTTCTTCTTTTGGCCAAGAGCCTATCAATTTTGTTGTTTTTTCTTGAGAGTACTCTCGTAAATTGTCAATGATTAGCTGAGCATATTTGGTTCCGTAACCCCCTGAACCAAAAGGAACTTCCAGTCGCTCTTGGTTTAAGATCACAACAAATTCTGAAAAAACCCTATTGCGTTTCTTCTTTTTTTGGGATAACTTTATCGTAATAGTATGTTCGTTCAAGGTTTCTTCTGATATATGGAGAGCTTGGCAGAAAATTTCTTCCCTTAATCCCATATCTAGAAGTTTTGTATCCATCTTTATGCCGGGCATAGCCTACTCCAGGTTAATCTTTTTGTCCTTGATTAAGTTCCGGTCTTGTTCGTGCTTAAGTAATAGATTGAGCCAGCCTTCCGTCTCATAGTTTGTCATCTGCAAAAGTTTAATCACTTCGATGGTTTCAGCGATCGCCGGAATTTGCTTTAGAGGAAGCTCTCTCATTTTATGAACGGCATCAATGACTCGATTTGTGTAATTAGAGTCCGCATCAGGGACATGCATAGCGACTATTGTCTTCTCCATCTCTTTTTCTGGGTAGTCTATATACAAATAAACACAACGGCGTCGTAGAGCCTCTGTTATTTCTCGAGCCCGATTGCTAGTTAGAATAACAACAGGCTTGATGCTAGCTTGTATAGTTCCTAGCTCAGGAATAGAAATACTGTATTCCGACAAAACCTCCAAAAGTAAAGCTTCCGCGTCTTTTTCTGTTTTGTCGACTTCATCAATCAAAAGGACTTGACGTTTTTTCTTCTCTGGCGTAATCGCTTGAAGAATAGGCCTTTTAATAAGAAAATGCTCTCCCCAAAAAATATCTTCCTTATCTAAAGTTTCTACCGCTTTTCGAAGGCTCTGTTTAGCAATTTTTTCTTGGATACGGTCTTTCATCATAGAAATCATCAATAATTGCTTTGTGTAGTTATAATCGTAAAGCAGCTGGGTAGAATCAATCCCTTCATAGCACTGTATGCGTAAAAGTGTTACCTTACTAATTTTTGCTAAGGCATGAGCAATGGCCGTTTTTCCGACTCCAGGTGGCCCTTCGATTAACAAGGGTTTTTCCAAAACCAATGCTGCTCGAATAGCCTGAGCAGTCTCACTATTGGCAAAATAACCCGCTCCTTTTAATTCCTCTGTGATCTTAGCAATTGTTTTAATGATAGATCTCCTGCTGCTGATTTTAAAGTAATACGAAGAAGCTTTTCTTGCTTCTCCTAAAATAGGATAAAATAATAGATTTGTTATTCTACAAGGCCGGAAGACAAAATAGGCAAATGTATAAGTTTTTTATGGGAGAATTTTTTTTGTATAGGACAATTTATTGGGCAGACAGCAGAGAGCTCTTTTATTTTTCTTAAAGTTAAAGTTAAAGTTTAGTGATTGAAGAGGACTTAAAATGAAAAACAAAACTTTGGTAATTAGAGTTTCGCAAAAAATCCATTATTTTAGTCTGGGCATTTTTTCTAGGCCGTCCTTTACCGAAACTAAAGCTTGATAGCCTAAATCTCGCTTTGCTTTATCTGTCCTAATAGTGCAATGGGCAGACATAATATCGGTCGAAAACCGAACCAACGGAGGTCTTCGTTTTATCCGAAAAGTTCTCCAGGTAAATTCCACTAGCTGAGCAAATCCACGAGCAATGAATTTGGGAACAGATTTGTTTGGCATCTGCATTCCTTGGGTAGAGATGTATTCGCTCAAGAATTTTTTCATCGGAGAAATCTCTTCATCTGTAATAAAATAAGATTCTCCGCCTCTTCCTTTTGTTAAAGCCAACTCCACTCCATAAACTAGATTATCTATATGAGTTGTCGATGTCTGATATTCTCCGTTCCCAATCCAGGCAAATTGCCCTTTTTCTATCATACTCATAACTGCTGGTAATATAGATTGATCGTCTGGTCCCCAAATCATCCGAGGCCTTAAAGAAATAGTCAAAAACTCCTCCTCATTCTGAGAAAGAACAAAGCGTTCCGGTTAAGACGATAGTTTCACAAGCCACTGGGCTTTATTCGCAGTAGGATGTTCATAGTCGAGCATTTTTTCTAGCAAGGTTTGAGGACTTTGTTCTACGACAATCATGTCTTGGTGCTCAGCTTGGACAAATTTTTGATCTACAAGCACATCAAGAAATTCCAGAAGACGATCATAAAAATTACAAACATTAAGCAAACCACAAGGTTTTTTTTGTATGCCCAGTTGGGACCAACTGATCATTTCAAAAAACTCGTCGAGTGTACCAAAGCCGCCTGGTAATGTTAAAAATCCATCGGATAGTTCGGCCATTAATGCTTTTCTTTCCAACATATCTTTGACTACTCTCAAATCAGCAATACCTTCTTTATAGACGAGTTCGTCTTTCATTAAATGTTGAGGAATTACTCCAATAACGTGACCATTTTTTTCGACAACTGCTTTTGCCACCTGCCCCATTAATCCTAAGCCGCCACCACCATAAACCAGCTCAATATTCTTTTCTGCAATCAAATGCCCCATTTCTCGAGCAGCTGCAGAATACTCCGCTTTTGCTCCTGGACTTGCACCGCAAAATACACATAGTCGTTTCATTTGATAATTCCTTTATTTTAAATAAGGTGTCTTTTTTATAGATATTAAGTTATCTATTACAATATTATATTGCTTAGCTATAATTGAAAAGAATATTAAAAATAAAAATTAGGACACGTCTTGTCTTTGTCCAAAAAACTTGGGATAATCTGAAAATTTAACTTTACAAAAAATACTCATATTTAGGAATAGGCACTTACAACAAGAAAACATGAAAACAAGTCAAAGATCTGCTGTTTTAATATATGTATTTGCTTTAGGTTCTTTTTTATGGGCGCTGTCACAAGTAGATTTATTTTCTACTCTTACAATATTGCAAAGCCTCAGTTTATTAGATATATGCACTATCATTGTGCTGAATTCTGTAGTTATAATTTTTAATAGTCGTAGGTGGGGAGTGCTCCTCGAACAACAGGGCTATCCTCTTTCGCTAAAACATACCATACTACACCGATTTACTTGCTTTGCCGTTAGTTACTGCACTCCCGCTCCCCACACTGGGGGTGAGCCTATACTTGTGTATTTTGTCAAAAAATTACACCAAATACCAACGGCTGTTGTCATAGCAAGCGTTGTTGCAGAAAAGATGATTAATACCTTTGTTAGTATTATCGTCTTAGCCATTTTTTGTATATTATGCAGAAAAACATTCCCTATAATAGAATATGCATTATGGCTAACAACTGCCGGGATGGTTTTACTTAGCATAACTTTTCTATTCTACAAATGTAGCAAGCGACCATTACTTGGCACATTATTTCGTTTTTTAGGCACTACTATAACTAAAGTAATTGCTCAAAGCGAAGAACATATGGCAGAACTGCTATTTTCTCGAGCTTGGTGGTATAGTGTTTTTTTGGCCATTTGTAGTTGGCTAATCGTAATAGCGGAATACTGGCTAACTTATTACTTTTTAGGATTGCCCTTATCTTTCTTACAAATAGCATTAATATTCTTGACGATGAATTTCGCATTTTTATTACCAACTCCAGGAGGTTGGGGAGTGGTAGAGTCTTCTCAAGTAATTGTATTACTCGCCATCGGCTTTGACCCTGCGGTCGGAATAAGCGCTGTAATATTAATGCGTTTAAGAGAGATTATTATCTGTGGTATGGGCTTTTACTGGATGCATTGTCTTACTAGAAAAATTTCTTTTCAAAAATCTTCTTAGGGCGTGTCCCTAAACTAAGGTTTGCAAATTTCTTTTTTATGAAAGTGGTCGGGTTATTTATGAAAAAAAGAACTATTTATATTTTGGGATTCCTAAGCCCATTAGCATTATTATTATTTTTCTTTTGTGTCTATATTCTTTACAGTAAAATGACTTATCCAAAAAACAATAAAATCAAAAATCCATTTACTTATGATGAATCATCTTATTTGCTAGCAATAAAAAAAATCGAAACATCCCATTCAATTACAGAAAAAAATGCCGCTTTGATTTCAGGTCTTTGGATTAAAATAAACAATGAGCCAGACGATGAAAAACGCAACAAACTCATTGATATTCTTTTCAACAAAGATTTTGTGGTTCATGGACATGGAAATGCTAAAAGAGTAGGTGTTGCCAATGTCAAAAAGTTTCTCTCTCGTTTATATAAAATGGTAAAAGATTACAGTTTAGAGTTGGAAGCCATAGTCTCTCAAGATGACATTGTCGCGGTGAGAACAAAAGCAAGAGGTTACCGTCCTGGCATTTTTGGGAGCACACCTATTGCAATAACCACCATGCTATTTTTCAGATTTGAAAACTCCCAAATTATCGAAGAATGGGAAACGATGGACTTAAAAGCTGCCGTCACTCAATCATTAGGACTGACAAATCCTCAATGGTATAAAAAATAGAATTCTTTGTTCCTTATAACCAGAAATGAGAATCTTACTCTAGAGCAAATACTTTTTTAGCATTACTCGTCAAAAAGCATTCTCTAACTTCATCAGTTAAACCTAGACTCTCTAAATCAGCAAGACACGCTTTGGGGGTAATCATCGGATAATTACTCCCAAACAGTACTTTATGTTTGCCATGTTTTTTCATATACTCTACCAACTCCTGTGGATACCGCTTAGATTTATAGGCCGAGGTGTCAATGTAGACATTGGGAAATTTCGTAGCAAAAGCAATCATTTCTACATGCCAAGGATAACCAATATGTCCACAGACAATTTTGAGTTCAGGAAAATCTAAAGCAATCTTCTCAATATGAATCGGCCTTCCCGTTTCTGACGTAGACAAAGGTCCCGTAAGTCCCACCTGTAAACAAACCGGAATTCCCAACTTCACATTCTGCATACAAAGGATAGTATAAAGCATGAGTGCATGGCAATTCCCATAACCACTGTATAATTCTCAAAGCCTTAAATCCATATTCTCGCACACACTTTCTTAACTCTCTGACCCCATCCATCACTTTAAATAAATTAACACTGGCAACACCAATAAATCGATCAGGATATTTTTGTATAGCAGAAAAGACTTCCTCATTGCTAATCAATACTTCACCCGGTCGATGCCATGCGCACAACATTCCTTGAGTAACTTTTGCTTCGTCCATTACATCTACTGTCATCTCCAAAGAAATATTATCAAGTTCTCCCACCCAACGTTTAAGAGAATCGAACATAGGTTGTTCCAAAAAATATTCATTTGGATGTTGCATCCAAGCATCTATAATTGTCATTTTTTACTCCCAAAGTAGAAATTCAGTATTTTGCCAAACAACCTATTTTAGATTTACCAAGTTTACACTGCAAACTATTTCCATTCAGTTTCGAGTTCTCCAAAAACTTTCTCATCGAAAAAATTAGTAAAGTGACCTATGTTAAAATTTTAACATAGGTTCACCGGAATTTATCTATATTCATTTTTCTAGCACTTAATCTCCATTTTAGATATACTAAATATCTGATGAAAATATTCATGAAAATGAGCATAGATAAAACACTAAACAAACAGGAGAAAATTTTATGACAGATGAACCTATTGACCCCATTGATAAAGCCATACTCAAAAGGGCCATGAAAGCCTTTCGTAAAAGATTAAAAATAACTCGCTTAGACGACGAATCCAGATTAGGAGGGGGAGCGACAAGCGGGGGTAAGACTTCAGGGGTCGTCGGAATTAAACCCCCTAACCAATATCCGCAAGAAGTATGGGATGAATTAGTTCGGCAAGAATTTCTAGTAGAAAATGATTCTTTTTACGAACTACCATAAATTAGAAATTGAGAACCATCTTAATTAAAAGATAAAGAACTACTCTTCTTGCATTTTTATAGATATACAAAAAAGACCTATGTTAAATATTTAGCATAGGTCTTTTTTTGCGTTTTAGTGAAACTTAAGACAAACCTAATCTCTGGCACCTCTTTAACACTGGAAAAATAAGAGATCCTTTCATAAGCGAACAACACGGCCACTAGTTTCCATCATGAACTATATGTCTCAAAACAAAACAATTAACGACTAGGGCGCACTTTCTCAACACACCGATGTAACCCTTAATTTTATTGCTTTACAGAACGCCTCTGTTTGATTTAGCAAAAGATTAAAAATGACTCGTTTAAATGACGGATCCAGACAAGGGAGTCATGAGTAGAGGTAAAGTTAGACGTAGTCGCGGAAATTAAACCCAAACCAATATTCGTGAAAAGCAATGGCATGTAATTCGACAAGAATTTCTAGTAGAAAATGATTTTTACGAACACCATAAACTAGAAATTGAGAACCATCTTAATTAAAAGATAAAACAAGCTTTCTTACATTTTTATAGATATACGAAAAAGACCTATGTTAAATATTTAGCATAGGTCTTTTTTTTACATTTTAGTGAAACTTAGACCAAACTTATGCCCTAATAACTCTTAAACACAGGGAAAATAAGGGATCCTCCCATAAACAGACAATACCGCTATCCATTTACGTTATGAGTTATATGTCTCAAAATAAAATATTTTACGTCTATGGCACACTTATCCAACATACCTCTGTACCCATTGATTTTATTGCTTTAGAGAAGTCCTTTATCTCAATATTTTGCAGTAAGTAGTTACACAATATTAATTATGTAACTACTTTGTTGCCTCAATTACGCAGACGGTGTCTACGTAATTGAGGTAATAATTGTTTTAGGTTTGAGATGGGATTTATGGGAGGGACCTGTGTTAAAAATTTAACACAGGTCTTCCTATTAAAACCTATTTCGTCCTTTTAAAAATCTACACATTAAGAAAGTTATTCTGTAAATGATTTTACTAAACGAAATCCTAGGTGTAATTTTGTAGAAATTCTTTTAAATAGCTAAATACTTTTAGGTGGACACAAATCATTGATAAATTTGACTATTCTTCTGTAATCAAACTGAAAGCAACTCGAAAACCAGTTGTGAAAGGATTTTCTTCCTCTTGTTGGGCAGAACTACGGTTTGCTGAGCGTAACTCTACTTTATCATTATACCAAGAACCTCCTCGTCGAATTCGTCGCAGTTGTTGTCCTTCCTCCCAAGCACTACCGTTATTTGGTGCTCCAGAGTAATTAGGATGCATATGATCTTGAGACCATTCCCATACATTACCACTCATATCGTATAGCCCAAATTTATTGGGAGTTTTCTCTCCTACTTTAGAACCAAAAATTCCCTCATCTTTTGCATTTTCTCCGTACCAAGCAAATTTGTCATCCATTTCATTTCCCCAGTAGAATTTGCTTCTACTTCCAGCACGACATGCATATTCCCACTCCGCTTCACTTGGCAACCGGAGGCCTGTACGACGACAAAACTCTTGAGCATCTATCCAAGGGATATTGCTTGCTGGATATTGATTCCCTTGATTTACAGAGTGATCTTCTTGATCCATCTTAAAAGGTGTGTCCCAAGGTGTTGTGTTCATTATTTTTTGCCATTGCTCCTGGGTGATCTCGTATTTCGAGATTAAAAATTCATTTATAGAAACCGTATGTGATGGTTGCTCATTACTTTTAGTACCTCCATGTCCCATCTCAAATTCACCTGCTGGTATCCAAACAAAAACAATCCCTGTTTTTTTATGTTTATACTCCGTGAATGAATGTAATCTTTCTAATTTTGCTTGAATTAAATTTACTCTCTTTTCTAAATTTATTATCTTCTCTAAAAGAAGATCTTCATTTTGGGCTTCTAGGGTCATAAAAACAAAAAACATAAATATCAAAATTGTAAATTTTTTCATCTTAATTCCTAATCGTAATGAAAATAGATTTCTGTTGAAGATGGTCAAAGGATAGAAACGCTACTTAAATTTATCTTTAGTTTCTCCAAACTAAAAAAATAGGGGGCGTAGGTATTGTATACGAAAGATGATATTATCTTCAGGAAAACCTGTATACTTCTTTAGAGCAGATTCAGAAAGATGTCGACGAGTGGTTCTAGTTTTAATCGTCTGATAACAATCTAAGGACCCCCATTCTTTTCGCATACCAAGCCTGATAGATATTCGCCTTTTCCATTTGTTCCTCGGCAGACATTTTCATCCATGAAGGAAGAGTAAAATTAAAGTAGCCTTTATTTCCATTCCAACCTATTTGAATGTTTTCTATTTTTTTTATTTTCTCTATGAGTAAGCGATTTTTTTCTTTTAACTCTTCGATTTCCTTTTTTTGACTAGATTTATCTTTTTTTAACCTCTCAATTTCCAAGATGTGAAGTTTATTTTTTATTTTTCCTAAGTCTTCTAAAAGAATATCCTCATTTTGGGCTTGTAAAAATGCAGAAGCAAAGATCATAAATAAACAAGTGAACCTACACGTCTTTCCCATTTTTTCTCCTTACATTTGCTGAAGTATAGATTCTTTTCTCAGTTCTCTGTATCACTTTTAAGCGATATGGATTTAGCTAATCTAAATCCCAAATTTTTATCTTTTTGTTCTGGGGGAACTGAATCACGGTTAGCAGATCGACAACTGCTACCAAAGGTATTAAAAGCTCCTCCTCGACAGATACGGTTTACTCCATCTTTTTCATAGGATCTTCCGTCTTTAGGATTTTTATCATAGTCTGCCATTAGATCTTGACACCATTCCCAGATGTTCCCGTGGAAATCATAAGCTCCCCAGCTATTTTTTTCCTTAAGTTTACCTACTTCTATTGTGTTCTTTTCACCTGTTTCTTTCCTTTCCCGATAGAACATTAATCCGCTATAGCATATCTGTTCAGTAGAAATGTCTCCTGCAATATTAAATCGGCCTGTAGTTCCTCCCCGGCAAGCATACTCCCATTCGGCTTCGCTAGGTAAACGGAAATTAGCTTCATTTATTTTTGTGAGGAACTTCTGACAATCTTTCCAATTTACTTTCTCTACAGGATATCTATCTCCTTGGTTACTCTCTGATGGATTATCTCCCATTATGGTTTCCCACTGCTTCTGAGTTACCTCATACTTTCCTATCCAAAAAGGTCTTTTTATTTTTACATTGTGTTGTTTCTCTTTATCATCTCGATCAGATTCTGTTTCTGGAGATCCCATAATATATTTCCCCGGAGGAACAAGAATCATTTCTATTTTTATCCCTTTTACTAAGAATCTTTTTTCTCTGGCAATTTGTTTTTGAGAGCAATACCAAGTTTGATATAATTTTGCTATTTGAATCTGTTTCTCTGTTGGTAGCTTGAGCCACATGTTGTTTGTGAAATCAAAGCATTTTTCCTCTGGATTCCAGCATTCCTGCCAGATCTTCCAGTACTCCCAAAAAGGGCCAGTTTTTAGCTTATTTAAGAAATCTCTTTTTTCTTTCGATGCTCTCTCTAATAAAATATCTTCATTTTGAGCATGGATTAAAGGAATAAGTATTGCTAAAAGGAAAATACAAATTGTTTTCATTTTTTGCCTTTCTACTTCAACAAAAACTGCTAAAAATTTTCACTTAACAAAACTTCTATGGTAAAGTTCTCACTTGTGAATTGAGATCCTTGATCCGAATTAAAAATTTCAGGTTTTGCTTTTCAAACTTGGTGACAGACACGGTTTTTGTCCATTTTTTATTCCTAACGAAACTAAGGTTTTTATGCACACTAAAATTATGTTTGCAATCCGTCTTTAGAGTATACTTATGGGCTAGCTTCGGATACTTAGCATCTATTTTATCTATGGACCTGACTCTTCCTCAAATGATTTCACTAGACGAAATCCTAAATAAAGGTTTTCATTTTTGTAGTTTTTAGTGGGATCTATGCTACCACGACCAGCTGAACGGAGGTAGACTTCATACCAATGATATTTTTTATCAGGGGTCATCTTATTACTCTCAGAAGAGACACTACATCCTCGAGTAACTTTATTTGAGTTAGGGTCTTCATCTTGACAAAACTCCCAGGCGTTACCTGACATATCATACAAACCAAAAGAGTTAGGCTTTTTTTTCCTGACAGGTTGTATTTCTCCTCCCGAGTTTTTAAAGTACCAACAATAATCTCCATCCACCTTCTCTCCCCAGTAATACCCAGTTGTTACTCCTCCTCGACAAGCGTATTCCCATTCAGCTTCGCTTGGCAGGCGAAAGCCTGTTTTTGTACAAAATTTCTGAGCATTATTCCAACTAACATTTACCACAGGATAATTGTCGTCGTTTTATCGGTTTGATGGACTAATTTTCATAACAGCTCGCCACTGTTTGTTTGTCAACTCATATTTGCTCACCCAAAATGGTTTCTTCACTATATGGAGGTGTTGCTCTTTTTCATCATCCGACCTTATTTCATCACTTTCTAGAGATCCCATTTGGTAAGTTCCCGGTGGAATCAATACCATTGATATTTTTAGTCCACTATCTCCTAACGGAAATTTTTTTTCGACTTTGACTTTTTTTGCCTTGGCATACTCTAATTACTGAATATCTTCCAGGGGAATTTGCGCAAAGAGCATAACTCCTTGGTTTCTTGTAAGAGTGGGGCGTATATTTGGCATAGGAGAGAGAGGATAAAGCAGATTTTTCCTCTGTGAGAGACTGCTTCAAGTATGTCTTATTTCTGACATTGTATTTTTCTCACCTCGTAAGAGCAAATAACTTTGACATAACGCCCACAATGATTCTATTTCACTTCTAACACAAAGACTTGAGAAACATCATTTTCACTTGTTTTTCCAGAAACACATTTTAACTCTACTCTATGCTCGCCCTCAGAAATCCCTTTGAGAACAGTAATACTGGGGACTAAAGCTAGACTTCCTTCAGTTCCATTAAGAGTTTCTAGTTTTTGAATTTCATTTCCATTTAAATATAGTTTTACTTCCATAACATCTTTATCACCGCGTGAGGCCGTCGCTGAAGTGAAAAATACTAAAGTTCCTCCTTCGGATTTAAATTGTCCTTTTCGACTTAATGGTTGAGAGTATCGCCCTTTAGAGTAAGGAATGATTTTGCCGTGTGGGATAATTTTTTCTATATCATGCTCTAATACAACCAACTGAGAATAATCGTTTTCATCACAGTTAGTTCCGTCATGTTTTCTAATTTCCACATTGTGTTCACCTAAAGAAACTTCGTGAGAGTAAATAACGGGAGCTGGTGCTCTATGGGTATTGAGCTTGGAGACAGGAGTTTCAAAACGGCCTATATCTTGTTCGCCTAGTTTAATATTAAAGCCCAAGTTTTTAATATTATTGTTGCTGTGCCCTGTAGCAGAAGCGATAAAAAGGAGATTCTTACTTTTTTGGTTTTTAAAATGGCCTTTGTTATTGTTAATGTTCGTTTTATCGTATTTTATTGCATCATGAATATTGACATATTCGTTCATTACTTCCAAGCAACATACCTGAGCAACATCTTTCGGCGAGAAGGATTTATCCAGCTTAAGAGAATGGACCCCTTCTTCAAGAACTATTGGGCCAATAATGATAGGAGGTAGAATACCATAATCATAATTGGTATATCCTTTCAATGTGCCAATTACCTGTCTCTTATTAAGTTGAACAGGAATCTCCTTGCTACCATTACCTAAGAGAGTACTTGAAATAAAAAAATAAAATTTTCCTCCTCTACTGTGAAAAGACATCTCTTCAGGATAGCCATAAAAACTAGTAAAATAAATATCTTTAGCAGGCTCTTCTCTAAATGATTTCGCTAGACGAAAGCCTAAATGTAAATTATCTTTATGGTTTTCATGACACTTTACGCTACCACGAAAAGCTGAGCGGAAATACATTTCACCATAATTAACCTTAACACTCCCTCCTCGAGTAACTTTATATCGTTTTTCATTTTCATCTTTTGTACCATGTTCACCGTCACAATGCTCCCATACATTACCCGACATATCATGCAAACCAAAGGAGTTAGGTTTTTTTTCCCCGATAGGCTGTGTCTTGTTTCCCGGGTTTTTGGAGTGCCAACAATAATCTCCGTTCATCTTCTTTCCCCAGTAATATCGAGTTGTTACTCCTCCTCGACAAGCATATTCCCATTCAGCTTCACGCGGCAAGCGAAAATCTGTTTGTCTACAGAACTCAGTAGCCTCATTCCAACTGACATTTTCTACAGGATAATCGTTGCCCTTTTCTCCTGATGGATTATTTTCCATGACAGTTAGCCATTGCTCGTTTGTCAGCTCATATTTGCTTATCCAAAATGGTTTCTTCACTATATGCAGGTGCTGTTCTTCATTAGACTGCCTCATTTGATCGCTTTCTGGAGATCCCATTTGGTAAGATCCTGGTGGAATCAACACCATTCTTACTTTTAGCCCTTTTTCTCCTAACGGAAAATCTTTTTCTACAGGGACTTTTTTTCCTTTTGCATATGTTAATTGATAGAGTCTTGCTTTTTGTCTTTGTTCGTCAACAGACATTTTTATCCAAGAATCAGATCCAAAATTTAAAGGATTACAATGCCCGACTAAACTTTCTAGATCTTCAATTTTACTACCTTGGTTTTTTTTAAAATCACTTAGCTCCTTTGCTAAGTCATCATTCCTTGTCTCTAACTCATTGATCTCTGCTTTGAGTTTCTGAGTTTCCCAAAAAGCTAGATCTTCGTTTTGGGCTTCAATCCCAATTACAAGTAGCATTAGTAAAAGCGCAACAATAGCTGTTTTCATCTTCTTCTCCTTATACTAGGGCGTGTCCCTATTCAGCTATTACTCATTCTCTAGCCCTTACAAAATCTAGCAGCGTTACTCCTCAATTACAGAAAAACACTATGCGCACTCGTCGTGCCTTACTATATTCTATAAGGACTTAGATACTAAGTAACACTTGAATAGGGACACGCCCTAATATTAAGACTTTGATTTCTTTCTTCAAAAAGCAAAGTCAATAGTATTTCCGTTCATGTCGTTTTATGTTACTTCGAACTTGCCAATCCAAAAAGCTTTTTTATCAAAACAGTGTATTTTTTATCAGCTCTCTTCCTTTTTCTTTCTTTGACTCCATCCAATATTACTCGATGCCAATCGGAAAAAATTTGATTAAATTTCCCTTCCACATAATGATAGATCCAACAGAAAGATAGTTTCATTTTCACTTTTGCTCTTTCTAAAATGATAAAGGTAACTCTAAAGAAATACCCCTCCGTAGGGTTTTGTATATGAAGGCTTCAGAAACTCAGGTGTACCAAGTGGTCGATGAACAAAATCATTCTGGAAAATCACTGATTTGGCACTGCAAGAATTAATTATTGTATGTTTCTAAGATTCCCCATATTCTAATCTGGAGACCAAAAAACAACAATATCATTCAATATCATCTCTATTTCAAATAGAAGAGGATGTTTTTTGAACAAATTTGATGATTTAACTAGATGGCTTAGTTTTTGAGCTACATCTTTTTCTGTTAATCCTGCTGCATTCATTTTCTTTTTGTTAAAAACCCAACGGGTATTTCTTAGTTGCTCTAGGTTAGTCACCATAGACTCAATAATATCTTTTTGTAGTTGTCCAAATTCGTTAGATTTTCTTCCTTTAACTAAGGATGGAGCAATGGATTTTACTGATTTAAACTCGTAGCGTATGCCCTCTAAAAAAAGGTCATAGAATCTTGCTTGTCCACCTCCTGGCTTTGTCATTGAACCCATTTCAAAAATGAAAGCCAGCTTTGGTTTATCAGAGAAATTATGTAGAGCATATCGAAGAACAAAACGAGCTCCTTCTTGCTTTGCTCCGCCGATCAAAAAATCCCTAACGACTTGATCAAAACCTGCCGCTCCCTTAAAATGCTCAATCGCAGCAATAATATCATCACCTACGTTTGGTAATGATTTAGAAGCCTTTTCCCATAACCCTTTTTGCTTTAACCATGCTATTGTATCTTTATTCAGTCTTGCCAAACCAGTTTCTCTAGATACCTCATCCTTTTTAGATGAAAAACGTTGTTCTTTCTTAGGCTCAAATAAATCAGAGTCTAGTGAATGGCTTTCTTTCCTATTCAATTTTTGAACAGCTTGCTCCATTTCTATTAATTCTTCTATCTCATGATCAGGCCAATCTTTTTTATTTTTTTGTCGCCATTTTCTAACTTTTTCTCGGATTTCTTCACTTTTTTTCCCCATTTTCTTAGCTAAATCTGGAATAAAATTCTCTATTTGATTTAAAACCCGAGTAACTTTTTCTAAAGTCCAGCCTAGCTTAATGAATTTTGCAGAAATCGCTACTCCTCTAGCTGATTTAACTACTCTAGCAGCAGCCCCCACTCCAACAAACATGGAGGCAACCTCAAGAATTCCTTGACCAGTCCATCTGGCAACTATTTCACTTTCTCGTCCTTGAGATTTGGCATTCTCCCATTCTTTTACAAACTGATCTTTGATTGATGAAGCAATCTGTTTAAGTTGTTCTCGAGCCTTTTCTGCTCTTTGAGGAAATATCATCCCATAATGTAAATTAGTTGCTTTAAAAACAAGCTCAAAAAAATTTGCCATCCCTATCCATGTCTCAGATTCAAAGAGAGCTGTAAAAGATTCCCAAGTTCCTTGAGAAAAAGCAATTGTCCCCTCAACTGTTCCTGAAAAAATTTGCTCTAAAGTACTGTGATCTGGCTTTACCGTGGCTCTTTTTTTCGCTAAGACTCCTATCAATTTACGGTGTTCTTTTCCGTGAATATCTGAAAATAGTTTTTTAAGATATCCGCGAGATTTTAGTCCACTAAGGATAGTATCAATATTTTGTGAGTTTTCAAGGATGGTTAGAATCTCAAGTTCTTCAGGATCTAAAGTCCAATCATCAAGTAGCTCAATTATCCGGTCGATTTGGATGCTTTTAATCTCTTCAGGCTGACGTTTATCAATTATGCTTTGGTTGTAGGTTGCTTGGTTTGAATGAAAGGTGTGAGGTTCTGTATATCCAAACGAATAGACTTCTCGATTTCCCATTCCTTCGAAAACAGAGGATCTGCGAAAAAAGTTAGCATGAGATATTTTTTTTTGATCAGATGAAGGATTATGATTGCGAAAGGTTTTACCTACTACTTTTCGTTCCCCTGGTTCTCCAGACATTATATTTCCTTTTTAATAGAGAATGTAATTTCTTCTCTAAAATACTAAATCCAAATATATTTCTAATCTAATCGTTTGATTCTTGTGATTTCATTATGTTTATTTCAACTGAGGTATGAAGTGATACACAAAATTCGGTTAATTTGGTGATAGACACTAAATTTATTTTATACCTGCCAAGTCCACGTCTGTACCCAATTTTTATCCCAACTGCTACACTAACATTTTCTTTAGTATATCCTTCTCTATCCCTTTATTCGTAAGTCTTTTTTAGTTTTCGGATAGATTCAAGCTCTTGGCAACCCGGAAACCATTATTTATGGTACGGTTGTCAGGTAAATCCCAGTTACGGTAGCTCGAAGAGCAATCGCCGTTGCCCGAGCTACCGCCGCGTACCACTCGGTATTTCCCCTTTATATTATATGCAGCTCCGTCTCTTGGCGTTTCCAAATAGTCCGTATACCAATCCTCGCACCATTCATGAACATTACCGCTCATATCATGTAGGCCAAAAGCATTAGGTTTTTTGCTACCTACATTTGCAATGCTATTATTTGAATTATCCTCATAGATCATATATTCGCCATCAACACCATCTCCCCAATAATACTTACTACTTGTCCCTGCTCGACAAGCATACTCCCACTCAGCTTCGCTCGGTAAGCGCAACCCTATCTTCGAGCAAAATTCTTTTGCTGTGTTCCAGCAAACTCTATTCACTGGCAGTCTACCTTCTTCAAAATTGGAAGAACTATTTTCCATCACTTGATTCCACTGAGTCTTCGTAATCTCATATTTGGAGATCAAAAAGGACTTTATATGAACTTGATGCACGGGCTTTTCTTTCTCTCCCTCATTATTGCTCCCCATCAGAAAGTTTCCTTCTGGAATTAACATAAAATCTATGTTCGTCAAATTATGCTTGTACTCTTTTATTTGGTGGCTTTTACCGCCAGCGGAGTATCGTTTTGTGCCCAGGTAAGTAAAGCCCTCAATATTATGAGTATCCTCCATTTTTTTTATTTTCTTTGCTAAAGCGTTTTTTTCCTTCTCTAGTTCAATAACTCTTGATTTGAGAAAATCTATTTTTTCACTTTGTTTTTGAAGCTCGAAGAGCAAAAGATCTTCGTTTTGTGCTTGGCTTACGCTTAAGATTAGGCCAAAAAATAGTATCCAAATTTGCATTTGTTCCTCTTCTTGAATAAGACTACTAATGTTCCCTATAAACTAAACCTAGGAGATGAGCTTGCTCCACTACTTCGATGACTAGACGTACAATGTCGAAGATTGCTCGCCAATAATCCTCCTCTCAAAACATTGTCACTACTACTAAACTCCAACTTCTGACAACTCGAAAAGATTTTCTGGCATCATAAAGACGAAAAGAGTTAGGAAATGTTTTTCCTGCTTCGTGTGGGCCAATTTCTTTCTTCTCCAAGTAAAGTCTTTCAAGATTTTAAAGAAGAGTTACGGCAATACCTCCTCGCCAACATCATTCTATTTCAACTCTAGTACAACTACCTGAGAAACATCATTTTCCCCGCTCCTCGTTCCCGAAAGACATTCTAGCTTTACACGGTAATCTCCTTTTGGAACTTCTTTGACAATAAAAGTCGGAACCAAAACCCGACTTTTCCCGCTTTTATTCAGCGTCTTTAATTGCCCAATTTCTTCACCATTTAACAGTATTGCTATTTGCATAACATTGCCAGCTTGATGTGAGGCTGTAGCAGAAATAAAAAAAACTAAAGTTCCTCCTTTGGCTTGAAATTTTCCTTCACGAGGTAGAGATCCTCTTGAGTAAGGAATAACTTTTGAGTAAGGAGTAATTTTATCTTTGCTATACTCTAACACAACCAACTGCGAGCAGTCATTTTGATTACAACGAGTGTTTGGCTGTTTGGTGAGTTTTAGAGAGTGCTTGTCTAAAGAAGCTTGGTGGAAAAAAGCACGAGGTGCTAGTGCTCTATGATGTTTTGCTTGTTTAGCTGGAGTCTCTAGGTGAAATATATTTTCGTTATCTAGCTTAACTTGAAATTTCACGTTTGCTTCACCATTGTTGCTATACCCTGAAGTAGAACCTATAAAAAGGAGCTCCTCACTTTGCTCATTTGTAAAAGAACCCTCTCTATCTTTTCCACTAGAATGCATGGCATTGTATGGAATTGCCTGATGAACAAGGACATCTTCATCGTTTATTATTTCTAAACAACTCATTTGAGCAATGTCCTTTTCTTGAAAATTTCCTCTTAATTCTATGGAATGTTTTCCTTTCCATAGAGCTATTGGACCAATCACTATAAGAGGAAGCACTCCATAGTCATCACTTGTATATCCCTTAAATGTTCCAATCTTTTTATCATCGATGTAAACATCAATACTTTTTGAGCGAGACCCTCCCAAAGAACAAGAAACAAAGAAATAAAACTTTCCCCCTCGACTCGAAAAAGTTTCTTTCTTCGGAGTGCCATAGAAACTCGTGAATTTTATATCACTTTTTTCTTGGATAGTTTCTTTTAGTCTTGAGATCTCTTCTTCTTTTTGAGCAAGCTCAGCTTCCTTCTCAGCAAGTTTTTTTTGGAAATGAGAAAACTGTATATCCTCGTTTTGAGCTTCTATATCCAAGAAAACAGGGACAAATAAGAGAAAAACTAATGCTTTGGAGAAAAAAATGATCATTCGTTACTCCTAACAAATTTCCATATAAATAAAACAACGACTTTTGTTTTGTCTTACTAAAACCCATAACAAAAAAGAGTAAAAAGGCAAAAGAGCTTAGGGAAAAAAAGACCTGGCCACCCGAAAACCGAGGGAATTGACACAGTAGTGAGACCTACTTTTGTCACGGTTGGCTGAACGGCAGAACCTGTCCTTGTTGGCCCAGCTACCACCGCGTAGCACTCGGATCGAACTCCCTTTACTAGTCCATGGAGTGCCATCTTCAGGAGCCTTAGAGTAATCATGATGCCATACATCCTCACACCACTCCCAGACATTACCACTCATGTCGTACAAGCCAAATGCGTTGGGCTTCTTACTTCCCACATCTGCAGTACTCTTACTTGAGTTATCATTATAGATCATATATTCACCATCAGCACCATCTCCCCAATAATACTTACTACTTGTTCCTGCTCGGCAAGCATACTCCCACTCTGCTTCACTCGGTAAGCGCAACCCTGTCTCCAAGCAAAAATCTTTTGCTTCCTTCCAAGATACCTGTTCTACTGGTTTCTTCGTTCCTTTAAAATGGGATGGATTCTTCTTCATTATGCTCTTCCATTGCTCTTGAGTCACTTCATACTTCGACATCAAAAACCACTCTACTTTTACCGGATGCACAGGCTTCTCATCCCTATACCCATCATTGCTCCCCATCTGAAAGCTTCCCCCTGGAATTAATACAAAATCTATGCCTGTCTTCTTATGCCTGTACTCTTTTAGTGTATAGCTCTTATCCTTTGAATATTTCTTCTCTCCTCTGTAGCTAAAATCTTCTATAGAAAAATCAACTAAAAAACTCTTAAGTTGATCTTTCAAAGCATGAATTCTTTTCTCTAGAATGTTTATTTTTTCCTGAGAAATTTTTTGGCTCTCTTTGATTTCTTGGCGAAGAATTTCATTTTGCTTTTGAAGTTCCCACATTAAAATATCTTCGTTTTGCCCTTCTAACAAATTTAAAGAGAGGGCAAGGAAACATATGCAAATTAGCATTTTATTTTCTCCTTCACAGAAAAATTAATTATTTTGAAGGGTAACGCTCTTTCATTTCCTTCTAACAAAACCTTTTTACAAATTGCTCGCAACAATGCGTAACGGGAGCCCACGAGGGGCTCCCCTACGTTGAATAAAGGCATAAAATTTCATGCTTGGGGGAAATTGTCTTGAACACGGCCTCGTCAAAATTACCTCTAACGAAATAAATCACAAACGTAGGGGAGGCCCTCGTGGGCTCCCGTTACCGTAAACACCAATCCTACGTTATGACAAATACAAAGCGGTGAGTAGCTAGCACCTTCGGGCTGCTCTTTTTTCTCTCTAACAAATCACATTTATTTTTTTCTAATTTTTCCTCAGAAAATAGGAAGAAGAAAAAGGGTAAAAGAGCAAAAGGGCTTAGGGAAAAAAGGATCTGGCAACCCGAAACCCCAAGCTTGAAGCTGGGGTGGAAGATATGCCCCAGCTACGGTAGGCCGAGCTGTAGCTTTCGGTGTCTCCACAATTCCAGGCACCACCTCGATATATTCGTTTCCATTCTTTGTCAACCTTAACATCGTCTTCACACCATTCCCAGACATTTCCACTCATGTCATATAAGCCAAAAGCGTTGGGTTTCTTGCTTCCGACATCCATCGTTTTGGAACTATTATTAGCATAGTTGTTGTCAAAATCATTTCCCCAGTAGTACGTTGTTGTTGTTCCGGACCGACAAGCATATTCCCACTCTTCTTCGCTAGGTAAACGTAATCTTGTTTTTAAACAAAATTGCTTCGCATCATCCCAAGAAACTGTTTCCACGGGACGTTTGGTTCCTTTAAAATGAGAAGGATTACTTCCCATTATTTGTCTCCACTGGGCCTGGGTAATTTCATATTTTGAGATCAAGAATGACTTCACTTGCAGCTTTTCATTCTCATTTCCATCACCGCTCCCAATCTCAATACTTTCTCCGGGAATGAGAATAAACTCTATGCCGGTTCGCTTGTGCTTATATTCTTTTACGAGGTAATTTTTGCTTTCCATGCTACGACTTAAATAAGCAAAGCCATGAATAGAGTTTTCTGTTTTCTCCTCTAAGGCACGTAGTTTCCTTTCCATTTCTTGATAGACTTTTTTTAGTTTATTTTGGTGAGCACTCTCCATTTTTTGAATTTTCTCGACTACTAGGATTTTTTCTTTCTCCAGTTCGGCCACTCTCTTTTCCATTTCTTTGTAGAATTTTTTTAGCTCAGTTTTATAGTTATCCTCTATTTTTTGGATTTTCTTGGTGAGAAGAGCTTTTTCTTTCTCTAGCTTGCTAATTTTTACTTTGAGGGCCTTTATTGCTTCTTTCTGTTCTTGATGAGAGGAAAGCAGGAGGTCTTCGTTTTGCGCTTGGCCTAAGCTTAAGGTGAGGCCAAAAAATAATATCCAAATTTTCATTATTTTCTCTTTTCTTGGTTTTTACCATTACTGCAATTTTCTGCTTGTTAAAAAAATTCGAAAAGAACAAATCAGCTATCTGGCTGAAGAATTACATTTTTTATTCATAGCAACGTTATTCTATGAAAACCTATAGTTGAGAATATAAACATAGGAAAACTCCCTGCAGACTTTATCTGATCTCAATGATTGCAAAAAACCACAAATTCGTTGAGGATGACATAGAAATTCAAATCAAAAAAGAAAAGGGTAAAAAGGTAAAAGGGCTTAGGGGAAAAAAGATCTGGCAAGCCGAAGGCCCAAGACTTTGTGAGGGATGCCAGGCGTGTACCCGTCACGTTTAGCCGAACGACAGTCCCAGGCGTTGTTGTGCCAGCTACCACCCCGATATACTCGGTTCGAACCCTCTTTAGTCCAAGCGCTACCATCTGTAGGAGCATTATCATAACTCCTCTCGTACTTATCTTCACACCATTCCCATACATTTCCGCTCATGTCATGCAACCCAAAGGCATTGGGTTTTTTAATCCCTACTTTGTGTGCATAATCTTCCTCTATGTTATCAGCATTACCATCCCACCAAGCATAATCATTTATATTTTTTCTATCTCCCCAGTAGTAATCTGTTGTTGTCCCTGCTCGACAAGCGTATTCCCACTCAGCTTCGCTCGGTAAGCGTAGCCCTGTTTTTTGGCAAAACTCCTTCGCATCGTCCCAAGATATATAGTTGGCAGCATATTCAGAGCCTTCCTTAACATAGCTTTTTCCGAACCATGGTTTACTTCCCATTACTTGTTTCCACTGCGCTTGGGTAACTTCGTATTTCGAGATCAAAAAAGACGGTACATTTACATCATGTATGGGCTTCTCATCTTTATTTCCACTATTGCTCCCCATTTTAAAACCACCACTGGGAATGAGAACAAACTCGATTCCTGTTAACTCGTGCTTATATTCTTTTACCAGATAACTTTTACCTCCAGCGGAGTATGCACTACTGCCTAGATAAGTAAAATCACTAATAAAGTTTTCTGTTTTTTCTTCTAGGGTGTGTAACCTTTCTTCCATTTTCTGGATGTGGGAGAGTAAAAGGTCTTCATTTTGGGCTTGGCCTACGCTTAAGACAAGTCCAAAGAGTAGTAGCAAAATTTTCATTTTTTCCTCTTTCTTAGCCAAACGAAATAACTTTTTCTGAGATTACTTGATCGATATTTTTACATTGTCCACAGCAAATGCTTCATCATTTCGGGGTTGATTTAACTGAGATCCAATGGAAACTTTAAATCTTTTTTCTTTTACCAAAACCTCCATTTGAGATAAGTTACTGGACAGAGTATCCTCATTTTGAGCGAAAACTAAGGGAATCGAAAGAGATAAAGCAATCCCTATGATAACCCCAATAAAAATAAATATAGTTTCCTTCATTTTTGTCCTTTTCTTGTTTTGATGGATTTGTTTGATATTATTGAGTTTTTTACAAAGATGCTTTATTTAAGTTTTGTAGTGACTTAGTCTTCGTAAAATTTTAACTGATCAGAAGAAACAAAAGCATATCCCTGGAGTTCTCTTTCGTTAAATTGCCTATTAAGCTGCCAGCTCCGATCCACGTTTATTCTCATCATTGCTCCCCATCAGAAAGCTTCCTCCTGGAATTAACACAAAATCTATGCCTGTTAAATTGTGTTTGTATTCCTTCACGAGATAGCTTTTTCCTCCAGCAGAATATCTGTTACTGCCCAGATAAGAAAAAACATGGATGAAGCTTTCTGTTTTTTCTTCCAAATTGCCGAGTCTTTTTTCCATTTCCTTGTAGACTTTCTCTAGCTGACTCTTATGATGGAGTTCCATTTGTTTGATTTTCTTTGCTAAAAGAGCTTTTTCTTTCTCTAGCTTGATAACTCTTATTTTGAGAGAATCTATTTCTCCACTTTGTTTTTGGAAATGGGAGAGCCATAAATCTTCGTTTTGTGCTTCGCCTGAACTTAAGATTAGGCCAAAAAATAGTATCCAAACCCACATTTTTTTCTCCTCTTTATTCTAAAAATATAGTCTACTCAATTCATCGTGAGGGAGTCCCTCGTGGGCTCCCGTGTCCCTCGTCTGGATATTTCCCTTTTTGATCCTAGTGAATGAAGCTATTTTTTTTGCTTCAACATAAAGAATTTATTCAAATTTTCCCCAGACAAGTCAGATTTTAAACCAAAAATACCACCCACTTCTTCATCAATTTTTTCTCTTTCTAGAGGAGAGCAACTCTCTAGAATAAGAATAATGGCCTTTCCTTCCACTTCACTAGTAAAGCCACTGGCCATATTATCAACTTCATCTCGCTTTTTTGGATAGCGTTGTTCTTTCCAATATTTTTTCCCCACGGTTTTAATTAAGACAATGCAATTCTTATCAGAAAGATTGTCCCAAATAATGCGCCAATCTGTTTTTTCAATCAATGTAACCACTTGGCCAGATTTTTCTAGAACAGATAAAATCATTTTTTCTTCTACTTCTGTAGTTCCTCCCTCATGGGCCTCTTGAAGTAGATAAAACTGCATAGGAAAAGGAAGTTTCTTTTTCTCCTGGTCAGATAATGTATTGTAGTCAAAAAGGTTTTTTAGCTTTGGAGAGAACTTAGTTCTTTTCTAATACCAAGGCGAGCACTCTCGCTTAAAAATCTTTGTTTTTTTCTTTTTTATGTAATTTCTTTTGAGCTTCTTGTATTTTTTTGGATAAATCCAATGGATAACCACCATTTTCTTCCAATTCTTTCATTACTCTTTCTATGTCAATAAATTCTTCTACTTCTTTATCAGACCAGTCTCCTTGTTTTTTGCGTCTCCATTTTCGCACTTTCTTTTGGATTTCATTGCTTTTCTTTCCCATTTTTTTAGCAATGTCAGGAATGAATTTTTCTATTTTATTTAAAACTCGATCTATTTTTTCCAAAGTCCATCCTAATTTAGTAAATTTTGCAGAAATGGCTACTCCTCTAGCCGTTTTAACGGCTTTGGTAACGGTTCCTAATCCAATAAACATAGACCCCACATCAAGAACTCCTTGGCTAGTCCACTTGGCTATTAGTTCACTTTCTCGTCCTTGAGACTTTGCATTTTGCCATTCTTTTACAAACTGATCTTTAATGGATAAAGCTATTTGCTTAAGCTGTTCTCTAGCTTTTTGAGATTTTTTCGGAAACGCTATAGCATAGTGTAAGTTAGTTGCCTTGAAGACAAGCTCAGAAGACTTAGCAATTCCCACCCATGTTTGAGAGTCAAAGAGAGTAGTAAAAGATTCCCAAGTTCCTTGAGAAAAAGCAATGCCTCCTTCGACTGTGCCCGAAAAAATTTGCTCTAGATTATTGTGATTGGGCTTTACAATAGCTCCTTTTTTCGCTAAGACTCCTATTAATTTACTGTGTTCTTTTCCGTGAATATCGGAAAAAAGTTTTTTAAGATATCCACGTGACTCTAGCCCTTTAAGTATGGTATCAATATTTTCTGCATTTTCTAGAATAGTCAAAATCTGAGTTTCTTCATCATCTAAAGTCCACTCATCAAGTAACTTAATTATCCGATCAACTTGAGGATTTTTTATCTCTTGGGGTTGAGATTTATCGGTGCGTCTTTGAGTATGGTAGGTTGCTTGGTTTGAATAAAAGATGTGAGATGCTTGGTATCTTGATAAATGAATTTCTTGATTTCCCACTCCTTCTAAAGGAGAAGATCTGTGAAATACACTGGGGAGGGATGTTTCTTTTTCATTAGATGAGGAACTGTGATTGTGAGAAGTTGAATTTCTACCTATTTTTCGTCCTAGATCTCCTGACATCCTATTTCCTTTTTTTTGTAGGAATAAATAACTCTTTAAAAGCAAGCAGTATGCACCTGAGAAATAGAAAACACTTGCACCATTATTTTGAGGACACAATCACCTTACCAAACTAACTATTCTACCTTTTATCTTGATCTTATATTAGAACAGTTAGTATTCTTTGCTACCGATAATATATCCAATAGAGTCCTGCTCAACCTAACTCTTACTCTTGAACTACCTCTATAACCTTTCTATATCCCAATAATTTGGGATTTCCTTTGCTTTCATAGCGAGAAACAAAGCCCACCATAAAAGGGTTTTCGCCTTGTTCGTTTTCAGGAAGTCCTGTAGTGTTTAGATAAACGTTTAAGTCTTTTGGAAAGCTTTCGTATTCTGTTACTTCTTCTTTTCCATTTATTTTTTCTCTCTTACAAAATACGGTCAAGTATCGGAATTTATTTTTTGACATTATGTCTATGCGATCATTGTATCTTTTGATTCGTTTTTTTATCTCTTCTAGATCTTCGAAAACTTTATATCTTGTCTCAATATCAGTGTGCACAAGCTCTGGTCGCCAGCCCCTAATAACGCGATGAGCTAAGACAAAACCCACTCTTTCATGATAAGGAAGATTTTCTTCCCCTACTAAATCTATTTTCTCAACTCCTGGTATTTTAATGGAACCAGATTTAAATTTATCAACAGCTTCCTTTAACTGATCTCTACAAACAGGAGAGTTGGGGTCATATGAAATTGGATCAGAGCTTTGGTTTTCTTTCAAAATTCCATTGATTGTCCAGCCCGAGATTTCTTGACCTTCTTTTAATTTATTTGCTTGCTTGCTACTAACACGTGCAATAGTTGGTTTATTTGGTCTCATTTTGCGGGGAAAATTCCAATCTGAAGGCCAGTTTGTGTTTCCTGCTTCTCTTTTTGTTTTGCAAAACTCTTGAGCACTTTCCCATTGCCAAACTCGTGCTAATCTTTCTTTCTTAAGATTACCTTTGTGGTAGGAAAGATTGGCATCAATGAAAAAATTGCCTCTGGGGTTTTTTATAAATATCAAAGGTTCGTTGTTAGAGTCGTGAAAAGAAAATTCTAAGGTTGCCTTTATATTTGTTTGCACATTTACTCTTGCTGTTAAATGGAGATAAAGTTCTATTTCCTCTGTGTTTAAATCTATTGTGATTGGATTACCATCCCATATACTATCTCCCTCGTCCCAAATTATTCCTATCTCATCTATTCTGTTTTCAGGAAAATGTATCTTTATATTTTGTATTTCCCATTGAACTTTTTCGGTAATGCGTCCCTCTTCTCTAAAAACCTCTTCCATAAATACAGAACTGGTGGAATCATTCTTTGAAATTTCAAAATTTAATTCCATTGTTTGTATAAATTTTTCTTCTGCTTTAGTCACTGTTTGTGGTAAAAGAAACACAAGAAAAATTGTAAAGCTTTTCAATAGTATGTTTTGATTAGTCATTTACTCTTAACTTTCTATTTGAAATTAAAGTTTTAAAATTAGTTACATCTTTTTTGCTAGCTGGCTTAGGCTTGCTAACTGTATTTAAAAGATAGTTGTATTTTTTTCCCAAAAACTTAACCGCTATAGATTTTAATTGTCCATTGTCTAAGACCGTTATACTTCTTTTAGTTCTATCAGTTACTGTAAGAATAGAAAGACCTTTTATCAAAGCTGCAAAATCAGGGGCAAACTTGTGTTTTTTCTGAAATTCAATAAAAATGGAATCTGTTTTGAGAGGTGGATCAAACCATCTTCTTCTTTCTCTTCCATAATAAAAAAAACCTTTTCGCAAGTAATGTACTTGAGAAACTTCTTTCGTTTGGTAATTTCTTATTGCCCACAAAGTAAGAGGATCGATGCATTCTTTGCGCTGATCATTTCTATCACTATAAATAGGTTCAAGTTGAGAAGATTTTGTTGGATGAATGATTATTTTGCGTATTAATTCCTCTCGACTTTTATCCTCCGAAAGCAGGATAGACTCTCTAATCTCTATACTAAAGGCTTCCTCTTTTTGTAACATTGTGAAACTTTCATTCAAAGGTTTCTCAATAATTATCCCGTCAAGAACAAACTCTCCTTCAAAAAGGCGATCTCCAAACCACTCAAAGCCACTAGATTTAATGTTACCATGAGTAGGAACTCCGTGTCCTATTAAAGTAAGTACCATTAATTGGTGTTGAAAGCGACATATATCATCTAAGCT
Organism: Planctomycetota bacterium; assembly: GCA_029260735.1. Classification (GTDB taxonomy): domain Bacteria; phylum Planctomycetota; class Uabimicrobiia; order Uabimicrobiales; family Uabimicrobiaceae; genus JAJDCR01. Next base: position 135,362 of record JAJDCR010000057.1, read on the forward strand.
GTTAAAATCCCTAGCAGTTACGGGGACTCCTGATCTAACTTTGTTACTTTGAGCAATCACAGGAATATCTGTTTTATCACGAACATTAAATATTTTTTTATCCTCTTCATTTACCCACTTGTGCTGAGAATATTTTTTAATAAAATTGGTAATATTTTCGAAAACAGATGCCGAACTAAAATGAGAAAAAGGTAGGTTCTCTTGAGTAGAAGGCACATCCATTGTATTTTCATGATCCACTTCAAAAAAAGATATATCGCTGTTAAGTAGGTTTGTTTCTTTGTATTCCCAGCCTTCAAGTTTTTCTTTTAGTTGTCCTTTTTCTTCAGAGAGAACTAGAGACAATCTCTTTTCTTCTTTATTGAGATAAGCTAGTAAAAAACTCTCTCCCCCATCCTCCTTAAGTAAAAATGTATTACTTGCATTTTTCCCCCACTTCTCTGCGTTTAAAAGCCAATAAAGAAATTTTTCACGTTCTACTCGACGTACATGGGCAGAAAGATTCCAACATGCAGGGTTAAGAGGCATATTTTTTAACATTCGAACAGAAATTTCTTCAGGGTATTTCGGTTCAAGTGGAGGGGCCAAACGTGAAAAAATTAGCCGAGGGATTTTAATCTTATTGTTTTTTTCAAAAAATCCCATATATGAATAGCAGTTACTTAACTCGATCTGCTCTATCCATCTTTCTAGGGCAAAATCAGCTCTAGTTTCGTTTTTGCTGTATTCTTGTTTTAGTTTACCAATTGCATCTTCTATTTTTGTTCTAAGATTTTCTTTGAGGGCTTCTAGTATTTTTTCCTTCAACTTTTCTTTAGTTGCTTCTCGTTTTTCGGCATCAAATAAAACAAAGGAAAAATCTCGAAAAAGTCGATCAGAATATGGCAAGAACTTTAATGATTCGGGAATATCATCAGGGCTCCATTTACCAAACTGAATCCACTCTCTATACATTTCATAAAACTCTGTTCCTTTATTATCCGCACCTCGAGGATTCCAAGGAGTTAATATAGGTAATCGATAGTGATAGGCGAAAATATAGAGATCTTTCTTGGTTCCTTCTCCGCTCAGATCAATTATTTTTTCTGTTTCATCTTTGAGAACTACGTGAGTTCCGTAAAGAAAAAGACGAAAAAAATGCCCCCTACTCCCTAAAAACTTGAGTTTTTTCTTGCCCTTTTGTTGGCAGGAAATTACATTTGTTGTATCTGTTCCGTAGCCGACTAACCAACGGACAAATTTTTCGTGTTCTTCTCGTCTTAGATCATCTCGCTCATTCCAGTCCTCACTAGATATACTTTTACCTGGCTTAGCACGAATACTAATAAGCTTAGGTTTCTGATCTATTTCAAGTTCAGTCATTTTGTTTATTATCCTTCTATTTCTTGTTCAAAAGAAAGTCTATATTGAATTGTCGACTGAGTTCAAACTTATCTGAGAAACGGCGTTGAAAAGGAGAATGACCTTTGTAAAAGAGAAGATAAACCATCTTGGTTTTATGAAAAGCAATTAAACCGGTCGACTTCCACAAAGGGTCCATTGAACCCTTTGCTAAAGGTTGCTCAGTCTCACTTAACGTGACATCTATTGAAAATATAGTTTTTCCTTGACCTTCATTCTGAGAGGGTTTCTCTATTTTTTTTAGAAAGAAAAAATTCGAGCTTTCTAGATGGTAGTCTTCAATAGATTTTGTAAATGACTTACTCTTAATGGTTTTAAAAGCTTCCTTCAATGATTCTACAAATGACTCTACATTGGTGCCTTCTTCTATTTTTTTAGTGCTCATAAATAAGTACAATGTGAAAGGAAAACCTTCTTCATATTTAACTTCTGCCTTTCCAATTTCCTTTAAAAGCTCTACCATCAAACGAGCGTAATCCTCTCTAATGAAATCTTCTATTTTCTTAGTCATCATTTTCCTTTTTTTTAGGTGATTTGTAAAAGTAAGGGACAATAGTTCTGCTCGGATTTTCTTCACCGTTGTAGCATGTATTTTCATTTAGCTTGAAGAAGTCCAACTTTGCGGTAGAGTTTTCTGAGAACTTTATATCAAACCATGAAACTTCGTGAAAATAACTTTTAGAGTTAGGTTGTCTATAAAAATAGGGGACGATAGTTCTATATGGTTTTTCTTCGCCGTTGTAGCATTTATCTTCATCTAGCTTGAAGAAATTCAATTTTGCAGTAGAGTTTTCTGAGTAATCTGGATCAAGCCAAGAGATTTTGTTTTTATGAGAATAGAAGAATCTATCATTTTTCTCTTTATCTTTACTTGGACTAGGGAGTAAAAAATAATTTCTTTCATAAGAAGAGTGAAGGTTAATAAAGGTTTTACAATGAGCTGGTAGAAAAATTTCACAAATCCGTTTTAAAATATCTAAACTTTTTTCATCTATCTTCTCCTCGTTTTCAGGTTTAGAAAACAAATGAATTGTAACGTAACGGTTTTCTTCAAAAGAATAGGTTTTTGGAACGCCAAAGAGTTTCTTTAGCTTTTCTTTTTTACTACTTTGTTTTAATTCATTATCGAAAGAGAAAGTTTCTGATTTATCAAGATGAAAAAAATCGCGATTTTCTTCAATTAAGATATCTTCATCTCGTAAAAAAGGAAGTGCTAGATTCATTAAATTTCTTAGGCCAGTCAAAGTCCCCTTTTGTCGATAAAGAGAAATGATCTTAGCAAAGTCATAAGTTTGAAAAGAATCATCAGTTTGAGAAGAATCATCCAGGGATTGAATATCCCAAGAAAACCAATTCCGTAATAGTTTTTCGCGCAGTTTTAATATGGATTTTTTTTTCTCAAGGTCCTTGGCTTTGTCTTCTCCATCATTAACCCAGAAAACACAATCTTCATCAAAAATATCCAAGATATGTTTTAGCCCTTTGAGTCGATCTTCAATTCTTTGTATTTCAACTTCAAAGATTTTTAAAAACTTCCTTAGATGTTCATCATTTTGAGCATCTTCTTCTCGATAAAAAGAGGGAAGTAAATTATACATTCGCTCTTTTTCAGTTTTCATGTCCCGCTCCTAAAATGATATCTGGGATCAATATCAATGTTTTCTGGAAGAAGTCGGGGAAGTTCTTTTTCCCCTAGTTGGTAGGGGTTCGAAAGCAGCTTTTTTTTATCTTCATCACTAATCTCAGACTCTGGATTTGAATTATTATGGAGCTTTTGGTTCCATTTAATAATATCAATTGGATAATCTTCCACATTTTGAAAAAAAGCAATCACATCTCCAACTTCTTCTCCTTCCTCTGTAACTTTTGAGAAAAATGTAGCTTTTTTTTGAAAAAAATCTTCTATTCTAACAGAGAAGGAGCCTGTTTTTGAATCAACTTGAGCTTGATATTTTTGGTTCCCTAACAAATGAAGGGAGTAATTGCTAAAGTTAACATTTCCATTGCCTTGATAGACAAGTCTTCCAAAAAGAGAGTAACCTCTAGAGATTTTATGATGGTCGATGTATCTAATTTCAGGATAATTTGTTGCAACTTGATAAATAACTCCTGGATCAACAGAGGAACCAAATCCTAATTGATGAACTTGAGTAGAAATTTTTTCTTTTAGTTGCTTAACCAGACTACTAGAATCTGTAATACCGGACACTAAAAAAACAGTAAATTTCATAGAGAAATCAGCAAAAGAAGGATCTTTCAAAACTACTCTTGTTGTCAAAAGCCTTTGCTCCTCTATTCGGTTTTCAATTGCTTGGCGTAGATCAAAAGGAAGAGGTTCTCTATTTTTTGTGGCAAGATAGATCTCTACTTCGTGGGAGAAATGGGGATGAGGGGAAATTTTTATATGTTGGATTTCTTTGAATTCTCTTAGAAAAGATTCGTAATCTGCATAACTGACTAAGCGTTCTTGCCGAGCAATTTGAAGAGGGATATTCTGAATAATTTCTTGGATTCCTTCCGCATTTTGTCCTTCTGTGCTCGCAACAGGATTTTCCACTTTATCAGGATTTACACCAGTACTTTCAGAAACAAGGCTAGAGATCGCTCCCTTGCCAATATTTCCTTTTTTCCCATAGCAATCTCCCCTGAAAAATAAAGTAGAAGATTTTTTCTCTCCCATTAAAAGAAGCTGAATGCTTCTCTTTTCTCTCTTAATGAAGAAACCATTTTCTTTTGGTAACATTTCTAAATATTGAAAAAAACGTTTTCTAAATATTCCCTCTTGTGTAGAAAAGCAAAGAAAACCACTCTCTGCAATACTATCTTTTTTACTTACCTTTTCTAGAGTCAGTTGATGTCTTTGCAAATTCCCCAAGGTGTTTTCTGGCTTTTGCTCTTGAGAAAAGGACGTTAGATATCTTCTAGACTGAATTATGGGAAGATAAATTTCTAAGTTCTTAGCACTTGGTTCATGAGGGGGAGATTTAAAAAGCATATCTCTTAAGGAAGAAGAAGTAGAAGACTCTTCTGAAACTTTTTCAAAAACTCCTATCTCAGTATGGTCTTTTTTTATAGCTCTAATTGTCTGGATTTCAGGTGTCAACCGAAAGTCTTTTTTATAAGAAAGGGTTAACTTTTTTTCTTTTTGTCCATTTTTTTCTGGCCAAGAAAAAATTTGTTTATAGAGTTTTTCTTGCGCCTTTTTCTTTCGCTTTAGAATAAACCTAATACTTCCTAAGTACTTTTTGACAAATAAGATATCTTTAATCTCAAAAGGTACAGGGTGAAGTTCATAGTATGGTACCTTTATGTGTATGCTCGTACTAAATTTTTTGTTTTCCTCTTCCCCTTTTAAAGCTCCTTCTATAGCCCCTTTTAAAGCTTCTTCCTTTGGAGGAACCTTTTTCGTTCCTTCTATAGCCCCTTTTAAAGCTCCTTCCTTTGGAGGAACCTTTTTCGTTCCTTCTATAGCCCCTTTTAAAGCCCCTATTTTTTTCATTTGTACTGAATACTTAAAAGAATGTTTTTCTTGAGCTTTTGCACTCGATTTTGAAAATTCAGTTTTGCTTGTTTCTTTATTTTCCAAAACTTTAAATTTATAATGGTATTCTCCAATAAAGTAATCCAGTGTTCGAAGACCTAGTTTATCGTCTGAAGTCTTCATAGTAAATATTCCATTTTCTATATTTACAAGTTCTTGTTTCTCAACAATTTTTCTTCTTTGCACTCGAGTGATAGGTTCTATATCCCACTTGTATAGACGATTATTCTTATCTTTCCCTATCTTTACTTCCTCTAAATTTTCTATATTTTTTTGAGTATTTCCTATGTAAACTTTATAATCATCATTACTTTCTTCTTCAACCTCTAAAATGCTTTTGATATGGTAATCATTTTCTGGTACGTTTTCCCATTTTTTCGTTTCCTCATTTTTCTTTTGCACCTCTATATCAAATCCAGAATAATAAAATCCTGGAGATAGCTCTATTTCAAAAAAATTATCATCGTCTTTTTCTAGTTCTTTTTCGGGAGAACCTTTTTCTGATTTTTTTTCGGGATAGTCTTTGCTTGAAGGTAACATTTCTAAATATTTTTCTAACGGCATCTTCAATATATATTCAATTAAAACTAAGAAAAAATCTTCGTTCTTTTCGTTTTTATATAAGCTAACTTCTTCTTTATCTGGAAAATAACATCTAAGAGGATATTCCTTTGCTACTCCAAAAATATATTGAGCTAAGAATATAGCAGAACTTCGAGCAGAGTCTTGTTGGTAGAATTTGAGATCTTGTGGATCTTCCATATTGAAAAAAAGCTCCCCCTCTTTTAAGAAAATAGCATCACTGCTAAGCTCCTTTTCATTATGAAAAAGGATGGGAATTTTTTTAACTTGTTTTCCTTGTAAGTCGAGCTTATATAACCTTAAGCCTAAGAGTTTTTGTTTGCTTGCTTCGCCTAAATCTTCATTTGGAGCTCCATTTTTTTGATTTTTTTCTAATCCATTTTCTTTGGAAACAAATTTTTCTAAAGATTTTCCTATTGGCAAGCTATACCAATCGTGCTGAGAAGTAGACAAAAAAAATTGAAAAACATTTGAGACTTCTTTTTCAATAGGAATCTTCACTGAAGTTTCGACTTTATCCACCGCTTGAGGTTTTTTGGCTTGTATATTAGGAAACCAGTCCCCTAAATTTACACGGTGTTCCATCTTTTGTAGTAAATGAAAAAAGCCTTCCCATTGGAAGTACAAATCCTGAGTTCCTTGATCTCCCAAATTAGCATTTCCTTTAAAGGTGAGTAAAAGAGGAATATTTAATTCTGTTGGCGCACTTTCCCACGATAACTTTACCCAGGTTTCTGCGGGATAAGCTCCCTTAGGAACATAACCAGTTAATTGAGCATGGTGGTAAATACTATCTTCTTCTTGAGCAGTAGGAAGAAAAGCCTCATTGGCAATACGGTCGATATGGTAGTAAAGAGAATCCCCCATGGTTGCAAAAAGCTTTATTAGCAAAGTGCCAAAATCATTGTCTGAAAAATCTGTCCAATCAGATAGATCTTTCGCTCTAGCGATAAGGTCATCCTTGATTGATTCATAATCTTTCTGGGTATAGGAAAATTTTTTTTCCATTTTCTTTCCTTTAGAGACGATCTAAACTAACGCTGATCTGGTTTTGCTTCCCGGCAAAGACATAGCTTACTTCAACATAAACTTGAGATTCTCGGGAAGAGATACTAACATTTTGTAAAACAATTTCAGGAGCCCAGCGAACGATGGCTGTCTGAATTTGATAGCGAATGAGAGCATGTAAAGCATCGTCGTTTGGCTCATGAAGAAGTTGGCGCAAAGAACAACCATACTCTCGTTGCATAACCCTTTCCCCAATATGGGTTCGCAAAAGCTGGTGTATATTTTGCCTTATTTTCTCTGCTCCTTGGGCTTTGGCAATTCCCTTTGTTTGGGGATCAATGCGAAAGGGGAAAGCAATTCCTTGGAAGTTTTCTTCAGGCATAATTTTTCTTTCTTATTTTAGATAACCCGTATCGTTTGTTTCAGAAGCAAGAACCCTTGGCTTAAATGCGACACCTCCAGATAGTGTTACCATAGCCTCAACTTCTGATAAAAAATCTTTAAACTCCTTACCAAAGGTTGAGGCCAATAAAGCAGCAGCTTCGGTAATTTCATTCATTTTATTGCCTTTTGAGTCTATTTTAAACCAACCCGCCTTACGAAATTTGTCTTCTAATTTTTTCTGTAAGGATCCTTCTTCCAGAGAGACTGTTCCATTAAAGACAGACGGAGGTACAATAGTTATTTTATTAGGTGGGGTAACCTTGACGATAGCTGTTTCTATGTGAGAAATTACTGCAAAACAAATCCCCTTAGCTAATTGTTTGGGACCAACTCCCTGCCACCCACCGCTGATCAATCCGCTAGCAAATCTTTCCGTTAAGTCAAAGCTTGATAAGACTAAATGCCCTTCTACCCAAGCTGCTTGAGACCCTTCTACTCCTTTAATTTCCATCTCAATAGTTAGTTTATCTCGATCTGTTAAAATCTCAACAACCCCTTTTGCAAAAATATCACATAGTGTTTTCAAATAGATGGCCTCACGATTCCAGCCAAGTGCAGCATACTCATCTAACATCAGTGTACTTAGCTTAGAACTACTCAGTGCCATTAGGGAGAAGCCTTACAGGTAACGCTACCGACAATTGGTGCTCCTGTGATAAAACAGACGGGATGAGTTCCGGTGGGAAATCCTGTGACTATTCCCGCAGTCCCTTCATTTAGAAGAACTTGCCCAACGGCTTTGATTGTGATATTCGCATCTTTCAACTCGATAGTATTCTGATTTTTGTCTTCGATTGTTACTCCAGAGCTTTCTAGCTCTACTTTATTGCCTTTGCTGTCTTCAATAGTAATTCCAGATGAGTTTAGTTCGACAATATTTTCATTCTTATCTTCAACTTTGATCCCAGTAGAACTTTCTAGCTCAATTTTATTCTTCTCTCCATCAAGAATGATGACACCAGATGATTTTAACTCAATAAGGTTTTTATTTTTATCTTCAATACTTATTTTTTCTGCTTCTAGGGTAATTTTTTGTTCTTCGCTATTCACTATCTCCATTTTTTCTTCTCCCGCAGAAAAGTGAAGGACAATGTGTTGTTCTTCTTGTCCTCTTCTCGTTAGTATGCATTTTTCTTCACCTTCCTTATCGGAGAATTCGAAGCGAAAACCTCCGGGAGTATAGACTTGAGAAACGGTAGGAGGACTTTGTTGGACTTCTATAGGAGGAGATTCTTGAGGATACCAAACTCCAACCCAAATAGGATGGTTGATGTTTCCTCCTTCAAATTCAACCCACACTTTGCTTTCTACAGGTGGGATAAAGAAGTGACCTGGAGGCAAACATGGTTTTGCTAAAACAGAGGTGTTTTCCTCAAAAAGAGAAGGAACATAGATTTTAATTTGCCCTCGTTTTTCGGGATCTTCATTGTCTACTACAGTAGCTAAATACTTTCCATAGTACTTATCTATATGTTGCTCTAAACCTGGGTACATATTATTTCCTCTAGCGCGTGCATTTAAATTTACTTAAAAAACCTTGTCTGTCTAGACTATGGGTAACACTAGTCACATACCACACGTCATTAAAACGCGGAGAAAGTCCATTTACTCTTATTGGAGATTTTGCCCTCAACCAAATATTTCCTTTTGCTACCCCATGAGCAAACATTCCTTCTCTTTGTAATGCTTTTATGGGCACTCGTTGCTCTAGAAAATTTTCTTTTTCTGCCGGATATCTAGGAAGAGAAACTACTTGGTTAAACTCTGTTCGATGGCTCTCCCATTTTCCCTCACAAGCCATACTTAATTCATTGATTCTTGAGCGATCATCGGGATGATCTACTAACCATGAAGCTAAAAAAGGATTAGAGTGGGAAGACAAGAGAGAAGAAGCAGCATTCAAACCTTCAGAAACTACATCAGAAGCAAAATCTCCCAATGAATCTAGTAAACCTGATCCTTCTCCCAGAAAAGAACCAATGCTTGCGCTCTCTCCTACTTCAATTTTTTCTCCTGTAAGAGGATCGGATGATATAATCTTGTTTTTTTGAGAATAATAAAAACTATTAACTGTAGGATAAAAACTCAAAAGAACCCCTTGTCTATTACTAGAAGCAAGCAAAGCAACTGGATTATTTTGAAAAGAAGAACAATTGTAGAGGAGTTCTATCTCTTCTTCTCTTTCTCGCAAAGTATTTTCGGAGATAAAATGAAAACTATAGGGGAGGTTCTCTTGCTCTCCACTTAAGTTTAAGCTACCAATAGCACTTTGGGCTAAGGAAGAAATACTTTCCAGTAGATTGTCTGGTAAATCCTCCGCCTCTCGGCCTTCTTCGATAAAACAACAACACTCATATTCCCTAGCTAAGTCTTGTAAAAAAGCTAAGTCTGTCTTGCCCACTTGCTGAATAGAGTAATCATCATTTATTTCTCTATCGTTAGGTAAAGATATATTAATTGTGCTAAAGTTATGAAGCTGGGCAATATTTCTAACAACTTCAGAAACAGACCCAACCTCTTCTTTATTCCAATTAACTGTTTTTTTGGTTGAAACCATCTTAATTAAATCATCCATTAGCTTTAGTTGGACCAAAGGCTTACTATTTTCGGGATACTGGACTTGTATTTTAGTGATAGTCCCTTTCAACATAACACAATGCTCGTTTGTATATCCCATGTCAATAAAGCCTTGAGCTCCTTCTCTAAAGACTTCGGCATAGACCATTCCGGGGTCAGGTATAGACACCAAAGCATAATCCGCCCCATTGTCATTTTCTGTTACAGAAAGACTTTCTACCCAACTAGAAATATCAACGCCCTCAATGACTACCCGAAAAAAAGTAAGGTACTCTCTTATAGACACTAGAAATTCCTTTTTCTGGAAACTAAGGTGGCTTGGGCAAGAGCAGGAAGCCAGATGGTTTTACCGATGTGATTTTTCAAATCAAAAGGATAAAGAAACTCTTCTTCAGACTCTTTTTCAGACTCTTTTTCAGACTCTTTTTCGGTCTCTGCTTTCAAATTGGGATTTGCATCCACAATCTTCCACCATAGGCTTTCGTTGCCATAAAAACGCCACGCTAAGGTATCCAAGGTATCTCCGTGAACAATCGTGTGGTAAAATCCTTGGGCTTTCAGATTTGTTACACGAGAACAACGTAAGGAGAAAACCTCCACTTCTTGAGAATCTTTTTCTACTCGAATTTTTTTTTCTTTGTAGTATCGAGAATAAGGGTTTATAGCCAACTTACCTTTACTCCTTCATTTTTAAATGCCATAAGGAACTCGATTTAAGTAATGAGCAATCCTTCCTAAATTAGTCTCTCTTTCTTCGACAAGGAAAATATCTACTTCTGCGCGAATAGGAGCTAGACTACTATTGAAGAGTGTTTCCTTAACAGAAACACTTTCCACATGGCACTCCATTATTCGGTGGCCAAACTTAAAGATAGTCTTAGGGTTTGCTAAAGCTGTCGGAATGGTAACTACCCCAGACATCAATTCAGAAACAGGACTTTTCGAAAAAAGAAACTCTCGATACTTATTTAGCTCAGGAGTAATTCCTCCATCGGAGTCTTTTGCTGGCATAATACCACTAGGAGAGGATTCTCGTCCATCAACAATAACTTGAAAACTGATTTTCCTCTGTGAAGTTTTGCTAAAGCTTGAAAAATCCTTACCATTTTTAGAATTGCTATTATAGCTCGCTGTCATTTTATCTGTAAGGGATTGGGGATTATACTGAAAATACACAATGATAGGCATAGTAATATCTAACTTGGCAAGAAATCCTCTTTCTACTTGTCTATACATATTTCTTCCTTAAGCTTTAGGGAAAATCACTACGAGGATAACCCCGAGCAAAAAAATCTTCTTCTTGTACTTCTTCCATGCGTTGCTTCAAGTGGCGTACAATTTCTTCTCCTAAGTTCGCTATTTCAGTCTCTTCTAATCTGGCGCTTTGTACATTGATGTGTATTCCCCCTTCGAAACGTATTTCTGGTTTTGAAGAAGATGAGGAGTTACGGTTTTGCTGTTGATCAGAAAAAGTCGACAAAAAAATAGAACGGGATAAGTTTATTTCAGAAAAACGAGAAGAAACGATACTTCTTTCTTTACTTGGTAAATCTTTCTTTTGACTAACTTTAGTGTTTGCATTTCTTTTTTCAAGAAAGCGGGTTATTTTGTACGGAGAAGTAGAAAGATGGCCAATAATATTTTCATGATGCAATTTCATTCCACTATTTAGTGATAGTCTGGAAAAAAAAGCCGTATTTCTATGAAGAAAGCCGAGAAAAGAATTTCTCTCCCTACTTTTACCTCTTTGCTGCAATCTACTTATCTGAGAAAAAAAAGAAGAGTGAGGAAATTTGAGATTCTTTTTTGATAAAGAAACAATAGATGTTATTTTTTGTGGGTACTTATGAAGAACTGATAAACTTTGATCACCATGACTATCGATTTTTCTTATTTGTCTCGTCTGGGGAGAAAAATAATACATGGAAGCTGTTGACTGTTTTTGCAGAGAAAAAGGAGAAATATAATTTAAGCCAACTTGATTAGATCTTATTTTTATAGAATCTCTTTTTACTTTACTTGGTAATGTGTAGCTTCGATAAATTTCTGTAGAAATGGGGGGGATAGAAATTAAACCTTTGTTTGCCGGAAAGAACCTATTTTTTGAAAGAGCAATAAGTTTTGATTGAAATTTTTTCTCTGAAAATGAAGTGGGGGAAAAATGCTTTCTCACTTGCCAGTTTGTTCCAGTGGGAGAGTTAAACCTGACTCTATTCTGTTTATTTTCTTGGTAGTTTCTTACAGAGATATAATTGTTAAGAGAAGAAGTCCCCCATGATTTAGGTTGCTCCCGAACAATTTTTTTTATGGTAAAAGAATGGCTTCTTTGGGGCACTAAGCGAGATAAATGTAAAGAATGAGAGCCAGGAGAAGTAAAGCTTTTAGCACGTAAAGGAGCCCATCCCAAAAAAGGCTTAGCTACTTTTGCTAGAGGAAGAAGAGCTCTGTTTTGCAGTGGACTCCTCTTACTTACTTGCTTTGGATGATAAAGTGACATTTGTCTCTCGCTGTTGTACTCTGTCTAGGAAAAGCCCTATTTTCTATTGGCTTCCTCTATTTCTTGGTTTTGCTTTTCAATCTCTGCACTCAGTAAACGAACAAAGTGATGACGCTCAGTGATCTCCATTTCTATAATTTCTTGGTGAGACCACTTTAGATGGTAGGCCAAGTAAAATATTTCCCGACGCAGATTGGCCGCAGACCCTACGCCGGGATTAAAAAATTTCCTAAGTCAAGTCCCACTAAAAAACTCTCTTGGCAATGGGAGCAGATAATTTCCTCTTCTAAATTTAAGCCTGGCATCTGCTCCATAAAAGCTTGGTCGATTAAGCGTAAATCAGGTAAAGTCAAGTCTAGAAAAATTTTTGTACCAAGAGCCTCGTATCTCTCCTTTTGCATATCCCCGCAGCCTTTTAAGCAGCGAGTTAAAATAGCATTTTTTGCCCGTGCGGGGTTTTCTTGTCCTAAATGGGAGGTAAGAATTTCGTCTTTCCCACTAGGAGGACGAAAAAGAAGCTCTTGGTGAACTTTTCCTTTATCTTCATAGCCATCTTGTAAAACTACCCGCACTTCTCCAGAAAAATCTTCGGAGGAGTTTTTTAAGGGAATCTTTTCTAAATTATGTTTATGCCAAATTCTTTGAGCGCAGTTTGGACAGCTATATACTTGGGCATACTCCGCTCCAAAAGTAATCGCTCTTAGTTTTACCAAGAGAAAATCTCGATCGACCGAAGACATTTCCTCAATAGTCGCTTGATTAACTGGGGACTCTGTTCCCAGACGCACAATACAATTACGGAATAATTCACTTACCAGTTTGGAACCATTAGAAACTAACTCAGGTTCACTCATCAAGAGCTCTTCTTGTCCAGTCATTTTTCGTAAAACAACTTCTTTTTGAAAATGCCCCTGAGAGTCATAACAGCCCAAAGGTAAAGCAAAGGGATACTCACGTTTTCCCATAGTTTACTAGACCCTTTCTAATCCTTCGTGCTCAATTACAATAGTCTGCTTAAAAAGCTCTTCTCCTCCTGCTTGCAAATCACTAAAAGAAGACGAACTTATCCAAGCATTATAAAAGGCAAAGCGAAGAACCTCTTGTCCAAAATGCTTTTTAATGATAGAGCCATTTCTACGTGTAGAGGAACCTTGTCCTGTTCCATCTAAGCGGAACATCTCTTGAAACCATTGCTTAAAAGCTTCGTCAGCCGGGCTTCCATCCATGTGTCTCTCAATAGTTAGAGGATCAAACTTAACCACTCCACTAGAAACTTTATGAACTACATTGGAGCCTCCATCAAACTGCTCAACAGCAGTTGTTTTTCCCTCAGATAAGCCAGATACCTTAGTGACACCAGGGCTTTCAATTCCCTGAATTTCAAGAACAAATTCATTATTACGGTAGGCTTCTCGGAACCCTGGATCGGTCATACCATTACTCCTCGTCTAAAACTAAAATTTTGTTTTTCTAAAAAAATGATTCTAAGTTTCCGAAGTTGTTCCACTATTTTGCTGTCCTACTTGAATAACAATCGTTTCAGCAGGTTTAGAAGGATAAAAATAAACCTCTAAATTAAAGATTCCCTGATCGACCATGTACGGAGGGTTGTTTTCTGCATCACACTTAATGGTAAAGACCTCTTCAGGTTTTCCGGTACCAAAAGCTCCTTTTTTCCATAAATTCATCAAGAAGGGCCGGACAACGTTGTAGTGAACCTTACGCCAAAGATCCTCTCGGTTAGGTTCTTGGCGCACCCAACTTAGTCCATCTTTTAGAGTGCTTTTGACAAAATTAAAAAGTCTTCTTACATTAACATAACGCCAACGAGAATCTGTCGATAGCGTTCTCGATGAATCGATAACAATACCTGCTCCAGGAAAAAAACGAATTCCATTAACAGACGCCTCGGCCACATTATTATGATGCTGTGAGTCAGTATATTGGTAAGGTACTCTAAGAATTCCCCTAACGTAAGCTTCATTACCTGCAGGAGCTTTCCAAATTCCTCGGTTTTTTGTGACACGAGCATATACTCCCATAACATGGCCACAAGGAGGAACAAGTTTCTCTTTTTTTCCTTTAGGATCGGAAGCATCTCTTACATAAAGCCAAGGATCATAAATGGCACCATAAGATTTTCCTCGATCACCGCGTAAAAGTTTCGTATCGTTTTTGATTGCGTCTGCATTTTTAGGTTTATCTTTTCGCTGCTCCAAATTTCCAATAAATATACATTCTCCGTTTTGATCGCATAACTCCACTCCTCTTAGATTAACATTATGATCCTCTGGAACTGCTAGCATTTGAATATCTTCTTCTAGAAGGCGCTCCATTCCTTTGATATAATCGTCGGCGATAACACCACCAACACCGTCCTTTCCATCAGACAAAGGAAAACTGAGGTTATTACTTTTTAAATCAACAGAGCCAGTCCCCTTGAAGCGAATATAACGAGAGTTGTCTTCCAAATACTCTGGGATTTCTTTTAGTGCTATGTTTTGTATATTTTCAACAACAACATTCTTTAGTTTGACTTGAATAGAGTAAATGGAGTTATTTTTTTTGCTGACTTCTACATTTAAATCATCAGCCCATGTGCCAGCCTCAGCAGCTTCAAAACCCCAATCAAAGTTGCCAATTTTATCAACAATATTTTTTACGATATCTTGAAAAATAAGATTTGTTTCTTTGATCCAGCCTTCTAATAAATTTAGAATTGCGATAGCATCGTTTCGATTAGAAAATATTTCATCAATAAAAGATTGTAAAATTTTATTTACATCAGAGTCCTTTTTATCTTTTACTTCCGCAGCATTTTTTTGGGAAGCAATAGCCTTATTGTTGATTTCATTAAGCTTTTTATTTTTTTCTTTTACATGCTTTTTAATACCATCAATTTTTACTTTTGTCTTATCAAGTAGATTAGTATTTATTGCATGTAGCTGTTCTACAGTTTCTGAAGTAAATTCTACCGACTCTTTGACATTTTTTGCATAAGTTACTATTTCTGCAAGAATTTGAATACTTTCTTTCGCAAAATTCTTCGTTCCACTAACAGCTTCTTCGACAGAAACATTGCTTAAGTTAGGTTTCTTTATATTTTTATAAACATGAAATTTAATTTCATCAACGGTCTCATGTAACTTCTTTTGTGCATTTTCAATTCCTGTGCTCAGAACTGTTGCTTCGGCCTTTTTTCTTTCTGCTTTAGTAACACTGTATATCCAAGCTTGACTTCCCCCGTTATCAAAAAAACCTTTGACAGCATAGGCACTATCGTAATCATTTAAAGCACTAGTCCCGTGACCGCCAAATTTATCTACATACTCTACCCAGGAAGTAACTCGATCAACTTTATTCATTTTCCCCTTTGTCGCTTTTACAACAAAGCCCGCAGTGGAAGTTGCCGCTTCTGTCATGGTGACAGTTGCAGTTCCGTTTGTTTCTATTATATTCAAACCAATGTTATAACTCACACTATACTCCTTTGTACAAAATATCCCCGGGGGAAATAACTTAATCGTGTATTCTTTCTCTTAAATGTTTTTTCTTGGAAGGCAAAGCTCCTGCTTTCTCTTGTTGAACCAGAAAAAAATCCCTATCGGCAACAAAATAATGATATTCTCTTTTTCCTCTAGCTTGAGCACTTGATATTTTCAAGCGCAAAAAGGGCAGCTCCCAAAGTTTACCCGCTTCCGCTCTTTCCATGTTTTCCTGAACTAGACTTAGGGGAAGTTTTCTTCCTGCCACAGAAACCCAGTTCTTTGCAGAAACGTGAGCAAGAAGAGTATCTTTGTATTTGCGCACTTCTTGCATGCTATTTTTATCTTCTTTATGGAAAATATGCAAATCAACATATACATCACACGAAACTGTGGGAGGATGATAGCTACAGACTATATACTCTCCCAAACGGAGAATATAGTGAGAAAAAGCATCTTCTAGTATCATTCGATTTAGTTTGAGATTCCTTACTCCGCTTTTGTGATCTTTTAAAAGTTTCTTTGTTTCTACTCGGAGAGTGATATTTTTTATATTATTATCAAGTTTATCGACGTAAGATAAATCCTTTTTTTCTATAATATTATCTAAGTACTTAACAAATTCTTGTTTTTTCGAGGGCATTTCTTCTAAATCCAACTCTAGAGGATTTTCCTTTAAGATATAATCATATAAGTCTTCCTCACTATCTTTTAAATCTCCCGTTTGAATTAAGTAAGGATTTTTACAGCGAAAGAGCTTATTGTCTGCCCGTCTTTCCCATATTTGTCTTTCTTTATTTTCTAGAATAAGATTACTACGTAGCTGAACTAATATTTTACTTTCTAAACTGGAAATATTGGGTTCACCTTCTACAATTTCGATATCTAGGAGCATTTTTGCAGAATTTTTAGGAACAATTTTTTTCACCGCTTGTAAAATATCATTTCTAGGTTCTGAGTTAAGACAATAGGCAGAACCTAGCTCAAAAGTAACCACATCTTGAAATTTTTCTGGTAGCTCAATGTGCAGCTTAAAAACTTTTGGTTGAGACAAAGGATTTAAGCTATCCAAAAAACTTGGATCCAAATCAATAACTCTATATTCCCAATGCTTTTGGAAGCAAGGCTCTATAGCCCAGCCAATGTGAGAAAGTTCATTAGAAAATGTTAGATAGAAAAAAGGAATTTCCAAAGAAGGTAATATTTTTTGGTACGACTTAAACCAAAAAGCAAGTTCATTAAAAGAGTTGAGGTTTTTGTTTGTTATTTCTTTTGATAGAACAGCTTCCAAAACTTTAACTTTTTTGTCACCAATATAAAAAAAAGAAGGAATTTGAACCCAAAGGGATTTGGTTTTTAAGTAAGGATCTTCTTGTTTAGAGAAATAAAAGTGCTTATATTGGTCTACATTCAATTCAGACAAAGAATACTCTTTTTTCTCCCCAGAAATATCGAGAATAAACTTTAACTCACTACCTTCCCAATCAGATTTAGAGGTCAATTGTCCTTGAGACAGAGCTCCCACAGCCCGCTGAGAACCAGGTGTCATTTTGCCTTTTGGCGATCTAGGCTTTGGATAATCAATGAATAATTTTTCCCAAGCCATTACCTTTCCCTCACTAAAAGTTCATAGCGATTGCGAACGTTTTCTTTTAATGTCGCATCAGAGAAGAGATCACGAGGCAATTGTTTTTTGGCTTCCTCTTCCCACAGTCTCTCTTGATCTTTATTCATTTTGTTCAATTGAGCTTCTTTTTCTTCTAGCTTAGCTAAAAGAGGAGCGATAACTTCATCGGACAAAGCTTCTTCAAAAGAAAGTGAGGTTTCTCTTTGCCTGGACTCTCGGCGGATTTGTGACTCTAGAGTAAAAATCTCTTTATATATCTTTTGTTTGGGAGAATGAACTTTTTGCATTTGCTCAAAAAGAACTAACCCGAGTATAAGGATAATTAGCGAAATCACTATTACAAACTTTTTTTGGGGCCCTGTTTTTTTCGACTTCTCAATTTTCCACTCATCTTTGTTTTCAGAAAGAAAAGCTTTTTCCCAAGTTACTTCAATAAATCGACTATCCTCTCCATAAAGATTTTCTAAGCGACTTTTCGCAAAATCACAATGAGAAAAAATGGCGTCTGAAATATCACAGCTAGAAATCTCTGTATTTTTGAATGTGCAGCTCTGAAAAAAGGCTTTTTGCAATTTCGCAGCCTTTACTTTAACTTTTACGAAGGAACTTTCTTCTATTTTTACATTCCGCAAATCTACATTTTCTAATTGCACTTGCCGGAAAGACGTTTGTTTCAACCAAGCTCCTTTTAGAGAAGTTCGTTCTATAGTGCAGCGATGAAAACGAGTTTTCTCTAAATTAGCTCGAGCTAGACAAGCTCCCGTCAGATTAGCATTAGTCAAATCCGCTCCGCTTAGATCCGCTTCTAAAAGATTAGCATAAGAGAGGTTGGCTCCTCTCAGGTCAGCGCCTTTCAAGTCTGCTCGGACTAAATCCTGCTCGCTCAGGTCTTGCCCTTTCATCTTTCGAAGATTCAGGGGTTTTCTTCTTGAATTTTTCTCTACCATAAACTTAGTCTTCCGGAAATACTTTATCGATTTTATCGTATTCTCTTAAGGCTGCTTTAATAATATGATCTAAAGAAACTGGCCTTTGTTCACTTGCCGCAAAAAAGGCAGAGCTTAAAACAATATTTTTGATATGCCCTCCCGACAAAGAAAAACGTTGGGCCAAATAGTCAAAGTCTACGTCAGAACTCAAAGGAGTTCTTTCACCAAAGGCTCTTTTCCAAATCTCTTTACGAGCGGTCTGATCAGGAAAGGGAAAGTCAATTTTGTAGTGCAAACGTCTTAAAAAAGCTTCGTCAACGTTCTCGGAAAAGTTGCTTGCTAAAATAACTAAACCCGGATAGTTCTCTATTCGTTGAAGCAGATAACTCACTTCCATGTTAGCATAGCGGTCATGCGAGCTTTGAACTTTGCTTCGCTTCCCAAAAAGAGCATCCGCTTCATCGAAAAACAAAAGGACATGACTTTTCTCTGCTTCTTGAAAAATTTTCTCTAGGTTATGCTCAGTTTCTCCAATGTATTTGCTGATGACTTGAGATAGATCAATCCGGTACAGATCTAAAAGAAGTTTATTGGCCATAACGGCTGTTGCCATTGTTTTGCCGGTCCCTGCTCCTCCTGTAAACAAAGCTAAAACTCCTGCTTGTGTGGGTACTTTTTTTGTAAACCCCCACTCTCTAAAAACTTTGTCGTGGTATTGAATGCGCTGGCAAATTTCTTCTAATTGGACTTTAACTTCTCGTTCTAAGACCAAATCATCCCAGGTCCAGGGAGCCTCTATTTTTTGAGCTAACTGCCCTAGTTGGTTTTGAAATTGCCCTTGGCAAATATGATGCCAGTGGGGTTTGTCTTTCTTTTTATCAAGAGCTTGAAAGTTCTCCCCCACCTGAAGAGCAATGTCTACTTGGCCAGGTGTTGCCGAAGAGTGATGGGCTAAATTAGGAAACTCATTCCACTTACTTTCCTCTTGGTACTGCTTCCAAAGCTCCTGCCTTTGGGAATAGTTTAGAGAAGGTAAAGACACAATGTAATAGGGAAAATAATGCTGAGGCCAGTAGGTATTTTCATTTTTATTTGGTGCCAGAAAAACGGGATTGGAGAAG
Organism: Planctomycetota bacterium; assembly: GCA_029260735.1. Classification (GTDB taxonomy): domain Bacteria; phylum Planctomycetota; class Uabimicrobiia; order Uabimicrobiales; family Uabimicrobiaceae; genus JAJDCR01. Next base: position 154,574 of record JAJDCR010000057.1, read on the forward strand.
TGACTTAGCCTACATAGAATTTCTCTCCACTCATCTTTTCCTTCAATTTTTTGGAAGTTATGAAAGAAAAGTGAAAAGTTTTCTAAGCGAGCTTCTCGAACGATTTGAGAAAACAGTTCTTCTTTTCGTGAATCTTGTCGGAGTTCTCCCAAGTTAATGGATAAAACACCTTTGCAATTTTTTTCAATAACCCCTTGGACAAAACCTAATTGAGTCGCTAAGCAAGTATTATGCAAAACAACTAAAGTTGGTGACAACACTTGGGCTAACTTTTCTTGGACGAGAGCAATTTTTTCGGAGAAAGACTTTTGCGCAAGAAAGCGGGGGGCTTGAGGAGGTAGCCAGTAAGTGTAGGAAATGAAAGGAGGGGATAATTCTCCTTCTAAGTTTAGAAACTCTAAAACTCGAAGAGAAATTTTTAGCTGATCATTGGAGTTAGCATCATGAGAATCAGAAACTCTCTCTAAAAGACCTTCTCTGAGTAAAGTTCCTCGAGAAGAAAAAAACTCCGATTTTATCGCAGTTTGTCCCAACGAAAAAAGCTCCTTGAGCCAAAGGATCATAGGCAAACGAACTCTAAAATCATTTTGCAAATAGCTGTACATCTTTTGGTAGCGATTTTCTTTTTCCGCCCAGTAAACTGCACTAAAGACCAGTTCTTCTTCGTAAGAAAGCGCAAAGCATTTTTTGAGTAAAAGTAAGGGAGAGGCCTGATGAGAAGAGTTATAGTTTTTTACTTGCTCTTCTAACTGAGATTTTTGCTCTAACCATGTTTGACCAAGATCACTTTGCAAAAAATTTTCTGCAAGAATTGTTAGTTGAGCTTGTTCTTCCCAAAAAAGAGCAGCTTCGCTTGGAGCAATACAAATGTCACGCCTTGCATTTTGCGCTTGGGCCCAATGTTCTTCAATGATTTTGTGATAGAGAAATATATGATGATTGAGGAGTTTTTTTTGGAAAGACTCATAGCTTTGAGATGTAAATTTGTCCGAGAAAGAAGCGCTTCCTTCTACTCTACTTTCGGATAGTTTAAACATGAGTAAAGCTTTTCTCCTCGGTCAAGAGAATATTGAAGAAGAGTATCCAAAAGGATTTACAGAAACAAATATAATCCTGTAAATCCTTTAACATATTGGTAAGGAATCTAAATAAAAGCTATCAAATTAATCTATAGATAGCCCCACGTTTTTTGTCAGCCCTAAGTCTTCTAATTTAACTGCGTTCTCTTCTTGAGGAATAGGGATTGCGTGCAAAGGAGTTTCTTTCATGTTTTCTTCTTCCAACTCTGCCGAAAGTTTGGTCAAAGTAGCCTCGATGTTATGCTCCATGCGTTGGATTTTTCTCTCGTAGATTTTTTCTTCCAGTTGAGCTAATTGGCTATACCAATCTTGGTATTTCCCATTGCGGCGCTTAATTTCTTTCCGAACTTGCATTTTTTCAACGTGAAAATCTTTTTGTTCGGTTTCTAACTCCTGAGCCATTAGCTTTAAACCAGCTTGGTATTCAGTTTTTAAAGCCAATGCTGTGTCTGTATTGTAAACCTTACTATCAAAAGTAAAACTAGCTAAAGAAGAATTGCTTTGATTAGTCTTTTCATCAATCATTTGACAAAAATGAGCGAATTTGGTGTCATAAGCGGTCAATTTTACTTGTTTCTTTTCTAAGAAAATTTCTTTTTGGCGTAAGCCATCAGAAAGACCATCAACATTGACTTTATACTCTGCTAAAACACTTTGTATATTGGAGATTTTTTGTTCATCCTGGTAATTTTGCCAAGAAACTTTAGCTCCGTCCATCCAACCACCAATTGTTGCATAATGATACAAAACAAAAGTGACTCCTAGTAAAGATAAAACGGAAAGAGCTGTTTTTGATAGTAGGCTTTTCATAAACCACTCCTCAATCAAAAAAAGGTGTAGAGAAAGAGTTAAATTCGCAAGGAGTTAATTATATTTATTGCCAAGAGTACATTCAAGAGAAAAAATTTCATTTGGCAAAAATTTTAAACAAATATAATGGCTTATTTTCTATAAGTATCTTTATTGTGTAGTTTTTTGAGTATTTGTTAGACTAATTCTTTTTTCTTTGAAAATTTACATCAATCTTTTTGGAATCCAAAAGGATTTGGCTTACTCTTTTCCACAGAATGAGTTTTTCCCTAATTGTAAATGAGTGGATAAGTTCTAACTATATACAAAGCAGAAAAAATAGATAATTTTTTTCTTTGCGATACTGTACAGAAAACAGTATGTTATCTCTAAATTAAAAGTTTATGGAGACATTAAGTTGCTCATAGTTAAGCAAGATTCGAATTAAGAGCCTGGGAAAATAAATTACATATTCTCCACGGATCTCTTCAATAAGCTTCTCAGATATTATTGCTATATAGAGGTCTATTGGAAAGGAAAAGAATGAAATCTATACAAATTTTAGTACTAGGAATTCTAGTTTTTTTAGGATTAGCCAAAGCAAATGCTCAAAACGAAGATTTAATTAATCATCTTTTGGAGAAACTAAATCAAAAAATTGAACTCCAAAATACAAAAATTGAAGCCCTTATAATAGAAGTAGATAAATTAAAATCCCATCCAAACAACTCGGAAAAAAAGATATGGCCCTTATGCTGGACTGGAGAAGAAATAGACTTTACTCAGGCTAGTTGGAACGGTCTATCTCATCTAGAAAAGAAAACTAGAGTCAAAGCTTACCAAAAATGGTACGCCGAAAAATTGGGGGTGCATGTCTCTATGGAAATCACTTTAAGAGAAGGGGTTTCTCTAAAGATGGTTCTTATTCCTCCAGGACACTACATTATGGGGAAAGGAGATGATGACCCCAAGAGTAAAAGTGATGAGAAGAAACATATAGTTTGGATTAGAAAAGCATTTTGGCTTGGAAAGAATGAAATAACTAAAGATGAGTGGCATGCCGTGATGGGAGGTAAAGCTAATGGAGAGGCCAACTATCCTATCGCGGCGAACTATACCCAAGCGAAAATTTTTTGCCAAAAAGTTTCTCGAAATCCTCAGTTGAAAAAAAAATTATTACGACTTCCCTCTGAATCAGAATGGGAATATGCTTGCCGAGCAGGAACAAATACTCCTTACTATTGGGGAAAGGAGATGAATTTAGATTATTGCTGGCATGGCAAAAGTGGAGTTGATTCCGTAGGAAGAAGACAAGCCAATTCTTTTGGGCTTCATGACATGAGCGGAAATTTGTGGGAATGGTGTCAAGACTATTACGAAATAAACTACGAAAAAACTCCTAAGAATGAAGATTCTCATACAAAAGGCAGCGAGAAAGTACTACGAGGAGGAAGCTATAAAAGCGAAAAAGATACTTGTCGCTCCGCAGAACGAGAGAAAAAAGGAGGAGGAATTGACAATATCATGGAAATTGGAATTGGATTTCGTGTTGCTATGGATGCCTCTTGAATCCCAGCAATAGATAAAATGTGTTAGTCGAGATCTAGCTGTAAAAGTCAACATTCAACCTAACATTATTTCTTAAATGAAATTATATAGATTTTAAAGCTGGGAACTTAGTTGTGTTAGCCATTATTTTGATCTGTCAGATTAAAATAATATCTAAAACGTTTAGTTTTTCAAGATCTAAATTCTTACATTAAAAAATATACCTACAAAAAAATCCCCCCACCGAAAATCTCCTCACTCTTTCGGTATAGACACATAAACAAACATATTTTCTATGTCTATACGAAAAGGAGTCAAAATGACTATCCCTAATTTTATCAAGCTACCATGGCACAATATTGCCGAAATCATGCTCGAAATCCACCGATTGGTTCTTCTTGTCGGAGATCCTGGTTGCGGAAAAACTACATGGGCTTTGCGCACGAGTTTAGAGAAAACCAATAAGAATGCTGCAATTTTGCAGGGAACTCCTGAAACAGAGATGTCTCATATTTGGGGAATGTATTCTCTTAAGAATAACGAGACGGCTTTTTGTGATGGGCCTTTGCCTCAGAGTCTTAAGCAGGCTAAGCATTTGATTGTGGAGGAGTTTAATTTGATTCCTCTGGAAACGCGGGCTTCTTTGCTGACTTTGCGGGGGCAAGAGCAAATCACGAATCCTTTTACGGGTGAGGAAATTGCTATCCCTGATGAGTTTCGGATAATTGCTACTAGTAACTCTGAGACTTTACGTTGTCGTCAGAATAGTAAAATTGCTCAGGCTTTGCTGGATGATTTTTTGGTTTTAGAGGTTCCTTCTTTACAGGTGAAGCAGATTAAGAAGCTTTTGCGTTGTAACTTTCCTGATAGCCAAGCTGAGATTCGCAATCGTGTGGTTGAGGTTTGGGAGAGCTATTCTTCGATTGATAGTGAGGAGATTAAGCTCAGCTACCGAGCGGCGGCTCATTTAATGAGTTTGCTCCAAGCAGGGATGAAGGAGAGTATTGCGGTGGAGATTGCTTTGGTCAATAAGTTTATTTTAAATGAAGATGCTCACCAAGCAGCTAAGCTTCAGTCTTCATTTTCATAAAGTGGGAGCGGTAGTTAGAAGTAGCTACCGCTTTGAATTTTCAAGGGGGAATAGATGAGTTCTAGTTATAATTTAGATAAGTTTTCTCAGAGAACTTTGAATATCATAGCGTCGGTTATTTGTAGGCAAGATGTTAATGTTGTTTTATCTAGTCGCTTAAAAGAGGTGGCTACTGTGGTTATGGAGGGGCGTACATTATTTTTGGATCCGATGTTTTGCACTCTCTATGATTTGTTATTGCTTTCGCAATTGCTAAAATATCGCTCTCAGGTATCTAAACGATATCGTAGGAATACTTTAGAGGATGAAGTTCTCAGAGAGTGGTTACGCGAGAGCCAAGGAAAGCTAAAGAAGATTTTTCCGAAGCTCAGTAGTGTTTCTGGTATTTTTAATACTGACTTTTGTTCCGATAGTTCTTTACCTAAAGTAGATTGGAAAGAGGTTAAGCTAAATAAGCTCGAAAAGGATTCTTTTAAGATAAATTCTTCGGGAGAATTATCCTCTATCGATGTTCCTGACGTTTCGATTACAGGTGGTGAGACCGATTTTAAAGTACTTTTGGAAAGTATTGAAAACGGTCAAATCCCCATGAAAGACTATCCTGAGTTCCCTTATATGCCTGTAGTCACCATTCCAATCAATGTGATGGTAAAAAAAGCTTTACCGCAGTATTGGGAAAAAACAATAGAGAAGTATAGTCATTTACAAGAGACGGTTGATAGTATCAAAAAATGTATGACGGAGACGATGAAAGGAACATTGGAGCTAAATGTTTTTGCGAACCACAAGCGTTCGGGCGTAAAAATAGATTCAAAACGTTTGTACCAAGTTCCCCTCGCTCATAAAACAGGAATACCTCCGGCGATTTTTCAAAAAGATAAGCGACAGATTAACACGAACTATAAGCCTTCCGATCATTTGGGAATCATTGTTATCGACCTCAATGAGTGGATAGAAGAAAAGCGTCTTAGAGCGAACTGTAAACACTTTCTCTCTTTTGTTCGGGTTTTTGAGGAACTTGAAATGGATTTTATGGTCGCTAGCTTCCGTGATTTTCGGATTAAGCTAGGGAATGGTCGGGATGTATATGTTCATATTCCTATCATTCTAAAGAAACACAATGAGGTGATGGATAGCATGATTTGGTCTCGTTTGGATCACGCTTGGGGAAACGAAGCCGAGGCTGTTGGGCAAGTCGCAAGCTACCAACCTTTACACCTTTTGACTATCGAGAGTTATTTGGAGGAAAATATCCAAGATGAGGGCTATAAGTTTGTCAACTTCATTTATCTTAGCCAAAACACTTTAGGAGGAGAATACTGCCAAGACCATATTTATGCCAAAACGACAAAGGTTGTCGAGAAGGTGTATGAAAGAATGTCGGAGGAGCTGAAATGGTCTAGCTCTGTTTTTGTGCCTTGGCAGTTGAAGGAGCATGGAGGGAAGGATATTTTTGCTTAGGGTTTATTGGGTATTCGTGCCAACCTAAAGCCTAAGTTATTGAATATTCTTTCTCGTAGCCGTTTTTAATTTTGGCAAAGGTTTTATTTTCAGCGTGTCCCCCCTGTCCGTTCCTCACGGTTCCCTCCAAAGGGCTGTCAAGGGTAGGTTTTTTCTTTGGATTATTCTTGTAGCTTGTTTTATTTGCCTGCAAAGTGTTTTATTTTCAGCGTGTCCCCCCCCGCTCGTTCCTCGCGTCCCCCCCAAAGGGTGGACAAAAAGGGTTTGTTCGTAACGAAAAGTTTTTTTAGGCAATGTTTGAAGTAGCGTAAGCCTTCATTTGGCTTTCGTTACTGTAAAATCCTTCTTATCTCCCCTTTGGGGGTGACGCGAGGTACGAGCTGAGGGGGGACACGCTGAAACATATACCCAGGCTAGGTTTAACATATGCTACAAAAATGAGGTTTTCCAAAGGTTAGCACATAGGTGCGGAATTTTGTGAACAGATTCCACCTTTAATCGCTAATATCAACATCATAGGACAACCACAAAATATCGTCCTCTACAAAAAACCACATTTTTTTCGCTAGTGCTTTCAGTTTAGTGCCGTTTTGTTGAATGAAAAACTCATATTCCGATGGCAGAAAAACAGGTCGGTATGAGAAATACAAATCGACAATGGCAATCAATCCCTGGAGCGTTTTTTGCCATTTACTTTTATTTTCAGCGGCGTGTAATTTTTGTATGGCTTGGTCAGTGTTTAGTAGGCTTAATCCGAGTACTTCTCTCTCTCCATTTGATTTAAAGTGGGTCATGGAGAAAGGCAAAACGATTTTGGTCTTTATGGTACCTGCTCTAGGAAAGTACTTTTCTGATTCTAGTTCGAGGTTGATTTCTAGTTTCAGGTGAATTTTTCCGTTTTCTTTAGAAATACGGGGAATCAATTGGTATTTTTTGATGAACTTTAATTGCTGAGAGCTGGGCAAATCAAGTGCGCTAAAGAAGTTTTCTAAAAACTTGTTATTGCAAGCGATGACTACTTTCGATTTGTTGTTTAGCTGAGTTGTCCTGCTAAGGGGGGTTCCATAGTTTACAACGACGGCCTGAGAAGTAAATTGAAGCTTGGGTTCTGGAAAAACTATCTTCATTTTTTCGAGTTGGCATTTATATGGTAAACGTAGGTCAAAACTCAGATCTTCAAGGGCAGATTTTAACTTCTCCATTAGCTCAGGATAAATTTTTTTGATAATAGCTTTGATAAGGTGTTTTTTTATGGAGTTGATTTTTTCAAGATCAAATGGGCTTTCGTTGTTGGGCAAAGAAACTTTTACTCTGGTTATTTTTGAGGTAATAGTTGGCCGAGCAAACATATTATGCAAGAAATCATCGCGCTTTGGTTTTCCTTTGTATGAGATACGTTGGTCTGCTTTTTCTTCCAAGTCAATATTTAAAGGAATATCAATGCAAGGGATTTTTCCTTTAATCAGATTTGTTACTAGATACAAGTCAGGGTTTATAGTGATCGTTGCTTTGTTAGAGCCATGAACTTGAGTATCAATGATTTTAACATGACGTAATTGCACTTTAATACCAGAAGATTTTTTTTTATAGGGAGAGAGTTTTATTTCTGCTTTTACATGGTTAGATAAAATTCCAAATAAATCACGAGAAACAAAAACAGATAAGGAACCTTCTTCACTATAGACGTTTGATATTGTAGTTAGAAGAGTAAGTATCGTGATAAGGAAGTATTTCATTTTAATTTGCTTTCTAGCTCTTCATAGTTGTCGTAGTCGTAGGGGAAAGTACGTTTTGTTTTGGCTAACTCTTCGCTTAAAAAAGCACGTTCTTTTGCTTTATGTTTTGCTTTAGAGAGGTTAATCATTGTTTTTTCGGCCAAGCTTGAGAAGTCGTCGTCTAATAGTTTTAGGCATAGAGATTGGGCTATCTTCAGTGATAGAGGAATCTCTTTATGTTCAACTATTTTGCAATAGTTCCGAAACATGATCTCTCGGAGAAATATACTCCTGTCAGCAAATTTTGTCTCAAGAAGACGGGTCTCTAAAAATTGGTAGTAAAGATCAGAGCGATAATGGTTATGGGCATAGAAGAAGAGTTGTCCTACTATTTGTCTGTCAATGGTGGAAAGTTGCTCTTTCTTGGCTTTCCTAAGGACTAAGTTAAGTAGTTTCTGCCAGTTAATAAGCTGAGGATGAAAAACCATGGCATGTTGGGCTTGAATTTGCCAAGTTTGTTCTTCTTGGTTAGGTATTGGCCAATCGACTGTTTTTAGCTCTTCACTTTTTTCGACTAACGCTAAGAGTAAAAGAAGCTTTACGTTATCGCTCAGTACTTCTTTTGGTATATTTTGTAAAAAGTGGACTATACTTTTGTATTGGCAAGGTCGAATAATCTCTTGCCAAGAAAAGACATTTTCTTCACTGACAAGTGCTTTGCTATTTTTACTAAGCCAGTGGTGAAGAGAGCTCAAGTCTAGAAGATATTGTGTGTAGTTAGAAAAAACTTCAAATCGGGCGAGTTCTTGGGCCTTTTCTTGAGCATATTCCCATTTATCAGAAGAGTTCACAAAGGAAGCTTTTAGAGCTTTTTTAATAGAGTTTTCTAAGAAAAGGTAGCTCGCTGCAAATAGACTAATGTATAAAGTAATAAGAGTAACTATTCCCAACGAAAGCACTTTCAGTTTAGTTCGTTGTTGAATGGCAAAACTGAGGAGCTTGCGATGCCAAGGATTAAAAACCCGCATAGGTTTCTTTTCTAAGTAGGCTTGCAAGTCATCGACGACTCTTTGGGCTACTTGGCCGGGCTCTTTATGATTATAATCTTTGAGGTATAAAGACTCGGGATCTTTGCATGCTTCTATTAGTTTCTGTAAGGGAGAGGGGAAGCCTCTCTTAGCAAAGAGTTCTTCCCAAGTTGTTGCCAAAGAGTAGAGGTCATGGGCAACGGTGGCTTTTTTTGAAGCGTTGTAATTATCGTCTAAGTGAGTGTAAACATAAAGATCCTCACCGATCTCTTTTAAGCCACCCCAATCTAGAACAAATGCTCTTTCATTTTCGACATGGATGTTCTCTGCTTTGATATCACAATGAACGTAACCTTTGCTGTGGACTCTTTGTAAAACCTGAGCAATTTGTCGAAAAATTCTAACCTGGGTGCTTAGGTCGGGATTTTCTTGGTAAAAATCGCTTAGATTTTTATTCCCGGCATACTCCATTACGGTAAGGTAGTGGCTAAACTCACTTTCTTTGGTTTTGTAGCGGACTAGCAAAGAGCTATAAATTTGTGGTACACTAGGACCTTCTGCTCGGAACATATTGAGCGGTGCTTTACTTTCGAGAAAAGTATTCGCAGTCATTTTGACCACGACCTTGCGTTCATCCAAAGCTTTGTCTTTAACCAAAAATGTAATCCCTTGCGCTCCTTGCCCAATTTCAAATAGCACTTCGTAGTTGCCATTGCTATCAACAAAGCCTTTTTTAAAATCTGAGCTTTCAATGCGACAAAAAACACCTTCTTCCTCTTGCAAAATGACCATTTGCCAATTATCATCTTGGCTACGCTCCATGGTGATAAAGGGTCCTTTTCTTTTTCGAGGAGGGGGAGATAAATTAAAGTTATCTATTGAAAAGGATGTGCTTTCTGGTTTACGCTTTTTTTTGGATGATTTCCCCTTCTTTCTTGCCAACTTTAGCCTCTTTTCTCGATAGTTCCTTTAAGGTTCTTGTGATATGTTCCACTTCATCGTCAACTTCATCTATGGTCAACTCGTTACTTTCCTTAGCGATGGCTTCTCTTAACTTGGAAAAAAATAATTGTGACCCAGCGTTATTAGCCTCTTGGCTTTGCCCGGTTAGTGTTTGTTGAAACTGATTCCACTCACGTTTGGGTAATTCTTCTTGTAAATCATGGAGGACTCCATTGTAAATTATTTTGGCATAACGTCCATCAATACTTTGTCTCAGTTTATAAACCCAATGAAACCATTTGCTAACCTCTGAGATGTAGTGGTGGGTTTGAGTCGTGGAAATTCCCAATTTGTTTGCCACTTTTGTGTAAGTATTTTTTTCGCCATCGAGCAAAGGGAGATAGTAATACTCAAATGCTGCTAATTTTCTTTTACCTTGCCGCACATGCTCAAATATATTGTGAACAACCTTACGGCATTCATGAACTTCATCCATAGCTTGTTGGAGTTTTTCTCTATTATTCACTCCTTTATCGACTATTAAGTCAAGCACATTTTGATTGTCACTAGTGGGAGCATCTAAAGATAAATGGTTTTCTTTGCTATAGTACGTTCTCCATAATTTACCAATAAACCAAGTCATCTCTTGGATTAAGAATTTACGGAAAAAACGATTTTTGTTCCCAATATCATTTAGGTCCATGCGAACAGTGCCATCTTCTCGTTTCTTTAGAAACTCGGGAGTGTACTTTTTCTCCAGCTCAATAAATAAATCGTTAATGGTGTCTTCCATGCTAGTGTTAGGAGGGAGAGGTTTGTTGAGTTTCATTAATATCTTCACCATAAATTGTTTGTGGATATATTCTAAAGCTTTTTTGCGACTCTCCGGGTCTCCGTAGAATAGGTTCTGGATTTGTGATTTTCTGGTTGCTACTTCACTTATTTCGTTCATAGAGTTTTCCTTTCTTCCTTTTATTTTCAAGATTGCCCCAGACTCGTTTCATTTGATTTTACTAATATAGAGCTTGATCTTTCCGCTTGTGGACATTTGTAGTTCTAATCCATCTTTGGTCACGACTAAGTTCTCCATTTCTAATTGGTCCACAGTTCCTGAAAGAGTAAGAGAGTTGTCTTTTTGGTTGATCGCTTTGGTTAGCGTTTCTTTTAAGCTCTTAATTTTTAAACTCATATCCCAGGATAAGCCACTTTTTAGAATATCGAGAAAGCTTCGGCTTATGAACCAACGAGCGGCAGCTTCGAGGAATTTCTTGGTTTCTATGTGGTAGTCCAAGTCGATAATTTTTAGAACTTGTTTCTCTTGATCAAAAATAGGAATTCCAGAGAGAAATAGCGTACCGACTAACCCTTTAGAAACAACCACACAGAGAATTACTTTTTCTCCATTGCCATAAAGCTGAACATCATCAATGATTATTTCCCGGCCTGCGACCCTGTAAGATTTTCCCCTGAGCTCTTTTTGCAAAAGAGGATTGATTTCTTCGTAGTCTAGCTTCACCTTAGCGGATAAATAAAACTTATCGAGCATCTCGGGACTATTTTCTAAAGTAGGCTTAGGAGCAGGGCTAGGCTTTGTTGAGTCTAAAAGGAGATTCAAGTATGTTTTTAAAACAAAATAAACAACTATGCTATTGTCTTTTACTTCAATGGGCCCCAGAGATAAGCTTTCTGGCTCCATCTTTAGCCATAGATCTTGTTTCTTGCTTATCGAAAGGACTGTTTTTTCGGCAACCTTAGGCCACAGTCTAGTAAAAATTTTATCTAAGTCTATTTCCTTTGCATAGCTATCTATTTTATTAGCCAAGATAGGTTGTATGGCCTCAATCGCATTCCCCATAAGCCCAGAGAAGCGAATGGTGAATGGCCCTAACTTAATCTCTGGTTTCTTTTGCCAAGTGAAGCCATCGGCCTCTGTTCTTAAGCTGAGATTTTTTCCCTGCAAACTCAGCTTACTCTTGAAAAACAAGGTTGTCGTAAAGCTCGTATCTTCTGTTTTTTTGACTTTTGTGCTGATACTCCAACGAATAGGACCTTTTTTATTCGTAGTGCGAATTTCTTTCTCCCAAAGCACTTTGAGATCAACCTTGATCGGAACAGAAAAACGTAGGTGTTGTTGATGCTCCGAGACTGTAATAGCACCTGCTTTTTCGATATTGTACTCCAGAGTGAAGTCTTTATGGTTTTCCTTTCCAGAGTTTTTAAATCCATTTGTTGCCTTATTTGCTTTGCTCTGTAGTTCTGAAATAGCAATGGCAATGGGTATATGAATGGTCGATAGTTTTTGCTCTATCGCAATACTCTCAAAAGCCTTTGCTTGGGGAGCTAAAGGATCGATATCCTGGCAGTAGACGGATGTATGCAAAAATAAGAGCAAAAGCAGAAAATATTTTGTCATAATTTTCCCCTGACGAATCCCTTTCTGTGGTTTCGGTTTTGTTAATCTATAAGCATACTAATAACTATTACCTAATGGTGAAACATTTATTCGCTTTTTTTCTAGAAGAAATTTGTGGGTTTATGTTTTGGAGGGAGAGGTTGGTGTGGAAATTTGTGGGAAATATGGGTGGAGTGAATAGGCCGTGATTTTTGAATCATTAAAGAAATCGATTGAAACAAATCTTTCTCTAAAACGGCATCATCCCTCTTAAAAAAATTTTCTTGGGCCTTTTGTACATTTTTTTTGATTTTACCATGAAAAATAGCTTCCTTTTTTAAAATTGTCACATTATTATTGACTTTAGTTTTCATTACTCTTTTATTTGTATTATGTTAGGGAAGTCAAATATAGATATTGCACACATGTGTGCAATATTGTCACAACCGTGATTGGAGCCATAATAATACTATTTTGTCCTATTTGAAACCTGCATAATTCTTTTTTACTCGAAAAATCTGACGATTAATTCCTATCATCTGACGATTATCTGACGATTACCTTGCTCATCTTAGGGCGTACTGAACAACTAAACGATTACTCGTTTTACAAAAAGCAGTAAACCTATCGTGGGTTTATCATCAGCATGACGTAGGAGCTCATCTACAACAGAAAGGTAAAAGTTTAGCTTCCCCGCAAACTCAGCTTGAAGGCTGTTGTCTTGAGTTCAAAAGGAACAAAGTTGCTCCTTAGAACAGAATAGATATTTCGCAAAATACAAAATATCTATTCTTCGATTTGTATTCCAATTTCTTATGAATCTTTTGCCAACTCTTCTCGAACTTTTTCAACTTCCTGAACAGATAGACCGGTCATTTTGCAGATACTCGCAAGCTCCAAATCCATTTTCAACATATTAACAACTATTTCTTTTTTGCCTTCAGCCTTTCCTTCAACCTTTCCTTCAGCTTTTCCTTCAACCTTTCCTTCAGCCCTTCCTTCAGCTTTTCCTTCAGCTTTTCCTTCAGCTAAGGCTTTTTTACGATTCTCTGACATTCGAGATCGTTCATCTCGAATTGCTTTCTGTCGAGATTCATACAGATCTCTTTCAATTTCTTTTGCAGTAAACATTTTTAGCTCCTTTACGGCTTTTTGAAGTTCTGGGCTACTAAAGGAAGAGGGAAGGTTCTCCTCGTCTAAATCTTCTCCGTGCTTCAAAAAGTATGTCCAAGTTTCCATAGAGTTGGTCAGGTCTTCCGCCGTTTTGAGAAATTTTGTCAATTCTAAAGTGTGGATCTCGCAATCTTCCACCAAGGGAATTTTATTGTGTACTTCAACTAACTTGAAGACATTATGGCAATGCTTCGTAGGTAAAGGGAGCGAATCTTTTGTTACAGAAATCAATGTCACATTTTTTAGCAAGTCGTAATCTTCACCTTCTTGTAGCTGGTTCTGGTAGTTTTTTGCCCAGTAATAAAGTAGCCTTTGAGGAAAATTCTCGC
>JAJDCR010000058.1 GCA_029260735.1 Planctomycetota bacterium
GTGTATAAAAGTAAGGGTTGAAACCCCAGGCTATAACATGTAACCGCTTTGCGGTAGGCACATTTTAATATATATGTTTATCCCGCAAAGCCCATTAAACTTTATGCTTGTTATGTTAAAAAATACCGAATTTCAGTTTCAAAATCTTGTGTATAAAAGTAAAGGATTTATCCCCTGGAATTAGGTAGCTCACTGATTGGATTCATCGGTAATGCGAGCGGCTTCAAACATGAGAGCTTCCACTGATAGGTGAATTTCTTTTTTCTCGGGCATGACATCGGCTTCAAAGACAAAGCGCCCCTCTGTTTGGAAAAGTAAATCGTAGATTTCTTGGTCCGGGTCTAGGCTTTCATAGCCGATAATCACTCCTTTTTCCAAAAATATTTGGGGCTCATCATCATTGGAAACGGTTAGGCAACCTGTTTTGTACCCCCAGGCTAATATCTGTAAAACTTCGCATAAGTTAATCTGGGCAAGGTCTCCGCTAAGAGAGCTATTGGATTCTTTCTGAATCCGTCTTGTTTCAAGCCTTCTCTGCTCTGCTTTGTTTATTTTTGCTCCTAAATGGGTGGTCTCAGAAGGTAGGGCAATTTCTTCCATTTCTTCGGCGGAGCTAATAATTAAACGGTTGGTCTTCATTCTCTTTTCGATATCTTCTCGTTTTTCAGGAAAAAATCTCCAGTCGTAGTCAATTTTTAAAATTGCATCAAGGGCTGTTTTTCCTTTGCTTCCTGCATGAGAAGCACGCATAATTTTTCCACTACAAATGACTATCTTTCCTCTCTTCTCTCCTCCTTCAAAAACTCGTAATCTTCCACTCCAGCGAAGATGGGTCATCAGAATGATAATGAGCCGAAGTTTTAAAAATTGCCCTAAAAAGATATCTCCTAAATTAGCTTCTCCAAGTGCCTTAAAAAGTCTTTCTTCCCAGTCTTGGTAAGTTAAAAAAAGAACCGCTTTGGATTGATCTACGTTTTTAGGAACTTCCTCTAGCAATATCCAAAGAGCATAGTCCGGAAATTCTGCTCGAAGAACTTGTAAAAAAGAAACAGTTTTTTCTTTTAAGTAGTGGCTGTCTAAAATGACCAAGGATTTCTGTTTCTTTAGATACAAGCTCATCTCAGGATAGCTTTCGACAAAATGAACAGGAACTAAATTATCGAGGAAAACTCTTTCGGGAGAGCTGACCATAACAATTTTTTCGGACAAATATAGAGTACGTTCAACATCAGAGTATTTATGGGAAGGAGGAAAAGGAGAAGGCGAGAGAGCCACAGCCACTTCTTGGCACTCTAATTTTTTTACAGGTTCTTCATAAACCTCGATAAAGTCTAAATGATTGGCAAAAAGAAGTTTTTTGTTTCTTTTCAAAGCGTATATGTCTCTTAGGAGGTTTCCGTAACTCAAGTAGCGTCGAAGAGGGTTTTTATGGAGCATTTTGGCTAAAATAAAACAGCTTTTTTTCGAAAGAGAAGGATTATACCGATCAGGGCAAATAATAGTGCCATGCTTTTGCTTGTAGATAATCTCCCGAGCCGAGCTTCCAAAAAAGACAGGTTTGGCTGTAAGTAAATGATAGGTCATGGCTCCAAGAGAGTATATATCTGATCGGAAATCCACTTTTTTTCTCTTTGATGTTTGCTCAGGACTAAGATAAACCAAAGACTCCAAAGTTCTTTCCTCGAGAGACAGCTGAGTGTTTTGGCTCAAGTTTTTCGAGAGCTCAAAATCCGTTAGTTTGGCCATTCCCTTTGTATCTAAGAGAATATTTTGAGGCTTGATATTTTCATGAATGGTATTTATTTTGAGGCCTTCTTGGAGAGCTTTACAGACTTGCAGGGCAATGTCCCAAATCTCCATTTCCGACAAACTATCTTGCTTTAGTTTTTGGTCGAGCGAGATTCCCTCTATATATTCCATTGCAATGTAAACAAGATTGTCTTGGTAGCCTACCTGGTAAATATCTACTATATGGTGGTGCCGAAGAGTGGCTGTTCTCTCGGACTCTCGGAGGAAGTTTGTCATTTCTTCTGCCGAAGAAAAATTTATATCGACGAGCTTTAAAGCGATTCTTTTCCTTCCCCCACCAGTCTTTTGGGATGCCAAATAAACAACGCTTATGGCTCCTTGACCGATGGGTTCCAGAATCTCAAAATCAGGTATACTCAAATCAAAATGATTTGGTTTTTGACCCAGCTTCCATTTTATCTCGTCGTTCATTTTACTCACTTAGAATTAAATCTTTCTAGTAGACCCTCTGAACACTTCGCCTAATATAGCAAAATTTGCCCGAAAACCTCAAAAAAAATAGCCAAAGTTCAGAGTTTGTTGCTGACTTTGGCTATTTTTCTCTTTTAGAGATGGAAAACGAAATCTACATATCACGGAATCTCTCTTGGTATCCTTTCTCAATAAACTGCTGAAACTCAGAGAAATTACAGGAGTGCTCAGAGATCGAGTTTAAATCTCCCGTTTCGTGCAAAACCTTTAACCATTTGGCTAAGGAATAGGTAGCTAAGTAAAGAGCGGGAGTGGAATAGAGAACGATCTTAAAACCACGAGAGCGAAACTCTTCTAAGTTGAGAAGAGGAGTTTTTCCTCCATAAATGAGATTGATTTGCTTTATCCCAGGAACTTCTCTTCCCACTCTCTCCACTGCTTCCAGAGAAGAAAGACCATCTATAATGGTAACATCGGCCCCTTCTTGGTGAAAACGAGTTGCTCTGAGGATAGCCTCATCTAAGTCTTTTGAATCGGTTCTGGCGATAACGCAAAGTGGTGTTTGCCTGGCTTTAAGAGCATATTCGAGCTTTTTTAGATAAACATCGAGCTCAACGACCTCTTTTTGATCCGAATGCCCACAGCGTTTAGGGAAAACCTGGTCTTCCAATTGTACCGCTGCGACTCCAGATGCCTCTAACTCAAAAATTGCTCGCCGAACATTTTCTTCATTGCCATAGCCATTATCGATATCAACGACTACCGGAGTGCGAACCGCACTGACCACATTGCGTGCCAAAGAAGTCGTTTCTGTTAAACTCGTTAAGCCTACGTCAGGATTTCCTAAAAAACTGGCAGCAACCCCATAACCGCTCAGAAAAATAGCTTCAAAACCTGCTCTCTCAAGTAGGGAAGCGCTTAGAACATCATAGCACCCTGGAAGGGCAAAAATATCTTTTGTCTCCAGTAAATTTCTAAACTGCTCGGCCATTCCATTTATTGATTTCATAATCCCTCTCATTATTTCTAACAGTCATAAAGACGATTTATGTTACTCTATCTGAAGAGAAACTGCCAGACTTTTTTATTCAAAGGATTTCATTTTTTTAAATTCAGAAATTGACAAATATGCTCTGCTATAATATTGTTGTACTTCCCATTGTAGTGGACATCATCGGTGAAAACTTTCTCTTTTACATACTCTAAAATACTTCCTAGATAGAGAAAATTTTTCCCTTCATAGTTTTCCATTTCGCGGTAAATTTCTTCCCAATACTTAGGAACTTTTCCTTCATAGGGAAATGTTCTATGTAACTCTCGTTTGTATTTATAAAAGGGAGTGGGCTGCCAAACAAAATAAGGCTGAATCCCGTACTCTTGGCAAATTGCTTCTATCATTCTCTTATTGCTCTTATAAGAATTCGCGATATAACGAGAGCTCTCCAAAGAAGACTTCTCCTTTTTGGGGACAGCCGGAGGAAAAAGGCGATACTGCAATCCTAAAGCGAGACGTACCATTGGAATCCAAGAATATTCCTGCCAAGCAAAAGAATGCCCTTGGGCCTGATCTTGCCAAGCTTTTTCTATTTCAGGAGTAAAAAAAGGGCGGTCTTCTTGCAAATGAAGTTGAAGGCAATCATTTGTCCCATCAATAAAAACAACAATATCTGGTACTTTTCCTGCCTTAATTAACTCCCATAACAAAACCATTTCCTGGGAAGAGTAGTAAAAACCTTGGCCATAGTTTTGCACCTCTACATTCTTTTCCGCTAAAATCCTTTGCATGTGGCTGGGGATTGTCCACTCATCGGGCACCCCGTAGCCAAAAGTAGTCGATCCCCCCAAAACAAAAATCTTCAAACTTTTCTTTCTTTTCTTTTTGGCATCACCAAGATCCCCAGGAATGTTCCGAAACCCCGAAGCATCTGTATTCAACCATTTTCCTCGAACCTCAGGATTGCGAAACTGTGTCCAAGGCTTATACTGAAAACCGACGGACTCCATTTTGTCCTGCTCATCCAAATACTCACTAGCCACTTTCTCTGATATATTATGGTACGCTTTGATATCGGAAAATTTCTCTCGGTATGCACTTACCCGAGAATCCACTGAACCCGAAAAGGAATCCTTCCCCCAAAGCAAAAGGCTCAGTAAAATATTGAAAAGTAGGAAAACAACTAGAGTATGGAAACAGAACAAAGCAGAAAGAGTGTATATCTTTTTTATTGATTTTTTGTTGAACATAGATTTTCCCAGAGTAAGAGCTTTGGATTTTGAAATATGCCATTGGCAAATAGTATACTGGAGCAAGAGAAGAATGCAATAGAGAGGATTTGATTTTTACTGCGGATTTGTATTATAATAATGGGCGTGTCTTTAGAATTTAAAGCCAAATTTTTCATGGGAGTCAAAAGAAAATGATTCACAGAATCCGCAAGAGAATGTATGAAATTGTTATTGAGCCACCCATAAATGATCGGATCGGTAATTGTTTTTCTTTATTTATTTTGCTTCTCATTGCGTGTAATGTGCTTGTCTGTATTTTAGAAACAGAAGCCTCTTTTTATGAGCTTTCTCCCCAATTTTTCTCTCTATTTGACTTCATATCTGTGATAATTTTCTCCGCAGAATATATCCTTCGCTTATGGTCTTGTACAGCTTCTCCTTCTTATAAACACCCGATTTTTGGTCGGATTCGTTTTGCACTACTTCCCATGTCTCTGGTTGATTTACTAGCGATTTTACCTTTTTATCTGCATTTATTAATTCCCGGTATTGATCTACGTTTTATTCGAATTTTGCGTTTGTTTCGAATTTTCCGAATTTTTCGTTCCGGGCATCTGGCCAGCTCATTTCGCATGATTAAAAATGTTGTCACCACTAAAAAAGACGAACTGATCATGAGTAGCATGATCATGTTTTTTTTGGTTATCATCTCTGCGAATATTATCTATTTAGTCGAGCACCAAGAACAAAATACTCTTTTTACGAGTGTCCCCCAATCCATGTGGTGGTCGATAATTACAATTACAACCATCGGCTACGGAGACATGTACCCCATAACTGCCTTAGGAAAAATAGTGGGTAGCATCACCGCCTTTTTAGGTGTATGTGCTTTTGCTCTTCCCGTCGCTGTTATTGGGGCAGGTTTTTTGGAACAAGTACAAGAGAAAAAAACAAAGGAAGACAATCCTGAACGTTTGCCCACATTCCAGCAAGTATATCCTAGCCTCTGTATAAGTACTGTTATTAATACCAATATTAGAGAAGCTTGGAATGCTTGGACGAGCAAAGAAGGTATCGAAAGTTTCTTTGCTCCTAGTTGCCAGATAGAAGCCAAGGTCGATGGAGCTTACGAGATTTTTTTTGCTCCAGAGGCTACTCCTGGTAGCAGAGGCTCCGAAGGAATGAAAATCAGCGCTTTACAAACCGAAAAACTCCTTTCCTTTAGCTGGAATGCCCCTCCCCATTTAGAAGAAATCAGACAACAAAAAACCTTTGTTTGCATCAGGTTTAAAAAGATTAGCGCAGAAAAAACCCAAATATTGCTCAGCCACGATGGCTGGGGCGAAGGAGAAGAATGGCAAGAAGCTTTTGATTACTTCTCTTATGCCTGGGGAAGCATTGTTCTGCCCCGGCTTAAATATCGGTTTGAGAATGGGCCTATAGACTGGGAGAATTTACCTAAGATCTGAAAAAACTTGGTGAATAATATTAGTCGTGTCTGGGGCTAACGTGAATAGCCCTGGGTTTCCAACCTTTACTTTTATACACAAGATTTCAAAACGAAAAATTTGCCATTTTAAAATTTAAGGGTTAGCTTTTTCGATATAAGAGATCCTTCCCTTATATCAGTAATTCATTGATAGCTATCAGTTATCTATTAAGATTTGCTCGGTATCTCTAAAGTTTGTTTTGCTCTTAGCACCTTATTTTCTACGTATTCTTATGGCATATTTTTTTGGCATACCTGTTGCTTTTACTGATAGTGGTAGAAAGAGATGTGGAACCAAGTACTTAATTAGGGAGAAAAAAAATGCTTAAATATGCCATTACTCGTAAGCCCAGTCCTTTGTTTTACAAAGGAGAGACCCATGGAAAACTGGGAGCACCCGATTTTTCTCAAACCTTAGTTCAGCATAATAAATACTGCGAAGCTCTGGAGTATTGTGGTTTAAAGGTCATCACTCTTCCAGAAGAGATGGATTACCCGGATGCTCCTTTTGTCGAAGATACCTCTGTTGTTACAGATGAAATATCTATTGTCACTCGACCAGGAGTCCTTTCGCGTCGGGGAGAAGAGAAAAGTATCGCTAGGGAAATTAAGCCTTATAGAGAAACAGTGAATATTTCTTCCCCTGGTACCTTAGACGGAGGAGATGTTCTTCGGGCAGAAAATCATTTTTTTATCGGACAATCCCAAAGAACGGATCAAAACGGAGCTGAGCAACTGGGACAAATTCTGGAAAATTATGGCTACACATGGGAAGTGGTTCCTGTGAAAGAAGGTCTTCATCTCAAAAGCTCTGCCAGCTACCTCGGAAATAACACCCTGATTCTAAGCCCTTCTCTTCAAAATGAATCGGCTTGGGAGGGCTATGAAAAAATTGTTGTTCCGGAGGAAGAGAGTTATGCGGCCAATTGTATCGTCATCGGAAATAAAATTTTAATGTCGAAAGGTTTTCCCGAAACGAAGAAAAAACTAACGGCATTAGGGAAAACACTTATTGAACTGGAAATGAGCGAATTTGAGAAAATGGACGGAAGCTTAACTTGCCTTTCTCTTTTGTTTTGTTGAATTTAGTTATTTTGTTTCTCACGCCATGAAATAAAAAAAATTGCTCTCTTCTCCTCGCAGTATAAACACGCCCTAGTTTTTATTCAAAAAATGAATAAAAACTCACTTCTTGATTAATCCATTCGCCACGATAAACTTATTTTATTGTGGCACAACCTAACCAAGAGGACAACCTAGGACAATATATAGGTAGTTTTAGTTACAAATTAAACTTTCCTTTTCTGTTCTTGAGGAGATAATTATGGATTCCATTCCTGCTACTGAAATAAAAGATTACCCGAGCTTTTTTCAAAAACCGAACAAAACGAAGATTATTTATGTGCTTAGCGCAGCTAGTATTCTGGCGGGAGCTGGTTTAATTCTTTCTCCTTTGTATGAAAAGTCGGGGCTAAGTTGGGAGCAATTTTATCTTGTGGGTATTCTGGCCTTGTATGAGCTGGCTTTGCTTTTGGTGGGGTATTTAGTTTGCCGTTGGAAAGCGGGGAATGATGATGCCAAGACTTTGACTTTGCTTATGATTATCTTTTTGATTGCAGCTCCTATTTCTCTCGATACGATATCCTTGGATTTTCCGAAGTCGGCTTTGTGCTGGGGAGTTATTGGTTTGATTTTGGCAGGAATGAAGCTTTCTGTTATGCAAAAACACATTATCCGTCCTTTCTTAACAGGTGTATTAGTGGCTTTTGCCCTTATGCTTTTACCTAGCTTTATTATGCCCGGAGTTTTAGGACTATCTATTCAGAGTAATACCTCCCTTTTCTTTTTCTGGCTTTTCGGGTGGGGAATGACTTTGTTCGGAGGGGGAGTTATTCTAAGAGAGGTGGCTTCTATACCAACAGGGCAATCGTCCGAAGGGGAAAAAGAGTTGCCTTTTTTGCATACTTCTTTGATGCGCTGGATTCTTACCTTAGTTTTTCTATTCGCTTGTTTTGTTCGCCAGTATATCTTAAGTTATGCCTACAGCCTTCATCGGCAACTTTCTTGGGTTGACTTTTTACCGGCCTTTGCCATTATGATTTTAGTAGGAGGCGAGCTTTTCCGAGCGTACAAAGTCTGGCAAAATGAGCTTATTCGAGGAGGGCTTCTGACAACTTTGCTCCTGATCTCTCTTTTTCCGCTCAGCTACCCTCATTACTATAAACCATCAAGTCTTTATTTACTTTCCTATCCTCCGGTTTTTTTTAGCATAATGACTTTTACTTTGCTTTTGTTGGCGAAAAAATCATCTCCCGCTTTTTACCGACGCTGGGCTCTTCTCTATTTTATTCTAGCCCTAACTTTTGTGGACTCCTTTCTGTATACTGGTTTTATTTCTTGGCCTAGCCCCAATTGGTTTGTTTTTGGTCTTGCTGTGAGCTTTCTTCTTTTTCGATTCGCTCTCCAAAAGAAAAGCCCCGGCTTTGCCGTTGCGGCAGCGGTCATCGTTTCCCTGGATATAGCTCACGGTTTACGTCTTGCCAAAGGTAATTTTCCTGAACTTTGGCAATGGTTGCTTTCTTCTCATTTGTATCCTGAAACTCTACCTCTATTTATATTTAGTTCTCTGATGCTCGTTATCGTTGGGATATTTCCGCAAAAAATTCCCCAATTATGGGCCTTTCTGACAGTTTGTCTTTTGGCCGGATGGACAAGCGATTTTTACAACTACTTCCTCAGCCATAGCCAAGCTCTTTACTTTCCCACGATTATGTGCTTTGTTGTCTTAGGAGCAAGTGCCTGGGTAGCTATTCGCAATCGCTATTGGTTTCTCTTTGCCCCTGCTTTTTTTCCCTCTATGCTGATGATGCGTAAGTTTCTTTATGGGAATGTGGGCTGGATACTCATTTTGCTGAGTTTTTTGCTTTTGACCCACGGATGTTATCTGAGCTATCGGGCAATTGAGAATGCTAAAGGTATGGAACAATAAAAATATATTTTCCCATTGAAAAGAGGAAGATTAGGTTTTCTTAAAAGTCAGGTTTTAGGAGGCGTAGCGGACAACCACAAGGGCCTTTGCAGGCGGCCCTCGTAGTTGTCCCTACAGACCATCGCAGGAACAAATTCAGGTAAATAAAATCGATCAATATACCAGCCAATACAAGCGGTAAATTATTTCCTGTCACGTAGATATCTCTGTAGGGACAACAGCAAGGGCCGCCTGCAAAGGCCCTTGTGGTTGTCCGCTACGCCTGATAGAATACATCCTTGGGAAATTATTTTTTAGAAAACCAAACTACCAGAGTATATAAGAGGTAGGGGAATAAAATCGTCCTCTACCTCCTATATACTCTGGTATCCCCTTAACTTAATGACCTCAGGGCGTTGCCCTGAGCTGGGTTGTGTTGTTCCTTCGGATATCTTACACTTTGTTCTTTTTATTTAGGAAAAACTATGCATCGAAAAAATCTACTCAATCTTTTGGAAGTTTACCGAGAGAACTATGAGGAAGAAAAAGAAACGGTTGAGCAATTTATCCAGTTTATTTCCCATAATGAGGATTGTTTTGAGAGAACTTTAGAGATAGGTCATATTACAGGATCAGCTTGGGTGGTAAACAATGAGGGGAACAAGATCTTGTTGACTCATCATCGTAAGCTGAATAAGTGGTTGCAGCTAGGTGGACATGCCGATGGCGAATCAGATATATTAAAAGTTGCTCTCAAGGAAGTAGAAGAAGAGTCTGGGTTCTCAGATTTAGTGGCCAAGGATAAAAATATCTTGGATATAGACGTTCATTTGATTCCGAAAAAAAATGATGTAGCGGCCCATTATCATTATGATGTACGGTTTCTTATCGCGGTGAACGACACGACGAACTATGTCGTCAGTGACGAATCGCATGATTTAGCCTGGATTCCGATAGAAAAACTAGCGACTCTGACGACAGAAGAATCTATTGTTCGCATGGCCAAAAAATGGCAGAAATTTTATGACAATTCAATGGACAAAGAATGATGGAAAAATGACGAAGAAGTGACAGTATCATGACAGCCTCTTTGCTATAATAAACGCAGTTGTTTATTTTTGACTTATGCGATAAAAAGCCGAAAGGAAAGTCACATGAAGAAAACGCTAGTTATAGGAATAGTGGGCTTACTCATTCTCTCTCTCAATTCTTGTTCCTTGCCAGTAGGAAGTCACCAAGAAAAAAATGTTCGTCAGGTAGATAATACATCCCTCGCTTATAGTGATAGCACTGGTGCTCCTGCTACTATGGCCGTCACTAAGTCTATGCCAAAGGAGATGGCCGATGAGATTACGACAGAAGACTCTTCTGATATAGATGTTGCTCCGGAAGAAAAATTTAATACCGAGCGCTATGACCACATTCAAGAAAATCCCTTTCTTGCCTCCCAACAAAATCCTCTCTCTACTTTCTCTATCGATGTAGATACAGCTTCTTACAGCAATATGCGGCGCTTCTTGAACCAGGGAAATCTTCCTCCGAAAGACTCTGTTCGGATTGAAGAGCTCGTGAACTACTTCTCTTATGATTATCCTAATCCTGAGGGGGAGCTTCCTTTTTCTACGGTCACGGAAATTGCTCCTTGCCCTTGGAAAAAAGAAAATCTTCTTTTGCACATTGGAATTCAGGGAGACCGGATGGTTCCGTCAGAAGTTCCTCCTTGTAACTTAGTTTTTTTGATGGATGTTTCTGGCTCTATGAGTAGTGCTAATAAATTGCCTCTTTTGAAGACGGGGCTTGGTATGCTTGTTAACCAAATGCGAAAGCAAGATAGAGTTGCGATTGTTGTTTATGCGGGGGCAGCGGGGTTAGTTTTGCCAGCGACACCAGGAAATCAAAAAGACACTATTATGAGCGCCTTGGGTCGCCTCCAGTCTGGTGGATCAACCAACGGAGGAGCAGGAATCGAATTAGCATACAAGGTGGCCCAAGAGAATTTCCGCCCAGGAGGAATCAATCGAATTATTTTGGCTACAGATGGGGACTTTAATATCGGAACCAACGACCAGGGCAGCTTAATTCGATTGATCGAGGAAAAGCGAGAAACCGGTGTTTTCTTGACTATCTTGGGACTAGGGATGTGGAATTTAAACGACTCTATGATGGAGCAGTTGGCCGACAAGGGGAACGGAAACTATGCTTACATAGATACTATTGCTGAGGCGAAGAAGGTTTTGGTCGATGAGCTTAGCAGTACTTTGGTGCCCATTGCTAAGGATGTTAAGATTCAAATAGAGTTTAACCCTCGCTACGTGGATAGCTACCGTTTGATCGGCTACGAAAATCGTCTTTTAAGAGCAGAGGATTTTAACGACGACAAAAAAGATGCCGGGGAGATTGGGGCTGGTCACACTGTCACAGCTCTTTATGAAATCGTTCCGACTGGGGGAAATTCAACTGCTCGTGGAGTTGACCCTCTTAAGTACCAAGAGAGCCAAAGTCTGAGCGAAAGCTCTTTTGGAGATGAGCTTTTGACTTTGAAAATACGCTACAAAGAACCTCAAGAAAGCACGAGTAAGCTTATTTCAACAGTTATTACTCGAGAGCAAATTCACGAAAACACTTCCAGTAGCTTTCGTTTTTCTGCTTCTGTGGCCTCTTTTGGGATGCTTTTGCGAGGCTCTAAATACAAGGGACTTGCCGATATGGATATGGTGAAAAACTTAGCTAAAGGAGCCTCTGGGGATGATTCTTTTGGCTATCGCCGAGAGTTTGTCCAGTTGGTCGAAGCAGCCCAAGCTTTGCAAATGATGACAAAGTAAGGAGAGATTTTACAGAAAATTGAGTAGGTGACTTAATGCCTACTCAATTTAGAGGATACTTTAGCTTTTGCGGTAAGTCAAAAAGGATACTGTGGCAAGTAATAAAAAAACTAGTGAGGATGGTTCGGGAACGACATTAGTATCGTTAGTAGAAATAAAAAATTCACCAAAGTATTCGTTCTCTGCTCCTCCTGTCGTCTCTCGAATTTCTGCTCGATCAAAAGCTGCGTCGCTGGTCACTCCCACAAAAAAAAGTTGCCCGCCAGGAGAGTCGTAAGTGAAACTATCGACGAAATTGCCTTGGTTCTTCAAGGTAACTGTAAAAACAGAGTTACTTCCATCATCTACCATTTGGTATCCTAAAGCAAAAACGGGATTAGCAAAGTCAAGATCCAAATGCTCAGGACCGCTAATCGCAATATCGTGGCCTGGGATTAAAGGTGTCCAGTCGCCTGCTTGTCCAATGAAGAGAGTACTAGAGGCTGTTGTGATCGTAACATCTCCCAAAGTTACAGAAGGACTTCCTGAAGAATTTAGATTAGGATAAGCCCCTGAAGCACTTGTCGCTCCCGTTTGGTTAAAAAAATCAGCTTGGTCGCTAAACTCAATTAAGTCCGCTTGCACAGATAAAAAACTGGATACAATTAAAAACAATAAAACATAGCGAAACATTGCACTATTCCTTTGCAAAGATTTCTGTTGATGAAATCAAAAACTAATTATTCTTAAAGCAGTATACAATCTTTTTTTTGTATTTTCAATATTTTTCAAAACTTTAAAACTCTATTTTTCTTTCCGGAAAACAACCCAAGAATTTTTGATGTTTTTAAACAAGTCTAGAATCAAAGCTCTCTTAGGACAACTTAGGGAAAATCTTTTTTGTGGTATTGCTGTCTTTTTGGTAAAGCCTTACTTTGCAAGGAAAATCGGGAAAGCCTTCTTGGGGGATGAGTTCATCATTGCAGGAAACTAGAGCCCTGCCATCGGGGAGCCAGCAAACTAAAGAGCAAGAGTACTTCGGTAAAATGGCGATTAACTCTTCTCTATTCTCTGTTTCTATGGTTTGATACATTCTTTTTCCTCTTTTTCTATAGAATAACCTACATTCAGCAGCGAAAAAATCGTTTTTTTTGATTTAATATAGGCAAAATTAAGCGTTTTTTAGGGAACCCCAGAACTCAGAATCTAGAATTCAGTAGAAAAATAGAAAAAAAGGCATCCCTATGGGGTTTTTGGATTTTCCTACTGGATTCTCCTAAGAAACTTCAATATCTATGAGAGTTGTACCAGGATAAAATCGTAACTCGATTCGTAATCTTAATCGTAAATC
>JAJDCR010000059.1 GCA_029260735.1 Planctomycetota bacterium
GATTTTATCCTGGTACAACTCTCATAGATATTGAAGTTTCTTAGGAGAATCCAGTAGGAAAATCCAAAAACCCCATAGGGATGCCTTTTTTTCTATTTTTCTACTGAATTCTGGATTCTGAGTTCTGGGTTCCCTAAAAAATGCTTAATTTTGCCTATATTAAATCAAAAAAAACGATTTTTCCGCTGCTGATTGTTCAGACTTATTTCTGTTTTTTCAAATCAAGTATCTGGTCGTAGATAAAAACCTGACGCCTATCATCCTAGTAAACGATGCCTGTTCTTTAACCAACCCAAGAAAGGCAAGTACTGAAGAGATAATCAATATCTTTAAAACAGTAATATAAAAGCTATTCACTACTTCTCCATACAGCCAACAGCGGCACTGTTCGTTGTATGGTCTCATCTTATATATAGGAAGAATTTTTATGACAGACATTATTAAATCCAGAGCAGCCGTGGCCTGGAGAGTCAACCAGCCACTCTCAATCGAAGAGATCGACGTTATGCCCCCGCAAGCAGGCGAGGTACGTGTGCGCATTGTCGCCACTGGCGTCTGCCATACCGACTCCTTCACTCTTTCGGGCGATGATCCTGAGGGTATTTTCCCTGTCGTTTTAGGTCATGAAGGCGGCGGTATTGTCGAATCTATTGGTGAGGGCGTAACAAGTGTTGCTGTCGGCGATCATGTTATCCCGCTCTACACTCCCGAGTGTGGCGAGTGTAAATTTTGTAAGTCTGGAAAAACCAATCTTTGTCAAAAAATTCGTGAAACCCAGGGCAAGGGACTCATGCCTGATGGCACAAGCCGTTTTTATAAGGATGGCAAGCCGATCTTTCATTATATGGGATGCTCTACATTCTCGGAATATACAGTATTACCAGAGATTTCATTGGCCAAAGTCAACCCCGAAGCACCGCTTGAAGAGGTTTGCCTGTTAGGGTGCGGTGTCACGACGGGCATAGGCGCGGTGATGAACACCGCCAAAGTTGAAGAAGGCTCAACTGTTGCAATTTTTGGCATGGGTGGCATTGGCCTATCGGCGGTTATCGGCGCAACTATGGCGAAAGCCAGCCGGATTATTGTAATCGATATTAACGAAAGCAAATTTGATCTAGCGCGCAAACTTGGTGCAACTGATTTCATCAACCCCAAGAACTATGATAAACCCATTCAGGATGTGATTGTCGAGTTAACCGATGGAGGTGTAGATTATTCGTTCGAATGTATTGGTAACGTCAATGTCATGCGATCAGCGCTTGAATGTTGTCACAAGGGCTGGGGCGAGTCTGTTATCATTGGCGTCGCAGGTGCTGGACAGGAAATTTCAACTCGTCCCTTCCAGTTAGTGACTGGCCGTGTTTGGCGCGGGTCTGCCTTTGGCGGTGTTAAAGGCCGCACGGAACTTCCTGAATATGTCGAACGCTACCTTCAAGGCGAATTTAACCTGAGTGATTTTATCACCCACACTATGGGACTTGATGACATCAATTCCGCGTTCGATCTCATGCATGAAGGCAAAAGCATTCGCTCCGTCATTCATTTTGACAAATAATGGACAGCTTACTTTTAACAGACCTGTTGGCCGCTCTCACTCAGAGCGCGGCCACTTCTTTTAGGTAGTGAAAAATGCCACTTACAAACACACGCACATTCAAAAGTATTCGTAATGTTTTGCTAATGTGAGTGGTAACAAAAGTAAAGCTGCCAAAATTCTTGGAATTGACAGAAAAACTTTACGAAAGAAAATAGACCTCTACAAAATTTCTTCCATAGTTTAGATAAAAGAACAATTACTTTTATTCCTGGGGAAATTTTCCCCAGTGGAGAAACTTTCCCCAGTTTTTCTTCTTATTTACTTAACCTAAAAAGCTCCCTAACTTTTATTGAAAAACCTATTCCTCTCTCTCCCCCCTGTTTTACCTTCCTCTTGCTATAATTTTTCCTTTCTTTTTTTATTTGCACAGCTTCTGGCATGAAGCTTGCTTATTTACTTATTTGTACAGCTATATTTGTTTTATAGCAGACAAAAAAGGATCATAATTTTAAAGATAAGGAAACATCATGGACAACATCACATATTCAAGAGAAAACAAAGAGCAAGTGGTGCAACACGAAGAATTTAAAGAGAAACTTTTGTTTTCTTCCCAAAGCTTTTTGGGATTATGCAAGAACTGTGAAAAACGTACAGTCTGCACTTATCCTAAATCCCCAGCTGGAATTTGGCACTGTGAAGAGTACGAATAGAGACTTATGAAATACGCGAGAAATATGATTTTAGGTGCTTGGAAAGAAATAATCTCTCTAGTTGCGCAGCAGATTTTGTTTGCTAGCAAGGCGCTTTCGATGGCGCATAGTTTTTTTCTGTAACAGAGAAGCGACGCAGCTAGCAAACAAAAGATCAAGAAAATAGGGAGATTATTTCTTTCCAAGTGCCTTAGAAAGAAAAAATTATGAAAAACTATTTTTGATCTTAGCTACCATAACAAGTTACAGCGCTAATTCTCTAAGCTATTGCTCGCTTTACCTTAATAGAGCTTAGAGAGTTAGCAATATATTTATCAGCGGTTGTATTACATACGCATCGAGATAAAGTATTCACTAACTCCTAAACATTTCCAGTAAATCATCTTTATTCTCTGTCACATCTGCTAGTGTATTAGATGGAATAGCTGGTTAATGCCTCGGTTTATATTAGCCATGTCTTGAAAGGAGAGAAAAAGCTATGAGCAAAATAAAACACAACAAAACGAACCACGAATTCTATATCGAAACTCCAGAGGGAAAAATACTTCTTCATTACGAAAGGGAAAACCATGCACTTAATTTTTCCCATACCTTCGTTCCACCAGAGTTGAGAGGGAAAGGAATGGCTGAACAAGTCATAGTCGAAGGATTTAAATATGCAGAGGACAATAACCTGAAAGTAATTCCATCGTGTTCTTATGTGAAAAGACTTGTCATAAAAAACCCAGACTGGAAAAAACTCATTGTGTAATTATGAGGTGTATGCTAAACCAATTGAAAGAATGCTCAACACATTTGTGATTGTACTACCTTCTAGTAATCATAAAGTTTTGTCAAGTACAGGAAAGCCGTATGCGTTGAAAGTCGCACATACGATTTGGATTAGCAGATCGTAGAGAACTCTGACCTGACTAAAACTAATGTGTCCTTTTACCTGCTACCTGATTATTTGCCAGAACTGACGAACGTTAAGCCCCCAAAAACTCAACAAGGAGTGCTTTATGAGTTTTACCGAATTTCTAGGACATTTAGCCTTTGTTATTGTTGCGGGTTCCTTCCTTGTTAAAGACATCATGTACCTAAGAGTTCTTTCTATAGTCGCGTGTACTATTAGTATTTTCTTTAATTATTTTGGTTTTGATTCACCAATATGGTTGGTCATTTTTTGGCAAATGGTTTTTATTATGATTAACGTGGTACAGATTGGGATTTTAATAAAAGATAAACTGGGGGTTGAATTCAGTGAAGAAGAAAAAGAACTTTACGATACACAGTTTTGCAACATGTCACCGGTGGAATTTATGAAATTTATGCGCTTGTCCGAGTGGAAGAACCTGGGAGCAAATACTGTGATTATAAAAGAAGACCAGCCCCTTTCTTCCATTACTTTAATCTACAACGGAGTCGTTGAGATACATAAAAAAAACCGTAAAATTAACACTGTAAAAGATGGTACGTTTCTGGGAGATGTTGAATTCTTCTCCAAACTGAAGGCTTCAGCCACAGCTATATCAACAACAGATATTCGTTTGGTAGTCTGGCCTTTTGATGAGTTAAAAAAATTGCTTAAAATGAATCCCTCAATGCTAATTTCCCTAAACAGTGCTTTAAGTACTAGTTTAGCTAAAAAGCTAGTACAGTCAAATAATCAAACCTGTGATTAACCCAGCCAATCAGCCTTATAGGTAATGAGACAAAAGTACTTGCACATAGATTTTATTAAGATAGCACTCGGTTTGTCATTCCCGCGAAGGGGAGGCGGGAATCACTGTCATTAAGTTAAGAAACTAGCACCACTTATTTCTGTGCCGCGAAGCAGCAATATGTTATAGCCTGGGGTTTCAACCCTTACTTTTATACACAAGATTTTGTAATTTAATTTTTTATTTTTGTAGCATATGCTAAACCTGGCTTAAGTCGCAAGTTGTTATCAAGAAAAAGCTTAGAAGATGAAGCTTTATCTAAAACGCCCCTGAATACAGTGCGAGGATGGAGGGCGAGGCTTATCTGAAACCGCTTTTGAAAAAGATGGTCGAAAACCCTTCTAAGGACCATGTTCCCTGGAGGGTGAGGCTCCTGCCGAACAGGGGATGTGCAAGGCTTCCTGATATTTTTATCTTGGCACAACCCCGGCGCGGCAGGAGCCTTGCCCTCCACCCTTGCCTTGTATTAAGG
>JAJDCR010000060.1 GCA_029260735.1 Planctomycetota bacterium
CCAGGGTACCGTTCGCCTTTGGCTCACTATCCTGGGTCACTTCGTAAAAGGCTCTATTTTTTTTGGGCAATTAAAATATTGATATTACAAAATTGGCTAGGAAATAGAGTAATCAAAGATTTCTGGATTAGATTCCCCAAAAAAGACAATTGATAGCCCTCTTTACGGCCTAAATTTTCATCAAAAGTTTTATGGTTTTTCGCGCGAAACATAGAAAATTTGTATAAGATCGGCATATTTTCCACATACAAAATATCTTCCACCTCAAAACCAACTTCACTAAACAATTTACTAAACTCAGAACGAGTAAGATTCATTTTGTGAAACTCTTTGCCAGTAGAGGTCTTGCCACTTTTTTTGGCTTTATGTGCAGTATGCTTATCTGTAATGTAGGTTTGAATATTGTCGGCTCGGAAAGAA
Organism: Planctomycetota bacterium; assembly: GCA_029260735.1. Classification (GTDB taxonomy): domain Bacteria; phylum Planctomycetota; class Uabimicrobiia; order Uabimicrobiales; family Uabimicrobiaceae; genus JAJDCR01. The sequence continues at coordinate 421 of JAJDCR010000060.1, forward strand.
GCACATACCCTTCCTCCTGTTTTTACCACACGATACGTTTCCTTAATCCCCTCTTTGATTTTATCCATAGGCAAATTATGATATAATCCAAAGGCCAAAAAGTATTGGAAAGTCTCATCCTCAAAGTTCAGATTTGTGACATCTCCTACTTCCACTTGTAAGCCGCTGTCAATTTCTTTTAATTTATCAATGGCTTCAGGAATAAAATCAATTCCGACAATATCATAACCATTTTGGTGGTAATAGCGCAAAATACGACCTACACCGCATCCTGCTTCTAGTATTTTTCCATCTTTCCCTGTGACCGTGAGCTTGGCATGCTTAAGAGGATATACTTGGTCATTTTCCATTGCTTCATCAACGGGAATATCTGTCCAACGTTTAGTCCAGTAGTCTTTATTATTCTGATGTCGATATGTTATCCGCATTTGTTATTCCTAATTTTTGTAATTTCTTATCAATTAATTGCGCCATAAACTTATTGCCCGCATGGGTCAAATGCCCACCATAAAAATCGCTAGAATAAAGAGGAGCCAAATCTTCTTCGGGCATTGGTATTAATTCTTCGAGAGGATCAACAATGGCAACTCTTGACTTTAATTGCTCTATAAATTTCTCATAGAAATGCCCGTGTTCGCGAATAAATAGGACATCTGAGAAGTAGGGGAATAAAACAAAGATAGGGGTAAAATTCTCTTGCTTCCCATAATTAACAAATTCGTCAATAATCGCCAAAAAAAGTTCCTGTGGCGCTTCTTTGGTATAGAGTTCACGACATAAATCAAAATTGCGCTCTAAGATATGTTGCCATGCAATGTTTTTTACTTTGCCACTACTTAGCCAACGCTGCATTTGCATTTTCACAAGGGCCCCAATCAAAGGAAAATTCCGCCGCCGGGACTTCCATAAACTTGCAATATAGGGGAACTTTAAGATATCCTGGCGAAATTTATTTTCATACCAATAGTCCCGTTTTTTAATCTCCGGCAAATACTTTTCCAGACAATAGAATTTCTCTTCGGCGTCCATTACATTGGCAATACATTGTAATTTCCCATCAACCAATTGAAAATGAGGCTTAAAACCAAAAGTATTTCCATATTCAGCATAATGTTTCCACGCGCTATGGATTCTTACAATACTTTCGGGAACAACCCCCAAAATCGCAACAGGGGTTTTTATATTGGGATATTCCCGCTTAAGCCTAATTAGCCCTTGGTCTACACCATAGTTACCAACCCCATAGTTTAGAACATTGCTTTTCGTTAACTCTGATAGATACCATTGCCAGCTTTCATTGTCATTTACCTGACGCGAAAAGACAAAAGAGTCCCCAAAAGTTGATATCATAAGAGGCAAAGATTCATGGTCAGGATTTTCTCTTGCCCCCAAATTGTTGATCCGATAATGGGTTTCTTTCCCTGACTTCCCCGTTTCTCCAACGGTTCCAGCTTTTTCTCTTCCCTCGGTATTTGCCTTACGCACCCAGCCTAATTCTGGATCAAAACCGTGCTTCATAAATTTCTGCAAAGCTTGCTTCGGTATAATAGGTAATTCATCTTTTTCTAAGATAAGCCACTGGAAATCTTTTCTGAGAAAGTTGACCAAGCAAAATAGAATAAATTCTAACGAAACTATAAATACCAATAACCCCATTAAAATATTAGACCAAATCACGATATCTCTCTTTTCACAATCAATTGTTTCTCTGTGAAAAAATCAAAAATTTTCTTAGCCGCAACCAGTGGACTTTCTTGGGAAGTATCAATCATTATATCTGGCTTTTGTGGTTCTTCATAAGTGATCGAAACCCCCACCATATTTTCTAATTCTCCCGCCAAGGCTTTTTTATATAAGCCCTTAACATCACGCTTAATGCACTCTTCTACTGTTGTATTAATCCATACTTCTACAAATTGTCCATCAGGGTGATTTTCCCGAGTATAATCTCTTTGTTTTTGCGAGTGATTTATCACAGAAACAACCGAAACGACTTTTGAATCCAATAACAAATTCGTCAGTTGGGTATAGCGAAGTAAACTCTGGAAACGTCCTTCTTCGCTAAAGTCCAAATCTCTCCCAATAATGGGGCGCACCCGATCCCCATCAAGAGGTATCACAGGAATAGAATGCTCATCAAATAGAGAAGTCAGTTCCTTAGCAATAGTCGTTTTACCAGAGGAAGGTAGTCCCGTAAACCATATGGAGATACCTTTATTTAATTTATACAATCTTACCCCTTTCTTGCTTGAATAAATGCCTGATTATACGAAATCCCACATCGCATGCAACATCTTTTCCACAATCGCAGGAGCATAGTTATTATCTTAAAATTTTTTTCACAGAAATGTATCAAAATATCTTAGTCTATTTGAGAAAAATAAGATATCATATTGCGAAACATTTTTTGAGACATGTCAATACTACAATGTCTTGAAAAGTATACTTTTTGAGAGGGAGATACTTACTTTTGTTCACCCTATATTAAAAGTATATCGCCATTTTGAACTCTACCACTTAGAGAGTAAGCACAATGATTTTAGCCATTCTTCAAGCGCGGGTTTCCTCTAGCCGACTTCCTGAAAAGGTTCTTCGTCCAATTTTAGGTAAACCTATGCTCCAACACCAAGTCGAGCGTATACAAAGATCACATAAAGTCGATAAAGTTATTGTGGCAACAAGCACAGATACAAGTGACGATAAGATACAAGCTCTCTGCCAAGAAATATCTATAGATTGTTTTCGAGGTAGTTTGGACAATGTTTTAGATCGCTATTATAACGCTGCGAAAAAATACAATGCTGATCATATTATTCGTCTGACAGGTGATTGTCCTTTACTGGAGCCTAGTTTGATTGACGAAGCGATCGCCTTTTATCAAAGTCAAGATCATGATTATATCTGCAACACTGTTCATCCTACTTTCCCAGATGGTTATGACATTTGGGTTTTTCGTTTTTCAGCTTTAGAAAAAGCTTGGAAAGAAGCCCAGTTGCTTTCCGAAAAAGAACACGTTGTCATGTATATAAAAAATCATCCCGAGCTTTTTCAAATAGGGTCTTGGGAACAAGAAGAAGATCTTTCTGCATTGCGATGGACAGTAGATGAAGCGGAAGACTTTGCTCTTATTGAAAAGATTTACCAAGATCTATATCCAGAAAATCCTCACTTTGGAATGAAAGATATTTTAGCCTACTTAGAAAAACATCCTCATTTAAAAACGATCAATACTCAATTCCAACGAGATGAAGGCTTGCAGAAATCTTTGCGAGAAGACCAACAACAACAATTCCTCCAAAGCAAGTCTGGACAAATGCAAGCGCGGGCTATAAAGCGAATTCCTGGAATGACTCAGTTGCTCTCGAAACGTCCTGACCAATTTTCTCGTGGGGTTTGGCCTGGCTACTACAAGAAAGCTCAGGGGGTTGAAGTATGGGATTTAGACGATAATAAATACATAGACATGAGTATCGGCGGCATTGGTGCCAATATATTAGGCTACGCTGATCCTATCGTAGACAAAGCTGTCTGTGAGGCTGTTGCTCAAGGGGTAAGTTGTTCTTTGAATTGCCCAGAAGAAGTAGAGTTGGCGGATCTTTTATGTGAAATTCATCCTTGGGCTGATCAAGTACGCTATAGCAAATCTGGAGGAGAAGCGGCTACTATGGCGGTTCGTATTGCCAGAGCTCACACAGGCAAAGATAAGATTGCCTTTTGTGGTTATCATGGCTGGCACGATTGGTACTTGGCGGCCAATTTAGGTAACGACAGCTTAGAAGGACATCTTCTACCAGGACTAGACCCGGCAGGAGTTCCTCAAGGCTTAAAAGGAACAGCTATTCCTTTTCACTATAATAAAATAGAAGAGTTAAAAGAGATTATTCGCCTACACAAAAATGATTTGGCCGCTATTATTATGGAGCCTATTCGTAATACTTGGCCCCAAGGAAATTTTTTAAAGGAAGTCCGAGAACTCGCCGATGAAGCTCAGGTCGTTTTGATTTTTGATGAAATTTCGGCTGGATTTCGGATGAACTCTGGCGGAGCCCATCTTCTTCTAGGAGTAGAGCCTGATCTTGCCATTTTTGCTAAGGCGATCGGAAATGGCTATCCAATTGCTGCTGTTATCGGGCGAGAAAGAATCATGCGGGCAACCCAAAGTAGTTTCATTAGCAGCACGAACTGGACGGAAAGAGTAGGGGCAAGTGCTGCTCTTGCGACTATTAGAGAACACCAAAAACATCAAGTCGGAGAGCACCTTATGAAAATAGGAAAGCTCGTCCAGGAAGGCTGGAGAAAAGTAGCTCAAGAACATCAAGTTTCTATCGAAGTAGGGGGAATACCTCCTCTCAGTCACTTTACTTTTCAAAATGCAAAGCCTCTTGTTTTGAAAGCCCTCTTTGTTCAACTTATGTTAGAAAAAGGTTTTCTGGCTTCTAATATTTTTTACGCTATGCACGCTCATCAAGAAACACATGTTCAAGTTTATCTGGAAGCGGCAGAAAAGTCCTTTGCTCAGATTGCCCAGTGGGAAAAAGAAGGAAGTAGTGAAAGACAACTTGTGGGAGCGCCCGCCGTGGCAGGTTTTAAAAGGCTCAATTAAACTATGGAAACCAAAAAAAACGTACTTGTTACGGGAGCAACTGGACTACTAGGAGCCTCTCTTTATCCCTTCTTGAAAAAGACAGAAAAATACCAAGTATGGGGCCAAGGAAAAAAAAACTCGCTCGACTACGCATGCGACTTAGTTGATTCTGAAGCGACAGACAATCTCTTAGAAAAATGCCAGCCTGATGTTATCGTTCATTTAGTTGCTTTGACAAATGTCGATCAATGTCAAAATGATTTCCACCAAGCCTATCTTTACAATGTAAAAACCGTTGAAAATATTGCTTCCTGGATCAAGAAAAACAAAAAAAGCCATTTGATATATATCTCTACAGATCAAGTTTACGACCAAGAAGGGCCTCACAAAGAAGTGAACCATAGGCTAACTAACGCCTACGCTCTATCCAAATATGCTGGCGAAATTGCGGCGCATGTTGTGTCAGGAACCGTTTTGCGAACGAATTTTTTTGGCCCCAGTCAATGCTCCAGACGCAAGAGCTTTAGTGACTGGTTAGTAGAATCTTTTGAAGAAAAGAGAAGCATTCAGCTTTTTACAGACGTTCTCTTTTCTCCCTTGCACATGAACACCTTGTGTAAAATGATAGAATTGGTTATTGACGAACCAAAAGGGGGGGTGTTTAATTTAGGCAGCCACTCTGGAATGAGTAAACGAGATTTTGCCCATTCTTTGGCTAAGTCATTAGGTTTGAAGACAGATAAAGCAGAAAGTACCAAAGCGAGCGATTTTGGTTTTAGTGCTTACCGACCTTTTGATATGCGTATGGACAGTTGTAAGTTTGAAGCTGCTTTTGCTACCCAATTGCCTCTTCTAGAGGAAGAGATTGCTAAACTCAGAAAGGAAAAGTAATGAAACATAAACCCGCCCACGAAATTCAAATTGGCTCCAAAAAAATTGGTTGGGATCACCCCACTTACTTTATTGCAGATGTCGCAGCCAATCATGATGGAGATTTAGAAAGAGCTAAGGATTTGATTTATCTTGCTGCAGAAAATGGTGCTGATGCTGCCAAATTTCAGCACTTTAAAGCGGAAACCATCGTCAGCGACTATGGTTTTAAAAATATGGGCAATCAGCAATCTCATCAATCCAAATGGAAAAAATCTGTCTTCGAAGTATACCAAGATGCTTCTGTCAATGTAGAGTGGACTTCGACTTTAAAGGAAACCTGTGATAAAGCCGGGATTACTTTTTTTACAAGCCCCTACTCTATGGAGTTAGTCGATGCTGTCAATAGCTACGTTCCTGCTTTTAAAGTTGGTTCTGGTGATATCACTTGGCTAGAAATTATTGAACACATGGCCCAAAAAGGTAAACCGATGTTAGTGGCAACAGGGGCTTCGACCGCTGATGAGGTTGCTCAAGTGGTAGATCATGTCCTTGGCATCACAGGAGACCTTGCCCTAATGCAGTGTAACACAAACTACACAGGAAGCTTAGAGAACTTCAAGTATATCCAGCTCAATGTCTTAAAGTCATATGCCAGTATGTTTCCAGGTCTTATCCTTGGCTTGAGCGACCACACACCTGGTCATGCTACCGTTTTAGGATCTATTGCACTAGGAGCAAGAGTCATAGAAAAACATTTCACCGATGATACCAAGAGAGAGGGGCCCGACCATCCTTTTTCGATGGACCCGAAAGCATGGAAAGACATGGTCGAAAGAAGCCGAGAGCTAGAAATTTCTTTGGGCAGTGGTGTCAAAAAAGTCGAAAAAAATGAAGAAGAGACTGTGGTTATCCAGCGTCGATCCTTAAGAACAGTACGTGACCTAAATGCAGGAAGCATTTTGACAAGAGAAGATATCATTCCTTTGCGTCCTTGCCCTGCCGATGGAATCTCTCCTTTGGATACTCCTGTGGTAATCGGAAAAACTCTGGTCAACGAGCTAAAAGGAGGAGAGCACATTCGATGGAGAGATCTGAAGTAGCTATCATTATCCCTGCTTTCAATGAAGAAAGAACCATTGCCCAAGTGGTCAAAGGCGTTTTAGATTATGGCATCGCCATAGTTGTCGATGATTGTTCCCATGATAACACAGGTAAATATGCGAAAGAAGCGGGGGCAGTTGTTGTTCGACACGAGGAAAATAAAGGCTATGATGGTGCTTTGAACTCAGGTTTCTCCGAAGCCTTTCAGAGAAAATGTTCTTTTGTTATCACTTTTGATGCCGATGGGCAGCACAAAGCAGATTTACTGGCCTCTTACCTGAATCTCTTGCAAAACGAAAAAGTTCCTCTTGTTTTGGGAGTTCGTCCTCAAAAAGCTCGCTGGAGTGAGGAAGTTATGGGACTTTATTTTCGGTGGCGCTTTGGTATCCATGATATTCTTTGCGGAATGAAAGGATACCACATAGAGCTATACGAAAAAAACTCAGGATTCGATCACATTCATTCTGTCGGAACCGAGTTAACTTTGGCTTCCCTAAAAAGAGGCTATCGATTTACCGAACTTGCCGTTCCTATTGCCAAAAGACAAGATAATCCAAGATTTGGAACAACCTTGCGCAGTAATTGGAAAATCACTAAAGCTCTTGCCCGTGTTATCTGGTGGGAGATAGTAAAAAAAATTAGTTAGAAAAAATTAGTTAGAAAGAATTATCCATGAACCAAGAAGATAAAAAGAAAGATGCTTTCACTCACTTCGGAAAGGAAGCTTCCGTCTATCATGAGCAGTACGTAAATCCAAATGAATATGAGAAATACCCTGCTGATCGTTTTCGCCTAAATATATTTCTCTCTCTTCTCCAAGAAATTTCTCCAAAAAGCGTTTTAGACGTAGGATGTGGAAGTGGACAACCTCTTCTAGAAGTCCTTGAAGCAGGTTTTAATGCCCAAGGATTAGAGTTTTCTCCTGAAATGGTTTCTCATGCCAAAAAACGCTTAGAAGAAGCTGGACAAGACCCTCAGCGCGTTATCCATGGGAACATGGAGAAAACATCTGAGCATGTTCAAAGCCTATACGACTGTGTTACGGCAATGGGTTCCGTCTACTACGCTCGGGACTTTGCCCAAACCATGAAGGAAGTCAGTAGTGTTGTTAAAGAAAACGGGGACTTCATTTTCAGCCTACGCAATAAGCTTTTCTCACTATTTTCCATGAACCAATACACCATCGACTTTTTAATCAACGATATGCTTCCTTTTAAAGAACTCTCTTCTGAGTGCCAAAAGGAAGTTTCTCAGCACTTGATGGATAAATGCCTAACCGGCGAACTCCGAGAAAAATTTAAAACCGTCGATGCCTGTAACATCCACTCTATTTTTCACAATCCTCTAACCATTGGCCAAGAAATCAAAGCTTACGGTTTAGAGCTAGTGGATCTCTACTACTACCACTACCATGCCCTTCCTCCGGTCTTTGAGCATAGCTTTACCCAGGAATTCCGAGAGCAAAGCGCCAAGCTAGAAAAAGCCCAAGATTGGCGCGGAATGTTCCTTTGCTCTACCTTTATTGTCCATGCTCGGAAAAAAAGCTAGAGGATAAGCTAGATTTAAATTGCCAACTATCCTAACCATTCTCTAAGTTTAGAGAATGGTTAGGATGAACTCAATAAATCATCCTCTTTTTTTGACATGATGTCTCTCTTAAGAGAGTTAACCAAGAACTTTACAATTGGCTCTTAAGAAAACTATATAGAGCACTGATCCTTGATGTCAAAAATTAGCTTTACACATTTTTCAGGGTATTTACCAATAGCGGTCTCTTCAGACAACTGTATTCCTGAAACTCCTTGGCCTAAAGTCTTTGCTAAGTCCATTACTTCTGCAATGAGGGGGACAGGGTTCTCTTCCATATTTTTCAAAAACTGGGTAGCTAAATAAATATCTTTGCCATGTTTTTTAGAAGTACTAATAATCTTTTCCTGGGCTTCAGGGAGATTGAGAAGACCAATATCGGAAGAAAGATCTCCTCTATCCACGTTAACTTGGTTAACAAGAGAAAGAATCTCTTCTAAATTTTCAAGGGCCGCTGCCGTTTCTATCTTGGCAAAAATTTCCATTTCGGAAGAATGTTCTTTTTCTAGAATAGCTTTGATTTGTTCGATATCTTGTTTATTTCGAACAAAGGAAAGAGAGAGGCACTGTAATTTCTCTTGGCAAGCCACTTTTATGAGTTGAAGATCTTTTTCAAAAACGAATGGGATTTTTTCGTGGATTCCTGGTACATGCAGTCCTTTGTTGTTTAAAAGAAGTCCATCAGAGTGACTTTCAGCATGAATCGTTTCATTGCTCACGCTTTTTACTTTTAGAGTTAAGGTGGCGTCTTGAGCAAGAATGATATCGCCGGGTTTTAAAAGAGTGTAAAACTCAGGATAGTTGACTTGAGATTTGTGTAGATCAACTGTGTAACCTTTCACTAAGCGAATGGGATCAAAAAGATTTTTTGTCCGCACTTTGTTGCCAGGAAGGTCTAGCATAATCAGTGGATCTCTCAAGCTTTCTCTTAGGTTTTTCGCGAAGGAAGAAACTCCTGAAGGCTCTAGGTGGGCTCCATTTAAACGGTAGATACAATTGCCATAGCTGTCAATTTCTTGGAGCTTTTCTTGATTACTTAGAAGAGAGGGGCCTACACTGACGATTATGGTAAATTTTTTTTCTTTATTTTCCACAGAATAATTCTCCTTTTTTTCCTAATTCAATTAAAACTTCAGCGATCTCTGGCCGCATAAATTCGTGAGGAGGATGTTCTCCTTTGAGAAGCAACTCTCTTACTTGAGTGCCCGAAATACTAGCTGCTTGTTGATCTTCACTACAACAAGTCTTTTCTGTTACTACCATTTGACATTTTTTGCAATAGAAGGGACCACAAAGAGATAGTACTTCTATTCCCAGATTCGTAAATTGCTGACATAGTTGCTGAGCTTCGTATTTTCCGTAGTAGCCTCCTACTCCGGCATGATCGCGTCCGACAATAAAATGAGTGCAACCGTAGTTTCGACGGATAATTGCATGAAAAACAGCTTCCCTTGGTCCTGCATACCTCATGGGGGTTTGCAATATCCCTAGAAGAGCCCTGTTTTTGGGATAGCACTGGGAAATTAGAGTTTTATAGGCTTGCAAGACGGCTTTTGGAGAAAAATCGTCGGCTTTTTTCCAGCCAATGAGAGGCTGGATAAAAATACCATCGCTTACCTCTAAAGCAATCCTCTGAAGATATTCGTGAGCTCGGTGAGGGGGATTTCTTGTCTGAAATCCTGTAACTTTTTTCCAGTTATGCTCGGCAAAGAATTTTTTTGTTTCCGCTGGAGTGCTAGGAAAACTGGAAAAGGGATCGTCTAAAGAAGAAAGGAGAGTGATTTTTCCTCCTGCTCGAGTTTGAGATCTGGATAACTCTTTTGCCACCCCTGGGTGTTCTTTTTTACTTACCTTAAATATTTTTGCAGTATCTTCTGATTGAATTTGAAAAACATCTTCTACTTCCATTTGAGCTACTAAGTTCCCTTGAAAGAAAAGATTTAAACTAGAGCTTTTTTTAGTTTGCTCTTTTTTGTTTTCAGGTATATCTAAAGTGATTGGTAAAGTCCAAGCTTCTCCATTGCATAAGTGCATTTCATCTACAACACTGCGGTAGTTTTTCTCATCCATGAATCCTTCAATGGGAGCAAAAGCAGAGGAGCTGATATTGCAAATCTCCATCCATGTATCATGGTTAATTTCTAAATCCAATTTCGTCACAATCTAAATTCCCTTCTGGGTGAGAAAGTCTATTATTTTTTCTAAGGAATCATCCACACTCTCTTTTTCTGTATTGATTTTTAAGTGAGGGTTTCGTGGTGTTTCATAAGGATCATCCATTCCGATCATTTCCTTTATTTTTCCTTCTCGAAAATCTTTGTAAAATCCTTTTACATCTCTTTTAACGACTGTTTCTTCAGAAACTTCTAGGTAAATTTGATAATAAGATGATATTTTCTTTCGAATAAAGTCTCTGACTTCATAATAAGGGGCAATATTAGCTACAACAACAGGTATTCCGTGCTTAGCCAAAAGCATTGCGGCAAATGTTATTCGCCGAATATTGAGAATACGTTCATGCCGTGTATAGCCTAAGTCATTTTCAAAAAAACTACGAACAATGTCACCATCTAGTAACTCTACTTTAGGGTATTTTTTATCCAACTCTTTTTTTACTAGCTTAGCCAAGGTGGTTTTACCTGCTCCAGAAACCCCCGTAAGCCATATAACATAAGACATTTTACTTCCTTTGGTTTATAATTGAGCGTCTTTGCTCTTTTGAAAGTTCATGATAGCTTCTGCCACAACAAAATCTAAATTTGTATCTATATCTATAGATTTGTCTGCGGGCATAACATAAGCTAAGGTGTTATCCGTTAAAAAAGTTTTATGTTTCTTGAACCATTCCACTTCTGCGATATAAATAGCACCATTAAGAACATAACTCTTGGGGATTTCTTGCCTGCATGAATAGATCTTTGTGCTGTCAAGAATAGGTTTAACGGTGCCATTTGCTTGGACCTGATACATCCAATGAGGAGATTTTGATGACTCACAGACCGATACACAGGTATCAATTGATTTATCTCTGTTGATAAATAGATCTAATGCTTCCTCAATATTTTTAGTCTCTCGTAGAGGAGATGTTGGTTGTAAAAGTACTAAGATATCATGAGGATCAACTGTCTTTATTATGTGTTCAACAACATCAATTCCCGAAGTATTGTCTTGAGCTAAAAAATCAGGTCGTCTTAAAGGGTATTTAGAACCCATTTGAGCAGCAAATGTCAAGATTTCTTCATCATCAGAAGAAACATAAAGGGTATCTATGTATAGAGAGTTTTTGGCAGCCTCGATAGTCCATTGGATTAGTGGCTTGCCACTTAGGTCCTTAATGTTTTTACGAAGAACTCCTTTAGAGCCTCCTCTGGCGGGAATAATGGCCAAAATTTTTTTATTATGAATCAAGATTGCCTCAATTAAATTTTTTTTCGATTAATCCATGCTCATAAAACTTTTCCAACCAATCTTTTAAGATGGGAAAAGGAATTTGTAGTTCACATGCGATGTCAATTAAAGTTTTGTTATTGTCATGTAAATAATAGAACACTTCCTCTTGTTTTTGGTTAAGTTCTCGGTCAATTCGCCAATCCACCCAAAGGTCATAGCGAGAAAGAAAAATGGGCCCTTTTACTTTTGCTTGAGGGTTGTAGTTTTCATTTAAGGTATTCACAAGGCCAATGGTTAACTGGCTAGCTTCTTCTAATCTTTTTGGGCAAATAATATCTGGGGTATCAAAACTAGTATGGTACTGAGGGAAAGGCCACTCTCCTCTTCCCCAAAACTTGGAGCGACTAAGGGAAATAGAAGGGATGTTGACCCCTGGGCCGTTAAAAATTTTTTCATCGTTGACAATAACTTCGCAAAATTTTCCAACTCGGTAAGGAGACTTATTTTCTTCTAAACAAATTTCCGCAGCTTTATCTAAAACACTATCTCCTTGGCGTGATTTTTGTAAGCTGAGTTGATCATCATGACCCAGCATTTCTAGAAAAATACAGCCTTGCATTTTTTCAATTAAATGCTCGTTTTGACTAAGAAAGGCAATGGAGCCAATGCTTTCTGGGACAAATAAAAAGCGAAGCGAGTAGTGACTATTTTGGGTTTTTCGAAAATGCTGAGCCACAGCCATGACAGTAGAAATTCCTGAAATGCCATCTTCGGCCTGATAAGGATGACAAAGGTGAGACATTATGACATATTCTTGATCAGTTTTTCCTGGAATATAAAAATCTCCGACCTTAAGCTCACCCTCTTCAAAGCTAGAGTCAATTAAAACATTATATTCATCGTCTTGGAAATTATCTTTTTCTACATGAGGTACGCAAAAACCCCAATTTTTTTGATAGTAAGAAAATTCAAAAGGGATGGCCTTTGGGCACTGGGGGCGAGTATGCAAGTGTTTTCTTAACTCATCTCCTGAAATTTTTCCTGAAATAGGAGTGGAGTATGATACGACGTGTAAGGGATGGTCCTGCATATCAACCAAAATTTTTCCTTCGGAAGATTTAATGTAGGCATTTTTTAAATTCCATTTGGGAGGAATAATCCAAGACCAAGTCTCCATTCCCGAAGGATACTTATGAATCTTCATTTCAGGGAGAAGCTCTTTAATGTGGTTTAGAGCTTGGTCATAGCCATCAGAAACAATATCCCGAGCTTGGTACCAAACTTTATCAATAAATGCTTTATGATCAAAGGGAATCATAGATCTTATCCTCTGGTGTGTTTATAGAAATTCCATTATGTGTCATTTTTACATTTTTCTTGGGCATAAAACTCATCTGAAGTAATCCCAAAGTGAAGCATAGCGGTATAACGTCCTTTATACCATATTTGATTTGGGATGGTTGCCACTAATGTAAAACCTGCTCTTTCACTTGACTTGATAGACGCTTTGTTTTCTGCAATTACCGCAGCTCCAATCCAATGTAAATTTAGACGATTAAAGCCGTAGGAAACAAGTAGACGTAAAGCCTCTGTTCCCACTCCTTTTCCCCAATATTTTTTCCCAACAAGTTGTCCATAGTAGGCTTTTCGATCTATCCAATCAATGGGGCCTAACTTTATCGTTCCTATAAATTCACTGTTCTCTTTCCAACGAATAGCAAAAAAAGCAACATCTGATCGATTAGTGTTATTCTCTATGTATTCCCTTAACCCTTTTTCAGTCGTTGGCAATGATAAAGAGGCCATGTTATCAATAATTTCGTCATCATTTACCCAGTTTAAATAATTACTATCTAAAAAACTGATATCCATCGGCTGTAAAAATATGTTTTTACCATTAAGAAAAGGTCGCTCTAATTCCATACTAATCACTCATATACTTTCGAATTTTAAGTTTTTCTGATATACTTGGGCCTGCAGATCTCAATTTAGATCTTAACTTAACAAGGGAATTGACATTTTTGTATTTTTTTGATATCTAAGCAAAGAGTTTCTGCCAATGCAACCTAAAAATCAATAAAAGTCACAATCATTATAGAAGAAAATACATGGACCCCAAAATCGATTTATTCTTTGAACAAGTAAACCCCATCGTTGCTTTAGATGCTGGAAGAGCTGGTAATATTTTTTTTCTTACCATTTTCGATAAACACCCCGAAGTTTTGACTTGTCCTCTCATTCAGTACTTTTATTCTTGTCTGATTACCGAACATAAGGAAAAAATATTAAGTGTCAATGAGGCAAGGGAAACAATTATCGAAGGTACTTACTTTAAATATATTTACAACGACTTAGATGAACAAATGAAAGAAAACTTGTTCATTTATGGGTGTGACCCTACTTTTCAGGTAAATCGAGCTAAGGTAAGAAAACACTTTGATGCTTTTTTAGCCGAAAAAGAAACTATTTCTCGGAAAGATTTAGTTCTAGCCACTTATCTTTCTTACGCTATCGGAATAGGAAGAAATATTGATCAAATCCGCTATATACTTATGAGCGATGCTTTAAGCTTAAGAGAAGAAAATCCATTAGGAGGTTTCAGTGGCAAAGTAATCGAAGCAGTAAGAGAAGATTTTCCAGAAGCTAAATTTATCCGCTTAGTAAGGGACCAAAGAGCTAATTTTGCCTCTGTCCGACATCAGTTTCTCAATGCCCGGAGTAATATGTATGGAATCCAGTTTGGCAACTACCATCAACAACTAGGTCTTCTTCTCAAGAAAAATATCAACAGGGACTATGGTTGTGTCTTTTTGTATTGGCTTTGTTACTTGTCCTCTGCCACCCAAACAGTTGTTACTTATCAAAAAAAATATCCCGAAAGTTTTTCTTCTGTTAAGAATGAAGATTTGAATTTAAACTTTGTTCCTACCATGGAAAAAATAACTACTTGGCTCAATGTTTCTATGTGGGAAGGCTGGAAAGAAGAAGATTACAGTCCCACGATGATTGGTAAACAGTGGAGAGGAGCAGGATCTTATAACTCAAGAAGGAAAGGTTCTCGCGAATCTCTCCAAGATGACCCAAAAGAACTCGAAGGAAAGCTTGCCGCTCCTAATGCTTACGTCACAAAACGGTGGCGAACGAGATTGAGTAAAAATGAAATTAAACTCCTAGAAATTCTTTTTCATGATGAACTTCAAGAGTTTTCATACGAGTTACTTCACTACAAAAAGAAAAAATTCTTTTTCCCCAAATTGATATATAATCTCCTTTTTCCTTTTCAAGGAGAAATACTCAGCTTGAAAGAGGTTTTTTCATTTAAAGGTGTTGATCGAGAAGCCTTCTGCCAACGCTTTTTTTATCTAGTAAGCTTCCCTCCATTTTATCTTTTATCTCGAATTGTCCTCGTACAAATATACATGAAAGGCTTCTTTCACCAAAAGACAAATAAATAATCATTATGCTACACAACTTAATAGAAAATGAAGAAGCTTTCCATTTTGCTCGGAAAAATATAAAACCAGAAGAAACGGTTACTTGGCATACAACATCTCCTTGGCTTTTAGAAAAATTACCTCTTTTGGGAGAAAAGGTTTTTTCTCTGGAAGAAAATCTAGCTCCTGGGATATACTCTTCTCTCGGTTTTGCAAGCATTGACTTTGCAGACTCTCTGGTAGGAGAAATCGATGATCTCTGTGCAGATTTTATTGGATCTTTTCAGATAGGAAAAACAATACGCCACAGCATTCGGAGAACTATGTTTATCTTACTCTATAAATCATTTTTATTGGAAAAATGGTACCAAGACTTTTTTTCTTCGGAGAGTAAATTTCAAGTAGTGGGAAGCTCTATCATTCCACCAAGTGAAGATTTTTCCATAGATGTGGATAGATTTGCTAATGTGTATACTTGGATTGCTAGTAGAACAAACTATCCTAATTTATCCACATTGGAACACCAAGCAAATTTTGAGCAAGCACTAGCAAATGTTAGAAGAGACAAAATCCCTAAAACAGAGATATTTCTATCTCTCATTAGCCAAGAATTTAGCACGCTTATGTTTGTTTTTTGGCTAAACTTAAAACGAAGAGGAATCCTTCCTAAAAAATCGATACAGTTGCCAGGAAAAACTCAACCCCCGACTATTTTCTTTTTAAAATTATGCGAACTTGCTACGGAATCTTTTTGGCCCGTTTTTATGGGAGGAGGACGGGTTGTTTACACTCCTCAAATACTTAAGCTTGATAAATGTGTTCCAGAAAACTTGGTTCATAAAGTAAATTTAGAACAGAAAATTTCTGAACATTTACAGCGTGCCCTTGAGGCCCAGAACTTACCCTACCAGGAAAGTTACCGAGTTTGTGAGCAAATTTTAGCAAATAAAATTTACGAAGCCCTGCCTTATGCTCATGGAGTTATTACCCAACTTCCTACTATAAAGAAAAGATTTGCTCAGTATGTTTCAGAAAATTTTTCTATAGCAACAAATGGTCTTACATCATCTAGAGAGCGCCTTATACAACAATATTTAATCCAAGAAAAAATTCCTATTTTCACATTTGAGCATGGGGTTACTGCAGGAGTTAATGGCACAACCACATATTTACATTCTCAAGGTGGATATGCTGATGAAAGTGATCTCATGGTTTGTTATAGTAAAGCATCCAAAGAAGCGTACCTTAAAAACAAAAATATTTGCGGAGGAGTTGTTAGCGGGGCTCCTTGGGAAAATAAAAAGATACGTTTCTATAAACTTCAACGATTTTTAACAAGAAAACTGCTCAAAGTTAAATCTAAGGATAGGCTTATTTGTTTACTCCCAGCTCTTGCGACAAACAATTCCCAAAAAGTTCCTCTCAATCTAACGGATTGGGAATACCACAATATTATGAAAATCATTGGTAGTAAGGTCTTAGCCAAGATCAAAGATCCTTCTATTATGAAGCTTTATCCGAGTACTCGTTACTTAGATCCTGAGCCTTATGAAAAATTGGGAAATCTACCAGAACATGTTCGCGTACTCAAATATTTTGAGTTCAAATATTTAAGGGCGGCCTCTGATGTCATTATTTTGTTAACTGCAACAAGTACACTAGGTTGGGCTTGGTCTAGTGAAGTTCCTTTAATTTTTATAGAGTTTCCCAACTCTCCGATTTTACCAGATGTATCTAAGCTTTTAAAGGAGAGTATTTTCCTCATAGATGGGGGAGAAGATAGCTGGGAAAAAGAACTCAAAAAACTCTTGGATATGCCTTCGAAAGAGTTGTTAAAACAATGGAAAACAAAAGCAAAAAAGAGGAAAATCTTTGAAGAAAACTATGTGTTTGGGGCACAGGGAAACTCAGGAAAAAGGTCAGCTAAGTACATCCTTGAAAAAACAAAAGAAAATAGTAGACAAAAATATCTGGAGAGTTAGCTTTGTCGAAAGATTTTCGCGAGCTTGAAAATTTTTCTGTGTTAAATCTTTCCTAAATGCGAACGCTACTGGGAATATTGATCAGGCAATCACTAATTTTTTTTGCCTGGGTCAAGTCAGAGCTCTGCTTGTTTTGATAAACAGACAACTCTGGAATAAGTTTCCAAATAGGACGGCAAATAATCTTTGCTTGATTAAGCTCTCTTAAAAATAAATCTCTTTCTTTCCGGTTTTCAAGTAATATAGCTTGTAGCCAATAGTTAGATCGGCAACCAAGAGGCTCTTGAAAAAAATGTATTCCTATTTTAGCGAAAAATTCTTGGTAAATGAGAGTTAGCTCACGCTTATTTTCAATAAAACGATCCAAGTTTTCCATTTGGGCACAAGCCAGCGCTGCGTTGAGGTTAGGCAAACGGTAGTTATATCCTATTTCATCATGGTTATACTCCCAGGGATGGGCAACTTTTGCTGTGGTCGTAAGATGCTTTCCTTTTTTGGCTAATTGTTTATCGTTGGTAACGATAACTCCTCCTCCTCCGCAAGTCACCGTTTTGTTTCCATTGAAACTATAAACTCCTAAATGCCCAAAAGTTCCTGCATGTTTTCCTTGGTATAAGCTTCCCAACGCTTCGGCTGCATCTTCGACCACACAAATCTGAAAGCGCTGACATACTTCTGAAACTTGGTCGATTTTTAAGGGATGCCCTAATATATGAATTGGTAAACAAGCGGTTATTCTCTTTTGGCTATGTCGGTTTCGACAAACCCCGTGGTCATCGACAAAAGCATTTTCTTCTAGAAAATTCTCTAAGCTCTTGGGACACATACCTAAGGTATCCTCATCACTATCCAAAAATATAGGGTCTGCCCCACAGTAATGGATCGCATTGGCCGAGGCAACAAAGGTTAATGCCTGAGTTAAAACTTCGTCTCCCCGTTTAACCCCTGCCAGCTCTAGTGCTACTTGCAAAGCGCAAGTACCATTTACTACCGCAATAGCATGCGAGCTTTGGGTATAACTTTCGATCATTCTTTCAAAACGATCGACATACTCTCCCACCGAAGAAACAAAAGTAGAGTCAATGCAGTCTACAAGGTATTTTTTTTCTTGGCCAAGAAAACGCGGCTCATGCAGGGGGATAAGTTCTTTTTGACCATATACTTTGCGAATGAAGGAGATAATTTCAGGTATTCTTGTGGTCATCTTTCTTACTCACTTGCTTTCTTTCTAATTTTCCATCACGAGCGTCATTTTGAGCTTGTTCATAGTCGCTGTGTTTTCCGATGTCTAGCCAATACTCTACAATAGGAAAACTATGAACAGAGCACTTCTCCTCAAGTAGTTTTTCGATCAGCTCTGTCATGTCAAAACGTTTTTCTTTAGGAATATACTGAAGCGATTTAGGAGAAAGAAGATAAATTCCGGCGTTAACAAAGAAACTAAGGGAAGGTTTTTCTACGAGACCCTTCACAAGAAACCCCTCGCTTTCGACAACTCCATAAGGGACTTTAAAATCATACTTCTTAACAGCTACGGTCAGAGCGGCTTTATTTTCTTGGTGATGACGAAGCATAGTATCGTAGTCAAGCTTTGTTAAAATGTCTCCATTGATCACCAATAAGGGTTCTTCTGACTCTTCCAAGAGACGGATTGCTCCTGCTGTTCCTAGAGGGCTCTCTTCAGTGATATAGCGGAGATTTATATCGTGCTCTTCTCCATTACCAAAATGCTCTTTAATTTTTTCGGGCATATAGTGGGTGCTAATATAAACGTGGTGGATACCAGCCAGTTTCAAATTTTCAATAGTATGCTCGATTAATGGCCGATCTCCTACGGGAAGCATGGGCTTAGGAAGATTTTGGGTTAACGGATGAAGGCGTTTTCCATAGCCACCAGCCATAATAATGGCACGAGGGGAACTACTTTGAGAAACTTCTCTCAAGGTAATTAGTTGACAAATGCGGTTTTTTTCATCTACTAAGGGAATATGCCGGATCATATTCTCCTCCATTATCTTCCGTAACTCTTCCTTACTTGCTTGGGAAGAAGCTCTTAGAGGAGAGGGGTAAGGACCTTTCTTTTTCTGCTCTAGCAGTTCTTTAATGGGAAGAGAAAAATCTTTTTTTTCTAGAAAAAAGCGCCGAATATCTCCATCGGTAATAATACCCTCAAGATGATAGTCTTCTCCGACAACCACCGCTACTTTTTTGACATTTTTCTCTATACAGCTAATAGCGTCTTGGACTTTATCTTCCAGTCGGACACATACACTATCTAAAATATCTATTTTTTCCATCTTTACTTTTCCGGCACAGAGGCAATATTATAAAATTTTTTCTGTAGTAGCTTATCGTCTAAACTCATCTCTTGGAGTTTTTTGACAATTTTCTCACTAGCATTTCCCTGTCCATAGGGGTTAACTAAATCTTCCAAACTAGAACGAAATGAAGCTGAGCTAGCAAGTTTTATTCCTTCTAAGATCTCTACAGAAGTGTCGCCGACATCAATAACGTTGGCAGCTCTTAAACGTCCTTTTTGGCGGCTGCCTATGTTGACAACGGGAAGAGAAAAAGAAGGTGCTTCAATAATCCCACTGGAAGAATTTCCCACCATAGCAGTGGCCAGAGCCATTAAACTAAAATAACGCTTACTCCCTAGGCTTCCAAAAAGATGAGCCCAGGAATTTTCTTGGGCAAATTTTTGCAGTTTTTCTATGATAACTCTTCCCTTAGTATCTGCATTGGGTAAAGTGAAAATTGTTATCATCTCTGTTTTCTCAAGGGCTTCTAGCAATGAATCTATTTGTTTTTCTACTTGAAGGTACTCTTTGGTAACAGGATGAAAGGTCACTAAGAGAAAGCTATCTGACAAAGACAAAGATAAATTTTCTTCCAGCTCTTTTTTTTCCAAGAGAGGAATTTGCTGGATAGAATCTAGGCCCGGTGCTCCTGAAACCATGACTCGCCAAGGTTCTTCTCCCAGTTGAATAACGCGACTACGGTACTCTTGGCAAGAAACAAAATGAAAGTGACTTAACTTGGTTAAAGAGTGACGTAAAGAATCGTCAATGGCTCCTTCTGTAACTTCTCCTCCATGAATATGAACCAAAGGAATTTGAAAAGGGAGAGAAGCCAAGGCGGCAGCATACATCTCAAAGCGATCCCCTAAGACGACCAAAATATCTGGTCGACTCCGTGCCATAACTTGAGAAAACCCTATGACTCCCAAGCCTATCGATTTACCAATTGCTTCAGGACTATCTCCTGAAATCAACATCTCCACTTTTTCTTCGATAGAAAACCCGTCTTGCTCAATCTCTTGGTAGGTTAATCCAAATTCAGGAGACAAGTGCATTCCACTAACCCAAAGCGTAACTTCTAAATTAGATTCTTTGGCTAAGGCTTTCAAAACAGGACGATAGATACCATAGTCAGAACGAGCAACTGTAACAATGCTAATTTTTCTCACGAAGAGAGCTTCCATAAAGAAGGGTTTAAAAGTTTTTCGTCCGTTTGGGCAAAAGTTTTAAAGTGATATTGAGAGGGAGAACTTTTTCTAAAGCAACCAAAATTTTCTTCCAGTTGCAATTGATCATTTACTCCCAAAATAGCAAAATCAATTTCCTCTTGCTGGCAAATAAATTCAATGGGACCTTGAATTTTACTCCAATCATTTGTCTTTAAGAAATCTCTCCATTTTTGGATATGAGATTGCCAAGGAGAAAAGTGGGCATCTAGTTGATCCATTAAAAGGAGTCCTTGGAGAAAAATGGAACGAGCATGAATTTCAACTCCGCGAGCTTTTAGTTTACCAAGATGACCCGTTTCAATCAATCTTTGGTCAAAAACATTAACGGGAACTTGGATGATGTCTAGAGAAAACTTGTCCCATAAGAAATCGATTTCCTCCTGACCATAAACAGAAACGCCTATCTTATCGACTACTCCACTTTCTTTCAAGTCTTCCAAGTAGCGAAAAAGCATTTCTCCTCCAGGAACACAAAGGTCTTTGGCATGATGAACAAAGATTCCTGCTAGTTTCTCTTGCTTTAAGTTAAGTAGGGAACTTTCAAAAGCCCTTCGTGCTAGTTCGATATCTTCTTTTTTCAAGCTTTGTTTGCGAAAAGGAGGTGTTTTTGTAAAGATCCGAAAACTATGCTCTGAAGGAAGACACGCTCCAATAATGGCCTCACTTTCTCCATAGCCATGAGCGGTGTCAATGACTCGAATACCTTTTTCTTGAGCGAGGGAAAAAATTTTTCGCACTTCTTGGGCTTTTGTTTTTCCTCTGGAATTAGATATTCCATAGTCTAAACCAAATTGAACTGTTCCTAGCCCTAGTTTCATTCTTCGGTTCCTTTAAGAACTTTTGCCTATTTTTTAGTCTACTAGTTTTCTAATATCCTCAACACTTAGCCAGTGAGTGTTGTTGTCACTAGAGTAGCTAAAGTTGGCCGAGCAAGTTTTCCCTCCTCTTTCGTGGAGATTTTTTGCTCCTTTCCACCACATAAAGTCCGGTTGAATGACGTAATGGTTGTCAAACTCAACTGTTCGTCTAGCATCATCCATCGGAATTAAGGTTTCGTGAAGCTTTTCTCCTGGACGAATACCTACAATATCGACTTTGGCATCAGGAGCAACAGCTTTCGCTACATCAAGGATACGGTAGC
This sequence comes from Planctomycetota bacterium, assembly GCA_029260735.1. Taxonomy (GTDB): domain Bacteria; phylum Planctomycetota; class Uabimicrobiia; order Uabimicrobiales; family Uabimicrobiaceae; genus JAJDCR01. The sequence continues at coordinate 22,043 of JAJDCR010000060.1, forward strand.
TTGGAATTTTGGGAATATACATCTCTCCCCCTTCCATACTATCGATACACTGAAGAACAAAGTCCACTCCTTCCTGCAAAGTAATGGAAAAACGAGTCATATTTTCGTCCGTGATAGGTAAAACACCTTCTCCTTTTTTCTTCAAAAAGAAGGGGATGACCGAGCCACGGCTTCCGACAACATTTCCATAGCGAACAACGGCAAACTTAGTATTGGCGTCTCCGCTCATAGAGTTACCTGCGACAAATAGTTTGTCGGAGCATAACTTAGTCGCTCCATAAAGATTTATGGGATTTGCTGCTTTATCTGTACTCAGAGCGATTACTTTTTTTACTTTTTGGTGAATCGCTGCTCGAATAATATTTTGAGCCCCTAGTATATTTGTTTTAACAGCCTCAAAAGGATTGTATTCACAAGCAGGTACTTGTTTAAGAGCAGCAGCATGTATGATATAATTCACACCATGAAAAGCGGCATAAAGTCTTTCTTGGTCTCGAACATCTCCAATGAAATAGCGGAGACAAGGATACTGGGCAACGGAAAAAATTTGCTCCATTTCAAATTGCTTGAGTTCATCACGAGAAAAAATAATGAGTTTTTTCGGCTTATATCTCTCTAAAATAGTTTTTACAGTTTTTTTCCCAAAGGAACCTGTTCCTCCGGTAATTAAAACTATTTGATTGTTAAGATCGACGATTTCTTTTACCTCCTACTTTTAGGGAGTGTGGGGACACTCCCTAGGTAATTCTTTAAAGCTCACGGGAAGGAGAGGATAGTTCTAAAGTTAAGTTTTGATTTTGGCACATCTTACGAAAAAGAGATGCTTCCCTTGTATAGAGATCCTCAAAATTTCCTTCTTCGACAACTTTTTGTTTATCCAAGACATAGATACGATCGCAGTTGCGAATCGTAGATAAACGATGGGATATAATGACAAGAGTACAACTTCCTTTTATCTTGTCTATGCTTTCTTGTATATGTTTTTCTGATTCGCTATCCAAGGAGCTAGTTGCCTCATCAAAAATGAGAATCTGTGGTTTTTTGAAAAGCTCACGAGCAATAGCTAGTCTCTGCCTTTGTCCTCCCGATAACTTAACCCCGCTATCTCCTATGATAGTTTCATATCCATCCGAAGTTTCCATTATAAAATCTCGGCAGTTAGCAGAGTGAGCAGATTTTTCTAAAAGATCATGATCTTCAGAAGAGGAGCTATTCCATAAGGAAATGTTATTGGCAATTGTATCATTAAACATTACGGGATCCTGAGTAACATAGCCAACTATACTCCGAAGACTCCTCTGGTCTATTTCCTGGTAATCAACTTCGTCAATCTTAATCTTACCTTTTTGTGGTATTAACAAAGCGGTTAAAAGGTCAAACAAAGTTGTTTTTCCTGCTCCTGATGAACCAACAATGCCTACACATTCGTTTTTTTGAATCTTGATATTCAGGTCACAGAGAACAGGTTTTTCTCCGTATGAAAAAGAAACTTCTGAAAAGACAATTTCTTTATCGAAGTTTTCTAGTTTTTGCTTTCCCCAACTCTCTTTGTTTGCTTCGAGACTCTTGCGGGCTTCTTCTACCGTTTCAATTCCCCCCAGAGCTCCATTAAATTTTTGCCAATTTATCTGTAGCATAAAAACTTCCCCCAATGCTCGGTAGAGATATGCCATTAAAATCAGAATTTCTGCAATGGGTTTTCCTGAAACAACGACCTCTAAATAAATCATCGAGGCAACCAATATTACTGCAAAAGGCTCCATCAATGAGCTAACAATGGCTCCTAGCATAATAAGCAAGAAGGTTAGCCGGGCATGTCTGTGGATATTCCGGTTAAGTTGTTTATGTAAAGAAGAAAAAGAAGAAGTTGCTTTTATATATTTGAAATGAGCAATAATTTGAATCAAGAGAGATTGCATTTCCGCATTTTTATGAGAAATCTCTAAGGAAGTTTTTCGAGAAGCTCGATTTAAAGGTCGTAAAATCGAAACAAAAAAAACGGAAACAAACATAATCAGCAAAGTCAAGCTAGGATTGATAAGAGCTGCTCCGGGTACATAAATGCTAATGTATATAATGCAAACCAGAAGGCGGCAATAAATAGATATAGCCCCTACTGCTCGATCCGCTTCTTTTGTGATGATGTTATTCAAATAACCAATGTTTGTATTGGTGTAAAAAGAATAGTTCATACTGTAGTATTTTTCGACTAGGTTTTGTCTAATCTCTTTGCTGATATCCGTGGTCATTTTTCCGACAACGCTACTTTGGAGAAAGGTAAAAAAACCTTTTAAGGAAAAAACCATCGTAATGAGAATTAGAGTATTAGCAGTGGTCTGCTCTAAACCAAGAAAAAGAAAGAACTGTTCTAGGAACTGCCCCAGTTTATTGTTGGAAGCATCGCTAGAGAGAAGGGGAAATACTAGTACTAAACCTAATCCGTCCAAGAGGCCAGAAATAAAAATAATAGCAGACAAAATGAGAAGCCGATTTCCAGCATAAAAGTAGCAAATTTGGAAATACTTAAAAATTTTAGGAATAAAAGGGATTTTCATAAAAGGAGCGATCTAGATCGAGTAAACATTTGGTTTGTAAAGAGACAAGTTTTTCGAATCTTGGAACCAAGAAATAGTTTCTTTCAAACCTTTTTCTATTTCATACTGAAAATTCCAAGGTGTCAGTTTTTTGATTTTTTCATTCTTTCCCAGAAGTCGATAAACTTCTGATTTCTCGGGGCGCATTCTGGCTTCATCTGTTAAAATTTGAGCTTGAGGTCTAATTTCTTCGATTAGAATACGGGCCAGGTTTTCTATGCTAATTTCTTTTTGGGTTGCAATATTAATTTCTTCCCCTATGGTTTTATCATGACTTGCTATTTGAATAAAACCCTCTACTGTATCTGTCACATAGTTGAAATCTCGTGTGGGGTGCAAGGCCCCTAGCTTTATTTCATCTTTTCCAGATAACAACTGAGTGATGATTGTGGGAATAATAGCTCGCGCCGATTGTCTAGGCCCATAAGTATTAAAAGGACGCACAATTGTCATGGGTAAATCAAAGGAGCAATAAAATGATTCGGCTAAACGATCAGCTCCAATTTTGGAAGCGCTGTAGGGGGATTGTCCTTGGAAAGGATGATTTTCATCAATGGGAACGTACTGAGCTGTTCCGTAGACTTCGGACGTAGAAGTGACTAGCACTCGTGCGCCATTTTTCCGAGCCGCCTGTAGAACATTAAGAGTTCCCTTTATATTGGTGTCTACATAGGTATCAGGAGAATGATAAGAAAAAGGAATCGCAATCAAAGCTGCTAGATGAAAAACCACATCTATGTCTTTTAGAGATGTTTCTACTCCCTGAGGATCTCGAATATCTCCGGCAAAAAACTCCATATCCTGCGCCAAAGTAGAATGCTCTAACCAACCTCGCCAACCAAGAGAGTTATAGTGAGTAAAGGCTCTCACTTTGGCTCCTAGCTTAACAAGTCTTTCAGCAAGGTGACTTCCTATAAAGCCTCCCGCTCCTGTCACTAAAACTTTTTTTTCTGACCAATGCACTGTATTAACCTATATAAAAACAAGAGAAATGTTATAAAAAATGGAGATGGATTATAGCAAAAATTAGAAAGAGTAAAATAGATATTTATTTTCTAAAGAGAAAACTCTCTAGGTTATTATTTTCCAATGGTTTGAGAAAGTGATATGGAAAGAAGAGAAATGTTCTTTTCATCTCTTCTCTTTTTAAAGGTATTTCTCGCCTTCTTTTCTTGTCCGAATGAACTTTGCGGGCGTTCCGTAAGAGACTTCATAATCTCCGATATCTTTTAAAACAGTGGAGCCGGCTCCCACAACACTGTGAAAGCCTATTTTACATCCGTGGATTATGGCTGCACCTATTCCTATAGCACTATAAGAACCTATACAAACATTACCTCCCGTAGCGGCATTGGGAGCTAGACTAGAGTAGTCTCCCATTTGAGAGTCGTGATCTAGAGATGAATTTGTGTTTAAAATGCAAAAACCTCCTACCTTTGAGTCAGGGTTTACCTTGGCTCCTGCCATAAGGACAGATCCTACTCCAACCTTAGCTCCTTTCCCCAAGGAAGCAGTTGGATGAATAGTGCAAACAAAAAGAAATTCAGGAGCGCTTGCTTTGACTTCTTGAACCACTTTACTTCGAATGAAGTTATCCCCAATTCCAATGATTCCTCCTGATATATTTTTTTCTTTCATCAGCTTTGCTAAATCTTTCACCTCTCCTACGATGGGGTAGCCCAACACATGTTTTCTTTTTATATGAGCTTGGTCAATGATCCCTACAATTTCGTACTTTCTTTCTTGTTCGACCACATCGACAACTACTTTTGCGTGGCCGGAAGAACCAATGATAATTATCTTAGGCTTCACAACTGTCTCTTTTCTCAAAGATTTTCTAAAAACAAATATTCTAACAGAAACAAATCTCTGCTTCAAAGGAAGAGTTTGGGAAAGTGACAGGACCGTACTTAGACCTTTTAAAATATAGATATTACGAGTGTCTAAAAAACATCCTCCTCTAAAAAAGGACTTGACATTTCAAAACAGACATTATATTGTCAATCCTTTTAACTACGTAATGAAAAAAGGGAATAGGCTGTGACTACAAGCAAAGTAACCTTACTAGGCGACTCCAGAGCGTTTGATACTTATTTTTATAACTCCGAATATGATCAATGCTATGGTTACGACAAAACCTTCTCTTTTCTCCTCCAAAATCAAATACCTTGTCAGCAAGATAATGAGACTTCCTTCATTCACATCCCCGATCATTTTCGCGGGGGAACTATTGGAAACAATATTTTACGTCTAGCATTGACCGATCCATCCATCGTTATTTTATGCAATGGCTTGTGGGAAACTCTTATTAGTAAGAAAATGTTCATTGACTATGCTGTGGACAAAATCAACAAGCACGATACTCGAAGTGGTTCTACTTTAGATATAACCTACAGTTCTCGAAAACTCGTTGATCTATTTCTTGATAATAAACTAGCCGATTCTCCCCAAAAATACTATTCCCAACAACAACAGATAGTTTCTTATTTTGCTAGAAGACGACGTCAATGTATTATGTTAAATCAACCAATTCCTCCGATTTCTCACTTAAACAGAATCCATCATGCTGGTAACTTTCGATGTCTCCCAGAGTGGGGAGAATGCTTAGATGCGATCAATAAGGTTATGGATTCTCTTCACCATGATTATGGAGTTAGGGTCTTAGACTTAGTGCAATTGATGGAAGAAAATGGCGGCGCATCGGAATGTTTGATTGATCAATGGCATTACTCCGCTTCTTTTCACAGCCATATTGCCCAGAAGTTAGGGCCTATGATTTCTCACGAACTAAGTCAGATGAATTTAGCACCAGAGCATATTTCTCACAGTTTTATGATGCACCGAGAAAGTGAGAAAGAGAAAATACTCATCTATGGACAAGGCCCCTGTGCTCAAGAATGGATACGAAATCATCCGAAAGCTTCTATTGAAGGAGTTTTTGATAATGGGAATGGGAATGCATTTTTTCAATCTATCCCTGTTATCCCTTTTGATGAAATAGAAAAGACGGCTTCCAAAATTGTTTTGTTACTTGTAGAAGAAGATGAGCGACTTGCTTTGGAGAAAAAACTTTTGCGTGAGGTGCCCCAAGAAAAAATACTTTTGTATCCCGAAGAGCTAGACAAATCTTTCTACCAATCATTACGACAAAAAGACTAATCTTAGAACTACAGAACTACGAATGGCAAGAGCATAGTTACGCTCCTTTTGGTTTTAAATATTTTTGGAACAATACTTTAGATGCCCGACATACTTGCTTTTTACGAAGACAAGTGGCTTCAAGAGAATGGAATACCTTATGATAACTAAAAAATCTCCTATCCTTGTCTTGGCTCCTCATACTGACGATGGTGAGTTTGGCTGTGGAGCTAGTATTGCAAAGTTTATAGAGGAAGGTGCCAAGGTTTACTATGCCGCTTTTAGTGTTTGTGAAGAATCTGTTCCTGAAGGATGGCCTAAAGATATCTTGGAAAAAGAAGTAAAAGCAGCCACTCAGGCACTTGGTATTGAGGAAGATTGCCTACTTTTGTACAAGTATAAAGTCCGTCATTTTTACCATAGAAGGCAAGATATCTTAGAAGACCTCGTTTTACTCCAAAGAAAGATTAAGCCTCAACTCGTATTTATGCCAACTGTACGTGACTTACACCAAGATCATCAAGTCGTTGCTAATGAAGGACTACGTGCATTTAAACAAACCACGATTTTAGCTTACGAAATGCCGTGGAATAACATTCAGTTTTCGACTCAGACTTTTATCAAGCTAGAAAAAAGGCACCTTCAAACAAAAATAAATGCTCTCCATAAATACGAGTCTCAGAAACACCGTCCTTATGCCTCTGAAAAATTTATTAGTAGTATGGCATGTATGCGAGGGGTTTCCATTGGAACTGAGTTTGCAGAAGCTTTTGAAGTGGTTCGTTGGATTATTTCCTAGGATGAGGTTAATAACTAATGTCCTTTTTTTGTCGAGATCTTTCCTTTTAGTTTATCGAAGAAAATTTTCTTCAAGTTCAGGCTATCGCTGCTGATGTTCCCAATGAGTATTGGGATAAAGAAAACTTTCTTCAGCCTCTTCCTTGTAAATGGGATTTCTCCTTTGTTTTAATGGAAGATGATAGAGTCCTAGGTTATATTATTGCTTCCGAAAAAAAACCTTACTATTGAAAAAGAAGCATTTGAAAACCCTGTTTTAGAGTTGACAAAACCAGGGTTTCCAACTAAACTATCAAAAGGCTCCCTACTTTAAAGAGTACTACAAAAAACTAGAAGATGTTTTTTCTTCCTTTTCTGAAAAAACATCTTCTAGCCGAAATTAACATTACCTTAATTCAAAACAAAGAACAAGCCGCTAAAAAATGCGCTGCCGTTACTTCATACAAATCAAGAAGTTATCGTCCATACATTGCCGAAGACAAACTACGAGCATGGTTGACCATGAGAGGGTTACAGGTGGAAGAGGACTATGCTGAAGTTTTCCAAGTAATCCGCTGGATCGAAAGATAATCTAAATGGAGAAACCACATCTTGCTATCGACTCTCCTCATTGGTTTAAGTATCAGCAGAGAGAAAATTTAGCTTATTTCAAAGGATCTTTCCACTACAAAGGACAAAGTTTTACTCACAATACTGCCGTAGAGTGTCTTTTAAACTTGTTTTCCTCGGGAATGTCTTTTGAAGAAGTTCTTCGGTCTTTGCGAGGTCACTTTGCTTTTGTTGTCAAAACAGCAAGTTATGTTATTGCTGCCGTTGACCGTATACGTAGTACTCCTTTATTTTACTCTAACACGCAAGAAAACTGCTATATTTCCCACGATGCTCGGGTTGTTAAAAAAAAATCCCAAATAGAAGACCTCCACTCGCAAGGTCTTTTAGAGTATAAGATGTCAGGTTACACGACCGGCTCCTCTACTATCTATAATTGCTTGTACCAGCTACAAGCTGGAGAAATGCTCATTTGGGAGAAGAGTGTACCTAAGCTTAAGACCCATCGCTATTATCGCTATCTTCCCACAAAAATTACCTCGGCAACAGAAGATGACTTACTCGATGAGCTCGCAGAAGTGACTCATCAAATTTTTGTGCGCACAGTGGAAAAAGCGAAGGGAGCTCCGCTCTGGGTTCCCTTAAGTGGCGGATACGACTCTCGCTTAGTAATTTGTAAACTCAAAGAACTAGGCTATGAAAATGTGCAGACCTTTTCTTATGGTCCTGTAAAAAATGATGAGGCAAAAGCCGCTCAATTTGTCGCCAAAACTCTTCGAGTGCCTTGGCTTTTTATTCCTTCACAACACAGGACTACTAGAAGATTTTTTCATTCGGCCCAACGCAAAAATTACTGGGCCTCTGCCGATGGACTTAGCTCTCAGCCTTTTGTTCAAGACATAGAGCCATTGTCTCGCTTAAAAAAACAGGGGAAAATTCCCGAAGATGCTGTTATTATTAATGGGCAAAGCGGAGACTACATTAGTGGAAACCACATCTTACCAAGTTTAGTCCAGGGAGACGTTTCTTGGAAAAATCTGCTAGAGACCCTTTCAAATAAACATTTTTCTTTATGGTCGCCTTTGAAGACAGAGGCAAATATTGCTCAAGTCCAAAGAGCAATAGCAGATAGTCTTCAAAGAGAAAAGAATGAGGATCTCTCCCGAGAAAAAATGATCGCTTTGTATGAATACTGGGAGTGGCAAGAACGGCAAAGCAAATATGTCGTTAATGGACAACGGGCTTATGATTTTTTGAACCTTGCTTGGGAACTACCTCTCTGGGACGATGACTACTTAGATTACTGGATTAAAGTTCCTTTTGAGCTTAAGTTCAAACAAACTCTCTATCGAAAATACCTAGAGAGATACAACTACGAAAAACTATTTAAAGAGTTTCAGCCACAAATTCTGCATTGGCCTGGTTGGAGTAAGATATTTTTTATTCCTGCCGCCCTTATTAGGCTTACTTTAGGGCGTCCCTATAGAGTAAAATTTATGAAATATGCTGACTACTTTAGCTATTACGGATATAGTTATGCTCCTTATGGTTTTATCCACTACGCTAAAAATATTCACGACGCTCGACACACTCTCTCTTTTGATGTGAAGCATTGGTTAGCTGAAAATAGAATATGTGAATGGTAACTTAAAAATCCCAAAGAATTTCCAATGAAAAAATTTTACAAAAGATAGAGGCTAGCCATGAAAATCCCTTTATTTAAACCTTACTTCTCCCCGTCTTCTCAGCAAAATATTACTAACGCCGTTGGCGAAATATTACAAAGTGGTCGTCTGATGATGGGGCCTTACAAGAACAACTTCGAAAAGTTGTTTGCGGAAAAGATAGGGGTTCCTTATGCAACCTCTGTCAATTCCTGCACGACAGCATTGACAATTTGCCTAAAATTTTTCGGCGTAGAAGGCTATGATGTACTTGTGCCTAGTGGTTCTTTCATTACTTCTATCAGCTCTATTATGTTCGCCGGTGGGAACCCTATTCTCGTAGACATGAATCCTGAGACACTCTCTTTTGACTTAGAAGATTTGAAGCGTAAATTGACCCCAAAAACCAAAGGCATCGTTTGGGTACATCTTTCCGGAGCGATTTCAGAAGAGTATGAGCAACTACTTAGTTTTGCTAAAGAAAAATCACTTTTTGTTATCGAAGATGCTGCCCATGCCTTGGGCTCAAGTATTGATGGAAAAATGGCCGGATCGCTAGCCGATGCCAGCTGCTTCAGTTTCTTTCCTACAAAAATTATAAGTAGTGGAACCGGAGGAATGATTGCAACAAAAAATGAAGAACTCAAAGACTATGCTGAATGCTTACGAATGTTTGGCAAGAGTGGTAAAACTGGTCAAGTTGAAGAGATTGGCAATGACTGGTTCCTTGACGAGTTTAGATCATCTATAGGCTACTATCAATTAAAAGAACTTGATGAAAATCTAAAATGTAGAAGAAAGACTGCAGCCTACTACCAAGAAAAACTTTCTGAGTTTGAGCAATTAAAATTGAGAGAAACAAATCTTCCTAGTTACTATCAGTTTTCTCTCTTTATGAAAAACCAAGAGCAGCGTGATCGAGTGGTCAAAACTTTAAAAGAAAACTATGAGATCCAAGTGCGTGGTATCTATCTCCCCTGCCATATGGAGAAAATATTTTTACATCTTGACAATAATGACCTAAAGAAGACCGAAGATACATTGTTACGCTCGCTGTGTCTCCCTGTTTTTAATAGCATTACAGAAGAAGAGATGGACTACGTTATTTCCGCGATCAAAAAAGAAGCTAATTAAGGAAAACACAGTGAAAATTTTAGTAACAGGAGCAAATGGTTTTCTCGGTAGTAACCTCATCAAGGCATTATCTAGTCATGATGAATTTGAAATCAAGGGAAGCTATCATAAGGCTACCGATTCTTTGAGTGGTATGGATAGCTCTATGCTTGAACTGTGCGACTTGACTAACTTGATCGATATTGAGAATGTCCTTGCTAAAGGAAAATTTGATGCTATTGTGCACACCGCTGCCCTTATCACAAAACCACAGCAAGAAGATGCTACAGCAACAAAAACTTTAATGGACGTTAATCTCACAGGATCAACAATCTTAGCTAAGTTAGCCTTAGAGAACAAGTGTTCTAAATTTATCAATTGCTCTTCTATGAGTGTTTATGATATGGGGATATGGCGAGAAAAGGGAGCTTTAGAGACAGAGAAAGTAATTCCTCCCAGTGCCTATGGTTTAAGCAAGCTATTATTTGAACAGGTCCTAGAAACTTATGCCAAAGAATGGGTAAAAGCAAGCTTTGTTAATTTTCGTTTGTCTGGAATCTATGGGCAGGGACGAAAAGCGGGAGCGGCTTACTTTATGATAAAATCGGCTTTAGCCGGTAACTCCCTTCAAGTATTTGAGCCTCAAAGTTATTTTCGTTTTCTTCACGTAGATAACACCATCCAGGCGATCATCTTGGCACTGCGTTCTGACAAACCTGGATTACATACATATAACTTGGCCGACGAAGAAATCTTTACTTTGACAGAGTTAGCAAAAAGTATTCTTCAAATTACGGGATCACAAAGTAAGATAGAAGAAGAAGACAAAGGCAACAAAAGATACCCCGTTTTAGATATCGAGAAAGTAAAAAAAGAGTTGGGATTTCAACCGGAATCCCTTCAGGTGAGCATAGAAAAACTTGTTCGCCACATGAAATAAGTATGCAAAAAAAAATAGGCATTTTATATATTGAAACAGGACAACTAGGAGGAGGCTCCTTTGAAAGTCTCCTTCAAATAGTTAGCAACTTAGACCGAAAACGCTTTAGTCCGGTCGTTGTTTTTTTTACAGAGAATCGAATTGAGCAAAGCTTAACCGACTTAGGAATTCCTCACTATTTGTTGTACGACACATTGTTGACAAAAGATCCTAATAAGTATTTGCTAACAATTTTAGGAAGAATTACATCTTTTATTTTTACTTTTTTGCCTCGCTTGTCTGTTCTCTGCGAAAAAATAGTCCACTACCGCACTTTACGTAACTTGGATCTTATTGTAAAAAAACACGATATCCAAATTCTTCATCTAAATAATCAAATTACTCGGCATTTCTTTGGGACAATCACAGCACGTCGTAATAAAATTCCTTGTATTAGTCACTTAAGATCCCCCAATGTTGGTCGCTTCAACTCTGTAAAGGCGGACTATGCTAATAAAACAGTCTACCAATATTTGGCTATTCTTGGAGATACCGTTGATGTTTGGAGAGAAAAAGGTGTTGATCCCAGCAAAATGATAGTAATGTACAATTGCATTACTCCCTTCACTGCTGAAAAATTAGACCTGCATGAAAAGTATAAAATTCCCAAAAGTAAGAACTATATCATAGGCTGTATAGGTCGAATTATCCCAGAACGTGGATATGATTTTATGATCGAGTCTTTTGCTTTAATCAGCAAAGTTCTCCCTAATGCTATTTTACTTATCATTGGATATGGAGAAAAAGAAGATCGAGATGAGTTGATTGAATTAGCAAAAAGCCTCGGAATTGAAGAATCTGTTCTTTTTTTTGGTTTTGAAAACCAAGCCAAAGAGGTTGTTGCCTCCTTGGATGTATTAATTGTTTCCTACACCATCTGTCCTCTGGGGCGAATTCTCCTTGAATCATGGCAACTAAAAACCCCTGTTATTGCAACAGATATCTATCCCATTCGAAAAGTAATCCAAGATGGAGTAGATGCTCTTTTAGTGGAATATGGTAATACAAAACAAATGCAAGAAGTGGTTTACCGTTTAGCTACCGAAGATGGTTTGAGAGACACTTTGACCGACAACGCCTATATTAAATGCAATGCAAATTTTACGATGGCAAGATATATTGAAAATTTGCAAAACCTTTACGATGAAGCCTTAAAATCACACACACAACAATGAGACAACATGACCACCATTGCTATCCATCAGCCTAATTATATTCCTTGGGCTGGCTACTTTTATAAGATCAAACTTTGCGATATTTTCGTTTTTTTAGATGATGTCCAGTTCTCCAAAAATGGATTTATCAATCGCAACCGTATTAAAACTCCTCAAGGAGCTTCTTGGCTAACAGTACCCGTACATCACAAAACAGAATACTCTATTCAAGAAACTCTCCTTGTAAACAACAACTGGAAAACTAAGCATCTTAAGACTTTACGAGGAGCCTATTCTCGTTGTCCATATTTTGAAGAGATCTTTGATTTCTTTTCCGGTTTATTGACAGAAAGTACAGCCTTAAATATTGCTGACTTGAATATAGAAATTGTTATTGCTATTGCTCAAAAACTAGGTCTAGAATGCTCTTTTCAAAAATCTTCTGAGTTGAAAATTGAAGAGAAAAATGACGATCGTCTTGTCCAGATAGTGACAAAGCTCGGAGGGGATATTTACCTTTCTGGCCACGGAGGAAGCAAATATCAGAGCATCGAAAAATTTGCTTCCTCTGGCATCGAGCTAAAATACTATGACTTTGCTTCTCCTCAATATACTCAAATCTGGGGAGAGTTTGTCTCTAAACTTACAATTATTGATATTCTGTTCAACCATGGTTTTTCAGAAACCTTACTTCTACTTCAAACCAGTAAAAATTAAGAGAGGCAAAGCTTATGAAAATATGCTTTGTATGTTTAAATATATACCCTCTCTTTAACTCCGAAGTAAAATCTTTGGTGGGCGGAGCCGAGTGGCAACAAAAATATCTCGGAGAAGAGTTTCTTCGCCAAGGGCATTGTGTCAGCTATCTAGTGTTTGACCACAAGCAAGAAACTCTCGAAAAACGTGAGGGAATTCTGTTCCATAAAACATTTGCTCCCAAAGCCGGCTGGCCCGTTGTTCGTTTCTTCTACCCTCGCTTATTTTCTTTGTGGCTGGCTCTCAAGAAAGCTAACGCCGAGGTATACTACTGTCGCTGTGCTGGCTGGCAAGTGGGAGTGGTTGCTTTTTTCTGTCGCCTCTATGGGCGTAAGTTTATCTATGCTGGAGCACATAACTCCAATTTTTTTCCCTTTTCTGATATCCCTTTAAATTTGCGCGACCGATATTTCTACCGCTACGGACTAAAACAGGCAAATTTGATTGTCTGCCAAACACCCATTCAAAAAAAACTCCTCGCTCAAAACTATGGATTGGAAGGGTATATACAACCTAACGTTTGTCCTTCTTTCTTTCCATCAGAAGAAAGAAGCCCTCACATCATTCTTTGGGTTTCTCATCTTCACCCAGACAAAAGACCTCAATGGTTTTTAGAGCTAGCTAGGGCTTTGCCTCAATACTTTTGTGTTATGGCGGGAGGAGCCAAAGGAGGCCAAGAAAAGCTCTATCAGGAAATAGCGAAAGAAGCCCAGGATATCCCCAACTTAAATTTTCTCGGCCTCCAGCCCCAAGAAAAAATCGAAGAGCTTTTAGCCCAAAGTAAAGTTTTTGTCAACACTTCTCTCCAAGAAGGCTTTCCCAACACCTATTTACAAGCCTGGCGCAGAGGAGTCCCTGTCATAGCAACTTTTGATCCTGGCATTGATATGTCTTCACTTGGATTTGGTCGTTTGATCCAAGAAAAAAAAGAACTTCTCGAACAAGTTCAATCTGTTATGGAAGATGAGACTCTTTTTAATTCCTCTCAAATAAAGAAACATTTCCAAGAAATCTACTCTCCTCAAATAGCTGTTACCAAGATCGTTGATACCCTCGGAAAAGTAAGAAAAAAATCATGAAGCGCATCCATCTTCTTCTCGTTATCGATTCCTTGCGTAAAGGAGGAGCAGAAAAACAGTTCGTCCAACTCACCAACTCCTTAGATCGCAAAAAATTCAAAGTATCTGTTTGCCTAACGACAGACAAAGGAGTTCTTTTAGAGGACTTAGAAAAAAATAATCTCCATACTTTCCATTCCTTTACTAAAAAAAAGCCCCGCGATATTTTCTCCCTAGCCTTTCAATTAAAAAAACTAATTACGGAGCTCAAGCCCGATATAGTTCACACTTGGCTTCCTTACTCCAACTTACTCCATGCCCTTGCTCTAGGCTCTCGATCTTACCGCACCATCACGGGAGTGCGCGTCTCCCCCAAAATGTACCAAGGAAAGGGCTGGAAAAAACAACTTATAAAAAAATGGACCTTCGATTGGCCTAATCAAAAATCAAACCTCATTCTAGCCAACTCCCGCAATGTTTTAAACGAACTCAAGGCCCAAAGCTACCTCTTAGAAAAACTTGCCTACGTTGGTAATGGCATCGACCAAAAAGAGCTCCAAAAAAGAGCTCAGGTAAAAAGCACCTGTCCTTGGGAAAAAAACAAAAGCGAACTTATCCTCCTAAGTGCTGGTCGCTTAGAAAAACAAAAAGGCTTCACTTATCTTCTAGAAGCTATGACCAAGCTACCCCATAAACTCTACCTAGTAGGGGAAGGCAGTCAACGCCCTCTCCTTGAAGCCCAAATCAAGCAAAATAAACTGGAAAACCACGTCCACCTTCTAGGATTCCGAAGTGACTTAGCCTTTCTAATAGACCAAGCCGACATATTTATTCTCCCCTCCCTCTACGAAGGAATGCCTAACGTCATCATGGAAGCGATGGTCTTAAAAAAAACCATCATCGCCACCGCTGTAGATGGAACAGAAGAGCTTATTGAAAACGATAAGGAAGGAATTCTCGTCCCCCCAATGAACCCTGAAGCTCTTGCCCTAGCCATAAAAGAACTTGCTCAAGATTCTGAAAAGAGGAAAGAGCTCGGAGAAAAAGCGCAAGAAAAAATTGCCCGCTTTGATGTGAAGTTCATTTGCCAGGAATATGAGAGGGTTTATCAGGAAACTTTTGCAGTTAGATAGCTTAGATTAAACTATAGAGATGTGCGCTTTTGTCGTTTTTTGCAAAATAAACCCTCCTTTAATCCAGCCATTTTCCAGGGAGAGAGTTACTTCGGTCGAAGAGTGTATTTTGCTTTTTAGCTCAATCTCTATATTTAAGAGCGGCATTTGATAGCTCGCTTCTTTTGCTGTATTTTTAATTTCGCCCTTACTGCTAAAATTTGCCGATCTAAGAAAAGGAAAGTAAGACTCTTCTCCGCTCAAGGATAAACTGTGGCCATCTTGATCTAAAAGAATGTTTTTTTTTCCTTGGTAAAGGTCGATTCCCCACTTTTTGATTTTTGAGCAGTGGTAGACTTTGTCTTTTTGAAAATCGACATGAGCCTCTGCAAAAAGCTTACCTATAATCTTTTGTGAAGTTACTGCCATAAGTAGCTTCAATTTATTGACTCTTCCCAAAGAAGATTGAAGAAAGCCTTTCCCGTTGTGAATTTCTAAATGAAAGCTTCCTCTCCAATATCCATCTACTTTTTCGTAATACTCTCTATTTGGCTTCATAGGTCCCTCAAACTCTTTTGTTTTTTAGGCTTCCGATCAAATACACTACGAGAAGAAAAACTATTCCTCACTAATCGAAGTAAAAGATTCGGAGCTGAGCGAGAGCTTTTACTTATAAAATATTCTCCTAAAAGCAGCAAGTAACAACTCTAACTTTTGACATCCCACCCAATAAACAACATTGATGCATGTGTAAAAAGTTTTCTGAGTTTTCTTTTTGCCGCGAATGCGGCAGTGGCACGTAGCCAGGGAATTTATTCCCTGGTGTAAGAGAGTCCAAGAAGAAATGCCCTTTAGGGCATCGGCAGTTAATCCCAGAGATAT
>JAJDCR010000007.1 GCA_029260735.1 Planctomycetota bacterium
CAATACCTGTCAGTACAATCGTAAATTATTTCCTATCACGATTCCTGTAGGGACAACAGCAAGGGCCTGCCTGCAGGGCCCTTGTGGTTGTCCGCTACGCCTAATAAAATACATCCTTGGGAAATTATTTTTTAGAAAACCAAAAACCCTACTCATTCCTTCTTTCGAGTAAAGCCCTTTGAATTTCCTTATGTTTTTCATCAGAGTAGGGCATAAATGAAAAAATTATTGCGGCGACAAGTAAAAAAATTCCTACTCCCCAGCCAAACATCCAGCCCAGTTTTTCAGAGACATCAGCACTTTGCTCGGCATTGGGGACAAAACCTATATATTGTAGCCACATCCCACAAACGATTATAGATATGGCTCTAGAGATTTTTCCCCCCATTTTCCATAGACCAAAATAAAGTCCTTCCCTTTGCTTTCCTGTATAAAACTCGTCGTAATCAATAGAATCTGCGACGATTGACTCCAGAAGAGCGGTTGCTCCTACTAATATTCCACCCAAACAAGCTGCTCCTAAGGGAAGCAATAGATTTTTGCTGGGAAAAAAGGGGTAGGAGAAAATCGTCATAATAGCTAAGCCAAAGATTCCCCAGAAAGTAGGTTTCTTTTTTCCCCACTTGCGAGAAAGCATTACCCAGCCCGCGATGGAAAAACTAACGACGGCTAAAAAAAGTCCGATGACGAGCTTAGTTTGCTCCTCTGTTAAGAGCAAACGATACTTGTAATAGTAGAGAGCGATAGCCGAGTTAATGGCGAGACCAATGTTGGCAACTATATAAGATATAAGTAAGAGAACAAAGATTTTATTTTTCCAAATAGATCGTATTGCTAAACGGATTTTTTCTATAGAGAATTCCCAAAGCGGTGGTGTTTCTTCATTTTTAGTGTCATCGTGTCCTTTTGTTGCAATGAAAGAAATAATGGAAGTCACGAAGATGACAATGGCAATGGCTTCGCTTGTCGGTGAGATTGCAACTAGTAGAGCTCCTAGGGTGGCGAATAAAAATCGCCAGCCGTATAGTTCACTGCGCTCATCACGATCATTTGTCATCTCTGCTCCTAAGGCAGAATGGGGGATAGCCAAAATAGTGATACAGGTATTTAGAAGAATATAACTAACTAGCAAAAATGAAAATTTACTTGCCTGCGTTTCCATAGTAGGGGGGTGGAAGAGCAAAACTGTGAAAATAGGTAGGAGTATTCCTCCTAGGAGAATGAAAGGGCGGCGTTTTCCCCATCGAGTAGCTGTTCTGTCAGAGATGGTTCCTAGCAAAGGATCGGTGAAGGCATCCCATAAGACAGCTACAGCCAAGGCTGTTCCTGCTAAATAAGGTTTGAGTCCGACTTGATCGGTATAAAAAATAAGCAGATATAAACGAAGTAAAGTTTCTAGACCGATGATACCAAGCTCGGCCATGCCATAGCCTATTTTTACAGATAGAGGTAATTTTTTCATAGAGGACTCCGGTACAATGAAGATTATATTCTTCATTGTACCGAATTTTATAGTGCGATACTAGTTTTTGTATAAAATATTCTACAGAAGAGTGGTTTTTTACTCCTCTTTCGTCGGAAAACGAACCCATCCAAAATCATAAAAAATTCCTGTCAGACAAGGAATAAAAACTAAAACTAAGATTGTCGCAAAGAGCAAACCGAAAGCAATGGACACGGCTAAAGGAATGAGAACTTGTGCTTGCAAACTCTTCTCTACTATGAGGGGGAGAAGCCCTGCAATGGTTGTGGCAGAAGTGATGAAAACGGCTCGAAACCTTGCGACACTTGCTTGGGCGGCGGCTTCTAGAACAGGCATTCCTTTCTTGACGTTTTCTTTGAGGAATTGTACAAGAACGATGGAGTCGTTGACGACGATTCCGCAAAGAGAAATAGCTCCGACCATACTGGGCATACTCATGCTTAATCCCATAATGTAGTGGCCAAAAATAGCTCCTGTGAAACCGAGAGGGATTGTTGCCATGATAGTTAATGGTTGAGCGTAGGAGCGGAAAATAAAAGCTAAGATAACAAAAATAGCAATGAGCCCGATGATTAAACCTTGGCGAGCGCTAGCTCCTGTTTTAGCGGTTTCTTTGGCTTGGCCTTCTAAGTTGAGCTTGAGGTCATATTTTTCTAAAAGTTGAGGAAGAAAAGTTTCTCTGAGCTCGGCGAGTATTTTAGAAGCATTTCCTTTTCGGGTATCAATATCTGCTGTGATCGTGACCGAGCGCTTTCCGTTGACATGGTAAATATTAGTGTACCCTCGTCCCATTTTGAGATCTACGACTGTGGTTAAGGGAATAGATTTTCCTTGCGGGTCGCTTAGGTAAAAATTCTCTAGACTATCTAATGAGTTGCGGTCTTCGTCGGTTAGCTGTACCTTTACTTCAATAGTATCTTTGCCTAAGACAAATTCTTGGGCTTTTCCTCCAAAAAAAGAGGCGTTGAGTTGTTGAAAGACGTCACGTGAACTCAGGCCAATGGTCTTGGCAAAAGGGGTTGTGACAACTTGGATTTCCCATTTTCCCGGAGTGAGATTGTCACTGATGTTGTAAACCCCTTCGTAATGGAAAAGCTTACCTTGGAGCTCTCTACTGGCTAAGCTTAAGTCTTGGAGAGATTTTCCGGTTAGCTGAATTTCAAAAGCTTTTCCAGCAGGCCCAATGGCTAACTGAGAGTACTTTAGAGAGGTAACATCGGTGGGTTGTCCGACTATATTTCGCCAGCTTTCCATGATTTCATCACAACTATGAGAGCGGATTTCACTAGTTAAAAGTTCAACCGTTATGGTGGCAACATGGGAACCTGCTTCTTGGGCATCTCGGTTATTGCCGTAGACAACTTTTACATTACGGATAAGACTCTGATTGCCCGGTTGTTTTAATTCTTGGTTGATTTGCCAAATTCCGGCCTCGATCGATGAAACGGCCTTTTCTGTTTTACTCAAAGGGGTTCCTGCGGGAAGAAGGGTATAGCAGATAATGACATCACCATCCAGTTCGGGAAAAGGAATAAACTCGACTCGGCCTCCTGCTAAAAAACCTAAGGAAATCAAGAAAGTCATAAAAACTGTCATACAAGTTAGGTAGCGCTGTCGTAAGCAAAATCGAACAATTCGCTTAACTATTTTGTGAGTGACAAAATGTATGCCCGCTTCTATTTTTTGACGGAACCAATTGCGCGGCCCCTCTTTCTTTTTCTCAAAGCTATGAGTTAAATGATTGGGAAGGATAAAAAATGCCTCAATGACACTCATTCCTAGAGCTAAAATGACTCCGATGGGCATAACTCCGAGAACTTTTCCCATTTGCCCTTCCATAAAAATCAGAGGCATGAAAGCGGCAATTGTGGTTAGAAAAGAGCAAACTACTCCAGGGGCAACCTCTAAGGCTCCATCTACACAGGCTTGCAGAGGTTTTTTGTCTAGATGTAAATGAACGTAGATGTTTTCTCCGATGACAATGGCATCATCGACAATAAGCCCTATTCCTATAATCAAGCTTACCATAGTAATCATGTTGAGACTAAGTCCCCATAAATTCATGAGCCACAGGGCTCCGAGGAAAGCAAAGGGAATGCCCATGGAAACCCAAAAAGCTAGGCGTAAATCGAGTAAAATCCAGAGAACCAAAAAGACAAGAATTAGACCTTGAAGTCCATTTTTGGTTAGGAGATTGAGACGATCTAAAATAATTTGAGCGGCATCTTCGATGCAGACCATTTGTATATGCTCAGGGAGTTGCTTTTGGTATTGATCGACAAAAGAAATAACTTTTTCTCGAATCACTAAAGCATCTTCTCCAGAAGACTTTTTTACAGACAGAATAACGGCTCGCTTAGAGTTGAGGAAACTAGAGTCCTCTTTCTTTTCTAATTCCCACTCTATTTTTGCAATGTCGCTGAGAAGAATTCTACTTCCCTTTTCTTCTGCTATGACAATTAGGTCTCCAAACTCTTGAGGAGAGTACTTCTGATCTAAAAGGCGAATAATAATGTCTTGGCGTTTACTCTCAATGCTTCCAATAGGAAGATCTTGACTTTGTGCTGCGATAGAATTTTTGACTTGAGCTAAGTTTAAGTTAAGGCTACGTAAAGTTTCTTCACTAATCTTAATCTTAATTTGGATTTCAGAGAAGCCTTGCAGCTCAACGAGGGATACCTCTTCGTACTCTAGGAGCTCTTTTCGAATGAGCTCTCCATACTCTTTTAAGTCGCGAAAAGGAAGGTCACTAGCAATAGCTACGGTTATGACAGGCTCTGTTTTTTTCTGTTCATAGACGATCGGGTCTTCGGCATCTTCAGGGAAGTTATCTATTTGATCGACTTCGTTTTTTATGTCGCGGTATAGGGTGGGGAAATCATAGTTGTCTTTCATTTCGACGGTAGTAGAAGCTACACCTTCGCTGGCTTTTGAAGTGATTTTTCCGATTCCCTCTAAACCTTCGATGGCCTCTTCCGTGATTGTACATATGGAAGTTTCGACTTCTTCTGCGGTCGCTCCCTTGTAGATGATTTGAACAACAACCTTGTCTTCGCTGAACTCAGGAAGAGTTTCCCGGATCATTTGACTGGCTCCCATAAATCCAAGGAGAAAGACAACGATCATGAGGAGATTTGCAACATTGGGATGTTTTGCAAAATAGCGGATCATTTGCTCTCTCCCTTCTCTTTAACCTCAACTTTTTTAATCTCAACCTCTTTAATCTTAATAAAAGAAGGATAATTCTTCCACTCTTCTTCGCTCGTATCTACCCCGCTTATAGGCATGTCATTGTATGCCGGAAAAACATCGCTTAGAACAATCTTATCCCCTTCTTGAAGTCCATCTGTGATAACAACATAGTTATCTTGGAAGTATGCCTTTTCAGAAATATTTTTAATTTTGAGTTTTCCCTCTTCTAAGCACAAAAAACGGCCTTCCTGGTAAGAATTTCTGGGAAAGCAAAATTGATCTTCCAGTTTTTCTCCTAGGAGTTGAACTTTGCAGTACATATCTTTGACTAAAGGAGGTCTAACTCCTGGTTTCATATTATCGTAAGGGCCTTTTACGGTTACGACGACAGTAACGTTTTGACTGTTGATATCAACAGAGCTTAGGATTCGACTGACTCGCCCAGACCAAATAAGATTTGGTAAGGTTTTTTCTCCTAAGGCTAGGGTGACGGAGGCTTGAATGTTGTTTTCCTGGAAAAAATCTTGAGCGCCTGAAGTGAGGACTTTTTGAAAATCAAACTGGCTCCATCTTTTTTCATGTTGAGGAAATATTTTATGCATATCTTTTATTTGAAACTGCCCTAAAACTTCTGCTTCCTCAATGCCATAACCTTTGAGGAGAACTTGTCCAAGAGAAACAAATTGATTTAGCTCTAGATTTTCTTCGCTTATACGTATAGCAAAAGGAGTACGTATTATGGTTTTGTCTCGGTTGAGCTTGGCTTGAACTAATTGGGAGTTTGCAAGTTGAATGGAGGCGTGCAGATTTTTAATTTTAATGGGGGTAAGAGCAATGCGATTTTTTGTTTCTTGAACACTGTTGAGTTGACGGAGGTAATTCTCCAACTCTCTTTGCATTTCAGATTTGGAGCCGGCTTCGTTTCGGGCGAGTTGTTCTTTGCGTTCATATTCCTCCTCAAGAATTTGAGCTCTTTTTTCTTCTAGGCGAATGATTCGTTTTAGGTGGTCTAAATCTTTTTGGAGCTCTAAAATTTGAATTTGTAGTTTCTCAATTTCAATTTCTTTTTGCTCAATGAAAAGATTGTACTCGGTGGGATCTATTTGGCAAACTACTCCCCCCGGAGGAAGAAAGTAGCCAGCTTTAATTTCAAAGAGAGGTTTTTCTAAAATGTATTGAGGGTAGTGCTTGCTTAAATAAGATCGGTTTTTCCAAATGTGATTTTCTTCGGGAGACAATGTTTCAGAAGAGAGGCTTTCTGTGGCAATAACTCGGTTGAGTTCTTGCAAAAAAAGACCCGCTTGATGAGAGGAAAATTCCGAGCTTAAATCGATATTTTCCCACTTTAGTTTCTGATTATGGGCGATTTTTTTACGTAAGGTTTGGCTCTGTTTGTCTTCATTTTTTTTTAGGTAGTGGATAAAATCAGTTAAGTTGGTGAAATCTTTTTCTTGAAAAAGAGAGAAACCGAGACAGATGACTTTTCCCTGAACTTCACTAAAGGCTGTCCAGTCTCGAGCAGGGGCCACTCTTCCGTAGCCCGTGACAACTTTTTGAACCTGAGCCTTTGTTGCTTTCATATAGCGTACTTTGCGAATACTGGTTTTCTTTTCCTTGGCTTGGGGACGATTTTTGGTTTTCACTAAGTAAACCACCGTGACTACACCGAGGAACAAGGGAAGTAAAATCAGAGTTATTTTTAATAATTTTTTCATAATAAACCTACTTTTGAAAAAAACGATGCTGCCGTATTTTATGTCCTACGATTCCTGAATCTATAATGCCCCAGGTTATTCCAATAGCTAAGCCTGTTCCATGGGCGGCATTGCCGATGTTATCGAGGGCAAAACACAAGAAAAACCACACAATCATGAAAGTAACTGTTGATTTAGGTAGGAAAAAACCGCTACTAGGGTCAAATTTTCCTCGCATCCAAATATAACCTAAAAGACCATAAATAACTCCAGACATTCCACCAAATAGGGGACCCGAAGAGTATAGTTGGGCTAGATTTGCTGCCACGCCCATAACTACCAATTGAAGAGCGAGGAACCAAGCGCCCTTTCTATGCTCAATTAAGCTTCCTAAATCTTTTAACCATAGCATATTAAATAGAATATGAATAAAACTCCAATGAATAAAGGCGGGGGTTAAAAGGCGCCAAAACTCTCCAGCCCAAAATTCTTTTAGACCTCCCTGGCGATTTTCTGTAATCAAAAGATTTTTTAAAGCGTCTTGGTTGTAGGAGCCATCTTGGCTTTTTGACCAAATGGTCATGAAGATGACAACGTTTAAGGCCACTAGAAAGAAAGTGAAATGTCCAAATGCAATGGGATTTTCTCGCATGTGCCAGTTTTGGCGCACATTAATGAAGTTTCGCTGGAACTCTTTTTTCTCTACGACTTCTTGTTTTTTGAGGATTTTAGATTTCTGGATCGATTTTTGGTAGCATTTATTTTCGGGATCATTTTTGAATTTTTCGAGTTGACTTTTTGCTTCAGATATTTCATCTTCATTGTGTATCCAAATAGTCCAACTGTTGTTTTCTCCTTCTCGGAGAGTATTTTTCATCTTTTGAGTATGGAGATAATGCCCCAATGTCTCTGCCTGCTCTTTTGTTTCCAAGGTGCCGATTTTTCGCATATTTTGCTCCTGTAGGTGTAAGGTCGATGAATAAATTCTAGCAGCTATAGCTAAGGGCGTCAATCGGTAAAATTGGGCAGAGAAGATCTTGACAAGGTTGTGAAGCTACGGTAGATTGGAAAGATGAGTGGTGAGTGAAAATCTACGCAATAGAAAAATGCTATCACTTGAACTTTTCTATTACTTGTAACCCACGGAAAAATATATCCCAGAAGGGGATTAATGTGTACATGGGTTTCCAACCCACGGAGAAAACATTGAGTAAAAAATTGTGTTTATTCGGAGTGTGGTTTTGTTTTTGTTTTTTTCCTTGCTTAGCAGGAGTGGAGGGGGAAGTTTTCCTTGAAAACGAAAAGAGCTTCTCTGGTTTGATTTCGATTAACCGAAACATTCGTTTTAAAGATATTTTCCGAGATCAAGTTTTTAACTTTCGCCTAGAAGATATCGCTCAAATTGAGCTGAAAGAAGAGTCTACTCGTCCTGTGATTCTTTTACAGGCAAAGAGAGCGGAGGACAAGCTAGTGAAGTATATGGTGATTATCACTACTTGGAAAGGAAAAAAATATTGGGGAAGGAAGAGCTTTAATCTAACTGTCTATAATGATAATAATATGGGAGAGCGAAGGAAGAAGCGTTTTGTTTTACCGAAAACTCAAAAGCTATCCTTACGGACTCTAGAACGCGTTAAAAAAGTGATTTTCCGCTCTTCTACTTATGGTTTTCCTAATTTAGATCGAATTCTTTCTCTTTCTGGTAAAGTCTCTATCGCTGCGGCTAAGAAAAAGAATCTTTTCCAAAAAGTATATGCTTTACACCGTGACTTACCTTTGGTTTTTTCAGGAGAAGTTAAGGAAAATCGCTATCTGATTCGTAATCTCGTACCAGGAAAATACGATCTTTTTTTTGTCGGAGACACTGCGATTGTTTTTTTTCTTTCTCCTACAAAGCGCAAGGCGATATTAGATAAACCAACCTTGTATGCAAAGAACAGTTTAAGTAATTGGGTAAAGAGTCGCTCAGAAGTTAAACTTTCTCGGCGACTCTTTCACTTCAGTGGCCACTATTCTAATACGCGAGCTATGGTTCTAGAAGGGGAGTCTCAAGTGTCTCTTTGGGTTTGCAATTTGCAAAGCCGGCAATGGTACTTAGAAAACTCTTATATTCTCTACAAAAGCAAAGACAAAGGAAAACAGCCTGCTTTGCTTTTTGATCCTCGACTTGGGTTTCCTACATTAAAAACAAATAGCAAGCAAGTTCGCTATGATTATGTGGTTAAGTAAAATCGTAGGAGGGCTTTGACTCGGCTACTGTTGAAATAAGGATTTAGGTATTGGGATGTGACCTAAGAAAAAGTATCCCCGAAAGGGATTAATCCCCTTCAGGGATAGCAAGAGCTAATCACACATTTTTGACCGCAACTCTTTATTTTGTTACACTTTCAGATAACCGAGACGTTCTCTCTCTTGCTTTTGTAATTGCTTTAATTTTTCCAATTTTCTTTTGGCTTCTTCTGTTTCTTGGCAGAGATTTCTCCAATGCTCCTCCTCTTCTCTTATTTTTTGGAAGAGATTTTTCAGATAAATATTTTCTGAGTTGCGTTGTCGATGCAAAGCCTCTAGCTTTTGTTTTTTCTGCTGAAGTTCTGCACTCAGTTGTTGAAGCTTTTTTTCTTCTTCATCCTGCTTGTCGATGATATCTCGAAAGTAGTGGAGTTCTTGAGATATCTTTTCACGCCGAGCGAGCAATTTTTCAATCTCTTCTTTTTGAGATTTTTTGAGTTCTTGAAGTTGGATAGTTTGATTTTGGTTTTGTTCTTTTAACTCAAAGAGTTGTTCACTTTCTTGCCCGATTTGTTGCTCCAAAGCAACAAATCGTCTAATCTGCTCTTGTTGTTCTGTATGAACTGCTTTAAGTTGTTTTAATTCACTTTTGTAGAGTCTTTTTATTTCCAAGACCCTTTTTGTTTCTTCTTGTTGTCTGAATTTTAGTGATTCTAAATCTTCTTTTGTTTGCAAAAAATCTTCTTGAACCTGAGTAAATTTTTCAATAAGACGTTTTCTATTTTCAGGAGAGAGAGAGTGATCAAGGCGATGAGTTTGTGTTTCCTTACTTCGATTCTCTTTAGTTCGAGTTACGTTAATTGGAGTCATACTTTGCCCCTTAGAGGTAAAAAAGACAATATAACCCAAAATAACCCTTTTGCACCGAAACCCGTATCCATTGTACCCCATGGTTTGGAAAATGAAATAAGAAAATTAGAAAAACTTTTCTTTTTTTAAGCTATACTTATCGTTTAATAAGCACAAGTCTCATATAAATAAGAATTTAGCAAAGCCTATAGAGAAAATCTAGGCTTTGCTAGTAGCTAAATTAATCTTGAAAGTAAATAATTACTCGA
Organism: Planctomycetota bacterium; assembly: GCA_029260735.1. Taxonomy (GTDB): domain Bacteria; phylum Planctomycetota; class Uabimicrobiia; order Uabimicrobiales; family Uabimicrobiaceae; genus JAJDCR01. Next base: position 9,717 of record JAJDCR010000007.1, read on the forward strand.
TTGTGGATGAGAATGGCGAGATCGTTTTTACCGTCTTGATTGATGTCTTCTATGTACATTTGACGTACTTGGTGATGGGACCCTTTACGGCGAGAAGAAGACATATCATTTGGCCCAAAGATACGAAACTTTAGAGCGGAAGTCATTTTGTTTTTTTCAAGAGCAAGAATATCAAGTATGTGCTCGGAAGTATCGTTGGCTATAAAGTCAACTTTTCCGTCTATGTTGATATCTCCTAAAGTAAAATTTTGGTAGCGAACTTTCTCTCTTTCGCTTTGGTATTGGCAGCGTTCTTTTAGATGATAGTCGTTTGTTTGGGTATAGAGAATTCCAAAACGTTTTTTACCTACAATTAGAAGATCAGCTGAGCCATCGTTGTTTAAATCCCAATCTCCCCAAAACCGAAAATCGAAGGATGCTATTTGGGTTTGCCAATATTCTTGGTAAAGCCCATTTTTTTTCTTTTGTAAAGCCAGGAGAAGATTTTTAGTGGTATCTAAAACTAAAATTTCTTTTTCATTGTCAGAATTTAAATCCATCATTCGAGCTACACTCAAGTTTAGATTGTTGGAGTTACAGTTGAATTGATCGATAACTTGGAGTTGGTCTTTTTCGTTTAGGGTCAATGCTCGGATATAGTTTTTACGAGCTAAAAGTAACTCAGACTTTTTATCAGAGTTAATATCACCAGAACCGATAAGAGAAAGCTCTACTTTGTCAAAAAGAGCGGTTTCTTTTTGAGATTTGAGGAGTTGAAATAGATTTTTTGGATCATTTTTTTGAAGATAGACAAATACCCCAACGTAGGGAACAGAAAAGAGGATATCAGGAGAGTTGTCTTGGTTGATGTCTATAATTCTTAGGTCGTTAGGGGAGCTGGAGCGGCGGTCTAGTTTGACAGAGAACTTTTCCTCAAACTCTTCTTTTTCATTTTGATAACAAACTTTGAGATAACTAGTTTTCTTTATCTTAGTGATATAGACTAAATCTTGTTTTTGATCAGAGTTTAAATCTAGAGAATCCAAGGCAAGAATTTTTCCCTCTACACTTATTCCCTGAGGAAAAGTGAGGCGATCTTGTTCGGGTAGATACTGGATAGTTCCCAGTAACTGCTCCTGTTGGGAAAAGACCAAAAGTTTATTTTTCCCTAAAAAATAAACTTGTTGAGCACCTTCACAGCAAGGGTAGTAATCTAAACGGGTGAACTCTCCTGTTTTATTTTGTCGATAGAGAGCGATCTGAGCATTTTCAGGCTCTGTAACGACAATATCTAACTGATTATCAGCGTCAAGGTCAGCTACGGCAAAACCTCTTTTTTCAAAAGATCGGCCTAAGGGAAAAGGAAAGAGGCGCACAGAGCTAAAAACAGATTTTTGCTCTTTTTTTACTAGATTATAACTTTTGATTCTTCCTGTTTTATCATGAACTAAGAAAATCTCAGCTTGCCCATCGCCATCAATATCATGGACTCCCATAGTACGAATAGAAGTAATGTCCAGAAGAGAGACGGAGGGGAAGTTATTTTTTTCATTTTGCAAACGATAGCTTAGAGGAGTTGACTCACTAGGGGTGAAAGTTAAAATGTCTAAGTTTTTATCTCCATCTAAGTCCGCAATAAAAATATTCTCAGGGGCAGGGGCGAGGTGATCAAAAGTTTGCTTGATTTCAAACTGTCCAGGAGTACTTTGGTTTTGGTGTAAAACCCATAATTTTTGAGAAGAAAAAATGATAAGATCATGGGCTCCATCTCGATTTATGTCTTTAACCTTGAGGGAGTTTTCACTGATCGGTTTTTCAGGGAGAGAAATTTCCTGTTTACTTGACCAAGACTTTTCCTGTTGTGTAACTAAGCAAACCGTTCCATTTTCTGTTATATAAACAAGATCAATGAGCTGGTCTTGATTTATATCGGCTAGAGTAAAAGAAATGATCAGGGAGTCTACTAAGTAATGATCTTTTCGAAAGCGAGTATCGTCATCTAGATCATTGGCCTGAGAAATCTTTTTTTCAGCGGACAAATCTTCTTCGCCGCGCGTGAGATAAAAGTCAATACGAGCTTGGGAGTTGTTGACAATCGCCCAGTCTTTTTTTCCATCATTGTTTAGATCCCCCACCGAAAAGTTTTTCCCACTAGAAGAGACTGTGTATATCTCCATCTCAGAGAAACCATAGCTATCGGTAAGGACATTTTCAGCCGCACTAAAAGATGTCATAAACAGTAAAATTAAAAGAGAACAAAAAAACTTGAACATAGATGTTCCTCTCTAGAAAATCGTGATGAAGTTTCAAACTCGAAATTTATATTCTTTTCCGTTTTCTCTTTCATAATCGGGAGGAAAACTAGCGCGTTTGTCTGCAAAATACTGTTCTCGATGATCGCCTTCTGCCATTCTGTTGAATGTCAAATACATGTTACGCCGAGGCTTTTCTGTTAAGTTAGGCTTGGAAAGATGAGGAACAAAACAATCAAAAAATACTACGTCTCCAGGTTCTGTTGGATATTCGACGAACTCTACTCCTTGAAGTTGTTCTGGGTGTAAAGGTTCCCATTCTTTACCAAGCATACCTTTTTTATGATGACCAGCAGCAAGTTCTAGGCAACCATTTTCTTTTGTACTAGGATCGATAGTGACTAAAACAGAGAGGAAGTAGCTCGCATAGTTTGCCCAGCCTGGTTGGATATCTTGGTGAGCTTCAAAACCTCCTCCTCCGGGCATTTTGAAATTTATTTTTTCCTTGAAAAGAACAGAGGTGTCATCTAAAAGTTCTTCGACTGCTTTTAGCATTTTTTCTCCATAAACAAAGCTGTGGAGAGTTTCTTGGTGTTCGACAAATTTTTCGACCCGCGAAATAACTTTTTCATCTGGATTTTTTAGGCTATTTTCAAAGTAAGCCATTTGCTTACCTATTTCAGGTTCGCGGCTACAGAGTTCTTCAACGGCTGAAATCATATGGGTAATCTCTTGTGAACTGTACATTCCTTTTACCAGGAGAAAACCATTTTTATCGTAATCGGCCAATTGTTCTTTCGAAAAATAACTCTTTGTGGTCTCTGGGGAGCTAGTCATAGTTTCATTCGACATCAAATTCATCCTTGTTGTTAGCAAATTAAAAGCAAATTAAAAAGACTTTTGTACTGTCATCCCACGAAGCATGTTCCCATGAAGATGGGGGGCGGGAATTTAGATGGCAAAGTTATGATCTATGTCATCTAAATTTTAAACGCCCTCATTTTCTTATGTTCACTTTCAATAGTCAAGAGCCTATCAAAAAAATTGTTTTTCGAGGTAAATCTTTTATAGAAGGTGTTCTATTAATTTTTATCTTGACAAAAAGGTCTTTTGTGTGTTTATGTTGTTGGTTAGAAGACAAAATCTTGGATTCTTTTGATTTTAAAGGGGAGTATTTCTCTCCTTTAAAACCTTGTTAAAATTTTCCCATGTGGACATATTTAAAAAAAGTGTTAGAATTACTTTTAAATTGATAGGTAACAAAGTCCTTCAGATTTACCACAAGAAAACATACTGCTATGACTTTTTGCTTAGGTGATAAACCACCAGCCTTTGAACCTGTGGCAAGTCTAGGATGTGGGTGTCATCGATTCAAATTTAATTGATGACGTGCCCCAGTATAAAAAGCTATATTTGGAAAAGAGGCCGTTCAAAATTTTTTTTAATTGAATAACCTCAATGGAGATACAATTATGCAAACAGAAGAAAAACACGAAACAACAGTTGCGACACAAGATAGCTGTCCCCTTTTAGGGATTGATCATCTCGAGCTATATGTGGGTAATGCCAAGCAGGCCGCTTATTTTTATCAGTCGGCTTTTGGTTTTCAACCTTTGGCTTATGCTGGTCCAGAAACAGGAGTAAAAGATAAAGCTTCTTATGTTTTGGCCCAGGGAAATATCAGGCTTGTTCTTAGTTGTTCTTTGATTCCCGTCTCAGAAATTGCTGCTCATGTCAATATGCACGGAGATGGAGTTAAGGTTATTGCTCTAAAGGTTAAGAACACAGAAAAAGCCTACCAAAACTCTATTGATCGAGGGGCTCGTTCTTATTTAGAACCTGTAGTGAACAAAGATGAGCACGGAGAAGTTTCCCTGTCGGGGATTCATACCTATGGCGATACCGTTCATGTCTTTGTCGATAGAAGTAACTATAAAGGTCTTTTTGCTCCTGGCTATGAGGAATGGAAACCTTCTTATTGTCCTGGAGAAGTGGGTCTAAAAGAAGTGGATCACCTTGTTGGTAATGTCGACTGGATGCAAATGAACGTGTGGACAAAGTTTTATGAAGATGTTCTTGGTTTTAACCAACTAGTGTCTTTTGATGATAAAGATATTTCGACAGAGTACAGCGCTCTTATGAGTAAGGTTATGTCTGATGGAGAGGGAAAGATTAAGTTCCCTATCAATGAACCTGCTGTTGGTAAGAGGAAATCTCAAGTCGAAGAGTATTTGATTTTCTATAAAGGAGCAGGGGTACAACATATTGCCTTGGAAACGGATGATATTATCTCTACAGTTACCCAACTGAAGGAGCGAGGAGTTGAGTTTTTAAATATTCCTACGGGCTACTATGATACTCTTGCTGAGAGGTGTGGAGAGATAGAAGAAGAACTCTCCTCTCTGAAGGAACTTGGTGTGCTGGTTGATCGAGATGAGGATGGGTATCTTCTACAAATTTTTACGAAACCAGTGGAAGATCGTCCCACAGTGTTTTTTGAGATTATTCAAAGAAGAGGAGCGCGTTCCTTTGGCAAAGGTAACTTTAAAGCTCTATTTGAAACGATTGAGAAAGAGCAAGCTCGTCGCGGGAACCTCTAAGGAGATTTGCTATGCCATTTTATGCGCGTCGAGGCAGTATACCACCAAAACGTCATACTCAACATCGCTCAGCTGAAGGTCAACTCTACTACGAAGAGCATGTAAGTAGAGAAGGATTTTCAGATGTTTACTCAAATATTTATCATTTGCATCCTCCTACTCGGGTTAAGGAAGTGGGGGAATTTGAAGAAATTACTTTGCAAGAAAGCCGAGATAAAACTCATCGCCATCGCCATCTTTTGACCTTTAATTTTGCGCCTTCAGGAGATTGGGTTTCTGGACGCAAAGTACTTTTTTTTAACCATGACGTGCGGTTAGCCACTGTTTCCCCACAGATAAAAACGGTTCCTTTTTTTTACCGAAATGGATATGCAGACGAAATTATCTTTGTTCATCAGGGGAAGGGGATACTGGAGAGCTCTTTTGGAAATCTTTCTTTCCAAGAAGGTGACTACATTGTTATTCCGACAGGAGTTCTCTATCGTCTTAACTTGAAGGAGGAGGCTAGCCGACTTTTGGTTATCGAATCAAGAGGTCCTGTCAAAACTCCTCAGAGATATCGCAATAAGCATGGCCAGATGATGGAGCATGCTCCTTTCTGTGAGCGAGATATTAGAGTTCCTGATTTGCCTAACCCTGTTGATGAACAAGGTGATTTTTTAATTAAAGTTCGTTTAGATCAAGGAATTCAAAACTATACCTTAGCTCATCACCCTTTTGATTTGGTGGGCTGGGATGGTTACTATTTTCCTTGGATTTTCAATATCAAAGATTTTATGCCCATCGTTGGTAAAGTGCATATGCCTCCTCCTGTTCATCAAACCTTTGCAGGACCAGGATATGTGATCTGTTCTTTTGTTCCTCGGCTTTTTGATTACCATGAAAAATCTATACCAGCCCCTTATGCTCATAGCAATGTTGAAAGTGCAGAAATTCTCTACTATGTAGAAGGAGATTTTATGAGCCGTAAAGGAGTAGGGCTTGGGTCTATCACTTTTCACCCCGCTGGTCTTCCCCACGGACCTCAGCCAGGAAAATATGAAGGCTCTATTGGAAAAACTGAAACAGATGAATTTGCTGTTATGCTTGATCCTTATCAGCCTTTAAAAGTTAGTGAGCTGGTCGAGCAAGTGGATGATCCTAAATATCCCCTGAGTTGGTACGAATAGTCCACCGTTTCAAACTCCATCAAACTTGGTCGACATTTTCTGTCGACTGAGTTCTCGCTTAATCATTCCTCACTCCTTCTTTTTGACGAGAATACGTCTTTTTTTCTTCTAAAAACCCCTTCTGGAAATAACCCAAGATCTTAATGTCTTATGTTTGAATACCTTAAGGCATTTTTTTTCTCTGGTATGCTTTTTGCTTAACCACGAATGTAGGAAATGGGCGTAAGGCTGTTACTTATGCCTGAGATTTCATTTTATGTTTTGTTCAAAAGGGAGTTCTCACGAAAACTCTCTTGTGGAAAGAAAAGCAATCATATGGGAGAACAAGAAAATGACTATTGAAATAGGAAAACATATTAAGAGAGGGCTCGAAAAAAAGGGAATGCTTCAAAAAGATTTAGCTCAAGTTTTGAAACGATCTAACTCGACAATTTCGGAGTGGATTAATGGGAAAAAAATTCCTCCTGCAAATGAATTTGTTCAAGTGGTGAAGTTACTCGATATAGTCGGAGACGTTTTTCCTGAGTATGACTGTAAGGAAGGTGGTGAGGAAAAAGAAAAGAGTGGTTATCCGATTCATACTGAAATTAGTAGGATTTGGGCAGCAATTGAGAACTTAGAGCAAAAAATGAGAGATATGGAAAAAAGTCGAGGAGGTGTTTCTTCAGACATTCTTTTAGAAAAAGACTTAGATAATATAATTGATTGGAAAGTAGAACGGAAGCTCGAAGAAAAATCATTGCCCTACCGAAGAAAGTCACGGGGTGGTGTAAATTCTAAAACTTAATGGAGTTTTATAGCTATAGTTATTTTTGTGGAGGATATTTTACTTGTTTTTAAGATCAAATAATCTTGAATACATAAGGCCATTTGTGCCTGCAACAAATAAACGATTACCTTGGTGCCAAATTGTTAGCAAAGAGCCGGATAAATCTTTTGGCAAATTGATTTTTTGCCAAAAATCCGGCTCTTGAAAGGAGACTACTTCTTCTCCTAAAAGGAAAAAACCTTTTTTGTGAGAATAAACGCTGATAAAACTTTGATCCTTTTTGATAAGCTCGCTTGAAGGATAGATTTTTTTCCACTCTCGCTTCTGCTTTATATAGCGAAGAATACTATTTTGACCCGCTATAATAATTTCTTCTTTTTCTTTATTGCTATCCCTTCCGTCGATATCAAAGAGGTTTTCTTGGTGATAGTTCTGAAGCTGCCTCCAAACTCCTTCGGTGCAATTGCAATGAAGAATTGTTCCTTGGTCGCCAACAACAAACCAGTTTTGTGAATTTCCCCAGATACTATTCAAGTGGAACTCTGGAGCAGGCAAGACTTGTTTCCAATTTTCTGTATCTAAAGGACTGGCTTGGACAAAGTATCCGTTTAAACCAACGGCTAATATTTTTTCTTTATTTCCTTTGATGTCGTTTAGAGGTTCCCTTAGCCGAGTCTTTTTTACCACTTCCCACTTTTCTGCTATGTATTGACAATGCCAAATTAAACCATAGTAAACATTTTTCTCAACAGTGTGCCCTGCTAGAAATATTTCTTGAGAGTTTTTGACCCAAATGCTAACAAAACGGCTGGTCTGGTCACTTTGTAAAATAATTGGGCATTTGTTTTTTGAGTCATTCTCTGTTTGGTATAACCAAACAGTACCTTTTTTATTCTCTTCTCCGACAAGAAAAAAACTGGTCTCGCTCTTTTGAGCAGATTGGTAGATAGATACTTCGTTTAAATGGTTCTCTTGGTTGCTAGGGAAATGCTGTTTCCATTCTTCCATGGATTGCCCAGTAACTATGTTGGAGTGAGAAAGCACGAACAAAATCCAGATATATAACCACTGCGTTTGCATATTTATTCCTCAGAGAAATTCTTCAAATTTGTCTTTACTTTCGAAAAGAGACTTTCAAGAATATAACTTAGTCAAACGGTTTTGAAAAGGATCTTTTCTGCATAAATTATGGAACATTTTGGTTTATTCTTCAAGGAGGGATTTATGGCCGACTTAAATCAACTGGAAATTCTCCAAAAGTCCATCGAAGAAAGAAATCAATGCATAGCTTGGAATAGTTGGAGGGAAAAAAACCCTGGAGTGGAGATAGATCTTAGCGAAGCGGATTTGTCAGGGGGCGAGCTAAAGGGCGTTAATCTAAAAAAAGCCAATTTAAATTATGCTAAATTGAGCGCTGCTAATCTCAGCGAAGCCAATTTTGAAGAAGCCAACCTTTGGTCGGCCGACTTAAGTTACTGTAAGCTGAAGCAAGCCAACTTTAAAGGAGCGAACCTTTGGCTAACAAATTTAAGTGAAACCAATCTTTTGCAGGCAAAGTTTTGCAAAGCATACCTAGGGCATGCAAAACTGATAGGAGCCTTTCTCCGTGGAGCGGACTTTAGCGAAGCGGACATTGATGGAGCCGATTTTTCTAAATCCAATATCAGCGAAGTTGTGGGAATGCCCGGGATGTGATTGTCTAAAACTGTTCGAAGGTTTATCTTAAACCGCTTTTGAATGAGCTTATTTAGAACCGTTCGAAGACTTATGTTCCCTGGAGGGTAAGGCTCCTGTTGCACCGGGGATGTGATTAGTTCCTGATGGTATTTGGGCATATTTATTTGCCATCGGTTTCATATTCATGTTTTTAAATACCATATCAGGATCCCATCACAACCCCTGCTCGGCAGGAGCCAAAGCCCTCCAGGGAAAATGGTGTTTAGAGAGATTTTTGATAATCTTTTTTTAACGGTTTCAGATAAGCCTCACCTTCCACTTTCGCCTTAACTTTTAATTCTTATAAGCACTTTCCTGAGGAAGAAGTTTATCTATTTGAGTCAGCTTGCTTCCGTCATAGTTTTGCGAAACTTGCATTGCTAAGAGAGTGGCTTTATCTGCTAGAATAGTGAGGCCTTCTCGATTGCTAAGACTGAGCTTGGTTTTGGATAAAGCTTGGAAAAACCTGTCAATTTCGGGCACATTTGCCCCACTTGCTTTGATTTTATTCAAGTCGTTTAGAGCTTTTTTGAAATTCTTCATCATATCTTGGGCATATTTTTTCTTTCCGTCACTAGCTTTAGCTAACCCTCTTAGGCGATACTCTACGGAGAGGAAAGAACCTACAAGGTATAACATTCTTAAACGTTTAACAGAAGAACTTTTGTTTTCCTGAGAAAATAAAAAGTTATGTCTTACCATGCCCTGTGACCAAGCAACCGCTTCAAATCCTGTTCCACTAGTGTGCCCTCCTATATTAACTAACTTTTCATTGGTAATACTATGGCAGCGGTAGCAGTTTTCAATTACGGCGTAAGTGTTTTCTGGTAAATTCATTCCTAAATCACTAGATTTTGCATGCCTTTTTGCTTTTATCTCAGCGGGCTCTGTTTCTCTCGTAAATCCTTGGTAATCGTTATGGATAAACAACCAGTCTTGGGCGGGACCATGGCAAGACTCACAAGAAACACCAGAGATTGCTTTGAGTTTGCTACCAGAGGGTTCGGTTGTAAAATGGCAATTCATGCATTCACCACTTCTCTTGATACTTCCTTTGAGACCCATTTTAGTCATAATGCTTTTGCCTTTTGTTCTTAACTCACTAAAAGTTTTGAAGTGGGGAGTTCTTTCCCATTGTTTTAGCTCTTGAGAGTGACAAGTTCCGCATTTTTGGGAAGAAACTACTTTGGCCGAGGCAAAGGGTTTTGCTTTCTTTTCTTTTATTTTCTTTAAAAGAACTAGCTCATCTAGAGAGAAAGATGGTTTTGGTTCAGTTGTTTTTTTTGCGGGAAGTTTAGGGTCTGGTTTCACTGGATCTGTTTTAACTGGATCTGTTTTTTCCGGGTCTGTTTTAATCGGGTCTGTTTTTTCCGAAGGATTTGATGGGGTCGAAGAGGACATCTTCTTAATCGCACTTAAGTTTTTTTCGACAGAAGCAATTTTTTCTTTTAAACTTTGAATTTCTTCTTTCTGAGAACTTAGCTTAGCTCTTAATTCTTGGATTTGAGCGTAGCTTGCATCTGTCTTTTCTTCTGCCTTTTTGAACATGGTGGATGATGTAGTTTTAGTATTTTCTAGCTCAATTTGAAGGTCTTGTATTTTTTTTACGCTCGCTTGAAAATCTTTTTCCAAGGTTTGGATTTCCTGAGATTTATCTTGAGAAGAGTTTTGCCAATGATTTAGCCCTCCAACACTTGCGATAAGGACGAGGAGAAAAAAAAGTCGCCCAACCAAAGAATAGCCTCGAGATGATTCTGATTTTTTTCGAGCAGAGATCTGTTTTGTTACAGTAGATTTTTTGCGAATGCGAAATTCATAGCGATGATTGCATATCTGAATAATATCTTCGGGAAAAAGGACTACTCTACCTTCGGTTTTTTGCTGATTGACTAGGGTTCCATTGGAGCTTTGTAAATCCTCAATGAGGTATTCGCCATTAACTAAAGTGATTTTAGCATGTTGTCGTGAAGCTAAGTTATCGGTGACTTGGACATCACATTTAGGACTTCGTCCAATAAAGGTTGTTTCATCTAAAGAAGTTTCTTCTCCTCTTGTTCCCCCATCTAGGAAGGTTAAGCTCCCTGTGTGGTTTTTTGCTACTTTGGCCGTTCCTTGGTCTTTTGGTTCGATTTTTATTTTAACATCCCCAAGTTGAAAGGTATCTTTGTGTCGTAGAGATACTTCAGGTTCAATCATCTTTTTTTGGTTGATTAGGATTTCCGCTTCTTCTTCTTTTTGGCAAAGAGTACATTTGCCTTGTTCCACAATTAAATCGGCATGGTAGTCCCAAATTCCTCCGTATAAGAGAACGACGTTGTTATCGGTAGCCTTGCCTATGGAGTGACGCCCATCAGGAAGCTCTTGCTTTTGTATGGTATCGCCTTTTTCGTTGATAACTTTTAATTCAATCATAAAAATCTCCTACATTCCCATAAACCTAAGTTTACTTTGATTCCTTGGTTTATGGAACCTTTCGTTGTTGTTCTATTTCTGTGATTCTTTTTCTAGTTTTTTGATTTTTTTTTCTAAAGCATGACTTTTTGCTTGTGGACTTCTAGCTTTTTTGAGCCAAAGGAGAGCTTTCTCATATTGCTGTTCTTTTGCATACAAGTCCCCTAATACCTCCATTGCTTTTCGATTTCCTTCTGCAATAGCTTTTTTATACCAGCCAATAGCTTTTTCCTTGCTCAAAGGAACAACTTCTCCCTGGAAATAGAGTTTTCCCAGTTCAATCATTGCATCGGGGTTTCTTTTTTTGATAGCCTTGTGAAAAGCTTCTAAGGCAAGTTTCTCATCACCTTTTTCTTTTCGCTTTAAGTACATGCGCCCTAAATGAACACAGGCGTCTCTGTTGCCTTTTTCACAAGCCTTCTCAAAAAGATCCATGGCCTTTTTTTTATTTTTCTTTACGAGATACCAATAGCCTAATTTATTAAGAGCATGAATGTTTCCTAAGTCCGCCGCTCGTTGGTAGAAGTCACGAGCAAGATTGATGTTTTTTGGCATATTTGCTTCGCTTACTCCAGACTGATACCCCGCACCAAGATATACCATGCTTTCACTACTGCCTAATTTTGCTCCTTCATGGAAATACTCAGCTGCTTTACCTAGGTTATCTCTTCCTCCGTAAATGAGGAAGTAAATCAGGCCTAAAGCTTCATAAGAGTAGGCATCCCCTTTTTTCTCTAATTCCTCAATGATTCCAGAAGATATACTTCGAGCTTTGCTACGATCTCTGCCTTTTCCTGATCGGTGGTAGAGCAAGAGAGCTTTTTGAGCTAAGTAGCGAGGAGTTTCTTTTATTTTACAGGCGGTTTCATTGTATTGCCAGGCTTCTTCGAATTCGTGCTCTAAAAAAAGTTGATAGGCTTTCTTAAAATGTTGCTCTGCTTGTTGAGATGGGGTTAAGGAAGTATTTTCTTTTGGCAAAAAGAGAATGCTGAGTAATAGTAATCCTATCGTAAGAAAAATCCAAATAGATTTTTGAATTAGAAGTCTCTGTGGGGTTTTTTCTTTTGCTTTTAGATTTTTTGAAGTCAAAGAAAGCATCGCAGGAGAGCAAACAGATTCTTTATGGTGTTCATATCCCAAAAAGGATTCTTGGAGTTTTGCCAGTGGTTCTAGTAGTTCATTTGCTTGTTGCCAACGTTCTTGAGGAAGTTTTTTCATGGCCTTCTCTACCAGGAAGGAGAGTTCTTTGTAGTTTTCATATTCTTTTTCTCGAACATGAGGGGCAGCTATTTTCTCCCACTCTGATAGGACCGTAGGAGGATGAAAACTTCCTATTTTTAAGATGGTTGTTAATGAGTTGGAGTCATAAAAGGGAGATTGAGGTTGCCAAAGGAAAAACTGATAGAGAGTTACTCCCCAAGAAAAAATGTCACTTCTGATATCTATTTGTCCATCGGCTTGCTCTGGGCTAAGGTACGCGAGAGTTCCAATAATAGACTGGTCTAAAGTTAAACTTTGATTTGGCCCAGCGATATCTTTTCCAATACCTAGATCTAAGAGTTTTGCTTGTCCCTTACTTAGGTTGATCATTATGTTATCAGGTTTTATATCTCTGTGAACGATTTTGTGAAAATTTAAAAAATCAATTGCAGATGATATTTGGTGGGCAATTGCTAGACGCTCAGGCATAGAAAGAAATTGATCCCCTTGAAGGAAAGAATTCATAGATTGTCCGTAGACAAGTTCTAAAACCATAAAAAGGGTATTTCTTTCTGAGAAAAAATCAATTGCTTTTACAATATGAGGGTGTTTGAACTCTCGAAGCAAAAGATACTCACGTTCAAAACGTTTTTGTTCTTTCTCGCTAAGTCCATGGAACGCCTTAATGGCAACAGCTCTCTTTTGTACTTTGTCAACTCCTTCGTATACTAGACCCATTCCTCCCCGGCCTATTTCTTTTTCGACAATGTAACGATTGTTTTTTAAAAGAAAAGGAAGAGTAAAGTTGTCCGTTTCGTACATGGGTTCTACTTTTTTCTCTAAAAGACGACGGGAAAATAATTTTATAACGAAAAAGAAGAGCTTATTTTTATTGACTTCAAGAAAATTATAAACTCTTTTTCTTTGAAAAGCTAGCGCTACTAGGATATTTATTTTTTTCGAAGCAGCTAAAAAAACTTTTTGACTTTTCAAAGAAAAGAATTACACTGCGTGCAAGTTTTTGATGTATTTTTTGGGATTTTTGGAAAGGGATCAGAATGACCTTGCAGAAAACTCTGCAATCAGAAGGCTTTTCTGGTGATAAGCTCGAAAGACAGTTTCGAGATTTTTATGCAATGGAAATATCAGCGGCAGAGGCTTTGGATACTTGGCAAAGGCTACGAAAAGTTTTAAAAGAGATAGGCTACTATCCTCTTATTGTTGATCAATCGATGATGAAGTTTTATCAAGATGCTTTAGACGAAGATGGTTCCGAAGCTTTAGAGGAAATCTTAAAGGAAGAAAATTACAATCCTAGTAAGGTTGTTCAAGCCGGCCTGAAAATCAATCCTCAGGTTTGGATGAAGCGACTGATCAAAAAGAATCCTAGTTTACTTGATCTTTATCGAGGAGATTGGCCCAAAGGGCGTCCCCGGAAAAAGAAATTAGAAAACGATTCTTTATCTATAGCTAAGGTTTATGACAAGACTTTTAGTGAAAAAGTTTTTGCGGATAAGCTTTACTTGCAATTGGCCCCTGCGAAGAATAGCTGGGAAATTCCTGGGGTTTTGAACTGGAACATTATGGAAGAGGTTATTGGATGGTTTGGTTGGGGAGAATGTCCTCCCCCGCCTGTTCATACTTCTTTTACTCGGTATTGGAATAAAAAATATGGGGCCGAGATCGTTAGCTATAGCGATGATTATTACGAAATGATTGTCGAAAATCCTCCGAAAAATCGAGAAGATGCCTTAGAATTGGCTAAAGAACAATATCTTTATTGTCCAGATATAGTTAGTCAGGGAACAGAGACTCTCGAATGCTTTGCTTATAGTTTGATCAATGAGCCAGTTTGGTTTTTCTGGTGGGATTAGTTTTCTCTTGATAAAATCCAGGTAGGAAGAAGTGGCTAAGGATCACCATTTCGTGATCCTTAGCAAAGAGAATTTTTATTTGTTCTCTACTTCAATATCTTCGGTTAAAGCTCCCACCATTTGTAAAAATTGATTAACATCAAAAGGATTTGTCTTATTCGTGTTGATTTGAATTCTTCCAATAGTGATGTTTTCGATCATTTTACGGCTTAAAAGAAGTTTTCCTCCCGGGCCTTGGTAAGCTTCATTGACAGCTTTTTCTCCTATCGCTCGGGCAATTTCTCTTAGCTTATCTCCTTCTGCAATTTTTTCTCGCTCATACCTTTGGGCATCGGCCATTAATTCTCGTACTTTGAGTTTAGCATCCGCTTTGATTTGTTCGATAACTTTAAAGGTAGTTGCTTTCAATTCCATAATTTCTTTATTCATATTTTCCCGAATTGCTCTGACCTTTGCATCGGTTTCTTTTTGGATCATTTGAGTTGTTTGTTGCTCTTCTTCCCGAGCGGTTTGGCTTTCTGCTAAAAGGCGTTGTTGGCCAAGTAGCTGCTTTTGGATCAGTTTATCTTCAAAGCGTTTGTCAAAAACAACCCGACGAATAAGAAGGTTTTCTGCTTCAATATTGACTTGGGAATATACTTTGACATAAGGTTTCGCGGTGGATGCTTTATCACCTTCTTCCAGCACTGTCTTTTTGATCGTATATTCAATGCCGCTTTTGGTTTTAACCACCCAGCGAGAGTTTTTGTCTAAAATAGTGACCACTGCTTCTTTTATAACCATTTGGCGTTTTTTGAACTTACTGATCATTTCTTCTGGGATTTTTTCGGCATCTAGTTCTTTTATTGAGGCATTGCCTAAGTCAAAAAGGTATTCTTTTAACGATTCGTTTAACATATTGATGGTTTCAAGAGCTCGGGCAGAGCGAGCATTAGAATCATAGAAGTCTTCTGTTCGCATATTTCCCATAACCTTCCATATACTTGCTTCTGCTTGTTGGCGAAAGCGTTCTTTGAAGGCATAACCAGGGCCCATCTTTAATAAAACATCCCAGGCTTTTCCTTTTTTGATTCGGTAGAAAATGCTGACATCTAGCTTTGTAGTATATTGATCTTTTGTCCGAAGAGAAAGAGCTTGGTGCTCAGAGTTAGGGGAGTACTCTAGGGACTGTAAAGTGGGGTCCATGATTGTCAATTTGTGAACCCCGGGAATTATCATCCAAAGGCCTGGTCCAAGATCTCTTTCTTCTACCCCTTTTCCTAGCTGACTACTGCGCACTCCTACTTTATCCAAAGGGACAATGCTAAAACAAGTAAAAGCAAAAATTCCGATAGCAATAATAATTGCAACAAAGACGTTTCCTAAATTTTTCATTTTTTTGCCTTTCTTATTTAGCTGAATTAGCGACTGCTTTTTCTAATTGAAAACGTTCTATCTGAGAAGATAAGCTGTAAGGCTGTCCTTCTAATCGGACCCCCTTGAATTTTATAGCGAGAGCTTCTCGAACAAGAGCAATACCCCCTTTTTTATAGGCATCCGCTAGAGCTTGAATACCTAGTGCTTTGCTCAAACCTTCCACCTCTATGGCTTTGGCTTCGTTGCTTGCTGCGATAAAGGCTTCATCTCCTTGTTTTTTGATAGCATAAGAGGTACCTTCCGATTCTCGTACTCTTTTGGTGGCATCTGCAGCGGCCGCAATTTTGAGGGCTTCTTGTTTCCCTCTTTCTTCTCGGATCGTGACGCTTTTAATCCGCTCTTGCTCAGCTTCTTTTCTTTTTTGTTCTTGTAGAGCTGTTTCTTGAGCTGATTTTTCGTTGCGGACATCTTGGTCAGCTTCTTTTCGATCTTTAATCATACGCTCATAGTCGCCATTGAAGGAAGGGTTGGTCGCAGTAATGAGAATGGTTTTTAGTCCATATTTTTCGAGTTGCTTGTTCAGCATATTTTTGGCACGGTCAAGACGAAGATTTCGGTTACCAGGGTCTGCGATTTCCGTTACTGAAAGCTTTCCTAACTCGTCGCGAATAATACTGCGAGCGTAAGCACGAACAAGACCCTCTTTGTATTTATCTCTACGTCCCACTTCTTTAACGATGTGTCCGACTCGTTCCGCCATGATTTGATATTGAACTTCCACGTCCATGTTTACATTCGAACCATCGTTGGTTTTGATTTGGACGGAATCGTCTCCCATTCTATCTCCGATGTTCGGGTTTTGTGTCATGCGAACGGGCTGTTGGGTTTTATCTAATCTGTAGACTTGGGTTAGGCCAAAGGGCATATGAATAATGGTACCATTGGTTAGCTTAAGGGTTTCCGCTCCGGTGACATTGTTTTTGATAATGGCAACTTCGCCGGGTTTTACCACTGTGATTCCTGTAAAAACAACAGAAAGTCCCAGAGAAACGACAACTATAAATAATAGAGCCGATCCAACAAAAAGAGGAGGGACTTGTATTTGAGTACTTTGTCTTGTCATAAAAAAAATTCCTTGAAATTATGTTAGCTGGAAATGAAGGATTTTCCGCGAGAGAACCTCTCCGAATTCTTTCGTGGAAAATACTTGAGTAAGGATGAAGTTTAACAATCTACCATTTCATTGCAAGAAAAATAGAGAATAGAGAAATGATTTTAGAGAGATGCTAAAAAATTTAGAAAAAAGAATCTAACCTTTTGCGATGAGGAGAACAATATGTAAGTAGAAGGTTAGGAGATTTTGTGCTCTCCTTGTTTTTCATAGTCGTTAAAGAGCTAGTTTTCAGACTTTACCGAAATTTTAATATAAGGTGCTTGGAAAGAAATAATCTCCCTACTTGCTTGATCTTTTGTTTGCTAGCTGCGTTGCTTCTCTGTTACAGAAAAAAACTATGCGCCATCGAAAGCGCCTTGCTAGCAAACAAAATCTGCTGCGCAACTAGAGAGATTATTTCTTTCCAAGCACCTAACTTATATACTGAAAGTTCAGCTCTATCGTTTGAAAGGAAATTCAAATGAAGAAACAAGCTTTTACTTTAATCGAGCTTTTGGTCGTTATCGCAATTATCGGAATCCTTGCGGCAATGCTTTTGCCTGCCTTAACTCAAATGCAGGCAGCGGCTCAAGAGATACGTTGCCGAGCGAACTTAGACCAAATGGGCAAATGTATGAAGATCTATCTGTTAGATTTTGGCCGTAATGTTCGCTATCCTGCTCTCAACGGAGAAGGTTTTGTCGTTCATTTATTTCGAGGAGAGAGAGGAGATGGGGAGGGAATTCTCTCGGAGCCATTAATTTTTCTTTGCCCTTCTACTCCTGATGAAAACAACGAAGAACTACTTTTGGAGGCTACCGACGAAGGAGATGGGTTTGGTCCTTGTAGCTATGCTGGTCGCAAAAACGCAAACCAACAAGTTTACCCTGGTATTTTTAAGGTAACTTCTCAAGTTACAACCACTCCCATTGCAGCAGATGATTGGAACGACGGTGAAGTGGAAAATCATCGAAATGGAGACGTCTTGAATTTTCTGTTTCTAGATGGACATACCGACCAAGTGCGGGGTGATCCTTTGAATTCAGGGATTGGTTCAGGAACAGGTATTTACGGGAAACTCTTCGATCCTTTAACCAATTAGATTTTGGTGTAAGTTATGTAGGGACCACAGCAACCTTTGTAGTGGTCCCTACATATTTATCAAAGGAGATCAAAAATGAAAAAACGAGCTTTGACCAATTAGAGCTTTAATGTTATTTGCTAATAGATAATGTATCGTTGAAACGCTAATAGATTTCTATTAGTTTTTAGGTAGTTCTCCTTCTGTTCTTTTTTTTTGTTCTCTTAAGTATTAGTTGATGAAAGACTTATGGTTTTTGTTTTCTTCTGTTTCTTGGGTGGCACGGCTTTAGCTATTAAGGTAAAGCAATAATATTCTAAAACATTTTGATTCAGATGAAGAAACCAATTTTAAGTCTATCTATTGAGAAATAAACAAATAAAGGGAACTATAAATGAAAAATCTAACTTTAAGCCTAATCATCGTATCTTTTGCTTCTGTTTTGTCTGCAACAACTATTTTTACTGACCGAACTGAGTGGGAAAACGCTATTGCTGAACAAGAGCTCGGCAGCATTCAAACGGAAGATTTTAACTCGACCAATCCAGGTACACTCCCTAAGAATGCTACGACAAATGTAGGGTTATTAGATATAGAAGTAATTGTTCCTCAAGGGGCACAGGGAGTTACTATTATCAGTGATGGGACAGGAGAATTCAACTTTGATGGCTCTAATTACTTGCATATGGGTTTAGATGGAACTCCTAAGCGAGAGGTTAATATTAGCTTTTCCGGCCCGATTGTCGCTTGGGGAGCTGACTTTGGCACTCGAAATACTTTCTCAGATGACCCTGCGGTTACTTTTGGAGATGTTTTTGAGCAGCGCCTAGGACAGCTGATTCCGGGTGGTCTTGGCAACAGTAGTTTTGTCGGATTTATTTCAGAAGACCCTTTTGATTTCTTGAACTTTAAAGATCCCTTTGCGAGTACAGCAGTTTTTGGAGCGGACAACCTATCTTTTGTCCAACTAGATTCATCTGTGCCAGAGCCTTCCACTTTTATTTTCTTGGCCATGGCTGTCTTTGGGCTTGCTTTTTTCAAACGAACTTAAGTGCTTAGGCTTTTAGAGGGCAAGTATCATTCGCTTGCCCTGCAGGAGTAAAACTTCTTGCTTTATAGTAATATCCTTAGGTGTTAAACTCTCATCTCTTCCTTGATTTTCCTCTTGTAATCACTCCATCTAACTGCTAATATAAAAGAAAAACTACCCCCTAAAAGAGGGCGTGCTGAGCATACCCTAAAACTCCCAAAATTCTTTCCCCGTTTCCTCCCCCAAACTCTGGGAACAGAATCTTGATTCAAATTACTTATTACTTTTAATAGAGAGACAAAATGGAAAATTCGGAAGTTTCCCCGCGAGGTATATTCTGCAATCGTACTTTAAATTTACGCTCCATACGTGCTATTGGCTATGATATGGACTACACTCTTATCCACTATAAAGTGGAAGAGTGGGAGCTCATGGCTTACAATTACTTGAAACAACATTTAGTGGAGAAAAAATGGCCCGTTGGGCACTTGGAGTTTGATTCTCAACTCGTTATGCGAGGCTTGGTCATAGACTTAGAGTTAGGAAATGTTGTAAAAGCTAATCGTTTTGGCTATATCAAAAAGTCTTGCCATGGAACAAAAATGATGGCTTTTGATGGTATTCGTTCTGCTTATCGCCATACGATTGTTGACTTGAAAGACCCAAGGTATCTTTTCTTGAATACCCTTTTTTCCCTTTCCGAAGGCTGCTTCTTTCTCCAGTGCGTGGATTTATTTGATAAAGATAAAATTCCTGGAGAGAATCTAGGCTATGAGGAGCTTTACGAAGAAATTCACAAGGTTATAGACACACTGCATAAAAATGGAGTTCTCAAAGCAGAAATCACTTCTAATCCTGATAAGTATGTTGATGTTGATCGAGAGACTCCTCTGGCTCTTCTGGATCAGAAAAATGCAGGAAAGAAGCTTCTCTTGATTACAAACTCTGAGTGGGACTACACACAGGCGATGATGAAGCATTGTTTTGATCCCTATTTAGAGGGAAAAACTTGGCGGGATCTTTTTGACATTGTTATTGTTATGGCCCGAAAGCCCGATTTCTTTGAGGGTAATCCCCCTGCTTTTGAGGTAATCAATAAAGAAGGACATTTGATTCCTGTTTCTACCAATCGCTTAGAGATAGGCGGGGTCTATCTAGGAGGCAATGCCAATATGGTGGAAGCAGGTTTAGGAGTGGGAGGAGAGAGAATTCTTTATGTTGGAGACCACATGTTTTCGGATGTAAACGTTTCTAAAAATATACTGCGGTGGAGAACAGCTCTTGTTCTCAGAGAGTTGGAAGAAGAGATTGGAGCTCTTAAGGGGTTTGAGGAACAACAGGAAAAATTGACGAAATTGATGGAAGAAAAGGTGGCTTTAGAGCAAATCTATACCCAATGTCGCCTTCATTTACAAAGACTGTCCCAAAAATATGGCCCTCAGCCAAAAGAAAGTGAAGAGGAGCTCAAAAACAAGTTGCGAGATGCCCAAGGAAAAATCGAAACTTTAGATGCCCAAATATCACCTTTGGCTAAAGCAGCAGGAGAATTACTAAATCCAAGTTGGGGGTTAGTTATGCGAGCAGGTAATAATAAAAGCCATCTCGCTCGGCAAGTGGAACAATATGCCGATATTTATCTGTCTCGGGTCTCTAATTTTCTAGATCTTAGTCCCTATGCCTATCTTCGTTCTCAGCGCAGTAGTCTTCCTCACGACTCCTATGTAACGGAAGATAGAATGACGATGGAAGCAATTTATTCTTAAAGACTACTGTCTACTGTCTACTGTCTACTGTCTACTGAATTTTCTTCATATATCAAATTCATCATCTTCGCGTTCTTCAATGGTGAATTGATTGAGGGCGTTTATGTCTATTTCATCGTTGTCGGGATCGGTTGAAATAGTGGTAAAATTAACTCTTTCTTTGCGAATAGAGTGAATATCGGAGGAGCGTAACTTAATCCGGGCTCCTTCCTTATACGTCTGGATACGACCATTAGCAATGAGCCGGGAAAGACCAGCAGAATTTTCTTGCAAAAGCTCTAGAGCATCATGAAAAGAAATCCAGTTATCTTCTTTTTCTTCTGTTAAGGGCTGGGTTTTTTCGAGGTCTATTTCTTTGGTGTCTTCTTCTCTGTTATGATCACGATTTTTTTCGACAAAGAAAAAGATGTACTCAAAAACCTCTATACGATCATTTTGTTGAAGAGGTGATTTTTGGCGGTAGTAGATAAACTTATTAGAAACTTTAATAGGGTTGGTTTCGCTGAGGTTTTCGATAATTATGTTGTCTTCTTCGATTTCAATAGAAGCATGGAGACGAGATATTTTAGGGTTTTGAATAATGATGTCGTTTCCAAAAGAACGTCCAATATAGTTTTTTCTTTTTGTTAGAGGAAAAACGATAATACTTTTTTCTTTGTCAACGAGATAAAGGTAAGGGTAGTTACTGAATTTAGTGATATTGGCTTTGTAGTAAGCCAAGTCGAGCTGGAATTCTTGGGCTTCTTGGTAGCGCTCTTGGGGATTTCGATGGATTGCTTTGAGGCATATTTTTTTCAAAGCAGGATCTATCTTATCTTTTTCATCAAAAGAAACTTCTTTCGTAAAAATGCTAGCCAAAATCTCAGGAGCACTTCCTCCGGGAAAGGGAACATTTCCTGTTAGCACTTCGTATAAAACCACACCTAAAGAATAAATATCGCTAGTAGCAGAGGGGCTATAGTCTCCTTCAAACCTTTCGGGAGCAGAGTAGCGTAAAGTTCCCGAAAATTCTTCCAGTTGCTTATTTCCTTTATTAGCTAAACCAAAATCGACAAGCTTGGCCGAACCTGTTTCCCAAGAAAAAAGAATGTTTTCTGGTTTTATATCTTGATGATAGAGATTGCGACGGTGGAGATAAGAAAGAGCATCTGTTAACTCAGAGAAATACTTGCAAACATTTAAAAATAGTTGTGTCCGATCTTTCTGAGCGAGCTCAGACATTGCGGTTCTAATATCTTCACTTTCGAGAAATTCCATGACAATGTAGGGAAAGTTCTGTTCACTAATTCCAAAGTCGTAAACGTGAACAATGTTAGGATGATTTAGTTGAGCGAGGATTTTAGCTTCTTGCTTAAAAGCCGTGATTCCATGACTATCTAAAGAAAATTTATTCACCTTAATGGCGACATTTCTTTGTAAAACATTGTCTAGAGCTTTGTAGATGACTCCAAATCCACCTTCATTGACTTTTTCGATAATTTTGTATTTTTTCAATGGATCAAAGTAGATATCTTGAGAAGAGACAGCTTTACGTTTTTTTGTTACCATTTGTTGAGGATTTATCTCTCTTGCTTTTGATTGCAGAGGAGAAGAGAGGGGTTTTTTTTTCTCTTTGTTTTCAGAACTAGGAAACTGTAAGAGAGGAAGCAGTTCTTCGTATTCTTTGACTGAGCGATTGGAAACATCTGGAACATCTTCATTAGAATCAATCAATGTTCCCACTTGTTTATGATTGACTTGAAACGTTTTGCCAGTGTTTGGGCACTCATAGACATCATCGAAGCTATAAATCCTGACTTTGTGGAGTTTTGAGCAGCTAGGACAAGTAATACGAGTGGTTTGGTATTCGCGATCCAACATGAAGTTTAAATTCCTCTTAAAAAGTCTCAGTATAAGAATCTTCTCAACTATACTCAGCTTGAAATTTCTTGTCAAGCAAATTCATATTCATAAGCCTAAGATCTAACGTCTTATTCTTGAGGTGGTTTTTGGGGATTTTTGAACCACAGAGCGATTATTCCTATACTAAAAAGGCAATTGAGCCAGACAAAAACATCTCCATATGTGGTGTAAAAGGTCGGCCCTCCCTCAGAGCGAATAGGAATTTTTCGTATGAAAAGCCCAGGAAAATCTTTCCATTTTAATTTTTCTCCTTCCCAATCGATGTCCCAGTTTTCAAAAGCACTTACTTGGAGATCTAAGTCTTTCCGCCAAAGAGCCTCTGGAAAGCGATGCCACGCCCACTGTTTTTTCCTTTGCAAACGTTGTTGCATGTGTAGTGATAGAGATTTTTTATAGTCAGAAATAGGGATGGTTAATATATTTTCTTTTTTTAGAACACCAGAAGGAGGAATTGTTACTGTAATTCCTGTATTTCCAGCCCGGAGAACCCCTATTCGATTTTCTACCGCTCGGAAAATAGAAATGGCTAATATTTGTTCTAGTTCGCTACTGTGGGCAAACCAGCCTTCATTCGTGATGTTGATGACAAAATCGCAACCTTTTTTGGCAAGCAAACGGGATTCTTCCGAAAAAATGATATCAAAACAAACAAGAGTACCAAATTTATATTCTCCTAAAGGAAAAGCGGGCCTTTTGGTTCCCACTTGAAGATCAGGTACGTAACCTACCATAACTTTTACTAAAGCTGGAATAAAGGGAAGAAAATTACCAAAGGGAATGGCTTCTCCTACTGGGACCAGGCGAATTTTATCGTATCTATCGACAATTTTGCCTTGAGCGTCCATTAAAAAACCACTGTTGTAGCTTTTTGTCTCTTGGGTCTCAGGATTTATTTCTAAATGATGTGAACCTAATAGGACAGGAGTTTTGCTTTCTCTTGTCAGGTCATAAAACATTTGCCAGGTCTGCGGATCATAGAGAAGAGCACGAGGAGCCATGGTTTCGGGCCAAACTAAAAGGTCTGGTTTTTGAGCTAAAGCTTCCATCGAAAGTCGACAGTAGGCTTTTAAGATATGCTCTCGATTTTCTTCTGGATCATCCTTTAAGTCTTGGGGAATATTTCCTTGCAAAGTAGCTACTTTAGGTCCCTCTTTGGAGCTTACCTTGCCTAAGCAATATTTCCCATAGAGAAGAGAGCTTATGACCAAAAGTAGGGTAACGCCAACTGCGATTAAAGGAGAACGTAGAGATACTTTCTCTTGGGATTTCTTCGACTGAGACCAATGGCAGTACACTTGGACAAGAGCAGCGTTTACCATAACAAGAAGGAAAGTGACTCCATGAGCCCCTGTTATATCGGCAATCTGAATCAAATGAGGTTTAAAAGCTTGGGTATGGCTAAGATAGAGCCAAGGGAAACCTGTGAAAAGCACACCACGCCAGTAGTCTGTGGCGACCCAAAAAATAGGAGCGACTAAAAACATCGGAAGAGAAGTGTTGCGTAAGGTCCAGCGCAAAAGGACAGGAAAAGGTAAAATCATGACATAGAGGGGAATTAAAATAGCAATCGGAGAAAGAATATGAACTGTTGCCATCCAAGATATGCCTATTCCAAAAAAGACCACATCATAGATCGCAGTAGACCACAAAACTTGTTTCCAACTCCACTTGCTAATTCCATAAATCCAAGGAGTCAAGGCTACCCAAGCGAAGAAAGTAAACTCCCAAGGAGAAAAACATAGGGCAGAGAAGACAGCACTAAGAGCAGTTAAACCAAGAACAGGAAAAATAGCTGTACGGTAACCAGGTAATTTCATCAAAAGCACCTTTTTTAGATAATCAATTAGTTTTTGACCAGTTTAAAATAAGAACCGCCGTCCAAATGGGGAGGTAGGGGCAAAATCTTTTTTTGAGCGGTACAACAAAACTCGGGATGTTCTTTCAGAAAACGTTCGACCAACAGGTCATTTTCTTCTTTGTCGATACTACAAGTAGAATAGACTAAAACTCCTCCTTGCTTTACAGTAGTAGCTGCTGACTGGAGAAGGGAAAATTGTAAAGCACTCAGGTTCTTTATATTTTCAGGGGAAAAACGCCAACGAGCTTCTACTCTACGCCCAAAAACACCGCTGTTGGAACAAGGAGCATCCAGAAGTACGCGATCAAATTTTTTGTGGAATTCTGCCGGAATTTGAGTTCCGTCAAAGGTTTTTAAAACAATCCCCTTTATTCCCAAGCGTTGTATGTTTTCTTCCAGCCGTTTTAAACGTTGAGATGACTTATCTGCTGCAATAATTTCTCCTTGCTCTTCCATTAAGTCTGCGATATAGAGACTTTTACCTCCGGGAGCAGCACATAGATCTAAAATTTTGTCCAGGGGTCTAGGGTCTAAGCACTCTACTGCTAAAGCGGGGACTATTCCTAAGACTGTATGTTTACCTTCTGAGTAGCCAGGTAATTCATTGATTTGGCCGCTACTGCTGACAAGCCTTATCATATTGCTACTTACAAGTTCATCAAATACTCCTCTTTCTTCTAAACTTTTCTTTAGTTCAGCCATTTCCTTTGTTGTTCCTCTTAGTCGAAGAAAGAGAGGAGGACGTAGATTACTAGAAATCAAAAGCTTCTGAGTTTGTTCACATCCAAACTGCTCATGCCAAGACTGGACCAAAAAAAAAGGAAAAGAATAAACTTGAGATCGGTAGCGAATAATGTCTTTTTCTGGGCAAGAAAAAATAGCTTCTTTGAAAAGCCACCCTTGGTTTGGATTCAAGGGAAGAAAGCGAGATGATTCCTTTTGGTTTTCCCAAGGGGTTAGAGTAATTTCTTTTTGCAATCGACGGAGTAGGGCATTGATAAACCGAGCGCTTCGTATAGAAAACCATTTTTTGGCCAATTCAACGCTTGTATGAATGGCCGCATAGGGAGGAATGCGATTTAAAAAAAGAAGTTGATAAAAACCTAAAGAAAGGAGCAAGCGCATGTTTTTCTGTGGAGGTTTGTGACTTGAGAAATGATCTACTAAATGATCTAGGGTTTGACGATGACGCACCATACCATAGACCATTTCTGTGATCAATCGTTTATCTTGATTAGAAAACTCTTGCTTTCGGAAAGCTTGCTCAAGCAAAGCTTGGCAAAAGTCTCCCTCTGTGTGTTTTTGTAGTATCTTAATAACGGTTTTGCGAGCTTTGAGGCTAGTCTCCAGCGATTCGTTCAAATAATCCATTCCTTAAAAAGCAAGATGTTGAGAGATCTGTAACAAGCATTCGATAATTGTAATTGAAATTTGGGAATTTTCAATTATAATCCATTGTTTATGGTTCACAAAAAAGAAAATGGCTCCATTCTCCTGCATTTCATCTGGCTATACTCTTAGGGAATTTAATGATGAGTGAAGAGCAAGAAAAACCTTCCGACCAGAAGAAAAAACGTCCTCAAACGAAACGACGCCGCTACACGGATATATACAAAGATCAAGATTTAGAGAAAAAAAATCGTTGGGAGAGCTATGCCAAGCTCTTTTTAGCTTTATTGGGCCCTCTTATAATAATTATTTATATTCTTTGGGCATACCAAACAAGTAATTCCAACAAAGCCCGAGAGATTATCTATCATAGCTTACATCCTTTTCCCCCTCACTCCAATCTCAATGAATTTCTAGCTGTTGAAGAAGAGAAAGAAAAAGAAGAAGTAAAGAAGCAACCTTGGAAACTCCCTCAGAAAATGGAAAGTCGAGGAACCGGAACTTGGCACCAAAGCTTAGGGAAGTCTTGGCAAGGACATTGTTCTGAACAACTATCCCTACTCGTTATCGAAGATTTTCCCGAATGGAAAAACTATTCTCTAGAGTTTGAGCTAAAATTAATCAATGGAAGCTTGAGCTTAGCCCTAAGAGGAATGAATGAAACGAGCATTTTCTCGGACTTCTTAAACAAACTAGGCGTCACCCCTAATCCTCGTAAATGGCATAAAGTCAGAGCCCTTGCTCAAGGTGCCAGACTTGAGCTAGAAATCGAAGGCATCACCGAAATACTCACGCGCGAAGATACCAGCGAAGAGACTCCTGGCATCATGGGCTTTATCCTCCAACCCCTCACCCAATCCCTCCAACAATTCCCCGCCTCTGTCCAATTGAGAAACATTCGTATGCGTGAAGAATAGGTGATCGCGTTTAATAAAACATCTCGTAAACGCGATTCATACTACGAAAACCTAACGTAAACTGTATTTGCGGGGAAGTTTTCTCAAACATGACGTAACAATATCCATGCCTGAGAAAAGCCTAGTGCAACTATATATATCGCCTAATAAAACATTTTGCGTCCAGGGGGTTCACTGTGCTTTATAGAATAGAACATTTCGTGTCCAGGGGGTTCACTCCACACAGCATCTTTCCGCTTCGCGAAGGTCGTCGCGGATATTTTTGTAATCGAGCTTCGATTAGGTGTCTAATATTTTAGTTGGTGAAATTTTTGATGCCCGCCCTAGCTACGCTACAAGATACTATGCTCCGTTCTCTGTTCGCTTCGCGACGTTTTTTTGCTTAGGTTATTAACTTACTTGAGTATTTGGCAAGAAAAAACAAATGGAGAGAAATTGCACAACCGTTATCTTTTGACCGATCTGGGAGGAGTTGCTTTAGCGACAGGGTTTGGACAAATGAATCGCTCTCATAATGAAACCGACGACCTCTTTCGTTTGGGAAAAGAAGAACATTTCTTGCGTTTAAATAGCTATGGAGAGGATAGCTCTACTTTTGACTTAGTAAAGAGGTTTTCTATTCAAGGGAGTTTGTAAAAAGGAAGTGGCTTGGTTTGAGAGGCAAATGTAAGGTGGTGGAACTAAACTCCATCACCTCTGCAAATATTAACTAATAAATAGTTTGTAGTGAAGAGAGATGTGTGAATGATTGAAGTTTAGTAACTTTAATCTAGTTTAAGTTGTAAAGGCTATCAAGGCAGGGTAATAGTATGTCCTTGCCTTGGTAATTGTATATATGTAAATAGTTTATGGTGATTTGAGTCTGAGTAAGCGAGAAAAATTATTATTTAGTCAGAGAAAATTTTGCGTGGAATGGATTTTATTGTTTTCAAAACAAGTGTAAAGGCAAGGTAATACTATTACCCTGCCTTCACTAATCTAAAGATATTTGTGTTTGGGAAAATTTACCTTAGAGGAAAACTATGTTTCAAGTTATTGATACCTTTTATCATGAAAAATCTGATTTTTTTCTTACTCCGATTGTCAATAATAAAAAAGCTTTGTTGTTTTTACCCCATGAAATTCAGAAACAATTAGATTATGAAGATGTTTCCAGGATGCTTACTCACAGTGACTCGTTTTGCGAAGGAATTGAATATCATGTTTTTCGTGATGAAGCTCTAAAAAAACTTAAGGAACTTTTGAAAACTAGCGATAGCAGTCTAAAAGAATTTTATAACTCTATTAAATTTGCTTCACATCTTGTAATCCTTACGGAATCAGGTTTATACACAATGATGATCCTTTCACGAAAGCAAGGCGCTATCCAATTTCGAAGATGGGTAACAGGAGTTGTTTTGCCGTCTATTCGGGAAAAAGGGTCTTACCTTTACCAAGAAGAAGAGCGTTTCAGCGATTATCCTAAAACAAATTTGACCTCTTCTGATGTACTCGGAAAAATGGCCTATGAGCTAGGAGAGCAAGCAGCCAAAATAGCAGATAATGCTTGCCAACTCACGAACCATGCTGTTCAGCTCCAAGAGAATGCCTCGGGCTTAGTTTCTCAGGTCAACTTGATCAAAGCGATTGTCAATGAAGTTCAGAGCAACAAGGGAGACATACGAGAGCTGAAACAGCGGGTAAATATTTTGGAGAGGCCAAAGTCTCGTCTGGTTTGTTTGCCCAAAGCTCCTCTGACCAGAACGGAAGAGCATATCACCTCCGAGCAAATTGAGGTGCTCAAGAGAAAAGTGAAGGAAAAGGGAAAGCCGATTGCGATTTGGAAAAAATTAAATAAGCATTTTGAGGTTAATCGCTATATCTTTTTACCGAAGAATAGGTTCGATGAAATTCTTGCTTGGTTGGAAATATTATAGTGGGAAGCAAATACAAGGTGATGGAATTTTGTTCCATCACCTTAGTTAAAGATAGGAATCTTGTCCTACAGTAAAAAAAATCCGTTTTAATCAGCTAAATCCGTTTAATCAGCGGTTCAGACAATGCGTGAGAAAAAGAAAAATGAACAAATCTAAGAAGTCTCTATTTTTATGGAGAGTAAAACTATGAAAAAAATTGTTATAGAGATCTATTGTTTGCTTATTTTCTTATCTCTTAGCCTGCCTCTTCTTGGGCAAGAAAAGCAAAGTGAATCTAAGTCTGCTAAGGAAGCGTATGAAGAGCTATCCTCGAAACAAAAATCAAGGCGAGACTACATCAGTCTTTTTCAGGTGATGCAAAGGAAGAAGGAAGCTTTACCCCGTTTTAAGAAGGAAAAGGATCTTTTTCAGAAAAAAGAAGCGGAGATCAAGAAAGATGTTCTTCAGCTCAGATCTCTGAAAAAAACTTTTTCTCCCAATGAACGAAGAGTTCTGAGGCGATTTTTTGAGATCAGGAAAAATGTAGATGGGCTTACAGAAGAAAGATTTCTTTATCGTTTTGGCAGCTCGGTTCACAGTAGAAAAGAAAAAGAACTTTTGCAAAAGCGGGCATTGGGGGCAGATTATTGGTTGAGTTGGGAAATTTCAGAGTGGGAAAAGCTTTTTCAGGTTTGGCCAAGTTCAGAGATAATAAGAGAGAAACTAAGAGGCTTGGAAAAAAAGCGAAAATGGGTGAGAGATATACGGAAGAACGAAGTGTTTATTTTATTTGAGGATCATTGGAAAACAGTTTCTCTAGAGAAAAAAGCTTTTTCCTTAGAGAAAATACAAGAGTTGGAGAAAGCCAAAAACAGATCTGAGGTCGAAAAACTTTTGGGGCCTCCGATAGGAGTTATGAAAGTAGGAAATGTTTTTGAAATATGCTATTACCCTTCATGGGGGCAAGTAGGATTTTCTCTCCAAGTAGGATTTTCTCTCCATGGAGGTGTTCTTTGGCCAAAAGAGAATTTTTTTCGATGCAGAATTGTTCGCTTGTGTTATTTTGGAGGCGCTAGCGAAGATATCTATATTTCTAGAGGTCTAAGATCGAGCTACAAAGATTTTTTAGAGTGATTACGTTAGAGAAAATCTAACGTAACGGTATTCACACCAGGAGAAACCTAACGTAACGATATTAATGCCACTATGGACTAACGTTAATAGTGTTTGCGTAGAAATAAAACTAACCTATCTCAATGCAAAATTGGTATCCCGGGAGGGATGTGATATGACAGGCCCCCACCACAACGGGGTAGCCGACGCATTCTCAATCTTAAAGTATACAATATATACGCCAGAAGAAACCTATCATAACATCCATAAAGACATCAATAATATCTAATAAAATTCGAAAAGGGAACTATACCCCAAGCCAAATTAACCGGAATCCATAAAGTTTCCAGCGTATTCTATAAAAAAGAACGCCGACAAAGTTCATGCGCTGAAAGTGCTACACATCACAGCCCAGGGTAAAGTGAGCCAAAGGCGAACGGAACCCTGGGTCACGAAGGAGCAGAAAAATAATATTTGTACGCAAAATAAAGGAAATACTCTAGTCTGAGAGAGGCAAAAAAATATAATAGCATTTATGTGAGGTTTCCCCTGGCATTAATACCGTTACGCCAGATTTCTCCTGGCGTGGATATGGTTACGTTAGGTTTTAGAAAACGTAGGAAACCCCGATGTTATCGGGGCCTAACATATTACATCCCTGCCGGGATACCCATTGCGCATTAAGATAGGTTAGTTTATTTCTAGGCAAATAGCATTAATGTTAGTCGATAGTGGTATTAATACCGTTACGGCAGATTTCCCCTGGCGTGGATATGGTTACGCTAGGTTTGAGAAAACGTAGGACACCCCGATTTCATCGGGGTCTAACATATGACATCCCCGCCGGGATACCCGTTTCGCATTAAGATAGGTAAATTCCATTTCCAAGCAAAACACCATTAACGTTAGCCCATAGTGGCATTAATACCGTTACGCCAGGTTTCCCTAGGCATGGATACCGTTACGCCAGGTTTTCCTAAGCGCGGTTTTCCCAGGCGTAGGTTTCCCCAAGCGTATTTCCCATGCAAAGACAAAGATTTTATGGATTGGAGCAAACACCATGACCATGTCTGATAGCAAAGAACCCCTACGGCTAGCGATACTAGGAGCAGGTCGTATTCCCCCCAGTGCGATTATCCGTCCGGCTCGCCTTGTTCCGGGGGTAGAAATCATGGGGGTGGCGAGCCGCCGCCTTTCTCGGGCGGAGAAGTTTGCCAGGAAGCATAAGGTTCCTCGTGTTTATGCTAGTGGAGAAGAGCTACTGGCGGATGAGGAGATCGATGCGGTTTATATTTCTTTGCCCAATCATCTTCATGCTTACTGGGCTACTCAGGCGTTACGGGCAGGGAAACACGTTCTTTGCGAGAAACCCTTGGCTTGTAACGTAATAGAAGCGAAGGCGGTTGTGGCAGAGGCAAAGAGGAGCGGGCGAGTTTTGTTGGAGGGGTACCACTACTCTTTTCATCCGATGGCGCAGAGAATTCGGGAGATAGTTCGGGGCGGGGAGATTGGTACTTTGGAGCGGATGGAGACGAGGCTTTGTCTGCCAGCATTTTTGTTTATTTCTTCAAAAGATTTTCGCTATCAGTATGAGATGGGGGGTGGGGTGACGATGGATTTGGGGTGTTATGGTATCCATCTTATGCGTTTTGTGAGTGGTCTGGAGCCGGAGGTTGTTTCAGCAGAGGCGAAGGTGAAAAATCAAGTGGATTTGGCCATGAGGGCTGGGTTGAGTTTTTCTGGAGATTCTGGGAGTTGTTTGGGTCAGATGGATTGTTCTTTTTCTTCTTTTATACCTGAATTTAGTGCTTGTTTTTATGGGAGTCGAGGGACTGTGAAAGCGATTAATCCTTATGCGCCTCAGGATATGTCCAATTCTTTGAAAGTGCAAAATGATAAGGGGACTCACGAGCGGAAGTTTTCTCGGGAAGTGAGTAGTTTTGTTTATCAGTTGCGTTACTTTGTGCAAGCGATTGAGGGGGTGGGAGAAAAGTCTTTTGATTTGCGACACGACGATATTATTGGAAATATGAGAGCGATAGATGGAATTTATGAGAAGGCTGGTTTGCCAAAACGAGAAGGAAAGTCAATTCTGTGAATAGTCTGAAAAAACACTACGATGTTGTTATTGTTGGAACGGGGGCAGGTGGAGGCACTTTGGCTTATGCTTTAAGAAATGCGGGCCGGAGTGTTTTGATGATCGAACGGGGAGATTTTATTCCTCAAGAGTCTGATAATTGGGACGCTAGAGCGGTTTGGGGAGAGAATAAATACCAGACTAAGGAAATGTGGCAGAACCGGAGAGGAAAGTTGTTTCGGGCTTTTCAGCACTACCATGTGGGGGGAAATACTAAAGTTTACGGAGCGGCTCTTCCTCGCTTTCGTCGGGAGGATTTTGGGGTTTTAGAGCATAAGGAGGGGATTTCACCGGCTTGGCCTATTAGCTATGAGGAAATGGAGCCTTACTATGCTCAGGCAGAGAAGCTCTATCATGTTCATGGAGCTACGGGGGAAGATCCTACTGATCCGCCCCGGAGTGCTCCTTTCCCTTATCCTGCTCTGGGTCATGAGCCTCATATAAAAAGTTTTCTCGATAAACTCTGCTTACAGGGAATTGGGCCTGTGTCTATGCCCATTGGGATAGATTTGCGTCCTGGGGGCGGTTGTCTTTTTTGCGGAACTTGCGAAGGTTATCCTTGTCAAGTCTTGGCGAAAGGAGATGCCGACTCTTGTTGTGTGCGGCCTGCTTTGGAGGACCCTAATGTTGAGTTATTGCCTCAAGCCTTTGCCCGGCGGTTTCTGACGGATTCTTTGGGAGAGCGGATTGTCTCTGTGGAGATAGAGCACCAAAACGAGAGTAAGCAAATTTATGGCGACCTTTTTGTTTCGGCTTGCGGAGCGATCAACTCTGCTGCGCTTTTTCTTCGCTCGGCCAATGAAAAACATCCCGATGGGTTGGCGAACTCCTCGGGGATGCTCGGGCGTAACTTCATGGGACATAACTTTACTTGGTTTGTTCCTTTTCATCGGAAGCGTAGTGAGCAAGATATTTTTCAAAAAACTTGGAGCATTAACGACTTTTATTTCGGAGGTCCTGATTGGCCTTATCCACTGGGAAACATCCAGTCAGGTGGTAAGTGGCCTATTTTTGAGCAAATATATCCTCGTTTTGCTCGTCGTTTTTTGAGTGAGCTAAGCAAAGATCGTTACTTTATTATGGGAACACTCTCGGAAGATTTGCCGGATTTGGAAAATAGAGTGGTATTGACCTCAAGCGGGCAAATCCGTGTGGAGTATCGACCAAATAATATAGCCAGCCACAAACATCTCAATCGTTTATTGGGGCAAATTTTAAAAAGAGCAGGGTATCGATTTTTTATTACGAAAAATGGATATATGAACACTGTTGATAAGGTAGGGCACCAATGTGGAACCCTACGTTTTGGTAAAGACCCTGCTAGTTCTGTTCTTGACCCCTTTTGTCGAACCCATGATATTGAAAATCTCTATGTCGTAGATGCCTCCTTTTTCCCCTCCTCGGGAGCACTTAATCCTACTTTGACAATTATAGCCCAAGCGCTGCGAGTAGGGAAACATTTGCAAGACCAGTTGGATTGGTAGATTAATACGCACTATTTATACGATACCTGAAAAACATGCATTTAATCTAGGCCCATATTTTATAAGGTTTAGTCGCGAGGCACCAGTAGCATTAAGTTAAGCGGTAGCCTTTGTGTTTTTTCCCCTCTGCGGTGGATTTTGAGTAGAAAAGAATTTCACGCAAAGGCGCAAAGAAAAGCAAAGTGAAGATGTAAAAAATCTTTCTGTTGATGAAGTTCTTCGAATTTATCTCTTGCCTGGATTCTTTTTCTCCTTGGCGCCTTTGCGTCTTTGCGTGAAATTCTTTTCTTTCTTCAACCTTAAGGCTCATTCTTTTTGCTGTGCCTTAAAAATATGCAAATCCAAATGCGTGTTTTTTCTTCTTATTCTTTCTATTCTTTAGCCCTTTTTTGTTTCCGTGTGTGAGAAACCTGTAATGGATTACTACTTAGAGATAGCTTGAGATAATATCTCTCTTAACTTACGTAATTTTGCCGGTTTTGTTAAAAGGAAGTCAATTCCGGGAGGAATTTCCCCAGAGGCTTCTATCAGGTCTCCAAATCCTGTCAGAAGAATGATCGGTTGTTGGGGATTTATTTCCTTGATAGAAATAGCTAAAACATCCCCGCTCATTCTGGGCATGGCCATATCTGTAATGACCACATCAAAATCTTTTTCCTTATAGTATTGAAGAGCTTTTTCTCCGTCGTTGGCTATTGTAACAAAGTGACCATCTTGTTTTAAGTGTTCTTGCATAAGACGGCGGACGATGGGTTCATCGTCAACAAAAAGTATTTTTAAGCCATGAATTTGAGGGTAAAATTCTTCTACTTCTGCTTGGGTAGAACTTTGGTCTAAAACGGGAAAACTAATGACAAAAGAAGTGCCTTCTCCGACAACACTTTCTATCTCAACGGTTCCCTTGTGCCTTTGAACAATACCAAAAACCATGGCTAGTCCAAGACCTGTTCCTTTTTCGCCTTTCGTTGAAAAGAACGGTTCTAAGCATTTTTGTTTAACTTCAGCGGACATTCCTGAGCCTGTATCGCTAACAACAAGAACAACTCCATTGTCTTGTTGGTAAGTGTAGACAGTAATTGCCCCAACGTCGACAATCGAATCAACGGCATTGAAGATTAAGTTGGTAATGGCTTCTCGAATTTCTATTTCATTTCCATAAAGCTCTTCGACTTCACTCAGTTCTGTGTTGACAGTAACTGTAACATTCTTGGCCAAAGATTGGTCTTTCCACCTAGGTTTTGTAAGCATAACAACTTGTTTAACCAACTCATTTAAGCTATAGGGCTTAAAAATTTCTTTGATCTCTCGGGGACGATAAAAGTCGCGCAATCGTCGGACAACTCCCGCAGCATCTTGAGCAGACATGTGAATCATGTTTAAATAACGAGAAACTTTGTCCGTATCTTGAATGTTTGCCGGATGCATTAAGAGAAGTTCACTAAAACCGGAAATGGGTGCTAGGGCATTATTGAAATCGTGGGCTATTCCAGAAGCCATTGCACCCAAGGCATGGAGACGTTCTTGTTGAATAATTTGCTCTTGGGTTTGTCGTAGCTCTTCTACAGTGGCTTCTAAACGCTGTTTACTTTGATTGATTTCGGTCTCTGTCTGCTTGCGTCCGGAAATATCTGAGAGGAGACCATCGGCAAACATAACTTCTTCTACCTTGTAAGATTTTACTGCGCGAATATGAAGCCACGTCCATTGTTGGTCTTTCCGGCAAAAACGAAATTCGAGATCAAAATTTTCGTTATGAGAAAAAAGAGCTTCGTGCTGTTTCTGAACTTTAGGAAGATCTTCTTTCGCAATTAGGCTGTACCAAAAGGAAGCCCCTTTTTCACAAAACTCTTGGGGAGTATAACCTGTGATTTTTTCAATATTGGGACTGATGTAGACAAAGTTTGATTTTTCATCTGTTGTCCAAACAACCTCGGGGATGTTTTCTATGATAACTCGATATCTCTCTTCGCTTTTGTGAAGCTTTTCCGAGGCTCTTTTTCGTTCGTAGATTTCTTTTTGGAGTAGGAATTGAGATGCCGTTAGAGCGGCCGTTCTTTCTTGAACTTTTTCTTGTAGTTGGTTGTGTGATCTTTTTAAATCTTCTTCTGCGTAACCCCTTTCTATGGTGAGGCCAATCTGTCGTCCTACAGCCGTTAGTAAATCTAGGTCATGTCGCTGAAAGCGCCGATCTATTTTTAAAGAGTGTAGATAAATAGCTCCTAGAGTTCCACTGTGTCCTCGCAGAGGAGCGCAAACGATAGAATGAATATTGAGCTTTCGTACGGTAGAGTCGGCATCGAAACGACTGTCAGCAAGAGTATTGATGCTAACAGTCCCTTCTGATTCTGTCAGAGCAGAGCGTATTACCGATGAGCTAATCCTAAACTCCTCCTCAGAAAAAGGAGTTTGCATGGAAGGGTGAGATCGGTAAGTTTTGTAGAAATTTTCGTGGGTATGATGAAGTTTGTAGAAAATACAACCTCTACCTATTTCTAACTGGCATATGGTAACCTCCAATAAGCTCCCTAGAGTGCTCTCTATGTCTTCTTTGCCTTGGAGTAATTTTCCTGTCTCATGAAGTAAGGCTATGCCTCTTTTTATGACAGGAGTATCAATATCCTGAGAAAAAGTAGGTTCTTTTTCTTCTTTACGATGGATAACATTATCTTCCTCGAACGGATCTTTTTGTTCTAGGGAGGATTGGTTTTCGACAAAATTTTCTAAGAGATTTTCGGGAACTTCTTTTAATTGGAGAAGAACAGTGCCTAGCTGTAAGAAATCTCCTTCTGAGATCAAACTGCAGAGAGTTTTCTTACCATTGACATAAATTCCGTTGGAACTATTGTTATCTTGAATGGTGACTTGTTCGTCTTGATAGATTAATGTTCCGTGTAAAGCGGAAACATTGGGACTTTCTAAATGAATATCACAGGAAATATCTCTTCCTATGGTCATCTTTTGATTTTTTTTAAGGAGAAAATATGCTCCTTTTTGTTTGTTATTTAGGATGACTATGCTGAGTGTCATTTTGTTCTCCTAACTTTTAGGAAAGGTAAAAAATCTTTGTTTTTTATCATTTCCTACTAAACCCTGGTATTTCTTATCTTAAATTTTTTGGGATAAGCAGAATTCAGAACTTGTGGACGGGAAAATAAGTTTCCGTTTCCCTTGGAGTGTATCATATTTTTAGCGTCTATTCTCCTTTTTTTCTTTACCAAAAGATGAAGCTCTTGGGCTCTTTGGATCTAAAATATAGGATCTGTAAGCGGCTTCCTTTGCGAGTTCTTTTTTTCCTAAGGCGAGCAGTGATTTTTCTTTGTATTTCCAACCTTCTCCATTACGAGGGTTTTTTTGGATTATCTCTTCAGCCATTTGCAAAGCTTTGTCGTATTGCTTGGTTTGATAGTAAAGAGCAACGAGTCGGTTATAAGCTAAATCTCGCTTTGGTTTGTATTGGATAGCTTTTTCTAAGTCGGCAATAGCTGAGGCTAAATCGAGCTCTTTCTCGCTAATTAGAGATCTTTCTAGGTAGTATCGTTCGCTAGGAAGTAGAGAAATGGCTTGGGTTAAGTATTGGTAGTACTGTTCGCGTAGACTTTTGTTCTCTAATCTTTTTTGGTATAGTTTAAGGTAGTAATATTCATAGAGGAAATGGGTAACTTCTTGGTATTTTAACGTATCGTAGTTCTCAATATCATTTTGATTGAATTGAGACCTAGAGAGATCACTGAAAACTCCATAATAAATAGGAAAGTAATAACCAAAGGCTGCTCCAAATTTAATGTTAAGAGTTTTGGTTTGCATTTTTTTATGTAGTTTTTTTAAATCGGAACCAAAACCTTTGTTTTTGATAATAATACGGATTAAAGCGCTGGCAGCGGCTTGCTGTACCATTAAAGACTTGTCTTGTAAAAGTTTAGGTAAAGTAAAATTTAGATCATTGGGAGCTTGAAAGATTAAGCCTCCAATGACTGCTCCTCGGACCAAAGGATTGTGGTGCTCCAGGTACCGAGTTATAACAATAGGACCGAGTTGTCCTCCAAAAGCGCCCATGAAGCCGATGGTAAGTATCCCTAAGGTGGGATTTTTTTCTTGGAGAAGTTTATCTAAGTGAGAAATTACACTAAAGTCTCGGTTATGGAGTAAACTAGTCATTGATGTACTTCTGACAATAAAGGATTCCTCAGGAGACTTGACGAGATCTAAAAATATTTTGTTGTGGCCACGAAGCCAACCTAAGGACATTAAAGCCTGAAAACGTACATTATCTTTATCCTCTTTTATGAGGGGTAAAAGGTAAGAGGATAAACTTTCTATGCGGTATGCTCCAACCCTTAAAGCGGCTGCTCTTCTTACCTGAGGATGAGGGTCTTGGAGAAGCTGTATAAGAGTGGATTGGTACTTTTTAATATGCGATGAGGGAAGAGTTTGGGTTTCTTGGATCATTTTTTTGGGCCACAAAGAAGCGCAACTATAAATTCTAACAAAAGGATTTTCGCTACGGCAACCCTTTACTAGTATCTCTAGACTTTTGTTGCGTGAGCTACTTTGAGCAGACAAAAACCGATTGGCCGCATAAAGTTGCACCCTCTCATCAGCATCTTCTAATAGAGGGGTTAAAAATCCGATGTTTTTTACATGAAGAGCGCAAAGAGCTCGAAGAAAAGTGTTTTTTAAAGCTAAACCATGGATAAGAATTTGTTCGGCAACAGGGAAACCTTCTTTTTTTAAGGCAACTGCGCATAGAACAGATAAAGGCAATTGGTCGGAATTTTTCCCATAACGCTCTACTATTTGAAAAGCTCTTGTCGTTCCTAATTTAAGAAGAGTGCGGGCAGCGAGAAAACGCATAATCATATTCTCTTCTGAGTGTTCTAAAATTTTTTGTAAAAAATCTTCTCCTAATCCTCCCCATTTATCCAAATCGGGAAAAGCTTGGGGATCTTTGCCTATCATTAACCGCACCACAAGCCGCCGTATTTTGTCTTCGTTTTCTTGTTCTCGTTTAGCCTCTAGTTGTTTAGATAGATCTACCCATCGGACAGTTTTTTCAGAAGGATTATGATAATGTTGCGATACCTTATCCTTCACTTTTTCCCAAAGAGCATTATCTTGAGAAAAAGAGGTGAGAGCAGTAAAGGCTACTTGGAGAACCTCAGGTGAATTTTCTTCTTCTAGAGATTTAAAAAAAGAATCATAGTTACTTAAAGTTTGTGGAGGAGCCGCTTGGCGGTACTGCAAATCAAGAATATTATATTTGTCTCGAAAGAGATCCCGAGGCTCTCCTAAAACAAAAAAAGTGGCTAAATGGGTATTGTAGATGGTGGGAATTTCTAAAATTTCTTCCAATTTTCCCTGATTAACCCGGTTCATAATAAAGTCGACTAGAGGAGAAAGTTCTCCTGGATTTAGTTCCAAGGAACGTTTGAAGTAAAATTCTGCCTGAGAAAACTTTTTTTCTTTGGTTAAAACTTGTCCATACCAAAGATGATAGCGAGGTTCCCAAGGGATCAACTGAAGACAGTTTTCTATCGCCTCTTTGGCCTTTGATACATCTCCTTTCTGGAGGTAGTATTGGGCTAACTTTTCTTGAACGATGGGGAGATGAGAAAAATTTTCTTGGGCTTTTTCGAGATAAGAATAAGAAGTTGTCAGCTCCCCCATTTCTAGATAAATGGTTCCTAAGTAGGCGAGTACTTGGCCTTGGTCGACTTCTGGAACGTCAATAATGCTTTTTAGATGATCAATGGCAGGCCTTTTTTGATCTAAGCGGTAGTATGCCAAACCTAGATACATTTTTGCCTGGTTTTGGATTTCCTCCTCTGGAGAGAGGGCAAAAATTTGATTTAGATAATCTAAGCTCTCTTTGTATTTTTCTAAGAAATAAGCTGCTTGAGCAAAGATTAAAAGCAGTTTAGGATTTTTTCCATGAGGTAAAAGTTTTCTGGAGATTTGATAGGAAGCGGAATAATCTTTTTGAAGTAAAGCTAGCTCTGCTTGTTGTAGTCTTAGTTGGTTCTCCAGCTCTAATGAAAGAGGAGTCGCAAGAAGAATTTTTTCCAGGTCTTTTTCTGCTTGGCGGAGTTGATTGGTTTTGAGAAGAAGGTTTGCTCTAAATAAATAATTCTCTGCTTGAGGCTCCACTTGAATTACTTGTGAGATAGAAGTAATTGCTTCTAACCATTTTTGTTTCTTCTGAAAAATTTTGCTTTGCATTTTCCAGCCGAGGAGAGAAGAACCAAACTTTTCTTCTGCTTTCTTTATAATTCCCAAAGCGGCAGTATATTCTTTCTTTTGAAAGAGTTCTTTTGCTTTTTGGATGTCTTCTCCCCAGCTCTCTTCTACGAGTGTTTTTATAAGTGCATTTTCTTGGGATGCTTGGGCTTGTAAGCCCATTTTTTGATAAATTTTTTCTTTGAGGCGATGAGCAGGAATATCTTTTGGGTTTTTTTTCAGAATGTAACTGCTGTATTGCAAAGCCTTCTTGTATTGTTTTTCGGTGAAAAAGATTTGGGCCAAGGCGTAATAGAAGGGATCTTTTTCCTTGGGAGCGTATTGTAAACCTTTTTCTAGAGCTTCTTTAGCCTGGGAGAACTTGTCTTGAAAGGCCAAGATATTTCCTAGCTCAAGATAAATTTCTTTTTGAGGGAGTATATCTATTATTTCTTGGTAAAGAATTTCTGCTTTTGCCCAGTCTTTATTCAAAGAGGCTGCTTCAGCTTTTTCTCTGAGACCGTGGGCGGCTTGTTTTTCTTCAAAAGAAACATCTCCTAGATAGTTTTTTGTAAAGAAAAAACCTGCTATGGAAAAAAAGAGAACAAAAGAAAATATGGCGAGGAAAGATGTTTTACCACGAGAAAAAGTAGTCTGAGAAAATTTTCTCTTATAATTACGTGATCCACGTTTAGGAGACAAACACATTTCTATATCCCGTGCTAGTTCCAGTGAACTCTGGTAGCGCCGGCTTCGCTTCTTTTCTATGGCTCGTAGGCAAATAGTTTCTAAGGCAGGAGATATTTTGTTGTTTATGCTTCGAGGAGAAGGTGGTGTTTCGTTTGTGATTTTTTGATAAAGAGAGGCTAGGCTATCAGCATCGTAAGGACGTTTCTGAGTTAGGCATTGGTAAATCATGATTCCTAGAGCATAGATATCTGTCCGGTGGTCTATTTTTTTATCTGCTTCTACTTGTTCGGGAGACATGTAAAAGGGAGTCCCTAAAACAGTCCCACTTTGAGTAATAGTGTTCTCTCCTATAGTTTTTTTGGCCAGCCCAAAGTCGGAAAGATAGGGTTCTCCTTCTTTACTAATTAAAATATTACAGGGTTTTATATCCCTATGAATAATGTTTCTTTTGTGAGCTAAGTGGAGAGCGCGAGCAATTTTAGCAATGATGGGAAGAGTTACTTTCCAGGGCTTGCCTTCCTCTAGGTATTTATGGAAAGTGGAGCCCTCTATGTAGTCCATAACTAAATAAGGATGGTTTTCGTGAGTGCCAACCGTGTGGATTCGGACAACATTGGGGTGACTTAAAGAGGAGGCGGCCTGAGCTTCTCGAAAGAATCTTTTGACTTCAATGGAGTCATTTAGACTTTGTCCTCCGAGGAGAACTTTTAAGGCAACGACTTTGTTTCCACCTACTTCTTTGGCTCGGTAGACAACTCCCATTCCTCCTCGAGCAATTTCATCGATTACTTCATAGTTGGCAAAACGCTTTTTTTCTGGCCTTGGAGGAACATCTTTTTCGTAGTCTAAAACAACTGTGCTTTCTGAAGGGCAATTTTTTTGTCCGCCACTTGTTGTGACGATTCTTGTCTCTGCTTTTTCGAGTAGTTTGATTTCTTGAGCTAAAACTTGGGAAGGAATCCATTTTTTTTGGAGTAAATATTGGGCTAAGGAAGTCGATTCTGACTGAGAAGATTGTTGGAATGCTTCCTGAGCTTGTGCTCGACTGAGTAACTTCTTTTTTAAAAGTGAGCGCAGCAGTAGTTTATTTGTTTTTGCAAGATTTTCTTTTTGATTCACGCTCAACCCCTAATCTAAAAACTGGATCGAAGTCACAAAATTTAAAAAACCACTTTCAATTTGAGGCAATTCTTTTTCGGAAACTACCAAAAAAGCCAATATCATTTTCCCTTTTTTCTCACCAATAAAAGATCTATAAATCAAGGGCGCTTGGAAAGGTTTTAATGCACTTTCTAATCCATCTATGCCATTGATTTTTTTGGGCTGGGACCAAAGCACTTCTACCTTTTTACCAAGCTTGCTTTGAAAAGATTGTAGTATTTCAGATAAAGAAGATCTTGTTGGGAAGACCTTAACAACGATGGCGGGCCCTTGCCCTTGTAAAGAGCGTAAGACGAGTAAATTATTATTATTGTTTTTTCCCAATATAGCCCAGTCAGAAGGTCTTTTGGCGGAAATCCCAAGGAGATGGTCGTAAATACGACCATCTTTCTCTTCCAGAATACTTTGCCGCTCTTTTAGATATATTTTTTGGTTTTGCTTGAGGATAGAATGGATTTGAATGGAGAGTTTCCCATAGCCAGAAATTTGAGACCACTCCTTGCCCACAAAAATCCTCAAAAAGCGAGCTCCTTGTCCCCAATTTCCTCGCCA
Source organism: Planctomycetota bacterium (assembly GCA_029260735.1). Lineage (GTDB taxonomy): Bacteria > Planctomycetota > Uabimicrobiia > Uabimicrobiales > Uabimicrobiaceae > JAJDCR01. The sequence continues at coordinate 51,421 of JAJDCR010000007.1, forward strand.
AAGAGGATACCATTTGCTCTCCAAACGAACCTCAGCCCAACTTTCATAGTGGAAAGCTCCCGGTTTATAAACAAGACCACTTGCTAAGCGAGTGGGAATTTTTTGAGCTAAACATAGGGTAACTGTTGCAATAGCGGAAGAATTGCTTCCTAAGATAGTTTTTAGAACGCTTCCTTCTCGTGTTGTTTTTGATTCAATATTTTCATCGATCCAGTGGGCAATATAGCGTGCTTTTGCCAGTGGGTTAGGAGAAGATTGGGAAGCCTTCTCAGAAATCTCTTGCACTCTAGAATCTTCAATAGGAAGTTTTTCGGAAAGTTTTGTCGAAGGAGAATAAGAAGACAGGTTCTTTGGATTAAGGGTTATAGGACTAGGCGGACCTTGTAAAATCACTTGTTGGTCTTTGACTTTTTGAAAATCTCCATTGAGGATATACTTGCTTCCTTCCCCAGAAATTTTTAGATAGAGTTTTTCAGATTTCTCCATATCAAGAATATAAGGAGCAGGGATTGGTTCTCTCTGTTTTTTATTCTCCAGGGCTTCTTCTTTAGATGATTGAATAATGGAAAAAGATCCCAATTGATAACGCAAAAGAGAACCGTCTTTGGCAACAAAAGCATCTGCCCAAAAATTCTTTAGCTCTCCTGTTGATACCTTAAAATGATAGGTGCTTTGTTTTTTTCCACTAACTAAACGTGTTGCTGTTGCATAGAAGCGAACAGACAAAGAAGTTAAGTCTCGTTTAGATGAAGCTAATTGCCTACTTCGATAATATTTGCCTTTTTCGAGTTTTTTCTGTTGAACAACAAAGTATAAAAAATCTTCTACATGAAGATAAAAAGAGCCCTTTGGCAAAGTATGGACTTCGTCTTCTCCTTGGAGAGTATTCAGAGTTCCAGAAGCTAAAAAGAAAGATTTTTTTTCTCCCTCTTCGAGTAGACTCAAGCGAGCAGACTGAAGCTCGTAATTGGATTGTAAAACTGCTGCAACCTCTTCCTTCTCAATTTTTCCTTGAACGAGGAAACTCTTCAATTTCTTTTTGTAGTATAGTCCTTGTTTTTTGTTATACTTGTAAGAAATATGAGAGTAGCCCACTTTTTTACTGTTGTAGGAGTAAATAAACCACTTTTCTTTTGCTGAAATAGTCGATGGAAAAAGGCAAAAAAAGCCCAATAAAAAGAAAAGACATCGTTTTTGATGTGCATATATACTAAATGAAAATGGAAATTTTTGTGGCTGCATGAAACTTCTTTATTAAAAATATTTTACTCTTTACCTACATTCGGCAAAGTTAAGCGTTTTTTAGAGGATTCAGAACTCAGAATCCAGAATTCAGTAGAAAAAAACAGAAAAAAAGACATCTCTGCGAGGTTTTGGATTTCCCTACTTCTGTGAAACTAAAATGCAAAGGTTATATCAGGAGCCATTAATTTAAGACTTTACTGGCGATTTGATCTCGTGACTCGATTCGTAATCGTAATTCGTAATCTTAATCGTAATCTTTTATTATGCATTCGATTATGATTAAGATTACGAATTACGATTACGAATCGAGTCACGATCTTTGCTTAGTTTCATTTTTGAAAAAACGAATTTTCTTTGCATTAGAGCTCTGCTGGATTCTGGATTCCATTTTACTTAACTTACAGCCCGATTTGAAAAAAGAAAAAATACTTTCATTTGACTGGCGAAAGCGGGCTTTAATTAGGGAAAAGTGGATACTCCCTTTTCAATTATAGCTAGATATACCTTATTGCCAAAGAAAAATTTATCTTCTTAAAAAAGAGTTCACAAAGGAGGTTCCCTTGATTCTTTACCATAAAGGACGATTTCGTAAGTTTTTAGAACAAAGAGACTGGAACCAACTTGCTCAAGAGATTACAACGATTTTAATTGGAGGAGGTCTGGGCTTATATTGCTACGAGGCTCAGGTTCTTACTGCTCCTTTTCAAATGTTAGAAGATGCGGGTGTTTCTACATCTTCTATACCAGCATCATTTTCTTCTTCTGGGGCTAAACCTTACGTTGCAGCAGGTCTTTCTCTTATAATTGCTTGTTTTGTCTTAAAAATATCCATCTATTTTTCTTTTTTTGATGCGAATACTCTGAAAAAAAATTATCGGGGAAAAAAAAGAAGTAAGGGGATTGATGTCAACGGTATTCTGCAAGAGATAAGCACTGTTTTTTTGGGAATTGCTGTGGGGATGTTTACAACACCTGTTATAAAAAATGCTTTTGTGTTTGAGCAATCTCAATATCCTGATCCTACTGTTGGTTTACTTTTCACCTTCTGTTGTTTATTCTTTAAGCTTTTGCTTTACTCTAAAGCTCTGGATTTCAATTTGCTTTTGCGGAAAGGCAAAGTAAGATGGAAATCTAGAAATATGCAAACGTTTTTACTTAAGTATAATTGGAATCACCTATTTCAAGAATTTAGTAGCGCTTGTGTTGGAATTGGGGCAGGCTTTTACCTTCACGAATCAAAAATTGTTACGGTTGTGGATAAATATTTCCCTAGTTTTTCGAAAGAGATAGGTAACTCCTTAGAAAAGGAAGGTGCAGGCCTCTGGGATCGCATATCTCGACCAATTGAGCATGTTATTGGAAAAAGTAACTTTAATCAAATAACCAATGTTCAGTGGGTTCCTGATATTTTTCAAGATGAGAGAGCAAAAATGTATGTTATGGTTGGTATGATAATGGTAATTGCTTGTTTTGTTTTGAAATTAGCCCTTTACGCCTCTCTCTGGGATGCAAATAAGTTTAAAGGGGTTATTTTTCCTCTTCAGAAAAATAAGGGGAGTAAAGGAGCTAGAAGAAGACATTTTGACTTTAATAACTTTCTCGATGAAATTCTTACAGTTTTATTCACAATTGTTTTTGGTATTGTAACTACTCCTGTCGTAAAAAATGCTTTTTTGGAGCAGAAAGAAGACTACTCTAGTCAAACAATTTGGTGGCTTCTTCTCCTCTTTCTAGGATGGCTTAAGTTTGCTTTAACAGTAAAGGCCATTTCTTTCAAGAGAGGGCGAAGTCGGTAATCTTCTTCGGAGGTTAAAGAATTTTTAGTTGCGGATAAACTGCTTGGTGTAAATTGTTTTACTAGGAGCTTACCCACTCTAAGGTGAACTTTTCTCTTGTTCCTAGAACGAGTAGATGTATTTCCGTTTTAAAATCTTTCAAAATGGCATGCTCAATAGGTTCTCCATCAAGATAACTACCATTAGATGATAAATCGTTTAATTCAACCTCATCTTCTTTGTAATAGCAAATACGTAGGTGCTTTCGAGATACAGTTTGAAAATGACGAGACTCGTGATCGCCATCCGTCTCACTCTCTTCTGTTTGTCCTAAGGAAATATCACAAGACCGGCTACGGCCTAAAGTGACAGACTCACCTAAGTTGATGAAATACTCTTTTCCTTTTACGGTTCCGTAAATACCCCTTAGCAATAACTTTCCAGCCATGAATATTGGTTTCCTTGTTGATTGATAAGTTAGGGACTCTTAAGGTCTTCTAATCATGAAACATTTTTGTAATTAGTGTTGCTGATACTATAATACTATTTTTCGGATAAATTTTGAAAGAAAAACTTGCTAGAATCATAAAAAATTGTTGATAGGGGTGTTTCCATGAAAAAATTTTGCAAAGATAGTGAGAGATTTTGTCTTCTGATAAGGCGCGACGTAGGCGCATAATCTTTTTCTGTAACTAAGGAGCAACGTGGTCAGAAGGCAAAATATCCGCTATATTTGTAAAGTTTTTTTAGGAGAACTCCCTTTAGTCGAAAAAGAAAAAGTCCAAAACTCTTGATTCCCTACTATTGCAACAGATTTTAAGGTTTTTTGGCCAGCTCTTGCAGTTTTTCATATTCCCCTTCGGCTAGAACCTTACCTTTGGGGTCACCTGTCGGATAACGCTTGATGTACTCTTGCATATATTCCGCGGCCAAAGGAAAATTTCCTTCCAGCTCTGCGATTTTTGAAAGATTGCGGTAGGCATTACGTAAGTAAGGATCGCTTTTTAACATCAATTCAATACGTTCTTTAGCAGCATCGCTATATTTTTTTGATTTTTCCTGACAAAGGGCCCTTTTTTCTATAATTTGCTGAGCAGATTTATACATAAGAAGAGCTAAATTGTAGCAATGTTCAGCCGCGATTCCTTGTCCTGTTCGATACTTTTGCTTTCGCAATTCCATTTGGATTCGAAGATCCTCTATTACTATATCAAGACGAATGTGATCTTTTTCTGGGAGCCCGATCTTTTTACGTTCTTCGATTTTTTCTTGGAGTAAAGTGTTTGTGGTCTCCACTTCTCGCTCGATCATAGTTATGTATTTTTCTAAGGACTCAATCGCTTTTTCATAGTGAGGAAAACCTTCTGCTAGGAAAATCTCGATCTGGCTCCAACGGTCTTGGGGAGACCATTTTTCTTTTGCTAAAGCTTCATTAGCATTGTTATACGTTGGTAAGCCCAGCATAACATGAGTTAAGGCAGTCATTTTATGAAGTTCTGTTAAGGCTTCGTCGTAAAGGAGAGACTCTTGGTAGTGCTTTAGGCTCAACAGAAACCAGTGTTCGGCTTGTTCTCTATGTTTTTTAACTGTCTGAGTTGTTTTTTCTCGTTCTTCTTTTTCCTCAATAACAAGCAGACTTGTTTTTAGCTTACCAGCTTTATCAAATTCAAGAGAGCCTTTACGAAAATAGACAGAAGCAATACCGTAATGAGTCCATGCATCCGAGTCATCTAAATCAAGAGCTGTCTGAAACCATTCTTGGGCTTTTTCATAGTTTTTTAAATAAAATAAAGTCCAGCCTTTAGATACTGTGGCTCTTTTGTCTTGAGAATCTATTTCTAAAGCTAAATTAATCTGTTGTAATGCATTTAAATATTTTTGGTTTTGGAAGTATAGCTGAGCTCGAGAGACGTAATCGTCACGTTTGTTCACTTCTTCTTGAGTTAAACCGCATCCGGCCAGAAAAATTATTAGTAAAGATAAGAGAAACATAAGAAACTTATGTGTCATAAGATTTTCTCCCTTATTGACTCTGTTCTACTTTTAAAGCTTGGGGAGCCAATTTCTTTTCACCAAATATACGACGTGCGATCAAAAAGGAAGGAGCCACTTCTTTTTTTACATGAATGATGTGCCAAAGGGTATCTTCTAGTAGAGCAATAGAACGATCATAGTCACTCTTTTCTAAAGATTCTTCTCTTCCCCAACGTTTCAAAATGGATTCCATTTTATGAAAGCTAATGTCGGGCCAATGAGAGCATTCCCCAAATCCTCCTTCTGATTTACGAAAAAAAATAGAAAGAGCAAAGCGTCTTTTTCCTCTTTTTCGACTTACAATAACACTTCCACCTTCTCCATTTTCTTTTTGGCCTAGATAGCATTTGTAGGGTTCTAAGAAAAGGCAAGGAATTTTTTCAAGTTCGTATTTCTCTACTCTTTTCAAAGCTTTTTCTGCTAATTCCTTTTTCTCTTCTCGATAAACGACAAGATTATCTAAAATCTCGTAGGCTAAGCTAGATTTTCGGTAGCTCAATGCTTGAATGGCGGCATCAGATACCTCGCTTATTGGTAGCTCTGCTAGTGTTGCAAGAAGCCATAGACTTTGATCGTCAGATCGGTGAATTAGATTACCGATTAAGGTTCGATGAAATTCAACCCCATTTTGTAAAAGGTAAGGGTATATTTTTTCTAGATTTCTGCCGTCTTTTCTAATGTGTTTTAGGAGGCTTTTGACCGCTTGTTCTGCCACTAATTCTTTGTCTTGAAAATAAATCATCATCTCAGGAACGCTGTCTTCGCCAGCTACTTTCTCTAAAGCAAGCAAAAGTTTTTTCCTTAAGGCGTCCGAATTTTTTTTGTCTTTGATTTGCTTGCGTAGCCAGTTGCCTCCATCAATGTCACTCTTGGCTAATAGATAAGAGGCTAAGCTGACTTTGTGATCACTTTTGTTTGATTCACGTATTTTTTTTATTAAAATTTCTTGTAGGGGAATTTTTTTCTCATATGAACGTTCGATGAAATCTTGAATAAACTCGTCAGGAGAGCCTGATATGAGGGTGGAGTGAGCATCTTTTTTGGCGAGTTGATCAATAAAGGTAGAGACTTCTTCGTAGCCTACAAGTGGACTTTCTTTTTCTAAACTCATTGATATAATCCAGTGAAATATGGTAGTGTTGAAAAATGTTGTTGTCTTCCTGGAACAGAAAATAAACTATATCTTCTTAAAAGTTATGCCTCGTTTGGAGGAGAGATTTTAAGGAGATGTATTCTTGTAAGGAAATGGGGGAAGAAGTGTTGTCAAAACTAAGGCCTGTCACCATTTAAATTTTACTCATTCTTTAGCCCTTGTAAAATTTAGGGGCGTTGCTCCTTGATCACGGAAAGAAATATACGCACTCGTCGCATTTTCCTATATTTCACAAGGGCTTAGATACTAAACAAAACTTAATTGGTGACAAGCCTAATCCTGCTTGAGTTTATAAAAGCTCCAGCAGGACTTTGAAGAAATTTGGGAACGTACCTTCGATTTTAAGGACTTCCGATGTTAAAGGCCAAACGAATATCTTCGACTTCAATTAAATCCCCGTGCTTTAACTTGTGGTCATCAACCTCTTCCCCATTCACTTTAGGAGGTTTTTTACTTCCCATGTGAATTAATCTGAAACCACTGTCTTCTTTTAAAAGCAAAGCATGTCTTTTACTTATAAACCAGCCATCTATTCGGTAGTCACATTTTGGGTGGCTTCCGAAGAATATAGCTGTTTTTGTAATAGGGATTTGTTGACGGACTCCAGAAGCACCGGTCATAGTAAGGTAAGCGGCTAAAGAAGCCTGCTTTTTTACCTGCATAATGGCTAAGTCGCGAGCATCCATAGACATCGTCATGCCTTGTAAGTCACGAGGGTTAGGATTATGACTGCCTTTGTTGAGGTCCAACGTCTGAGGAGCCTCTTCTAGCCAGTCATGCTTCTCTTCTTTTTCATTGAGGAAGGTGACCGAATGTTTCCCCAAAAAAAACTCATCGGCATTGTTTAAGTTGTACTTTTGAACCTTTTCGCCTCTGACAAAAGTTCCATTGTTACTTTTTAAGTCCCGGAGTACGAAAAAATCTCCATTTCGTTCAACTTGCGCATGCACACGAGAAACACCCAAATTATCAATAACCACATCACAGTCTGGAGCACGTCCGATTGTTATTTGGTCTTTATCAAACTCGTGGGTATCTACTAGTTTCCCAGAAAACCGGACGGCGAGTTTAAAGGGCATATCTAAAACTCCTCAATGTATTTCAAAATTACGTTAGAAACTCTTTTAAACTAGCTTCAGTGTTTCCTAAAAACGGCTTCAACCTGTTGTCTTTATTGAACGATTATAAGTCTCCCGTTCAGGAAAGGCAAGAAAATTATCAATAATTTCCTGAGGTTATTCAATAAAATCTATAAATGATCTCTAATACTTTTTTCTTCGTAGTGAAAGCGACGTTGGTAATGTTTGATGTCGAGGATTATTGAAGCAATATTTTTTCTATTTTCACTATTTTCTAGTTTTTCCAGTAATGCCTGTATTTTTCTTAAAAATACAAATAAATTCCTTAGTTTTCGTACAACTTTGGTGCGATTTTTTTCTTTTTCTTGTTTTCCTATTCTAGAAATGTTTCTTTCGAGTTTAGCTAATTTTTCTGACCATGTGCTATTCTTGATGAGCAAATCTAGTTTTTCTGGACGGATATCAATGGTAATTTGACTGGTACGCTCTTCCAACTCTTCCTGTAGAATACTTGCTTCTTGTAAAGTTTTTTGAATTTGCTTTTCCCAACTGCTTTGTTTTTCTTTTTGTTTTTCGCCTTCGATAGAGATAATCTCAAAGAGAGAGGCAAAAGATGTTTGGAGATCAAGAATAACTTTTTCAGGGTTTTCTTTGATGGAAGCGATTTTTTCAGAAGCTTGACGATTGTTTCTTATATATAGATCTTTGGTATAAACGAGGAGCAAGGTGTTTATCTGACGAATCATCTTAGTAAAAAGAGAAGATATCTCCGGGTAGTTTTGAGCAAGATACGATCCTTCGTATTCTGAGATCCTTTTTTCAAAGAGAGAGACTTCCTCCTTGGCAGAAACTAAGTACTTTTCCCACTCTGTTGAAGAAAACTCTTTTTCCGCTTCACGTTTTTCTTTGCCTACACTAGTAAAGATTTCATTGAACCATAAAATGTCTGCTTGAAAATCTTCTATGTGGGTTTTATTTTGAGGAGACTCTTGTTCCAAAATATGATTGCCTAAACGTGTGATATTATCTCTGTACCCTGAGGTTGAAATGGACTGGGATACCTGTTGTCCAGGGAAACGAGAAGATAAACTGTAGTATTTAACCAATCTATGAGTATTGTAGCGTAGTAAAGTGTCAGATAGCTCTAGTATTGCTTTCAAGTTGTTGATACTGCTGATGGAGTAAGGGGCTAAAACTTGAGGGTAGATTTTTCCTTGGTAATTTTTTTGGATTTCTCGGTATACTTTTAGATTTTCTTGGATATGATTTATTACTTTTTCTTTGTTTTGTCTAACCTGGCTTGTCGGAGCATCTAAAAACTCGTTGGTTTTTTCGGTAAAATGTTTCAGTAGAGCGTTGATTTCTTGGACAGATTTGATCAAAAAAATTTGATAAGTTTGGCGTTTTATTCTTTCAGAAGAGCGTTTTCCTAAGTAAAAAGAAAAGCTTTTCTTAAACTCACCAGGAGAGTGTTGTTCTAAAAAACTGGGGGTTTGCATGCTTTTTAGGTAGACGACACGGACTGTGTAGTTCCCATCTAAAATACTTTGAGCTCGGATAGGGTAAAGGTAGCGAAATTTTCCTTCTCTGGTGCGGATTCGAGTTCTACTATTTCTTAACTCTGCTTCTTCAAATAAAATTTGAAGAGCAAGAATCGCTCCTTTTGGCAGATCAGTCGAACCATCAATAGCCCAATAATCAGTGCGAGCATCTCGTATTTCCGTGAGTTGTACTTCTAGTCTAGGTTCTTCTTGTCCCCATGTGTTCAAAAATAAAGAGAGTAGAAAGATTGCTATTATGTTTTTCACAGTGTTTCACCTTTTAAATCTTAAGTTGGCATCGTTATTGAAAAGGGGCGTCACTTATCCAGGTTTTTTACACAACGAAAACCTGTAAAAGAGGCTACATCTTTTAGTCTCTTTACTTGAAAAGCCCAACCAGAAAGGTCTGTTTTTCTTAGAATATTGGGGTTCATAATATAATTTCCCCCTCGAATGACATGTGCTCCTCCCCATTTTTCTTTGACCCACTCTGAGATATTTCCGGCCATATCATAAACGCCATAAGGACTAATATCTCTTTTCATTGTGCCCACTGAGGCAGGAATAGAAGAAGAACTGCTAAAAAGACAGGTCAATGATTTTTCACGAGCTCCTTTGCTTGGTTTTTCTTTTCCCCAGGGATAATCTCGTCTATCTGTAGCGAGAGCGGCCAGCTCCCATTGTGATCTTGTCGGTAGATCTTTACCATAAAAGATTGAATAGGATTCAGCTTGTTCCCATGATATATAACGAACAGGAATATTTTTTTCTCCTTGTGGAGGTTTGCCTTTTGTCCAGTTTTGAGGCCAGAATTTTTCTATGGAAGAGCGTTTAGATTTTTTGAGATAAACGAAATATTCGTAATTAGTGACTTCGTACTGATCAATGAGGAAAGGCTTTTCTGTATACGTTTTAGGAGCTAAAGTTGGGCGCCTTAGAGCATCTTTTCTTCCTAAAATAACATTTCCTCCAGGAATGTAGACCATTGATTTATTCTTTTTATCTTTTTGTACTAGACTCCCTGTTTCTTGATGGATACCTTGGTCGAGCGTTTTCTTTACTTGAATGATGTTGCGCCAAGGAATATAACCTTCATGGCGAATTTCTAAGAGGTAGTCTTGGTTAGATTCAATCCGAGCAATTTCACTTGTCTTTCCTGTTAAGAAGGGGGATTTTGATATTTGGTAGTCTTTTATAGGATACAAAATGAACTCGGCGTCTTTGGGCTGAAAGACAAACTCTAGAGTTACCTTTGTTTCGCTGGCAATCTCTAAAAGATGTTTCACTTCTAAATTATCTGGATCTAGGTAGATGGCTTCTTCCATTACGGAGCGCATTTCCAGCCAGCTTTCTTGTTGAGCCCATTTTTTTGCTTTGGTCAGAAGAAGAGAGACCTTTTCTTTTTTCTTTTTATCAACTAAACGAATAAGTTCTTGAGCAACCTTATTACTCTCATCTTCGCTGATAATTTCATTGCTAAGATTCATGGCTGAGTCAAATTTTTCTTGTTCTATGTAGTCACGAACGAGACCTAGTTTTTGAGCAATCTGAGCCTCTACTTGCTTTTGACGTTCTTTTTCTTTTTCTTCGATAGCTTTTTGTTCTATAGCTAAAGCTTTTTTTCCTTCGTCAATAGTTTCTTGAGCACTAGATCCGATATAAGCATAGGCTATCGAAATGAGGAATACTGAAGCAACCAGAGATATTATTGTGGCCTTATTCTTTTTTAGTTTGCGTTGGAAAATAGTGTTAAAAGAAGGAGGAACGGCTTTAATAGGTTCCCCTCGTCGAAAGCGAATTAAGTCTTCTCGAAACTCTTCTGCTGAAGCGTAACGATTGCTACTGTCTTTCTCGATAGCTTTTAGAATAATAATTTCTAAATCGCGAGGAACGTCGGGGTTGCATATTCGGGGGGAAACAGGTTCGTCGTAGACTACCTTTCGGGCAATCTCAGCAAAAGTTTTACTACGAAAGGGAACAGACTGGGTAACAAGTTCATAGAGGACGATTCCCACGGAGTACAAATCACTACGTCCGTCCATTTCGTCATATTTCCCTTGAATCTGTTCAGGAGGAGTATAGACAGGGGTTCCTAAAAATGTCCCGGCCTGAGTTAGACGATCTTCTGGATTCATTTCCCGTGCTAGGCCAAAATCTGTGATCTTGATTTCTTTGCCTTTAGCTAATATGTTCGCTGGCTTTATGTCTCTATGAATGACATCATTTTTGTGAGCATAAGCAAGACCTTCTAGTATTTTTTCTGTAATGTTACAGCAAAGAGGGAGGTTTTCTTTCATCTTCTCTCCTTGCTTTTCCATAATCTCATCAAGATCTTGCCCTTGGAAATAATCCATGACAAAGTAATCGCCTTCTTCACAAACTCCAATGTGATGTACAGCCACTAGACGAGGATGATTTAGCTTGGCTGCCATCTGGGCTTCTCGAAGAAAACGTCGGCGTTCATCGTCAGAAGCGTGTTGTCCAGAGATAAGTACTTTGATGGCCACAGTTCGTTTTAGTTCTAGATCTTCTCCTAGATAGATAACGCCCATTCCTCCTCGAGCGATTTCTTTTTGGATGATGTATTTTCCAATGCGTTTTTTTTGATCTTCTTGCTTAGAAGAAGGAATGCGTGGGAGAGGAACTTCTTGGACTGCTGTGACTGCTTTGGCAAAATCATCAAAAGGACTTGTCTTTTCTTCGGTTTCATCTTCCAATGCATAAATTAACGTAGAGCTCAATTCCTCTCCAAAACTTTTATCTTCATTTAAAAAACGATCTATTGCTTCTGCCATTTTTTGGCAAGAAGAAAAACGGTTTTTGGGATGTTTTTGAAGAGCTTTGTGACATATTTTGCTTACAGGAAGAGGGAGATCAAGGATGATTTCATGGAGCGTTAGAGGGTCTTCTCGAACAACCGCCATCAGGGTTGCCATAATCGTTTTGGAAACAAAAGGTGGTCGTCCAGTTAGCAATTCATAAAGAATAGCTCCTAATCCATAAACATCTGTTCGAGGGTCGATATCATGGACTCTTCCTTGAGCTTGCTCTGGTGCCATGTAACTTGGGGTACCGACGACTTGGCCCATCATCGTTAATTTACTTTCGATGTTGATGGGTTTGGCCATGCCAAAGTCCATAATCATCGGTTCCCCTTTGCTGCTGACCATAACATTAGCGGGTTTTAGATCTCTATGAATTACTTTTTGATCGTGGGCATACTGGAGGGCTTGGGCTAATTTTTTCATAATCCGCATACATTCAGTTACGGATGCTTTGGTCTCCTCAACATATTCACCCAAGGGAGCACCATCGACCAAATCCATTACCAAAAAAAAGCGGCCATCAAATTCTCCTCGGTGGTATACCGAAACTATGTTGGGATGTCTTAGCTTTGCGGCAACTTTGGCTTCTCGTTTAAATCTTTCAATTTCTTGGCCGCCCATTGTTTCAGCCGAACGAGCGCTTTTCCCTATAAGTTTTAGAGCATAATGAAGTTCTAGGTCGGCATCGTAAACTTTATATACTTCTGCCATCCCTCCTTGCCCCAGTTTGCTAATGACTTTGTAGCGGTCTATTTTTTGACCTATTAAATCGTTGGGGCTTTCTAGGTCAGGAAAAAGTTCTTCTTTATCACTAACATTTTGATGGCTTTCCGTTCGATTACGGGCAATAATACTATCCTCTTCATATTTACCTTGCCCCATTTTTTCTTCTGGAAAAGAAGAGTTATCAAGTACCATATATTCCCTCTTACCAAGTAAAACGCAATTTTTTCTGTATAATTAATAAAAGATGAGAAGAGAGTTATTCTCTTCTCATCTTTCTTTTTTACAAAATCTCAAGAAATTTTGGCTGGATCTTTACACCAAAGTAAAGCCAGCCAAAGTAAAGCCAGCCAAAGTAAAGCCGGCTAAGTTTGTCCTTCTAAAATTAGTCTTCAACTTCGAATCTTTGCTCCAAAAATTGAGTGTTTGACTGATAGGTTAAGCTAACATCATCCACTAGAGGAGATAGAAACTGAGGACTCAAAGAGTCATCGGGCTGTCGAGATTGAACAAAGCGTAGCTGGAAATCAAAGGCAGCTTCAGGAGCTAAAATTTTAATTTGCCCATCACCAGCCAAAGCTTGTCCAGGACTTTTTATGGGTTTTAGTTGACTTTCTTCAGGAAGTTCTCCTTCTCCATCTTCTCCTCTTTCCAAAAGGATTTCAGCGGCTTCCTCTGGAGTGATTTCGCCGTCAATGCCTTCTGGATCAAGGTCAGGGTCTTGGTCTACCGGGTCTTGGTCTACCGGATCTTGGTCGGAAGGGCCAGACTCGTTACCGGGATCTTCTTCTTCCTCTACCTCAGGAACTTCCACTTCGGTACCATTCCCTACAACGGCAACAGTAGCTTCGGGGATGATGTCCCGAAAATACTGGATTACATTACTATCGAAGACGTGAAATCTGTTAACGTGTTCTAATTTAGGAATCCTTTTTTTCTCTTCTTTGCTCCTACCTTCATTCCAAGTTTTTTTGATTTCTTTACCAAAATCTAGACCAAAGTCTCGAACTACTCCTCTGAACTCGCGATCAGACATTCCATTGGGTTTTTCTCCAACGATTTCTCTATAAAAATGCTCCCAAACAAACATGGCCACTTTGTGAGGTCTTCTACTTACAACCATAGGGCCTTTTTTAGCGTTAGGGTTCCATCGAGAAATGGGACTGTAGGCAAAATCAGCAACAGGGCTGTTACCACCAACAACGTCACCATCTCCTTCATCGATGAAAGGTTCGGGGTCACTTGTACCAAAAGGAGTTCTTTTGGTCCAGTCTAAAACTCCTAAGACAACAGACTCTGTGGGTTGATTGTTGAAAGCGGCGTTAAATTTTCCGATCATAGGCTCAATAGGACCTGTATCGAAAGGAGGATATCTTGATGGGTTATAGGCAATGAAGTCTACCTCTTGAGGATTTTTTGCCACCCGGATGTCATCAATTGTTATATCACTTGAGTGGACTTGGTCTTGTCGAAAAACGGCTCCTATATAGAAGCGACCATTAGGAACACGAGTTTCTTTTTCTTCCAAAGGAGCCATTATACCTGGTTTTAAGTTTCCTTCGATATCAAACAAGGCTTCCAAAGTATTAGGATTATTGACAAGGAGGTTTTCTCCTCCTAGTTCATCTCCCTGATCATAAGGAAGGAAAGCTCCGCTAAAGGTTGCATTTCCGATGAGACTGGGCTCAGTGGCTTCATCACTATCATAGAAGTTACCGCTTAGGATTATAGCATCAGCTTCTGGAGAAGACTGCAGCTCTAAATCGGTACCACTTTGCCACATGATGGCAGCATGATACCACTCATGCGGGTTGACTCCTAAATTAGCAGCTTGACGATATTGGTAGCGAACTCCACTGTCGAGGAAGGTGATCTCTGTGGGGACAGTTGTCTCATCTGGGTCAGTTAGGGTTCCTCCTTCTGACTTGGGAATACGGTAAAGCTTACGACGGGCTTGCAGCTCAAAAACACCATCTGCTTTATTCCAACGCATTTGAACTTCCATTTGAATACCAGATTCTTCATCTGAGGGAGTGTCTTCAAAAACAGAAGTGGAGAAAAATATGGTTCTCCAGTCGTTTGGATTCCAGTTGGGGTTTTCGTTAAGTTTAAACCAGAACATGAGCATCCCCTCACGTTGACCAATCTCGCCATTGGGTATATTGCCGTTGGCTTGGTAACAAAGAGTGAGTTTTTCCTCATCCTCAGGGGCAACTCCAAATCCGCTTTCATTGAAAAGTACACCATCTACCAAAAGATCGCTGTATTCGATATTAGCACTCCAGTCTCCAGAGGCAGGGAAGTCAGAAGTCTTTTGGTTGAGTCCTGTATATGATGGTGGAGAGAGTAAAGCAGGATTTCCTCCTTGAGCTACTCTGTCGGCATCCATAGGATTGGCATTGAGTTCTGTGATAATACCATCTCGGCCGTTATTGAAGTTGGCTTTGAAAGTTAGATTACCATCTCCTACAAACCGGTCTAGTTGATCGATTCCATATTTTAGATCAAAAACAACTGGCTGAACGTACCCAAAGAAATTGCTTTCAGTTGTACTCCCATTTTTTTGTAGATTATTGACATAGCTAAATGCGTTGAGAACTTTTTTCTCATTGTAAGCAGTCGTTAAATTATCAACTCGTTGGTCATCTTGGAAATCTACCTGCGTACTTTTATGGAGAAGGTCAAAAATCTTTACAGCCGCAAATGTTTTGGTTTGGTGAACAAGCTCTCCGGTTGAATCTAAGAGTTGTCCCAAAGATGTGATTTCAAAAGTTCCTTGAGGATAGAAGCAGAACTCTGTTGTATAGAAATCTAAGTCTGTTTTATTCACAACCTGCCAAGCAGGTCGATCTGGATTAAGACGCCGTAACGAAGTATTAGGGTCTGCGTTTGCGTATAAAAGGCGGGCTTTAAGAAGCTTTAGCTCATCGCTACCTTCAAAAATATCAATGGCATTGCTTTCAATGAATCCTCGAAATGATTGCCACTCATTGTCTTCAAATTCCCAACCTCCGAAAGGCTTGTTGTTAACTCTTTCTTCACAGACCAAGTCAGCTAACTTTTCGGCCTCTTCTTGGGTGATCGCTGATAAGTTGTTTCCATCGCTGTCAAAAGGACCTTCAAAGTGACTAACTCCTTGGAAAATGGCGACTAAGACAGGCCATGAAGCTGTGTTTATATTGATAGGAGCACGTGAATCTCCTTGGAAAGGTTCTTCTTCATTGGCAAACTCAGCTTTGAAATTTCGAGAAATTACATTGTCCCTGGAAATAGAATGGACAGTAATAAAATCAAAAAGGTAATCTATTTTGTCAGGGATAATTCCTGGCACTTGCAATAGGTCGTATTTAGAAGAAAAACGTCCTCCTAAATTTTCTCTTGTATTTACGATAGCCTCTCCCAGCATTTCCCCACTTTCCGAAGCCAATGGACCTAGTTCATCTTCGGTAAAGTCATTTTTGTAGGGTGCTCTCTTTGCAATAGCCCGACTTAGGTTGTTCAATACCTCTGGGAAAGGGATAGGGTGATTCTCATGAATGGATTGAGAATTTAAATTCAGTTGAGAGGTGGTATCAAAAATTTTCAGAAAGAAAGGTTCTTTGATCTTTTCTTCCCCTAAGTCCATGGCTCCACTGATTTTTTTTCCATTCACCTCGATGGCATAAGAGGGGTGAGCATTGAAGATTTCTTCGAGAGGAACTCCTGCTGCGGTAACATCATCTTTTCCTAAACTAGTAGAGTTTTCTGTTCCCGTGTAGCACCAGTTTCTTTCTCCTTCCGACTCTCCTAACTCAGGTCGATGTTCGAATCCGGCTAATGTCGAAAAAATTTCTTGCTGAAAATCTCTACGTAGTTTAGCGATTCCCAGTTGAATTCCCGCTTCGCTAATCAAGCGAGCCTTGATCGCGTTGTTGTGATTATCTGCCGCAAACATGCTTACGGTTGCTATTTTTGTAAAGCTTACCGCTGTGGCAGAAATAATAAATAGGACACCAAGTACGGTAACTAACGCATTGGCTCGTTTGTCCTTTTTATTTTTTTGATTATTTTTTGTCAATTTAACTCCTCCTTAATTCACAAAACTTCTCAAAATATTTTTAATGGGAAGTTCCTTGGAATTATTTTTAGTGTTTTTCTAATGTCTATATATTAGCACGAAAGAGAGAAAATTGCAACCTAAGGTAGAATTTTTATCGGATGTGAGGCCTTGTTTTTTTAAGTTTTGGAGAATTTTAGCTTGTGGTTAAGGGAAAATCTTATTTTGCTGAAAATTTTTTTAATTTTTAGGAGAAAAAAATTTTTAATTGCAATGAGAAAGTGCTGTTATAAAATCTCTAAGTTAGATGTTGAATTTTAGGAAGTTCCCGTCAGAAAACTTCTTTGGCTATCATTATCAAGGAACTATATTTATGGATTTAAGTTTAAAAGACAAACGAGCTTTAGTGTGTGGAAGTACACAGGGGATTGGAAAAGAAATTGCTCTTCAACTAGCAGAAATGGGAGCAAGCGTGATCCTTGTTGCTCGTAACGAAGATTCTTTGAAGAAAACTTGTGGGCAAATGCGCCAAGAGTTTGGACAGGAACACTATTATGTTGTGGCAGATTTTCAAAAGCCTGAGGAGCTAAAAGCAAGGATAAGCGATTATATGGAAAAAGCAGAACGAGAAATCCATATTTTAGTGAATAACACAGGAGGTCCTCCCGGCGGACCTATAGCTGAGGCTACGGTAGATGCTTTTCAGGAAGCTTTTTCTTTGCATCTTATATGTAATCATATATTAGTTCAAGCTTGCCTTGAGGGAATGAAGAAAAGTGGTTATGGGAGGATTATTAATATTGTTTCCACTTCGGTAAAGCAACCTCTCAAAGGGCTGGGGGTTTCTAATACTGTTCGGGGGGCGGTAGCTAGTTGGGCGAAAACTTTAGCTTCTGAACTGGGGCCATATGCGATCACGGTTAACAATGTTTTACCCGGAGCTACCCAGACAGGGAGACTCGATAGTATCATCGAGAACAAGGCAAAAAAAAGTAACTCTTCTATAGAAGAAACTGTTCAATCAATGCAGGCGCAAATTCCTTTAGGACGTTTTGCTCGGCCAGAAGAAGTTGCCTATGCAGCAGCTTTTTTAGCTTCTCCATCGGCAGCTTATATTAATGGGATTAGTTTAGCCGTCGATGGTGGACGAACATTAGGACTTTAACTATGCAAACTATTCACAATTATATTGGGGGCAAATTTCAAGAGCCGAAAACCAAGAACTACTTGCCTATTTACAATCCGGCAACAGGGGAGATTTATGCCCAGTTACCAGATTCTGACTCTGAGGATGTTGAATTGGCAGTGCAGTCTGGCCAAGAAGCTTTTCTTTCTTGGAGTTCTTTGAGTAAGGAAGTTCGGGCTAACTATCTTTTGAAAATTGCCGATGGTATAGAGAGGCGACTAGATTACTTCGCCGAGGCAGAAAGTAATGACAATGGAAAACCCCTTTCTTTAGCAAAAGCGGTCGATATTCCTCGTGCTATTAGCAACTTTCGCTTTTTTGCAGGGGCTCTCCAACATTTTTCTTCTGAATCTCATTCTATGGAGGAGAATGCGATTAACTATACTCTTCGAGATCCTTTAGGAGTGGTTGCTTGTATTTCTCCTTGGAACCTCCCTCTTTATCTCTTTACCTGGAAAATAGCTCCGGCCTTAGCGATGGGAAATTGCGTTGTGGCAAAACCCTCTGAGGTCACCCCTGCGACTTCTCATCTCTTTGCCGAAGTTTGCCAAGAAATAAAACTTCCTGCTGGCGTTTTAAACTTGGTTCATGGGTATGGTCACAATGCCGGAGAGGCTCTCGTTAAGCACCCGCTTGTTCCCGCCGTTTCTTTTACGGGAGGAACAAAAACGGGAGCTCATATTGCGAGTATTGCCGCTCCCATGTTTAAAAAAATCTCTTTGGAGCTCGGGGGAAAAAACCCCAATATTATTTTTGCAGATTGTTCCTGGGAGCTAGCTTTAGAAACAAGTTTACGAGCAGCTTTTAGTAACCAAGGGCAAATTTGTCTTTCCGGCTCACGTATTTTTATAGAGAGACCTATCTATGAAAAATTCAAAGAAGAGTTTGTTCGGCGAGCTAAATTACTGAAGGTAGGAGATCCTTTAGATTCTCAGACGAATCAAGGAGCAGTCGTTTCCTTTGACCATTACCAAAAAATTCTTTCCTTTATTAATAGAGCAAAAGAGGAGGGACTGACTATTTTGGCAGGCGGAAAGGCTGTTGAGCTAACAGGGCGTTGTGCTCGCGGTTGGTTTATTGAACCCACCATTATTGAAGGGGCCGGCTCTGAAAGCAGTTTAAACCAAGAAGAAGTTTTTGGCCCACTTGTTACCTTGAATCCTTTTGACAAGGAGGAAGAAGTTTTGGAATATGCCAATAGCACTCCCTATGGTCTAGCCTCTTGTCTTTGGACGGAAAATCTATCTCGTGCTCACCGAATGTCGAAACAATTAAAAAGTGGTATTGTCTGGGTGAATTGCTGGATGCTAAGAGATTTAAGAACTCCTTTTGGTGGGATGAAAAATTCTGGAACAGGGCGAGAAGGAGGCTGGGAGGCACTTCGATTTTTTACAGAACCGAAGAATGTTTGTATTCAATATTAGGGTGCTCTAGTAGCTCACGGTTCGCTCATTTTTATGTTAGATTTACAAATTATCAGCTTGAAATTTTAAAACAAATATAAAAAGTAGCCAGTAGCCAGCATTGAACCCCCAGCTTCGCTTCGGGGTAAAATCAAGGACTGACTTTGTTTCTTCGTAATTCGAGTCGTACTCGTAATCTTAATCGTACTCGTAATCGAAAATAAAAAAAGATTACGATTATGATTACGAATCGAGCCACGATTTTTATCGAGCTATAATTCCTATAAATATTGAAGTCAGTTAGGAGTAGTTAGCATAAAAAGACATAGCTTTACGAGGTATTTTTTTTTCACTACTGGCTACCCTGTAGCATCTAATTTATCTACGTTTTTTGATTTTTACAACTACTCAAAAAATGAGCGAACGATCAGTAGTAAACTTGAGAAAGGGAAGAATGATGGAAAAATCAGATAAAGGTATTCACTCAAGTCAGGCGCCAAAACCGGTGGGGGCCTACCCTCATGCTCGCCAGGTTGGGAGTTTACTTTTTCTTTCGGGAGTGGGTCCTCGTAGTCGAATAAGTAAAGAAATTCCAGGGGTAACTTTAAATCCTGAAGGAAAAATTATTTCTTATGATATAGAAGCCCAATGTCATTCTGTTTTTCAGAATGTTCGCTACATTGTGGAAGAAGCGGGAAGTAAATGGGAAAATATTGTTGATGTGACCGTTTTCTTGACAAATATGAAGGATGATTTTTCGACTTTTAATCGTCTTTATGCAGAGTACTTTGAAGACAACCAACCATGCCGAACAACTCTGGAAATTAATTGTTTGCCTACGCCCATTGCGATTGAGCTAAAGTGTATTGCAACGATGGAGTGAAAGTCTAAAAAAAGAGGCAGACAGCCTCCTTGAAAAGTTGTCCTTGACAGGAGGGAAAAACCCCCATAGAATAGCACTTTGGCCATGAGGCTATGGAGAATTATTTCTCTCAGATAAAACTACTTTCTAGATAGTTTTATGTTCCCATCACTTCAGGCTCTTAGGGATTTCTCAAAATTCTCTAAACCTCATAGAAAGGACTCCCCTTGAAGGTTGCCGTAATAGGAGTTGGTCACTTAGGTAAGCACCATGCCCGAATCTACCATCAAATGCCCGATGTTGAGCTGGTTGCGGTTGTTGATAATGATGAAAAAAATGCTCAAACCATTGCTCGTCGTCATAAAACTAAAGCATACAGTGATTATAAAGAAATTCTTGGCCTTGTGGATGCTGTTTCTATTGCTTCACCGACTCAGACACACTTTGAAATTAGCCGAGATTTTTTAAAAGAAAAAGTCCATGTTTTAGTTGAAAAACCAATGACTAGAACTCTTGAGCAAGCAGAAGAACTTGTTCGACTTGCTAAAGAAAACGAAGTTAAACTTCAGGTTGGGCATGTCGAAAGATTTAATCCGGCAGTGATGGAAATTGCCAGTCGAAATTTGCAACCTGTTTTTATTGAAGCTTTAAGGCTAAGTCCTTTTCGATTTCGCTCTGGGGACATTGGAGTTGTTTTAGATTTGATGATTCACGACATTGATATCATCCGATCATTGGTGCGATCGGAAGTGGAAAAAGTAGACGCAGTGGGAGTAAACTTGCTCGGAAAAAATGAAGACATTGCTAATGCCCGAGTGACTTTCAAATGTGGCTGTGTAGCCAATGTTACTGCGAGCCGTGCTTCTCTGAAATCTGTTCGTCAAGTTCGTATTTTTTCTCCCGATACTTACGTTTCATTAGATTATGGAACCATGAAGGGGGTGTTAATAAAGAAACCTCCTGAAGTTGACTTTGAATCTTTAAATCTGCAACAGTCCTCTGCTTCGAGCTTTTTTGGACGCACTTTTGAGGAGATTTTCTTTGGCAAGATTATGCAAATAGAAAAACTCTCCATGAAAGCACATGAACCTCTTTATAAAGAGCTAGAGAACTTTATTTCTTCTATTGTAAATGATGTAACTCCTATGGTTCCAGGAGAAGATGGATTAGAAGCAATGAGAGTAGCTCAGATGATTCTGCAAGATATTGGAAAAAACTTAGAAAGAGCTAAAGATAGATTTCGAGATACAAAGTTCTAAGTGGCTAATCAATTTATTTGGTCACTTTTTTAGAACACCTAAGTCCCTTTAAGTTTGTTTATAGGGAATCACTTTGGTGCAGTTAAAGACTGCATTGATAGGAGATTGGTTATGAGCCAAAGTTTGGAAGAAGAACTAAAACAACTACGTGATGAGCGTCAAAAAAAATTCGACGAAGAAAACTGGGAAGGGGCTCTGGAGATTCATGATAAAATTTTAGAACTCAGTCCAACGGCACTAAGATATGCTAACCGAGCTTCCATTCTTTATCGTATAGATCGTTTAGAAGAGGCTATTGAAAGCTATAAAAAAGCTTTAGAAATTGATCCCAGCCTAAAACGAGCCAAAGCAGACTTAGAAAGACTAGAAAATCAACTTAAAAAGCAATCCCAGGACTCCAATCTTCCTTTACCTAAAGAGGTCGAGCAAAAAGATTTACCTATGGATGAAGTGAATCAATTGAGAGAAAGCCATCGAAAATCTTTAGAAGAGGAAGACTGGTCTAGCGCTTTACAGACTCTGAAAAAACTTTTGGAATTGGAACCTAGTGCTGTTCGTTATGCTAACCAAGGGTCTATTCTGTATAGACTAGGGAAATGGAAAGAAGCTATTGACAGCTATGAGAAAGCTTTGGAGTTGGACCCTTCTTTGAAAAGAGCTCAGGCAGATCTCAAGAGATTAGAAGATCAAGTAAAAGAAGAAGGAGAGCTTGCTGTTCATGTGGAGCAGACAACGGACAATCAACTCAATAAACAGATTGAAAAGTTGCGCAAGTTGCGCCAAGAGAAAGTAGAAGCAGGAGACTGGAAAGAAGCTTTGAAAATCCACGACCAAGTGCTTGAGTTGGAGCCAACGGCTTTACGATATGCTAATCGAGGAGCACTCCTTTATCGAATGGGGAATCAACAAGAGGCGCTCTCTAGCTACAAAAAAGCATTGGGAATGGACGCTCATTTGAAAAAGGCACAAGATGCTATCAATCACTTAGAGGCTATTGTTGAGGAAGAGTCTCTTTTGGCTATTTCAGTAGAGGATTCTGGCAATAGCGAATTTTCTATTGAAGAGAAGCATGCTCTCATTAAAGAATACAGGGATGAGCGCCAAAAGCACATTGCTAAGAAAAATTGGGATAAAGCTCTTGAGTTTCACGATAAAATTCTCGAGATAGAACCTTCGGCTTTACGTCAAGTAAACAAAGGATCTATGCTTTATCGAATGGGACGATTGGATGACGCTATTGCCGCTTATCACAGTGCTTTAGAGATGGACCCTGATCTTAAAAATGCACAAAAAGATCTGCAGAGAATGGAAGCAGAAGTGGCCAAAAAGAAAGCTGATGAAGAAAAGTTGGCTGATGAAAAGGCCCGTGCAGAAAAAGAAGAACTAGAGAAAAAAATCAGCGCATTTAAAGAAGAACGGCAAAGGAAAATAGAGCAGGATGATTGGGAAGGAGCCTTAGCAGCTCAAAGCCAGATATTGGATTTAGAGCCCACTTCTCTGAGGTATACAAACCAAGGTTCGATTCTTTATCGCCTCGGACGAGTTAACCAAGCTATTTTAGCTTACCGAAAAGCTCTTGACATAGAGCCTTCTTTAGAGCAAGCAATGGCTGGACTTGAAAAACTTAAAGAAAATGAAATGGATCGCCTTCGGGTAGAGCGTCAGACTAAAATGCAAGAAGAGCAGTGGGAGGAGGCTCTTTGTCTCCATGACATAGTTCTTGCTCTTGAACCAAGTGCTCTGAGGTATGCAAACAGAGGCTCTTTGTTATATAGACTAGAACGTTTTCAAGAAGCGATTGCCAGTTATCAAAAAGCTTTAGAAATGGATCCTAGCTTAGAAAAGGCCAAGGAAGACATGGAGCGCCTTCAGGAAGAGTTGCCAGATACGACTGTGTTAGTTGCAGTCCCTCAAGAATTTGAAGAAGATGAAGAAGAGTTTTTTACGGCAGAGCCGATAGAAGTAGAGGAAGCAGAAATCCTCAGTGAGAAAAAAGAACCCATTACAGCAGTTCCTGAGACTAGTACCTCTAAAGCTTGCTTAGCTCAGCTTAGTGGGCATCAAGGCGATGTCACAATGATGGAAGTCTCTCCAGATGGTTCTTTTCTTGTTTCGGCAGCAAAGGATCAAAATTTACGAATTTGGGATAATAAAAGTTACCAAGAAAAACACGTCTTAAATGGGCATGATGACTGGATTCGCTCTATTGTGATAAGTCCTGATGGAAAGAAAATATTTTCTGCCAGTGACGATTGGACAGCTCGAATTTGGGATGTTCAAAGTGGTCGTTGTGAAAGTGTCTTGAAGGGACACACTATGCCTGTTTTGAACATGGCTTTTCTCTCTGAGAAAAACTTGTTGGCCACTTGTAGCCGAGACAAAACGGTTCGGGTTTGGGATAGTAAAGAAGGAACTCTTGTTACAACCCTAGAAGGCCATGAGGATTGGGTTAGTTCTCTTGCTGTTCTCGGAGATAAGCTTGTCTCCGGTAGTTTTGATAAGACGCTACGTTTGTGGGATACTAATAGCTGGGAATGCTTGCGCGTTTTAGAAGGCCACAATGGATGGGTTGAATCTATTTTACCTGTGAACAAAGAGCAAGTAGTTTCTTGTGGCGATAAGTCTATGCGAGTTTGGAATCTCTCCACGGGTAATTGTTTAGCTACCTTTGATGATCATAGCGATTTCATTACCTGCATGAAAGCTTCTTCGGATGGGAAAAAACTTGTTTCAACGAGCCAAGATCGTAGCCTTATAGTTTGGAATCTTCAAGATTTTAGCTTACAAAAAACAATTCGCTCTGACCCCGACTTTATCCAAGATTTCTTTTTTACCTTAGATAATCAATCGGTCATAGCTCTGACTCAAGATGGGAAGCTTCTTCAGTTTAGCTTAACAGGAGAAAAGAAGATACTTCGAGACTCTGTGGGGGCAGTTCAGTTGATTAGAGATTCTCTGAATAACTCTATCATTTGCGCAGAAAAAGAATATCAAATTACAGTTTGGGAGCTTTAGGAGTATTATGAATAGTCGCAGTTCTTTTTTGTTTCTGTTTTGTTTTTTATTACCCTTTTTTTTACTGGGCTGTCGAGATGAGCTTCAAGAAAAGGGAGACCAAGCATTCTCTCAAAATAAATTCTTTAAAGCTTTTAGTGTATATAAACAGTGTGTTTCCAAAAAACCGACAAGTGAAGTGACTCAGAAATTTTTAAAAACAGTTTCTATTATCACAGCTAATGGTTCTCAACTGTATCAGGAAAAAAAATACCAAGAATGTATCGATTACTTAGCACCTGTTGCAAATGATAAAGACTATCCTTCAGCCGACGCTCGTATGTTAACAGCCCTTTGCTATATCTACGGATTTTCTGATGAAACTCAAAAAATAGCCGAAGGAATTACGATTATCCAAAAAGTACTTCGTCGGGCTAATCAACCTATCCAGGTTGCTGGGTTTCCTAGGAGTACGGTTGAGTGGCTGGAAAAAAATGGTATATCTCGAAATGATATTAGTGGAAGCAACTTTGATCATCGAGATATTGGCGTTATATATCGTGCTTTTTTGTATCACAATCTAGGGCAGAGGACTCTCCAAAAAACAAACTGGTATCATCAGTTTCCTGAGCCCGCAAATTGGTCGGAAGAGGAAGTCAAGCATTTACGGAGTGCCTATCAAATATTTTCTTATTTGATGCATAACCTTTTATTGATAAACAATGAAGATCCTCGTTACTATCCTGCTTTGACTCCCGATGTTTTGATAAGAGGTTACGCCACAGAAGAGCAAGCTTCGATTGCTTTTGTCTACTTACTATTGCAATCGGGCATTCCTGCATATTTGTGGGAAACTTCTGACTCGACCCAAGTTTTAGTTAACATAGGCAATAAATGGCCTCTTTTTGATCTGAAATCAGGAGCACCTCTTTTGTTTAATGAAGGAAAAGAGCTTTTTGATTTTCAATCTTACATGGCAGAGAAAACACCTCTTGATTATTTTTCAAAAGAAGAATTGTCTCAAGGAAAAATATGGGTAATTGTACCTCCTCGGAGTATTATTCCAAGGTTATCCATGTTTACTTCGATGTTCCAAAACTATGGGGTTAATCCTCCTCCCTTTTTTCATTTTAAGATTTACTCTCTTGCTTTGAGGGCGGAAGGAATTCTTTCTAATAAAAAGAAAGATGAGGTAGATTTCTTAACTCCTCCCAAAGATGAACTTAGTGTGGGGTATTTTTCTAAAGAATTTGGAGTTTGGAAAAAGTACCAAGATAAAGAATTTGTAAAAAATATCGAAGAAAAACGACAAAATCGTAATGTTTTAGGAAAAGCACGTCTTTACGAGCTACAGGGAAAACATGAAAAAGCCCTTCAAGAATACGAACTTATACTTAATTCAGATGACTTAACGGCCTTTCAAGAGACAACTCTTTATTTTCAAGGAGTCTCATTTCATTCTCTAGGAAAGTGGACAGAAGCCAAAAAAACTTTCCAAGCTTATCAAGAAAAATATCCTCAGGGCGCTTGGAAAACTTTGGTTCACGGATATTTAGGGAAAATATTCAGAGAAGAGAAAGAGCTTTCTTTAGCCAGAAAAAACTACCAGGATTCAGGGCGCTTTTCTTCTGAAGTTTTGCCTTTTTACACTCCTTAGGAATTTGTAATGCCTCGCTTTTACTTAGATGTTTCTCCCCAAGGAAAATCAATTGAATTGACTGGGGGAGAGGCTCACCATCTCATTCATGTTCGGCGTATACAGCCAGGAAATAAAGTAGAGCTCTTCGACAAAAAAGGGAATACGTATAACACTGAAGTGGTTCAAGTGACTCGCAAAAGTGTTCATTTAGAGATAGAGAGCCATGCTTCCCCGGATTTGTCCTACAAAACAAATTATTGCCTCGTACAAGGCCTTCTGAAAAAAAAGAGCTGGGATCTTTTACTGCAAAAGGCCATGGAACTTAACTTACCTCAACTTCTTCCTGCTTTGACCGATCACGTTGCTGGTGGAGAATATACCGCTGGAAGCCATGAGAGGTGGAATAAAATTCTGATTTCTGCAGCAAAACAGTGTGGACGTTCTCAGTTAATGGAAATACCACCCTGCCAGAATTTTGACCAAGTATTGGAAAGCACAAAGCATTTTCCTTTACGATTAATGGCCCAGTGCGAGCCAGGGATACCTTCTTTGCATTCCTTACTTGCTAGCCAAGAAAAGCCTTCTCAGCTTATGGTCTTTGTTGGTCCAGAGGGGGGCTTTAGTGAAAGAGAAGTAACTTTGGCTAAAAAATCTGATGTTCATTTAGTGTCTCTGGGAAAAAATATTCTTCGGGCAGAAACGGCTGCTTTGGCGGTTATTGCAAATATAGAATTTTATTACAATTCTTAATAATTTAGAATTGCTTTGAGTAGATAGATGAAAATTAAATGAATAAATTGACTAACTTCATTTATTTTGGTATAATGAAATAAATCGCGATCGCTTTGCGATAAAAATGCCAAAGAAAAATCAAAGAATTTACCGAATATTTTTGACATATAACACTTTAAAGGGTTTTGATATGTCTGCAGAATTAAACAATACTGATAATGGATTTGAAAACAAAGAGGATGTGGGAATCATCCAGGAGTTTTTCATTTTCTTATGGCAAAATAAGCTATGGTGGATGATCCCTATAGCGGTTGTCTTGTCATTATTGATTGCTTTAATAGCGGTGGGTGCTCAATCAGGGGCCGCAGCTCCATTTATTTATACACTGTTTTAAGATGTAGCTGAAAACACAATATATGCAGTAAAATGCAAAAAAACGCAGGCCTAGCCTGCGTTTTTTTTTTGGGGTATTGGAGATTGGCGTTAGATGAGGCAATTGATATCATTACGTTAGGGTTTCCAACGTATTCGATACCCTAACGTAATGATGTATAACGATCACACAAACCCTTAAATTTTAAAATACCGAATTTCAGTTTTAAAATCTTGTGTATAAAAGTAAGGTATTAAAACTAGGGCAGTATCTCGTTTATCCACTTCAACTAAATTTAATTGAGGGCGCGCTCAAAAAAGAGTTGCAATATATCTTGAGCGTGTCATAATTTTCCCAATATAAGGACATTCTGTCCTTGTAAACACACTTGAAGTATTCTGATACGAGTTTTCAGGTGTTCTTTCTTGCCCTAAAAAGAACATTAATTATTATTAGGGGATATATTATGCGTGCTATGCTAAAACTATTTGGGCGTTCTCCCTTTACTCCTTTACAAAGTCATATGGATCGAGTCGGTGACTGTGTTCATAAAATAAGTGAACTTTTTGAGTTACTAAACAAAGGAGAACAAGAAAAAGTAGAAGCCTTAGCAAATGAAATTTCAGAGCTGGAACATGCTGCCGATGTTACAAAAAACAACATCCGCAATAATCTTCCCAAGGGAATTTTTTTACCTGTTGATCGAGGTAATCTACTAGAAATTCTTGCTCTTCAGGATAGTTTAGCTGATATTGCTGAAGATATTGCTATTCTCACAACTCTAAGTCCTTTGAAAATGCCAGAAGTCTTTCGAGAAGATTTTCAAAACTTTTTGGATAAAAACATAAGCGCTTTTGAAGTTGCTCGTCAAATTATTTCTGAATTAGATAAACTCATAGCTACTTCCTTTGGGGGAAGTCAGGCCGAAGAAGTGAAAGCAAAAGTCGATGATGTTGCTTACAAGGAACATGAGGTTGACATTCTTCAAAGAAAACTTCTTCAAAAGCTCTTTGCGAATGAAGATAGCTTTTCTAAGGGAGCATTTATTCTTTGGCTAAAAATTTTCCAACAGGTAGGCTCGCTTTCTAATATTGCAGAAAAGCTAGGTAACAGAGTTCGTATGACTTTGGACGTGCAATAAAATTCAATTTTCATTAATTTTGGAAAGAAAATGGATACAACAACAACTTTAACCATTTTAGCATTGGTTTTTGGTTTTTACATGGCCTGGAACATTGGAGCAAATGATGTTGCCAATGCGATGGGAACCTCTGTCGGATCTAAGGCTTTAACAATTAAGCAAGCCGTTATTATTGCTGCTGTTTTAGAATTTGCGGGCGCTTTTTTAGTCGGAACCCATGTCTCAAAAACGATTCGTAAGGGAATTATTAATCCCGAATTTATCAGTGAGAAGATGTTTAGCGTGGATCTCAAATTCCAAAGCAGTCTTAAAGGCTCCGAAATGGATCAGCCTTTGCTTCAACAGTTTACCCAACACGGTCATGCTTTGTCAGAAGAAGCGATCATTGAAAAAAGAGTGGAAGCCGGGCTTTGGGTTATTCGTGATAAAGGGCGTATTTATACAGTACAGCCTACGGAGGAAAGTTTGGAGGTTCATAGGTCATCTCCTATGATGCTTGTTTACGGAATGCTCGCGGCTTTATTAGCGGCGGCCCTCTGGCTCCAGTTTGCATCTTATAATGGCCTCCCGGTCTCAACGACACATTGCATTGTGGGGGCAATTCTTGGTTTTGGAGCTGTCGTAGGAGGGATACATGCGGTCAATTGGGGGCAAGTCGGTTTTATCACAGCCAGTTGGGTAGTCTCTCCTTTGTTAAGTGCGACGATTTCCTTTCTTATATTTAAGATGATTCAAAAAAGAATTTTTTATTCTTCTCATCCTGTTGCTGCGGCTAAAAAAATAACTCCTTATCTAGTTTTTTGTGTCTTTCTCATTTTAACTTTAGTCATGGTTTTTAAAGGATTGAAAAACTTAAATCTAGATCTCTCTTTTATGGATGCTCTTCTTATGGCTACAGGAGTGGGAGTTGTCGCGGCGATTATTAGTCACTTTCTAGTTTCGCGGGTGAAAGAAGAAATTGACGAAGAAGAGAAAGAAGTAAAGAATACTCAAGACCCTCAAGTTGCCATTGCTTTAGATAAGGCCGTAAAGCACCTTTCTAAGGTTCAAAATATTTCCTCAGGAGATATGCAATACCGTGTTTCTCGACTTTTGGATGAAGTGAAAAACTTGAATGATCTTTCTCAAAAGAAGCCTCGTAAGGTCAAAGATAGTGAATACAAAACTGTTGAAAGAATATTTGTTTATTTACAAATTTTGAGCGCGGCTTTTGTTGCTTTTGCCCACGGAGCTAACGATGTTGCTAATGCCATAGGTCCTCTTTCTGCCGTATTAACCTTGCTAGATCCTAAAAACTTGAACTCGGGAGTTGTTGCTTTAGAGTCAGCAGTTCCTATATGGGTTTTGGCTTTGGGAGGGGTAGGGATTGTTATTGGTTTGGCTACTTGGGGCTGGCGTGTAATTGAAACTATTGGTAAGAAGATTACGGAGTTGACTCCTACTCGTGGTTTTGCTGCTGAGTTTGGAGCTGCTACGACAATTGTTCTTGCTTCTAAGTTAGGCTTACCTATTTCAACAACTCATACTTTAGTGGGGGCGGTTTTAGGAGTAGGTCTGGCTCGTGGGATTGGAGCATTGAATTTGAGCACTCTCAGGGACATTGCTATTTCATGGATAGTGACTATTCCAGCCGGAGCTATTTTGGCAATAATCTCTTTCTATACTCTCCAAATGATCTTTTCTTAAAACGGTTTTTTTTCGCTAGATTCCCATAAAAAAAGCTCGCTGGGGCGGTTGTCCCCAGCGAGCTTTTTCTATTTTAGAAAACTTCGCTTTTTGGTTTAGTCGTAGTTTCATTTTAATCTCCTTTAGTCATGGTTTTTAACCTTAGAACGCCACTTCTTTTTTTCTCCTTTTTGTTTTTTTTGCTTGAGTATTCTTTCTTTTATTCCTCTAGGCATTTTTGTTTTTCTTCTTTCTTTTTTTACGACAAAAGCTTTCTCTATTTCTTTTCTAAGCTTTTCTATACAATCTTGTATATTTTGTGGTTGAGTGCGAAAGCGCGTCGATGAAAATAGTAGATCGCCATTTTTTGTCAGATAAGAACGTGCTTCTTGGGCAATCCTAAGCCTCAAGTCTTCTGATAAACTAATGCTTTGACTTAAATGCCAGCGAAGGAAGACTTTTGTGTTCAGCTTATTTACATTTTGCCCTCCAGGTCCTCCGGCATAGGCATGAGAGATGTCTATCTCATGAAAGGGAATGGAGAGGTTTTCATTGATGATGATAGTTTTCATATCAATCCTTTCTTGCGAAGTAAATAGGGGGTTGTGGGACTATGTAACACTCGCACAAGGGCAAGTCCCTACAATCGATAGAACCCTATACCTTAGAAAAGGTTCATTTTAAATTGAAGTAGCATGCGATGAGTGAGGTTAAGATCCTGTTCTTAGACGATCCCCTAGTCTATCGTCCAAGGATTCGATTTCGTAGATTTTTTGAATAGTGGTTTCGATATCATACTCAACTCTTTTGAATGTAAAAATGTGACGATCAGATATTTGTTCATAAATAACATAAGAGGCATCAGGATTTTTATCTCGAGGCTGTCCGACAGAGCCTGGATTAATAAAAAGAGTAGAATCTTTAATTTCTGTATCAGTAAACTCAATACTTTCGTCGTAATCAAATTCAATTAGGGAGACCCCTGCTCCATCAACTTCCCAAAATATTTGCCTATGGGTGTGACCAAAAAAACAGATTTTAAGCTTCTTTTTTTTCATATAAAGAAAGGGGTTTACTAAATCCTGTGGTTCCAGTAAATAGTCAAAGCGAGTTTTGTCTGGACCTGGACATCCATGAGCTAGAATAACTTTGGATTTATCTCCGAGTAAACTAGAAAAAGGGGCTTGAAAATAAGCTGCTAAAATGTCTTGGAAATCAGGAAAATCGTCGGCCTCTTGGTTTAGGCGATAGCGAGTCCACTCCATTGCGTTAACGGCATAGTCGCTGGCATCGTCAAAAAGACTAGGCTCGATTACTGCCTCATCATGATTTCCTAGCAAGCTGTCGATATCTCTTTCATACAAGCGTTCTAAAACCTTCACTGGATCGGGGCCATACCCTACATTATCTCCCAGAGAAATAATATTGGAGACTTCGTTTTTATCTATATCTGAGAGAACAGAGTCCAATGCTTCTAAGTTGGCATGGATATCTGTTATAAAAGCAATTTTCACCTTGCTTTCCCTTCTTTTAAGAGCTCTAAATAGTGTTGTTTTTCAAAGTCCCTAAGTCTTTAGTTTAGGGCTTGGTTATGTTGCTTTTGCTGCTTTTGCTGAAAAGGCTTTGTAGTCTTGGTAAATCGTATCCAGGCAAATCGGAGAGCTGTTCCATTTTGCTCCAAAGCGTTCCATGACAAAATTACCAAATGTGTACTGCTCCATCTCTTGGTGCATAGTTCGAATATCCCCTTCATCAATTAACAAGGATATAACTTCTACTTCTTCAGGAGGTAGTTTTAGGCGACAGTACTGTTTGTTTCCTGAAACCTCAATAGAAAAAGCCTCAGGATGCTGAGTGATCATTTCAAGTATACATTCTCTGACAAAGTGAGGAGGGAGATTAGATTTTTGAGCTATTTCGTCGGCCGTATCCTCTCCTAGCTTTATACTAATAAACGGAGGTGGATACTCTTCATAGCGGTTACGTGCTAGTTGATAAAGGAAATCTAATCGTAGCCACATAGATAGAGTAGTGTAGCGATTGCCCACTGTGAAATCTCTCATCGCCCATGAGCGCCCAGTGCTTGTTAATTCAGGATTTTCTAGTGTATGAGATACATAGAGTCCAAATAGAAAAACGGAACAAAGATAGTAGAACCAAGTCAAGAACATCGGGATAAAGGCGAAGTTTCGCAAGTTTCGATATAAAGAAGCTCCGGCATAGCTTGTGAATAACCATCTTCCCCCCAGCCAGAGAGCAGCTGCTAAAAAAGCCCCAATTAAAGCATTTCTCCTAGAAATTCCGCTTACATTGATTTTGTAAAGAGTCGCGAACATTAACCCTGTGATAATGAAAGAAATGCTGGCGGTCAAAGCGGTATTCATTGTCGAATAAGGAACCACCATTTTATCTATTCCTCGGTGACACCAAGAAAGTAGAGTGATTGCTAGTAAAACAAGAATAGGGAGGATACAAAGAAGATAAATTCTTGACTTTATGACGTTAAATGAAGGGATTCTCCAAAGAATTTTGAGAATTTGGGAACGCCGATTATTTAAGGGCAGATTTCCCCATATGAGCGGGGAGACACTTTCTGCTAAGTTTGTTTTGAGATTGAGAAGTAATGCCAAGTAAGCGATCATTAAAATGATCCAAAAACTGGTTCCTATTCCTGAAGGAATAATCTCTTGTTTTTTTAGATTAAAGAAATTCTGAGTAGCATCCCACATTACTTCGCCTAGCTTAGAAGAGAGAGAAAATTCTACGTATTGAAAATCTTCGCGCTCTAGCTCGGGTAGTTTTGCCTCTATTTCTCTCCTCAATGTAAAGAAGTTGTTCTGGCTGATAATGTCACCACCGCGCACAGAAAAACCATCAGGAACTGCTTGTATTAAATATTTTGGGGGAGTGGGCCAAAGAAAGTGAAGTTCCAAAAAACGTTTTGTGGAAAAAGAGGACTCTGGTGGGTCAAGGGTGGGATTACTTAGAAAGATGTAAACAAAAACAACAAGGTTAACGCAAAGAATATAAGACAAAATACTTGCCCGAGAAAGACCATAATTGTAATAAAAGTCTATAAATGGTCGGGCTAAAAGACCAGAGAAGCGAAATATATTTTTTTTTAGCAATTCTCCGTAGGTCTTAACCTGTTGTTGATCTGTCATCAATAAAGTCCTTAGACTCTTCACGCTTGGAAGCGTTACTCATAAAGAATGGGAAAGAAGTGCTTATTATATCAATTAAAAGAGGATAAGGGAACATTTTTTTAGGAGCACTAAGAAAAAATAGTCTTCCTTTACCTTTCTCAAAAGGAAAGGAAAAATGGCTTGATTTCTCCTGGCAAAGCAGTTATTTTATTATTTAAATATCTTCACTCTCTTAAAAAAGCTGAGAGTGAATTTGGAAAAGAAATTTATGGATGTATAGCCCCTAGAACCTGCTTATATATTAGGCTCTTAACTATAGAAATTCTTTTGCACGATGATAGGAAAATCTCAGGATAATGCAATGAGTGAAAATTTTTCAACAACAGCTAATAAAGAGGGAAAAAAAAGTAACCTGGAGATTCTAGGACTCTCTGGAATTTTTCAGAAAATTGCAGAGGATAGAAGGTCAGGTATTCTCGTTGCACAAATTAAAAACGATGAGATGAATATTGGCTTTAAAGATGGGGTTGTCCAAATAATAGCTTCGCCAAACCGACCAAGTATACTAGCAGAAGGACTCCGGCGAGCCTTTCATGAGATAGATGATAACACTCTAGAGAATTTGTTTTATCAGCAGGGAATTAGTGGAGATTCTCTATCTCAAATTCTTTTAGAAATGGGAGCTGAACGCAACTTTATTAAAGATGTCTGTGTTTTTCAAATTCAAGAAGAAGTGTATTCGCTTTTTCGTTGGGCAGACATTCGTCTAGAGTTTTTAGAAAATAAAAAGCCCGAAGAGGTTTTTCCTAGAGAGCTTCTTTCTTTAGATATAGCTCTTGATCCAGAAATCCTTTTGATGGAAGCGGCTCGAAGATTGGACGAGTGGACAAGTATCCAACATGATCTTCCTTCTGGCCAAGATATTCCATACATTGCACAAGATATTTACGAAGATCAATTAACTCCTGAAGAAATCCATCTTTTATCTTTAGTTGATGGGGGAGGAGATTTTGAAGAAATTGTTAGCAGTTGTCGAGTTCCTGAGTTTCAAACTTGGCAGTTGTTTCAAAGTATGTACCAACAGGGCTACATTGCTTTAAGGACGGATCAAGAACTTAAAGAGATGGCTGAGTTAGATGAGTTTAAGGAAAATCTTTACAAATGTATTAAACTTTATGAAAGAGCAGAAACTCTAGGAAGTAAAGATGTTGACACCATTCAGTGGCTAGCCGAAGCATACGAATCAAAGGGCTTGATCGCAAAAGCTATAGCTAAATATAAAGAACTCGGAGAATTCTTTCTTGAAAAAAAGAATTTTTCTGGAGCAATTGATGCTTATGAGCAAGTAATTAACTACTCTTCAGAAGATTTAGATGCTCACGAAAAACTAATAAATGTTCTTTTTGAAGATGGCCAGTTTATTCCAGGAGCCCAAGCTTCCATTGTCTATGCTAAAAAACTTGCTCTTGAAGATAAAAGAAAATCTATTCAAGTTTTGGAAGATGCTTACCAATATAATCCCTTGAGCCCTGAAGTTTTAGAAACGATGGCTACTTTTTATTATGAGCTAGGGGAAAACATTGATGCCATCTTTACATACACGACGCTGGCAAATTTGTACAAGAGTAGAGAGCTGTACAAAGATACCATTAACTCTTACGAGAAAATTTTGAGTTTAGATGGTAATAATATTGAAGCTCGGATAGAGCTGGCCAATACTTATTTAGTTATGGGAGAGCACGAAAAAGGGGTTCTCGAATATAAAAAACTCGGAGATATCTTAACCGATTCTCATTTACTCCAACAACCTTTCGTTTTTAGCTACCTAATTAATGTATGTGAAAAAATTATTGAATTTGAACCTGATAACTTGTCTGCTCGAGAGTGGCTTGCTGATGTTTATCTCTATCATAAAA
This sequence comes from Planctomycetota bacterium, assembly GCA_029260735.1. Classification (GTDB taxonomy): domain Bacteria; phylum Planctomycetota; class Uabimicrobiia; order Uabimicrobiales; family Uabimicrobiaceae; genus JAJDCR01. The sequence continues at coordinate 86,148 of JAJDCR010000007.1, forward strand.
AAATTAGTAAGGCAAAAGAAGTTTTGCTGGAGGTATTATCTTTGATTAAACCTTCAGAAAACTTGAATGTTCTCGTATCTATCTTGCGCAAGCTTGTTCAGATTGATCCTGAAAACCGAGATTATTGTCAGCGTTTAGCAGAAACCTATCATACTCTTAACAAAAAGAATGAAGCTACACAGGTTTTAATTAATTTAGCTAACTTTTCTTGGGAAAAAGCAGAAGAAACCGTTGCTCAAGACCAAGATGCTCGTAGTATTTATGAGGAATGTATTGAATCTTTGGATATGGCAATAACTATCGATCCTTTTCATTTAGAGATTCGACAAAAAAGAGCGAAGGTTCTAGAGGCTCTTTCTTATACAAAGGAAGCGATCGAAGAGTACAAATTGATATCTCATATGACAAAAGCGGTTCACAATCATTATGATAATTTATCTGCATTGTATCACTTGCTTGAGTTGGCTCCAGAGGAAGAATTTTTTGCTTACTTGGAGTTAGCTCGTCTTTGTGAGAGACAAAATAATTTTGATTTAGCCATCCGGTTCTATAAAAAATATGTTTATTTTTGTTTAGAAAAAGGAGATTTTGGTGAAGTGTTGTTGGTTTGTCGTCGATTAGTTGTTTTGGCACCAGAAGATGAAGAAGTGCAAAACTGGCGCAAGGTGTCTCTTGAAATCACAAAGAGTTAGATAAACCCTAGCAAAGAGAGTTATCATGAAGCTATTTTTTATGGTAAGCATTTTCATTTTGAATTTCAGCTTCCTCCAGTCTCAAAATGAACCTCTCAACTTGAGAGGTATCAAAGTTTTTTTATCCGAAAAAAAAATAGAAATTTCTGGAATAGTAAACATGCAAAAGGGCTTGATTGAACTTTTAGCAACTGCTCCAGGGGGAAAAGAGCATGAAAGTGTCATGGTTTTGAACTGCAATCCAGCACTTTTGCAGACAGCTCTAATTTTAATTGGTTTGGAACAAGGAGGAGGAGCAAACCAACAAGGTTCAGATTCTCCGATCTATGGAGATTTTGTTTATGCTTATATTCAGTGGGGGGAAGGCAAAAAACAAAAACTTGTTCGGGCTGAGACTTTTATTCTGGATCAAAAAAGCAATCGTCCGATGTTGAACACTCCTTGGGTTTTTACAGGAAGCCAGTTTATTCAACATTACAAAACTGGAGAGAAAATTTTTGCGGCTAATGTAAATGGTATTTTAATTGCTACGTATTATGATCCAAGTGCTATTCTAAACAATCCTCTTAAAGAAAGAGCTGATGACACATCTTACTATGCTAACCCAAAAGTAATTCCCCCCAAAGGAACAAAAATTACTTTAATTCTCACCCTAAATCCCCTCGAAAAAAAAACGGAATAAAAAAGATGGAGTGCTAAAAATTTAGAGGTTTTCTCACCACTCTTTTATAAATATTTTCCTAAGTTTGCACATCTTTAAAAAATGAGGTATCCTGTTTATAGTAAATGCTAATGATGTCTCAGTTGCTATGGTTGTTTACAGAGGAAACTTCAAATGCCGCTAAAAAAATACGTCGAAATAGAGTGGAAGGAAATTCGTTTTACGAAGACTTTTTCTCAACAAGAACTCATTTTAAATGCGGCAGTAGACTATTCTTCTCCCACTAATACTTCTCCATCAGAAAAAATTCTTTTTGGTTTAGCGCCTCCAGAAGCCAATATTTTTTACCCTAAGTCTGACTTAGACAAGATCCTTTTTACAGGTTACTTAGAAGACTCACTATCTTTGGGAGTTTCTCTTTTTCCTTTAGAGCAAGGGCAAAAATCAGATCGAAAGACTTTTTTTTCTAATCCTGAGATAAATTTTTCTTTTTTTGGTTTTGCCCCTATTGTGTTTTCGGGTTTGCTTCCTTTTATTGAACAAGAAAATATGCTAGCGCATACTTTACTTTGTTTTAAGCACAATACTGAGATACCACTGCATCAACCTAAAAGCTATTTGTTGTATTTAGCGGATAAACCTGTGGGGGAAATTTATCTGAGTTTTTACATAAGACCTCAAGGAGAAGATATTTTTTTTTACAATGATGTCGCTATTTTTCCGCTTTCTGAGCAGGAAATAGTTGTCTACTACATGGGGGATTTATCTGCTTCAGAGCAAGTTTATATTCTTTGGACTTTGGATGACTGGAAATCAAATCCTTTGATTAAAATGAAGCGCTATCAACTAGGCTGGACGGCTGTTTTAGAATTGCCCTCATCTGTTCCCCTGTCAGCGGAGTTGATTTTAGCCTTTACGGACTCTAAACATCAATGGGATAACAAGGATGGTAACAATTGGCTTTTTCGTAATTTCCTTTGGCGATGAAAGGATTTTATTGCTTAAAATATCAAAATAGTTAAGAAAGAGTGAGAAAGAGTCAGAAAATTAGCTTGACACTTTTTGCCTCTTTGATATATTATAACAGGCAAAAACTAGTATTTCCGCTTATTAAAACATAAAGCGGATTAGTTCGATTATTATCACTCACTAAATACTTTAGATAGATGGAGTAAAGGAATGAGGGGCAGTTTTTCCATTCTTATGGGGATTCTAATATTGACATTATTATCCTCCTATACTTTCGCTGAAAACCGTTCAGAAGATGTTATGCAATTAGGGCGAGAAGCCATGGAGCACTATGACAACGGCGAGCTCGACTTAACGATTGAAAAACTCAATCGAGTGCTTCTTGCTAACCCCAATGATGAGCAAGCTCTTAAGCTAAGACAAATGGCTGGTTTAGAGCGAATGACTCAAATGTTGGTTAAGGGTGGAGAAATGGCTCGGATAGCTCGAGCTATTTTCTTACATGCAGAAAAAACGCCCATTCGCCAAGAAACATCAACCGAAGTTATTCAAGACTTAGTTTACAAAGCGGCCTCTGGCAATGCTTTTGAAAAAAACGAAGTCATTAATATTTTGACGTCCCAAGTGGGAGAGCTTGCAATTCCCTATATGCTCCCTTACTTGGCCAATGAAGCTCAGTATGAAGAAAGAATTAATATTATACTGACAATTACTCGTATGGGCTCGGTTGCAGTAGTGCCTCTAACTGAGGCTCTGAATACATCAAAACCTTTTCTTAAACAACAGATTTTAGTTCTTTTGGGACATTTAAAAGATGTTCGGGCTTTACCTGATGTTAAAAAAGTTTTAGAAGATCCTAATGCGGACAAAGAGATTAAGCGCTATGCAGAAATTGCTGTTGGTCGTATTTCAAAAAGACCATCGCGAGTATTACCTCCTGCTAGGCAACTTTACTTTGAAAAAGCTTTGGGTTACTATCGAGAAAAAGCACCTTATACAACAGCATTGCATTTTGCTCCTTTGGACTGGAGATGGGAAGAAGAGCAGCTAGTCTCCAAACAAGTTCCTCGGTTTGCTTACAATGAAGTAATGGCCGAGCATTCTTGTTTTAATGCAATAGAGCTAGATCCTACATATCAAAGTGCTTGGGCTCTCTTAGTTCAAGTAACATATGCTCAAGATTCAGAAGTTCGAGCAATCGAAGAGTCTTCTCTGGAAAAGAGCTTGAAGCTACCTGCTTCAGATGTGGAAAGATTCGCGGAAGAAAAGAAAATTTCTAAAGCCTCTTCTCTTCTAGTTGCTTCTGCTGGAGCAAGAGTTTTAAACACGGCTCTTTTGATGTCTTTGCAAGAAAATCGTCCGGAAGTGACTGCTGGAATCCTAGAAAATTTGGGCACTCTGTTTCAAAGAAGACGAGAGCTTTCTTACCCTATGCTAAGAGCTCTTCAGCACAAAGATAAAAGAATCCGATACGCTGCTGCTGAGGCTCTTGTTAAAATGGATCCACCAGCAACATTTAGAGATGCTGACCGGGTTATGCAAGTTTTAGCAGAAGCTTTAAATGAATGGGACGCTCGAGTTGTTTTGATTATAGAAGATGACGACTCTGCTCGGAATCAGCTTATCAAAACAGTCAGAGATTTAAATATGGTACCTCTCTCTGCTTTAACAGGAGCAGAAGGTTTACAAAGAGCCCAAGCTTTTCCGCCTGAAGATATGGTCATTGTTTCTTCTAGTCTTAGAGATCTCTCTACTGCATTTGTTGTTAACTCTTTAAAAGAAGATTATCGCACCAATAGCATTCCTGTTGTGGTTGTCTCTTCTGAAGCTGATTTAGAACAACAAAAAAGGATATACGAAGAGATTGATCAAGTAAAATCGGTTATTTCTAAGCCGTTGGCTGCTGAAATTGTGAAAAACCAATTACAAGAGCATATTGTCAACTCAAACAAAGACTACAAGGGAAAAGCTCAAGAAGTTTCTCGCCGAGCAGCAGAAGCTTTAGCCTCTTTACCAGCTAATGGACGAGTTTTTAAATTAGAGTTGGCTGAAGATGCTTTAATCGGAGCTCTTCGAGACCGTCATGATGATGTTCGGAGTCCTGCTATTATGGCTTTAGGAAAATTAGGCAGAGCGAAAGCTTCTGAAGAACTTTCCAAAATTCTTTACAATAGCGGAGTTAATCCTGACATCCGAATGAAGGCCGCCTGGGCTTTAGGACAAATTAATGGAGCGACTAAAAGAGAAGTTTCTTCTCAAGATGTCCAAAGTATGCTTCAAATATTAGGAGAAGCTCCTAGTGAAGATACTTCTGAAGCTAGAGAAACGATGGATGCTCTTCATGCTAAAGTCTTTACTTTACTAGGCAAGGCAAATATCCTATTTAAAGATCGTCACAAAGTTTTTCTTGCTCATCGACTTCATAAAAACATTGGTGTAGAAAAATCTACAAAAGAAACCTTTGAAGAAGTCTCTGAGGAAACTACAGAAGAAATCTCCGAGGAAACTACTCCTGAAGAAGAAATCTGGGAAGAAGAAACTTCCGAATCTTCTGAATGGGAAGAGGAAAGTTATGACTCAGAGGAAAATTCTTTTGAAGAGGATTCAGAGGAATCTTCTTTTGAAGAAGAAGGCTCTTTTGAAGAGGATTCAGAAGAATCTTCAGAAGAAGACTTTGGAGCATTCGATGATGATGAGTACTCTGACGAAGAGGACGGTGATGAGTACGATTTTGATGAATAATCGTTACTAAGGGAGAGAGAGGGTAAGTGTCTTAGATGCTTATTTTTCTCTCTCTCCTCACTTGTGTAGAAAAGAGTGCACACTCTTCCCTACCTTGTATGGAAAGAAAGGTCAAGCGTGCGATTCGGCATTATCTCGGATATACATTCTAATCTAGAAGCTCTAACTATCGCCCTAGAGGTTCTAGAATCGGAAAACGTAGAACAAATTATTTGTCTTGGGGATGTGATAGGATATAACGCAAACCCTAAAGAATGTCTTCGTATCATCATTGATAGAAAAATTCCCACCATCCGAGGGAACCATGAGCGATATGTAGTCGGTGAATTTCCTCATTCCGTAAAAGAGGAAACGGTTAAAGTTTCGGAATGGACAAGGAGTCAACTAGACGAAGAATGTATCGAGTTTCTAGAAAAAATGCCTAACAAAATGATGCATGAGGCAGGATTTCTTATTACTCATGGTTCTCCTCGAAATAAAGATGAATATCTTTTAAAACTCAATTCTTTCATTGCAAACTTAAAACTACTTCAAGAAAAGTATCCCGAAGTAAAAGTCTGTTTTCATGGACATACTCATGTCCCCTCCGCTTGGGCGAGGGGCCACATTGTGCAAAATATTCATGAAGATCAAAAGGTTGCTTTAGATCCTGAGAAAACCTATCTGATTAATCCAGGTAGTGTGGGCCAACCTAGGGATCGTTGCCCTTTATCATCTTTTGGCATATTTGATGATGAGGAATACACTTTTACTTTCTTCCGGCGAGAATATGATATTGTAGGAGCCCAGGAAAAGGTCTATGATTTACTTGAATTTGCTCCTAGATTTGCAGAAAGATTAGCAACGGGTACCTAGTTCCTGCAATGGCAACCATAGTTCTTTGGGAATACGATATGAACTCCTGGGATTCACAAGCTCCAGATACAGATGATATTATTATCATTAAGCTTTGTATGCATTTAAAGTTCCTTTCTCTCCAACAATTAGAAAATATTTATTCTAAAAATGTTGGACGACAGTTTATCTTTGCTTTAATGGATAGTAAACTTCTTGCTCCTGATCAAATGAATGAACTGTTCTCTCTACGAGGAAAAGCGGCTTTATGCGATAAATGTGATGAATTAAACTTTCGCAAATCCCAACAAAAAGTGTTGCTTTGTCGAAAATGCGGCGTTGCTATTCGTCAGAAATCCTTGAAAAAAGGAGGTACGACAACCTCACCCCGTAATAAATACGGAAAATTCAAGATCAAGCAAAAAATAGGGGAAGGTAATGTTGGAGTTGTATATAAAGCCATTGATACAGAGTTAGATCGTCTTGTTGCTTTGAAAATGCTAAAAATGGCAGAAGGTGAGCAAGTTGCTCGGTTTAAACAAGAAGCTAGGTCGGTCGCCGCTCTGAATCATGAATACATTGTTTCTATCTATGATATTGGAGAAGATCTAGGAGAGCACTTCATTGCAATGGAGTATGTTCCTGGAGAAAAACTAAGTCAATATATGGAACTTAATGAAGTTTCTTATGATGATTCTTTAGCGATTGTTATTAAGATTGCTGAAGGCCTTCAACATGCCCATGAACATCAAATCATTCATCGAGATATCAAGCCTGATAACATTATTATCACAAATAATCAAATTCCTAAAGTTACCGATTTTGGTTTAGCTCGAAAACTCTCTCAGAATGTTCGTATTACACGAGATAATATTATCATGGGAACCCCTATTTACATGTCTCCAGAGCAAGCCAATGATGATCCTCACCTCGGACATGAAACAGATATCTATTCCTTGGGAGTTGTTTTATATGAAATGCTAGCGGGTCGCACTCCTTTCTTGGAAGCTCCGACCTTGACTTTACTTCAGCAAATTGTCTATCAGCCTCCGCCACCTTTAGATGAAATTTGTCCTGATTTAGATTCTGAGTTGATTGAGATTTGTCTTAAGGCTTTGGCTAAGAAAAAACAAGAACGTTTCTCTTCTATGGAGAAATTCGCCCAAGCTCTAAAAGATTACTTAGATAAAAAAAGTAGTTCTCCTCATTTATCTTCTCTGGAGAAATCGACAGTAGTACCTTCTCTGGAAAAATCGGCAGTAGTACCTTCTCTGGAAAAATCGGCAGTATCACCTTCTCTAGAAAAATCGACAGCAGCACCTTCTCTGGAAAAATTGACTATGGCTTCTGTATCCACAGAAGAAAAAAAAGAAAGTGTTCTCTTAGAAAAAAAGCCTGCTGTGCCTAGAAAAAGGGAGCAGATCACACAGAATGAGCCTTCTAATAGTCCAGACCAAGCTTATACCCATATTCAAAAAACTCAAGCAGAGCCACAAAATTTTGTTGAATCGTCTGTTCCTGTGAAAATGTCTGTTGCAAAAAATGAGTCCGCCATAAAAAATGAGATAAGTAAAGAAGTTAGTGCAAAATCAGGGAAAACATCGCGAATTCTCAATGTACCTCCTAAAGTAGAAGCTTCAGGAGATGCAGGAACCTTATCTTATGGTCAGATGTTAGCCAAACAGCACCAAGAGAAGAACGATTTTATGCAATTGTGGGTAGATATAGTTTTATGGGGACTTCTTTTCCTAGGGCTAGTTTACTTGGTTTTCCAACTTTGAATGATGTAGCTGTAACAAGTAAATGACAGGTAAAATGAGAAGACAAAACGGATTTACTCTGACAGAGCTAATGGTAGCAATGGGATTGTTACTTTTTTTGGGCTTAATGTTAGTGGGAGTACTTAGGCAAACTCTTCGAGTTTGGCAAAGCACCGAAGAAGCCCGAGATGTTCATGAAGTCGCTCGTGTTACTATGGATATACTAAGTGAAGATCTTCATGCACTTTACACCTCTAGTGACAAAATCAATAGCCAAACTAGTTCTGTTGAGCCTTCTGGTATTGCGTTTCTTTTGGACAAAGATTCTTTTGGTCGACAACGATTGCGTTTTGTACGAAAGATAAGGGAAGAAAATCATCCTATTTTAAGAGAAGCAGGAACTCATCCTTTGGCTAAAGGCTATGACGAGTATTACACCTCCAAAAGTGACGCGACTAAAAAAATCCGAGCACCAGGAGGAACAGCCGAAGTTTTTTATTGTTTAACTCCTAATAAAACAGGGATGGATCTTTGGAGAGGTATACGCACTCCCTTGGGAGGAGAGAAGAGTTTTTTTGAAGATAAGAATATTGAAAATATTTCTCAAATAGAGGAAAGCTGTCATCTGATTGCGAGAGGTGTTTTACAATTTTCTATAGGTTGTTGGTCTTGGCAAACTACTCCAGAGAATAGGTCTCTTGACCCAAGAGCGGGGGGTGTTTCAGCCGTTTGGGATTCGACTAGAAGCCAGCTAAAAAACTTTTTTTTATATAATCCTGATACTTCGACTGGCAAAAAAAGCATATTTCCTAGTAAAATACAAGTATCATTAGTCGTAAAAAATGGCTTAAGAACAGAGTTGAAAAAAAATTTAGGAGAGGATGATGGTGTTTGTGTCGTTATTAATAGCTCATCATTTCCAAGTCCTCAAGGATCTTTCCGTTATCTTCGAATTGATGATGAGTGGATGAGCTATACAAAAAATTCGGAAAATACCTTTACTGGATTGAGACGAGGAATTTGGGGGAGCCAAGCAGTGAAACATCTTGCAGAGAAACTCGTTACTCATACTTACTATGAACCCTGGGATAAAAAGAAACTCCTCCCAAAAACTTATGAGACCAGGGAAAAAACAATGGTTTACACTGGACTATTTTTCACCAAGACATTTGCAACCTCAGCTTACCAGACAAAACCATGAACTTATAGAAATTTTTTCTATAACCAGAACCAATGGAGAAAAAACATGTCAGAACAAATTATTTATCACCCTAAGTATAACATGAGTTTCTATGGTTTGGAGAAGCTGCATAAATTTCCTGCCGATAAATATGCTCGTATCAAAAGAACTCTTCTTAAGTCTGGCGCTTTTCGAGGAACAGATTTTCTCAAGCCTGAGCTCAATGAAGATCTAGTAAATCGCTTTTTAACTACCGAACATGCTCGCCAAAGTAGAGAGCCTAAGTGGCTTGCTCAATGTTTGGAGTTAAATCCTCTTCGATTTGTTCCCCGCAGTTTCCTTCACAAACATCTTTGTTCTGCCATGATGCTAGCAACTTGCGGAACAGTGAAATCGGCTGAAGTCGCTTTAGAAAAAGGAAAAGCGATTAACCTTTCGGGAGGTTACCACCATGCTTCTTTTAGTCATGGGGAAGGTTTTTGTATTTATCCAGATGTTCCTATCGCGGTCCTGGCTCTCCGAGAAAAGGGCTTGGCTCAAAAATGTGCGATTATAGATCTGGATGCTCATCAAGGAAATGGCACCGAGAGATGTTTCTTGGACGACTCTGATATTTTTATGGTCGATCTCTATGATGAGGAGATGTGGCCACAAGACAAAGAGGCTGAGAAAGGTATTGACCTAAAGATTCACGTGGGGGAGGCCACCGAAGAAGAGTACTTGGGATATCTCGAAGAGATAGTTTTTCCTGAAGTAAAAGCTTTTCGGCCAGAAATTATTTTTTATAATGCAGGAAATGATATCTATGAAAAAGATCCTCTTACCCGAATGAAAATATCCCGCGAAGGTATTGCCAAAAGAGATGCCATGGTTTTTCAATTTGCAGAAAAAGAACACATTCCTATCGCAATGGTTCTCTCTGGTGGCTATAACGCAGATTCCGCTGCGATGATTGCCCATACTGTCGAGCGGCAGTTTAGTACTGCGCGAGTGGCGACATGCTCTCCTGCTTTGCAGACTCGGCCTGCTGTTTAGGGAGCTATCTTAGCTTATGTAGTGAGAAGGGTAAGGCTTATCTGAAACCGTTAAAGAAAAAGATGATCGAAAACCGTTCTAAGCACCATGTTCCCTGGAGGGTGAGGCTCCTGCCGAACAGGGGATGTGATTGGCTCCTGATGGTATTGAGGCACGTTCACAGGATCATAGGTTTCATATTGAAAAAACGTTTTTATATCGCGGGTGCTCCTGCCGCACCGGAGATGTGAGTTGTTTTTAATATATTTCGGCATACTCATATAGGTTTCATATTGAAATACCATCAGGAACAAAGCACATCCCCGGTGCGGCAGGAGCCTTACCCTCCACAGAACATAAGCATGTGTCCGGTTTTAGATAAGCTCATCCAAACCATCCATCCCTAGGAATCCCGATAAATAGGCCGCGAGGCCATCGTTTCCATTTGCAAAGACTCCATGATATGCAAATAGCTTTCATAACGGAAAAGAGGGAGTTCTCCTGCCTCAACAGCTCGTTTGACTTCGCATTTAGGCTCGTGTATATGCGTGCATCCACGATATTTACATTGACTAGACAAAGCAAGCATTTCTGGAAAATATAAAGAAACTTCTCTCTCTTCGGTTTCCCACAGGCTTAATTCCCTTATACCAGGAGTATCCACAACATACCCACCTTGTTTGAGAGGTAGTAAGTTTACACTTGTGGTGGCGTGCCGCCCTCGTTTAGTTTTTTTTCCTACTTCCTTAGTCACTAATTTTAGATTAGGGTCTAAGCTTAGAAGAAGAGATGATTTTCCGACCCCTGAGTGACCCGCCACAACTGTACTTCGACCTTGTAAAAGAGATTCTAGTTCCTCAAGACCTTCCTTTTCTACTGTGCTAGTTAAAATAATGGAATATTTTAAATTTCGATAGATTTCAATAACTTCTGTAACCAGTTCTGGATTGGGCTCTTCTCCGAAGAGATCAGTTTTATTGATGCAAATGATCGGGTCGAGGTTCCCTTGGAAACTAGCAACTAAGAAGCGGTCGATGATAGCAGGGTGAAAAGCAGGCATCCCCACTGAGGTAACAATAAGTAGTTGCTCAACATTGCTTACGACAACCTGCTCTTTAGATGCACCCCCGATGGCTCGGCGAGAGAGTTTTGATTTTCGAGGAAGGACTTCTTCGATTTTAATTTCATCTGATTTATCGCGCTGAAAAACAACTTCGTCTCCGACACACAAAGGCTTAGAACTATTGGGATCGGCCCCTTTTATTTTGTACTTGATATAGGCACGGTGATTTTCTCCTTGACTGTGAATCCGGCAGCGCTTACCGTCAATTCGAGTAATAACTCCTCTTTGCTTTTTTATCATAGCTATTTTTTTATTTGCCCCTTGGTTGAAAGAGATTTCTAAGTAGGTAGATTTTCTGTTACTTTATTCTATTGCTTTTCTATTTTATAACTAAAGGAGGAGTGTTTTCTATTCTTTTTTTTGAAATACTTGCAAATCCTTCTAGTTTTCTCTACAATTCTAGATTATAGAAGGCCGTTTATTTCTTGATTAGAGCCAGGAGACCTTGTTATGACCAGTTCGCAAACAACCGAACAAATTTGGAAAAATTTTACAGAAAATCCCAATAATAGAGAAGATTTTGTTCTTCTTCAAGAGCATTATCAAAAAGAGCTAGATGAAGAAAAATTAGCCGAACTATTCTCTCTACATGCCTCGGCTTTTGAAGAAAAACATCCTTCTTATGCAGCAACTCTCTATGGGACTTCGGGTCTGCATTGGCAGAAAATAGGTCGCCGAGAAAAGAGTTTTCAGGTTTACCAAAAAGCCTATCATTTGGAAAGAGCAACTCATCGAGACGTTTTTTTTCAAACTTGTATGAGTTTGGGAAAATGGGAAAAACTTATTTCTCTATGGTGGTATGAATCAGAAAACACTTCGGATGCGAAAGAAAAAGCAGATTGGCTTTATAAAATTGCTTTGGCTTACCGCGATAAACTAGAAAACCGGGCTAAAGCAAAAGAATTTTTGAAAAAAACAGTGGAAGAAGACATTAATCCTGATTATGTTAAATCTTTAGAGCGAGTTTACTTAGAAGATGAAGAATATGAAGCTTTACTTGAGTTGTATGACTTGGAGCTAAAGCTTGACCTTACTCCTGAAACTCGAATCGAAAAGTTGCGACAAATGAACGCGATTTGTGAAAAAATTCCAGATGAAAAGAAAAACATTCAATACGCCCAGCAACTCCTTCAGATCTTGCCCCAAGACGAACACACTCTCTCTAGCTTAGAAAAGTTATATCAAAATTCTCAAGAATGGGACAAGTTGGTCGGAATTCTCCGAGTTCGTTTTGAGGAGGAAGATTCACAAGAGCAAGCAGTTTTACTCCAGAGAATAGCTCTAATCTACAAAGAAAAACTTGAGCAGATAAAAGAAACAGTGGAGTGCTATGAAGAGCTTTGGGCTTTGAATAGTGATCCTGTGGCTTTAGAAGAACTAGTTCTTTTGTATGAAAAAAATGAAGACTGGAATGCTCTAGCGGAAACCTATCAGCGACAAATTTCTCTCTCTTCTTCCCCTAAAAAAATCAATCTTTTGTTAGCAGAGCTTTTTCAAGATAAGATTAAAAATAAGGCTTTGGCTATTCAACATTACCGAGCAGCTCTTGCTCAAGACTCTTTAGATCACGATTTGATTCTCAATTTACAAAAGCTGTACATCGACAGTGGAGATGATAATAATCTACTGGAATGCTATTACTTGGAGATTGAAACTCTTAAAAACAAACAGAGTAAATTACTTATCTATGACAAGATTATTCAGATTTTGGTTAAAGATGAACGGTGGGAAGAGGCTTCATTGGTTTATGAAAAAGTTTGGTTTGAAAATCCTGAACAAGAAAAATACTTTCATCCTCTCAAGGAAATCTATGAAAAGATCGATGAATATGACAAATTAGCCCAACTTTTAGCCAAAAAAAGTGAAATGACGAGTAAAGTAGAGGAGAAAAAAATTCTCTATCGAGAATTGGCGGAGCTTTATCATAAAAAGCTAGATAACGAAGACCAAGCCATGATCTACTATGAAATGTTACTAGAGCTGGACCCTCGCCAAGTTAAAGTGTGGGAAGTTTTGCGAAACTATTTCCGAGAGCAAGAAGAGGGAGCTCGGACTATTGAAGCTACTTTGCAAATTATCCGTTTGGAACCTAAGCAGAGGTCGCGGGGTTACTGGGAAATTGCTCAGATTTATCAGAAGCTAGAAAAAGATTGGGAACAGGCTTGTCAGTATTATTACAAGTTATTAGAGCTAAGGCCAGGTTTTGAGAATGCCCTGAGTGAATTGCAGAGTATTTATTTGGACCAAAAAATGTGGGACAAATATATTGACGTTAGTAAGCAATTAGCTGCCCAAAAAAATAATCCTGCAGAAAGAATAGCTATTCTCTTTTCCGTTTATGAAACTTATGAGAAAGAGAATAATCAAACAGAACAAGAAAAAGTACTCCTTTCCATTTTGGAAGCAAATCCGATAGAGAAAAAAGCTCTTACTCTTTTGAAAGAGTTATATGAAAAAGAGCAAAAGTGGTCTGAATATATTGCTATAGAAAAAAGAGAAGCTCTTAGCTTAGATTATAATAGTGGGCAGTTGATTGAAAAATACCAAAAAATTGCTCAGTGTTATGTGCATAAACTAGGCGATATTACTGGGGCTCTTCCTTGGTATGAAAAAATATCTTTTTTTCAACCAGATAACTTCGAGAACCAAAGAACCTTAGAGCTGTTCTATACTCAAACCGAGAACTTTCTTCCTCTTATTCAGACTCTAGAAAGTCGATCTCATACGGCCTCTGAACCAGCAGAAAAGAATAACTATCTCTATATGGCGGGGATGCTGTGCGAAGAAAAACTCCAAGATCCGATAAGAGCCATTTCCTTTTATGAGTTGATCACTGCACGTGATCCTGGTCATCTCAATTCTTTGCAACGCTTACGTAAGCTGTACAAAAAGCACGGCCCTAAGGAGCCTCTCAAACAAGTTTTTCGTCATCTTTGTGCTTTAAGTGTCGAAAATCCTCATAAGCTGATGGCCTTTCATTTAGAAGCGGCTAGCGAAATGGTTGAACCCATCTGGCATTATGAGAGAGTTCTTGAAATAGACCCGGAACATACTCTTTCTCTCGATAGCTTAGAGAAACTTTACCAAGAAAACCAAACTTGGGATAAATTAGCAGGGGTTTATACTTTAAAAGAGAGCTTGGCCCAAGATACCCCGGCAAAAATAAACTGTCTTTTTGAGCTAGCCACTCTTTACCAAGATAAGCTTGAGCAAGCAGAAAAATCAGTGCTTTGCTATGAGAGAGTTCTCAGTATGAACCCGGAGCACACAATTGCTATTGAGAAGCTTGAGGATCTTTATCGACAGCGAGAAGACTGGGCTGCTTTGGTTCGAGTTCTTCAGAGTAAAACTCAGGTTGTCGAAGAAACCGATAAAAAAGTGGAAATTTTAGCGGAGATGGGATCGATCTATCAAAATAAACTCTTCTCCTTTTATCTGGCTATCCAAGCCTATGAAAAAGTTATAACTTTCACTGATTTTGACCTGAATGTTGTGCAACAATTACGTAATCTCTATAAAAAAGAAAGAAAATTCTCTCAAGTAATTCGTACGATTGATGATGAACTAGCCTACTCTTTAGAAGATGAACAAACTCTTTTATTACTCTTTGAGAAGGCTGATATTTTTGCTAAGCAGATGAATGAGCCTGATAGAGCCAAAGATGTTTGGGAACAAATTATCCAAAAATCTCCTGGAAATGCCGAGGCTTACAAACAGCTAGCTATGCATTATGAGCAGATGGGAGACCGAGAAAAACTTTTAGAAACATTTATAGAGCAGTTCCCTTATTTGGGTCCCAAGGGCAAAAAAAATAATCTTTTGCGCCAAGCTCACATTCTTATGGATCAAGAAGAGACCTTAGAGCGGGCTACTTTAGTGGTTAAGCAAGGTTTAGAAATGGACCCCGAGGACAGTCGGCTACGAACTTACCTTACTCAAATCTATCGGCAAAAAGAAAAATGGCAAGAGCTAGCAGAACTTTATCAAGACGAGATTGATTTGACCAGAGATCCCGAAAAGAAACTAGAGATTTCCTATTATTTAGCGCAAGTTTGGTATGAGCAACTAGGGAAACGAGACGAGCCACTGGCCATTTTTCTGAGGGTTCTCGAAGCAAAACCAGATCATCTAGGGGCTTTGAGAAATCTCCAGCAAATTTTCGTAGACCAAGAAAACTATTTTGAGTTGATGAAGCTCTACGAGCAAGAATTGCAAATCCCTAACCTCGATGCTAAGCGCCGAGCATGGGTACAAATTTCTTTGGCTCAAACCCAAGAAGAAAAATTAAGCGAAGCGGGGAAAGCCACCCAAAATTATTTGGCTCTTTTAAAAGAAGAAAATCCAGAAAACTTACTTGCTCTCCAAGGACTTCAAAGAATTTCCCTTCAGCATAACAACATGGTGGAGTTGCAAGATTTTCTAGAGCAAGAGCTTGCCATACAGAAAAATCCACAGAGAATTTGGCATTTGCATAGCCAACTTGCCGAAATAAAAGAGAAGAAGCTTCCTGACGTTCCAGGAGCTATTATTCACTATGAATTTCTTCACCAAGAGTCTCCTCAAGATTTAGTGATTATCCAATCTTTAATTAAACTCTATCAGAAAAAAAAGAACTGGGAAAGTTACACTATAATGGCCGAGAAAGGAATACCTTTGCTCCTTTCTCCGGTAAGAGTATCTAAACATTACATCTTAATGCAAATTTACCATCAAAAGCTAAAACAACCAGAAAAAGCAATTGGTCATGGAAAGGCGGCCTTAGATTTAGACCCTAGCCATCGACCCAGTATTTTGTACTTAGAAAAGCTCTATGAAGAAACGGCTGAAAAATCCGCTTTGGCCGAAATGTATGAAAAAGAGCTTCGTTTAGACTCTGCCTTTATCTCTTCTTCTCGCGCAGTTACTCTCCATTTGGAAACCGGAAAAATCTACCAAGAAAAAGAAACTCTTGATTTGGCAGTAGAGCATTTCCGAGCGGTTTTATCTTTAGACCCTCAGAATAAAGAAGTACTTGCTCGCCTGGCGGAAATCTTTCAAAAAGAAGAGAGCTGGGAGAAACTTATTGATGTCTATGAAGAGGCTGCTCGCATGAGTAAAGATGAAGAGGAATCGATGCAGCTATATTTTGAAATCGGAATACTGTGGGAGCAAAAAGGGGAGAATTTAAATAAAGCCCTAGAGAACTATGTCATTAGCTACCACAAAAACCCGACCGATCTTTTGGTGGTGAATAAAACACGCACTCTCCAAGAAAAGCTAGAAAAATGGTCGGAAGCGGTTGAGTTCCTTGAAATAGAGGTGGGGCTACTAGAAGAAGATGGCCAAAAAGCAGGAACTTACCGGCGGATCGGAGAGATTTGGGAGGATCACTTAAAGGTTCCAACCCAGGCCATTATCTACTATCAAAAAGTTTTAGAGTTTGGTTTTCACCGAGAAACTTCTCTGAGAGCGAGGCGTATTTTAGAAAAACTTTCTCGCTATGAAGAATGGGCCCAAGTCTTGGAGAAATCCATTCGCCATACCACAGATAATGAAAAAATAGAGGAACTTTGTCTACTCGGAAAAATCTATCATAAAAACCTTCGCAATAAAGAAGAAGCCCTCCGAGTTTATCGCACTATTTTAAAATTAGATTCAGGTCAAGCAGAGGCTCTGGAGGGAGTTTCTTTGATTTTAGAAGAGCAGAAAAACTGGGATAAATTGATCTCTATTCTGGGACGTCGCTTAAAAATAGAGGAAGCTTCAGAGCAAAGATCTTCTCTTTATCGTAAGCTGGGAAGCATTTTTTATGAAGAGTTATACCAAGGAAAAAAAGCCCTTCTCTCTTATGAAAAGGCTCTTGAAATAGAACCTGAGCATATACCAACCATCCATACTTTGCAAGATATCTACGAAAAATGGGGGCAGTACAACTCTCTGGTCGCTATTTTAGAAAAAGAAATTAGCTTGATTGAAGAACAAACTCGGCAAGTAGAACTTTACCGTGCTCTTGGCTTTACCTGGGAGTTTCGCCTTTTGGACTTAGATAAGGCAATCAAAGCTTTTGAGGCTCTGCGACAAATCATCCCGCAAGACTTGACAACCATCCAAGACTTGGCAAGACTCTATCAAAAGCAAAGGTATTTTCCCAAACTATGTGACGTTCTCCAAGAAATACTCAAAGATGCAAGGGAAAACGCAAATCAGACGGTGGAGCTACAGGTTCTGTTAGAACTTGGGCAAGTCCATTATATACATCTAAAAAATAAAGAAGAGGGAAGTCGAATATTTCAAAAAATTTTAGAGATAGACTCTTCTCACAAGGAAGCTTTCCAAGCACTGCGAAAGATCTACCAAGAACAAGAGGAATACGCCGCTCTCGCCTTTCTTCTGGAAGCTCGTTTTTCTCTGGAAATAGCAAATGAGCAGCAAGAGCTTGCTTCGTTTCTGGGAGAGCTTTACCAAGAAAGAATCCCCAACCCTGAAAAAGCCATTTTTTATTATGAAAAAGCCCAAGCAGGAACAAAAGACGATTCCTCTTCTCTGGGTGCTCTCGAAAAACTCTACCGAGAACAAGAAAAATGGAATGAACTAGAAAAACTTTACCAAGAAAAAATTCCTTTGGCCAACTCTCCCGAAAACAAAGCTAAAATATATGCCCAGCTCGCCGAACTCTATCAAAATGAGTTGAATGATCCAAAAAAATCTTTTGAGTCCTATCAAGCGGCCAGTGAAGAGTATCCGACCGAAGTTTCTTATACCCTAAAAGTAGCCCAAGTCTACCAACAGAAAAAACAGTGGACAGAGGCTTGTCAAAATTTCGAAAAAGCACTTCCCTATATTACAGATAGTCAGCGTAAGTTGGCCACCTTAACAACAATGGGAGACCTCTTTTTAGACAAAATAGACGATTCCCAGCAAGCGCAAAAATCCTACACCGAAGCTCTGGAAATTAATCCCCATCATCGAAATGCCCTAGAACCACTAACCCAAATTCTTTTTTGCGAAGGAAAATGGACAGAAGTTCATCCTCTCTACCAGGTTTTGCTTTCTCTAATGGGAGCGGAAGAAGAAAATAAACAAGCGGAACTTTACTACCAATGGGCCTTAGTGGCACGAGCCCTCAAAGAATCCAGCAATGCGATTACCCGTCTTCTCAAATCGATAGAGCTAGACCCCAGTAAATCATACGTCCAGAAACAAGCCGGAGACACTTACTCCGAAGAAGAACAATGGATCAACGCTTGCCAACACTATAAAAAAGCCTACGAGCTAAGCGATGCTGAGGAGCAAAAAACAATCGAGAAACCCTGGGCGATTAGCTTAGAAAAAACCGAACAATTTCCCGAAGCCATCTCTCACTACTTAAAGTATCTAGAACAAGACCCCGCGGAAAAGCTTCCTTTCTGGGAGACATTGGGAGATCTCTACCAAAAAACCGAGAAATTCCCCGAAGCAAAAGAGTTCTATAAAAAAATACTAGCCAGCAATGCGACCCAGGAGAAACGACAAGAAGTTTGGGAAAAAATTGCCGAAGTGGAAGAAAAAGCCAAAGACACCAACGAAGCCATCGAAGCTCTTCTCCAAGGCATGCGCTACCCCAACAAAAAACTATCGATTAAAAAGAACCTAAGCCGCTTGTATCAAAAAAATAACCAATGGGAAGAAGCCCTTAGTTGGATGAAAGAATGCTACGCCGACCTAACCACCGACGAAGAGCGCGTCGAAAACCTAATCCAGCGAGCAGAAATTCTACCCCCGGAAAAGTCCGAACAAGCCATCGGCTACTACGAAAAAGCCCTGGAGCTAGTCCCCACTCATCTCCCCTGCCTAGAAGGACTAGCCAATCTCTACAAAAAACACGAAAACTGGAGCACTCTCGCTGAAAAGTACACCCAGTTCCTCAGCCAATTTCCCGAAAAAGAGAGCCCTCTACCTCTCCACTTAGACCTAGCTCACACCCAAGCCGAAAAACTCAACGACCCCCACTCTGCCATAGCAGAGCTAAAAAAAGCCCTCCAAATAGACCCTGAGCACCTAGGAGCGCAAATCACCCTAGCCGAACTGCAAAGCCAACTCCCCGAAACCCAAGAAAAAGCCATCAGCACCCACCTAAAAGTACTCCTAAAGTCTCCCTTCCGCAAAGACAGCTACGAGCAGCTAACCCAGCTCCTCCCCGAATTTGACCGTCACGACCAAGCCCACCGCGCCCACCGCGCCCTCAATCTCCTCAGCCTAAACCCAAGCTCCCTCCCTGAGCAAACCAACCTCAGCCGCAGCAAAGTCTCGACCGAAGTCCTCTGGAAATCCCTCATCCCCCGAGCCATCCTCCCCATCGCAGAACTGATGGCCCAAACATCCGAATTCATGAACAAAGTCTACCCAACAGACCTAGAGCAAACCTACCAAATCGACAAAAAATCTCACCTCGCTGCCCAATCCGTCCAACCCCCCGTCTGGTTCTACACCAACACCCTAATGACCACCCTAAAAATAAACGACCTTAACATGTACACCCACCACCAAGAAAAAAACAAAATCTACCTAGCCCTCACCAACCACCCCTGCCTAATCCTAAACCAAGAAGTAGCCGAAAAATTCAGCGAACCCGAACTACGCTTCCTCCTCAGCAAATACCTCTTCTACATCGCCCAAAAACAAACCCTAGCCCTAACCCTAACCACCCCCCAACTCCAACAATACTTCCAACTCCTCCACTCCACCATCCACGAAAGCACCCCCGTCCCCCAAGACCCCGAAACCCTAGCCCTCCAGAAAAAGATCCGCGGAGCACTCCCTCGCAAAATCAAGAAACAACTCGAAACCCAGGAGTGGCCTAAAATAGAGGAGGAGGAGATTTCTAAGTACCAAGAATACCTGAATTACGCCTCTAATAGATGCGCTTTGCTCTTGAGCGATTCGCTGGCGTTGTCGGTACAGATGTTGTACTTCTTGGAGACAGAAGAGAAGTGGGAAGGGCAAGGAGTTCTTCCCGAGAAGGTGCGGGAAGTGGAAGGTGTGCGGGATTTGTTTTTGTTTAACATATCCGAGACCTATACGCATTTGCGTCGGAGTTTTGGTTGGGGGTAGGGGAAGGCGTCTGATATTTGAAAATTTTAGAGCAATTTGCTATTATATAGACAGTAGTTAAAATGTCAAAATTTTTTTTAATTTAAGCATTAGTTCTCAAAAAGAGATATTCAAATCACTTCGAAATCTCCAATCATAATTATTGTCACCAGAGTCAGGACGAGAAACTAAAGCAAAAATATGAACTTCTACTCCTCTAAATATTAGATATTTGAATCCAAAAATGTGACTCTGATGATTTGTGCCGAAGAAAAAATCATCTTGGGCAAAGGGAGAAAATACAGCATCTTGTTCGATCAGTTGCCATTGGTAGTATATTTCCCATTCTTTTGGTTTCAATGCGAGTCCCAGTATCCAACCATGATTTTCTCCTCCTGCACGAGTGTTAAAAATGTATTCGCTAGCAAAGATAATCGGAATGCTTAGCCCTGTGTAGGTGAATGTTAATATGGGATTAAGTATACCAAAGCGAGATTCAAAATCATCATCAATACCATCACTATTGTCATCTTCCAGAGAATTACCTTGATCATCATCTAAAAGAGTGGGATCACGATCAGGAGTTACATCGGAATAAAGAAAGTAGCTAATGGCTAGTTCGCTTGTAAGGACATCGCTCAGTTTAAATTCTCCATGTGCTTGGAAATTCCACATTATTACCCCATTAGAATCGCCCTGTTCTAGTACACGATACCAGGCTGCCATGAATTTTAATTTTTGCAAGCGGGCTATTGGCTTTGTTACTCCATAACCAATAGCAACCCCTTCAGGTTGCACATCTTTATCCCAAACATTTTCGCCATAAATGGGGTTATAAAACAAGGGGTTTTCAAATTTTCCTCCGGTAATCCAAGCTCCTTCTAGCCACTTTGGTTTGTAGTGAATAAATGCTCGATCGAGACTAATTTCTAAGCGATCAAATACGTCACCGAAAGTAACATGAGTTGAGTTTGGGTCATCCCGATCCCCCGTAGTAATGCGAGTTCCTATCTGAATTTCCTCTGTAATATTGTAGTTTACTCCCAAGCGTACTCTCGTACGTTGTCGGTGGCGTTCGCGCCTATCGTCAGGAAAATCTGATTCATGGCGTAAACGTATATCGCCATAAACTTTTATTTTATCGAGGTATTTTTCCCAGACGGGTTTTTTGGAATCAGAGTTTTCATTTATATACTCCTTGATAGTTTTTTCGATATATTCCTTAGTAGTTTCTTCATTGGGATCAATCATTTTATCTTTGCCTCGCTCTCGATGTTCTTGGCGAAGAGACCCTACTAAGTCGCTCAAGGCTGCTTTTGTTTCAGAATTTAAACCTTGTTCATTTTCCAAGGCTTGCTCTAAACGTTCTAACGCCTGTTCGGTATTAGTCTGTCCAAATATGGGGACATTAACAAATACAAGTAATGATATTATCCCACAAACACATACAACAGAAATCTTTTGAAGTAGATGCATAAGTCTCCCTTTCATTATTAAGCTTTTGGATAAGAAAATTAATAAGTTTGTTGGTTATGGCTGAGGAAAACCATGTACCTTAACTTTAGGACTGACGAACCCTAGATCATTCGCTACAGTAGATGCAGCTCTTAGAGCCAGTGCTGCAATGGTTAAAGTTGGGTTTGCTGTTCCTGATGCAGGAAAAACTCCACTTCCCACCAAAAAGAGATTTTCGTGGTCGTGACAACGTAAATTTTTATCCACTACTGAAGTATTAGGGTTATCTCCCATTCGAGTTGTTCCCATAACATGACCCGCTCCTCTTAGAGTAAATAGGTCTCCTTTATAACTGAATGCACCTGCCGAATCCGAACTTGAAGAAGTATATTCCTCTCCCAAGGTTGCAAAAATCTGAGAGAGCACATGCTTAGATTTGATAAAGGCTTCTCGGTTATAGTTAGAGATATTGTAACTGATTTCGGGATGTGGTATATCAAGTTTATCTTGATATTTCTTCGATAGGGTAACTCTATTGCCGGGAGATGGTAGTTGTTCCATTTCTGCTGTAATCGAAATTTGTCGATGCATGTGATTGGCTAGTTTTTTCCGTAAAATTTTACCGTAAAGACCTTTTTTAACACAATCATGAACCAAATTGTATGGTGCGTTTGCTGCCCATCCCCACCCCGTGTTGCTGACTGCCAGTACAAATGCGGAGTGATCCCTTCGGTGACAACCATCACGAAAAGCCTCTATGGTTCCCGTTGATAGAGGGCCCCGAAAACTGTAAACAGGTTCGTCGACTAAGGCCCACCCTAAATTCACTAAATGGTCCATAAGATTACGCCCTACTTGATCACTCCTATTCCCAACTTTTGTAGCTAAACCAGATCGAGTTTTCCATTTTGACATTAGGAGGAGTTTGGGGGTTTCTACTGCATTTGCAGCTATTACATAGCGACGCGCTGTAACAGTACGTCTAGCTCCATCCCATGTTTTATATGAGATCCCACTGACCTTACCAGAACTCTCTACCTGAACTTCAGTTGCTACAGATTTGTAATAAACCTTAGCTGGAGTATCATGAACCTTTGTTGCTCTTTGTAAAGTAATAGCTGAATCATACTTCGCCTGGATGGGACAAATGGGGATGCAAGTATTATTTCCCATACAAGGAGGACGTCCATCTCTACCGATCGAGTTCCTAGCTTGTGGTACAGGTAGTACATGAAGTTCTTTGCCTTCAACCAAAGAACTTTTTAAGCGCTTTTGAAGAACTCTATCTAGATAAGTATGAGGGATTGGGGGCATGGGGTAAGAAGCGCTCCTATATGCTTCGAGAACCCCATTCCAGGCTTCGTGACTGCCGCTAACTCCGATCATGTGTTCTGCTTGAGTGTACCACTCTTCCAGCTCGTTGTAGTCTATGGGCCAGTCTTGAGCTCCTTTTACATCATAGGTAGATAAGAGTTTAAAATCATTTGGAACGTGACGCAAAGCTATTCCTTGCCAGTGGTTAACAGCTCCTCCAGAAGTTCTTTCCCAAGTACTAGAGAAAGGGAGAGGTCCTTTTTGATGAAGATAGCTCTTTGATCCATCTTTCCAATCACCAAAAAGATCTAAAACATTGGGACTGGGAGAGAAATCTTTGTTCTCTGGCCAAGGAGAGCTAGGAATTTTAGCCGCAGCTTGATAAAAGCTGTTTGCATGTGTCTGGCGATCTTTCAATTTAGGACCGGCTTCCAGAACGAGGACTCTCAATCCAGATTTAGCAAGTCTCTCTGAAATAAGAGCTCCTGTAATTCCAGAACCAACGATAACAACATCAAATTCATTATTCATCAATGTTCTCCTGAGGTTCATTCCAATTTTTAGTACTTGTTCTATATCCTTGTGGCTCTACCCCCATGGCTTTCCAGATTAATCCCTTTCTGTAGTGATCTTCATACATGGAACCAAACCCTTTATCCGAACCTTCTTCTGCGGGATATCCATGTTCATTATGAAAAGAGCCGTTATACCAAAGAATCGTGATAATCTCAGCGAACTCTTTAAACTTAACTCGGAGAACTTCGTACTGAAAACTATCCATCTCTTTCAAATGGTTTTCACTACAAATCTTTAGCAATATTTTGTGGGTCTCTGGTTTTCTTCGTAAAAGTCGAAGCAATAAAGATTCGGAGTGATCCTTTTCTAGGTTATCAAAACCCGTTAGGTGTTTTGACCATTCCAGAAAAAATTCTTTTATCGCAGAATCTACACAAGGTGGATCCATTTCTTTAGGACTGCTCATCTCTGGATCAACCTCTAGGCTTGCTGCCCATTCCAAAGCTATATCGCGGTCGACCCCATCCCATTGATCCCAAGCACCTGCTTTCAAAATTTCTCCAGTTTCAGGATTTTTTGTATCGTAGGAAGGCCACTTCATTACATCTAGCATCATACCAAAAACACCTCGGAGTTTCGATTTTAGGTAACTAAGGGTATCATCTGGGTTTAGCATAGTGATTTGTCTCTCTTGCCCTGTGTGAGTAAACGCTCTAGGTAAACCCCTTGAGACAATAAGTTCTCGCATACGCCAGTCTAAACGTCGATGATAAAGCCATTGACCTGTTTTTTTTCCGATGCCTTCGCGCAAACCTTCTGGTTCTACAACAATTTGGTTACGTTGCGAGTAGCTAGGACCTAGTCTTTTTTCAGAAGAGAAAATCGGTCTTTCAAGTGCTGTAACAGTTCCCTTGCCATACTTTAGAGTCCCTACTGGATTTATACCATCGAAGTAACCAAACATAATGTTGTTAACATAACCATCAAACTCAAAATTCTCGGTTACTTTGTTATATACAGGGTAAGAAAATAGAGCAAATGCTGTTCCTCTAGACACCGAATTTTGACAAGAGATAATCGCAATAAAAAATTGGTTCCCATCACGCACTTCAACAACTTGTCCGTTAACAAAACCCTTCTCTTTTGCCCAATCTGGATGGACTTCTAGGATAGTTCCAGGCATGTCTTCGGGATAACGTTCGCGGATATGTTCATTGCGAATATGGTTTGACATATTATTCCAGAGATGGTTAACTCTTCCGCAAGTGATTGCAAGCTCATTTTCTCCTGGTTCAAATTTTTTGAACCAATCGTCGATTTCTGCCCAGCTAGCCCAGACAAAGTTAAATTCGGGATTTTGGTTTTCTTTTCGAGGGGTAAGACGAAGAGTTCCTTGAAGCTTCAAAGACTCTTTGTCATAAATAGCTGGTAACAAAACACCGTTACTAGTAACTCCATTTCCTGCTATTTGAGAACCGTTGCTAACAACACTGTAGTGTTCTTTTCCTAAATAAGAAGTGTTACCAGAAGAATTTTTTCCGAGAACTGTGTGGATTCTTTCATTTTCAACACCACATTCGTCAGCAAATTTAAGGATGGGGTTTAGCCAATTCGAGCGATTGGACCGACCAATGTAATAATTGTTTTCTTGTGTTTTTTTTTCCTCTGCTAATTCGTCAGCTATCGCTCCAGTGTTTGTCCAAGAAAATTCACTCAAGGCACGACTACCACCCTTTGAGTTTATAATTTTTTGAGCAATATCTCGAAAAATTACCCAATCAGGCTTTGGCGAATAACAAAAACTATCCCTACTTTCGTAGGGATCTTGATCTGAAAGTTTCCCTTTGTCTTTCTCGTGTAGAGGAGAATCTTGAAAACGTTCATAAAGACGCAAGCGTCGTTCAGCGTTGTACCGAATAAACGTATCTTCTCCCCAACCAGCAGCAGGTAACACAATGTCTGAAAGTTCTGTAGTGGCATTGGGGAAAATGTCTTGGTGTACCACTACTACACCACCAGCATCCATCCGAGCCTTGAATGACCTCAGTATTTCAGAAACCTCTGCTTTGCTAGGGTATTCGTCCTTAAATCGGCTTTTTAATTTTTTTCGTTTTCTTTGGCAGTCATTGATTTGCCCTAGATAGTTTCCTCCGATAATCCAAAGTAATTGGACATCAGGCTCAGCACAGGTTTCTACTCCATTTTTCAGCTTAACTCTGCCATTCTTTTCACTGTCGGGAATTACCATTGCCTCATCAGGTCCAAAAACATGACTATCTAAATTGTGCTTTACTGGAAATACAGGATTTTTTAAAGGATAGTCTGGTCTAAGTTGATTTAATTTTCCTTCAGTATAGGTGTCCACCGCATTTGAGTAAGGGTAACTTTCTTCTTTAGAAGACTTACATTGATTTCGTAAAGTAAAACCTTGAACAAAACCTTTAGCTTCGGCCCAGCCTTTTTGGTGGCCACCACATCGACCAACTAGCGGAGCAGGCATACTTGGACGCCAAAGGAGTAAACCAATAGATGCTATAGCGGCGGTGTTGTGATAGTTAAATCCCCAAATTAAACCTTTTTCATAGAGAGTACCTACTATGGGAAGACGGTTTCGACCAGGTGGATTTTTACTCATCCGACGAACAGTTTCTTTCAGTAAACTCAAACAAATACCACTTACCTTGGCCGCATTCTCCAATGTATAGGTATCGTCTCCTTTTAGGAAATCTTTGAATTCTTGAAAGCTTAATGCACGCGAGGCGCGCCTAAATTTTTTCTTTTCGATAGATTTTTCAATAATTTCCTTAATATCGTGTTGATTCTTAGCAATTTTAGGGTGGATATCCTGGTCAGAGAATTCTTCCATCAAAGAGCGAGCAATAGCAAATAAAACTAAAGAATCTGCTCCTAGGCGAGTTGGTTGCAAATGAATCCCCCCGGTTGTTTCAGCATATTGAGCTGTTGCTGTTTTTCTGGGGTCTAACACAATCATTTCTTTTCCTGTTAAGTTTTGCATGAAAAAGACTGATTGGTTTTCATAAGGATTTGAGCCTACGATAAACAAACTATCTACTTTTCGCATATCTTCGTAAGCAAAATTATGAGGTCCTATACCAGCATCTTTCATTCCCGGACTACTTCCCGCAGCACTTGGGCGATCATGATAAGCTAGATTGGGGGTTCCAATTGCTCTGTAAAAGAGCTTTGTTGCCGCATAAGTATTTTCTAAATACTGGTACTCAAATATCTTAACTCCTAAACCCTCTGGTTTTTCAGCTTTAAGCTGATCTTCTTCATCTTTCTTAAGCGAAGTTGCTTTGATTGTTAACTCCGCGATTACCTCGTTAATTTCTTTCCAACTAACCTTATGTAGTTGACCGTCTTTACAACGAACTAAAGGAGAGCGCAACCTATCATCTTTTTTCCGTTCTCGCTTGGGTTTTACAGATACTAAATCGCCTCCTTGAGACCCTCCTCGGACAGAGTGGTTTCCTTTATTGAGTTCACAACGAGCATCCGGCACTATGGATGCATGGTATTTCTTGCCTTGAAAATAGATCTCTTCGCGCATTGCTGGACTAATGTAGGAAGAAGTAACTACATCGACTTCCTCTCCTGTTTGAGGTACACTAGGAGTGAGAAGAGCACGATAACCACAACCAACAGCACAGTACTGACAAACTGTGCTGCGGGTAATACTACCAGGAGGTAGTTTGCGTATATATTTGTCAAACATAAGAGAACCTCTAATAAATCTATTTGTTCTTTGAGTATTTTGCCTATTTAATTTTTTCTAATTCTCAAGTAAAAGATCTTCGTCGCTATCCAACGTGGCTCTGATTACATCTTTATCTCTATGAACTAATAAATTTAAAAGACTTCTCGTTGATGGGCCCAGTACTACTAGACCTTTTTTCAACAAATCAAAGCGAGTCCCATGGCACGCACACGGACCAACAATTGCAGTTGAAGATGGTTTGTACTCCTTCAAGTCGGTGTATTTCTTTCGAATCAAACGACACTTCATGTGTGGACAAACGTTTAGATAAGCTAATATGTTTGTACCGTCCTCCAACGGTTCTGATTTTTCTATGTTTGTATTCGATTTAACGCGAAGGAATAAAGCTGAAGTGGGAGAACCTTTATCTTCCTTTACCATAATTACTATACCTTCAGAAGGTATAGTCTCTAAGTTTATAGACCAGCTTCGTTTTGACATTTAAAACTCCATCAAACTTTGGTGGATTATCAAAAGTTTTGGACTTTTGATAACTCAATTTTCAACTCTGCTTTAAATCATCTAGAACATTTAGTTCACACTT
This sequence comes from Planctomycetota bacterium, assembly GCA_029260735.1. GTDB lineage: Bacteria > Planctomycetota > Uabimicrobiia > Uabimicrobiales > Uabimicrobiaceae > JAJDCR01. Next base: position 113,778 of record JAJDCR010000007.1, read on the forward strand.
CTATGCGACCGAACCAAAGTGGAGAGCGAGGTTCAAATACTATCTTCTCTGGGGGATATTTCAGCTTTATCTGGTTACCTTCCTTTTCCACTATGGTATCTAGGTTAGTAAAATTCATGGTAGTAAGAATTGTGATGGGATCAGGATCATCAGCAAGAAACTGGAGAAACCCCTCAATTGTTCCTCCATCACCAATATAGTTTACAATTCTCCTAAATAGTTTAGGGAATATGATATCTGTGATTTCTAGCTGCTCTAAGCCAGTAACTTCTACTCCTGTGTTTGTTTTATCTTTTGGCCAAAAACCTTTCCCCTCTTGTCTTGCTTTTTCGACTCCTCTAGTGATTTCTTCGCGAAGATCAAAAAATAATCCTTTATAAAAAGCAGGGTAGGCTAAACCCTGTTCAACAAGCTTGTAGTTAACACTTTCTTTCATCAGACCTGCTTCTAAACGTACAGAGCTACCATCCTCATGATGAGTAGAGCCGGAAAAAACAAAAGCTATAGGTCTTCTATAAGTATCCGTAGATCGGGATAGTATGTACCCTGGAACAGCATCAGATGCTTCCACTACCTTAGAATGTCTTTGATTCCATTGTACATTTTCTATCCCAAGCTCTTGAAATAAAGCATCCGTTGCTTGATTTGCATAGTCAAGAGGTTGATGGTGTCCAAAATAGTGAGTCTCTAAAGTGTCAATTCCTTCAAAACGCAATTGAGCATGTTCCCTCGCATTCCTTTTGGCAAGTAGACCTCTTAGGAAAGTCCAGTTGTTAAGGTTGTCTGCTTTGAATCGGATAGAATCTCCATCAGGTGAATACCCTTTTACATGAAAAGAGCCTTTAATAAGTCGAAATGGCATAGTAAACCTCTTTCACTGTTTAATTACAACATACAAATACGGAATCTCCGCTATTCGATGTTACTAAAATAAAACTATACAACCTTCTTTTGCTTGTTCTCTAGTGTAACGCACCTTTATTTTATTTACATTATGTTCATGAAAACTTGTTTCTCTGTATTCTCTTCTTAGTTTTTTTCGTTTTGAAAATGTTCTCAAGTGCTTCATTATTTAGCAGATTGAATTATCGTATCAGGAGTATGAAAAAACGATCAACCGTATAGGAAACACCAAGGCTAGCCATCTTTTTTCTATCTGGTTTTGGCTCTCTTTTGCCACGGTGGTCATGAATTTTAGCTTCTCTCTTTTCATGTCTAACTGGAATTCCTTTTCTATCACCACCTATAACCATTAATTCACCTTCTTCTTCAGGATTTGGAGCCGGTTTTGCTTCACGATATTCTGGAGCATACTTTGCTTTTTGTCTATTCATTTTTTCTAAGCTATCAACTGGTATTCTTTGAAAAAGTATCTTCTCTAAACTTCGGCTTACTTGACCAAATGGACTTTCTACACAAAGTAACTGTGACCATTCTTGCAGCAGGTAAGAGTATTTGCTCTCTGGTCGCTCTAGAATGCTATCCAGTGTTATGCATTCTATTTTTTGTTTCTCTCACTGAGCATATACATAGCGATTTAATTTATACTCTCCGAATACTGTTCTATAATTTTTTTTGTTTAGCCCTGATCTTTTTAACTCTTTTCCTTCAAGGAAATCCAGTTTTTCCCTTTATCTCTTTGACCTTTCTTGTTTAAAAACCAGCCTAACGCTTGATGGCCTATCTCCAGTATTTTTTTCCAAACTCTTTTTTCTACTTCGTAAGCTGACTTCTCTTCTACGCTCGCTTCTTGCAAATATGACTTTAGGTCTTCTAACTTTCCATCTAATTTTTCTAGGTTGCCGAAAATCCTTAATTCTGACATCCTCTTCATAATAGCTCTCCTTTTGCGTCATTAATGGCTCAATGACTTTTTTTGTTTTATCATTGAGAGCTATTTTTACTCTACAAGTCATTTAGTTGCAATATTTTTCATTCTTTCTTTAATTTTAGGGCGCGGAGAACCAGTTGCACCCAATCCCAATTGTGGGAAAACCTGACTTTCAAAATGCGATCGCAGTCCGTAGGTTCTGTAACTTTTAGAGGCTCTAGAGTTTATCATTTTTTTTCTTGGTGAGCGGTGTGTTTTTGGAAATTTCTATTTGTTTAAGATCCTGATTTCCTACAAGGGTATAATTAAAGTTGTAGTTTATTGCTTTATGATATTCAGGGTGGTGGATTATTTTTTTCATACTCTGTATTTCTAGTTGCCAAATAGAGGATGTAAAAGCTTTCATGTAGTATTCTAAGCTGTTTTGAATGTGTACAATAAAAGTCTTACACAAACGATACTTGTAATGATTTAAGCAATCCTCAAAAGGAATACCTTTTGCAATACTAGAGATAATGGCGGTAGTAAGAAGGGCTTCTTTTATAGCGTAGCCAGTACCATCGCCGCATAATGGATCAAAGCACATTGCCGCTTCTCCTAAACTACTCCAGTTTTTTCCATATAAAGGAAATGAAATTTGAGGAAAAGCTTTAAATTTTGCAGTGATATAATAACTTTCTATTTGATCTTTTATAAAAATCGTTTCTTCTATTAATTCTTTAAAGTTTGAATTTGGTTTGGGCAACATTATTTGTAAAACACCTGTTTTCTTAGTTGATGGGGCTAAAAAAAACCAGGCATTTTTAGTTGTTTCTGTCCAACAAGTTTCTGATTCTTTACGTAGCTTTACATTAAAAGAAACAATGAGGCGATTTCCATAACTATTGGTTGTATGTGTATTGTTAGACGTTTTTTTTTCTCGTCCACTAGCATTTATGAACCAAAAGTTTTTGTTGGCTCTTGTTTTTAGTAAGTGGTTAAAATCTAATTTACCTTGATGCTTTTGGGTGCTTATATCTTTGTGATGAAAGCTATGGAGATTTTGCATTAAGTATTTCTGAAGAGTATCACCCTCTATTGTGTAGCCACCATTATCGTGAGTTATTAAGTCTTCTGCCCATAACACTTTTCGGCGTGAAAATTGGTAACTAATAGCCGTTAGGTCTATAGACCATATGTTTTGTAGTAAATTGTAAGTCATAGGGTTTAACACTAAAGTGGGTTTTGAATAAGAGCTTGTGCTCATTATTTGTACTTGCCATCCGTTTAAAAGGAGAAGTTTAGCACAAGTTAGTGCTGAAATCCCTTGTCCTACAATTAATATTTTCATTACTTTTCATTTCCACGAATTATGCTAGTTATGGAAGCAAACATCTTTTCATTTATCTCTTGTTGTTTCACTAGTTTTTCTTTCAAAAACTTATCAGATGATATTATTTTGGAGTAATTGCTATTTATTTCACCGGATAATGAGTTTAGTTCATTTAGACTAGCAACTGTTGAAAAAGTTGGAGGGAATGGAGGAGAAAAAAACTCGAAAGGAGTTTTAATGTTGTTGGTTGCCAAATAGTGAGCTGTTTCGTGTAAGTTGTGCATTTCACGACGTGACTGTTCAAGTATACGTCCCCCAGATTTATCTCCCAAAGAAAATGCTATTTCTAAAGTTTTAAAAACTGTTTTGTAATAGTTATTGGTTAGCTTTTGGATGTGTTCAAGGTTACTTCCTGGAACAGGGTGATTTAGTGGGCGAAGATAGTCACTTTCCTCTATGTCTTCAAGATGTTTTTCTATTGAAAGAAAGCGTTGATAGTGATCTTCTCCTTCGTCAATGATTAACTTCATCAAGTGGACAATTCTTTCTTTTTCTGGAAATAAATTGGGTTGTTTATCTATGCTGCTATGCAGTTTTACATACATACCATCAATAGTTTTCTCTATATCTTGACTTGGTTTTTCAACATTGATGAACCATTGAAGTTGTTCTCGTGTTAAAGATTTAAGCTCAAAAGGTTTATTGAAAGCTTTACCTATAATCTCAGCGCGGTTTATAGAGGGAGACTCTCCAAGAATATGTAAGGCCTCATTTGCCCAACGAAGATGGCGCATTTCATCAATGGCTATAGATAATACTTGATTAGCAGCGGCAAATATTTTCTTTGTTTTACTGCTAGCATCTTTGTCAATCTCCATCGGAGCATTCAATGAATAATGAGCATACAAGTATTGAACACATAATGCATGCTCTACTGTTGCGAGATATTTTAACTCTTCAATTACTTCTTGGCGAGTCATTAGTTCTGAGTGAACTGGGTTGGGAGGAGAATATTTTTCACATTCGCGATCATTGACTACAATAGGCAAATCATTCCAGCCCGTCATCATTTCAGCATAGTTTAATTCTTGTCTACGTCGATCTTGGTAATTTGGTGTGTCTGTGGGAGGAGGGTTACTTGTCCGATCCTTGCGCATAAAATTCAAATGATTATGTTCCCCATCATTACTTGTTACCAAGTCAGGTTTATTGGAAGCCCAATAGAAGCAACCACAATCTCTGAAATCGTATTGCCAGGGAGCACATAATGTTTTAGTAAGCTCACCTGGCTTATATACTTCAGAATCTATAACTCCATTTTCATCAAGATATCTTGCTCTTACACCGACAAAAATAGCATATATAATTTTACCTTGCTCATCGCGCTGGATTACACTTTCGCGTGTTTCTAAGTGGCTGTTTAAAAGGTCTTGTTCTATGCTCATCGGGTAGGATGCACTGAAGCCTGGCTCAGGACCAACTAAGACAGAAATTCTGCATTCTAACAGGTTATGTATACGACGCCAAACTTCGAGTCCATTTAGCCCATACAGATGAAACATTATAGGATCTTCTACATCCTGACCAGGAGTATTCCTTCCGATTACAGTCCATAGATATAAAGGCTTGTCTTGATAGTTGAGTCCTAGTTGCGCAGGAGGGAACCCCTCTACTATTTGATCGAGAATAGCTCCATCACTTCTATGAAAATCAAAAAATAACCCTGGAAAAAAGGCTTTATCAAGATTTCGTTGATCAAACTCTAGCCCTGGGTAACAGTTATCAACACCTGACTCTAATCTTGTACTCACAGGATTTCCCTTGACAACATAGTCCGCTTTTGCCGTTAGATTGCGCGGGAAAATTTTGATTTCTTTATTATTTTGAGACATTAGCTTTTTCCTTATTTTTTTAGGAAGTAGTCAGGTTTGAAATGAGATAACTTCGAGTATGATTGAAGGCAGAAATTAAGCCACCCGCGTATGTAGTCACAGGCCACGCGTCCACGATTTGAAACCTCATGGTAGCATCCACCTCCACATAAATATCTAGCCCAGCACACTTTACATCCCTCTATGTTGTCAACATGATTTTCTCTTAAATGTGATGATCTACTACTGATGGAAGAGCCTGATTTGACGTTACCCATTTCGTATTTTTGATCATCAATTAAGCGATGGCAGGCAAAGAGTTTTCCTTCAGCATTAGCACTAAGGTAACCAGCACCAGCGCCGCATGGATAGGGTCGATGAGTTCCTCTGTGTATTTGGTAAAGAGCTGTTTCAAAGTTGCTAAAAGGGTATTTTTTCCCTTCTAGTATTTGCTCATAGGTTTTTTGACCACATTCTATCATGTATTGTAGAAAATCATTAAAATCTTCTTCCGAAAATGCAAGAGACGGGATGGGAGAAGTTACAATGGCAGAGAATCCTACGTCATCAAACCCCACGGATATAAGATGTTCAAGAATGGGTAATAACTTGCCTGTTTTTGGCGAAACAGTAGCTCGCGCAGATAAATGTTTTGGTCTTCCGTAACGATTTAATATGTCGAGTCCTTTTGATAATGATTCATAGCTACTGGTGTTATTGTTCATTTTTCTATGGGCATCATTTTGCTTTTGATTACCATCAACACTAATTGATACTGTAAAAGGATATGTACTAAACAACTCTGCATCTTGTGGCTCTATGAGCGTACCATTTGTAGTTAGAGAAAATCGAATTTTTTTGCTTGTTTTCTCTGCTTTTTTTGCTGCATACTTTGTTGTTTTATGGATTAGATCTTTATCTAATAAAGGTTCTCCTCCCATATAACCGAGGACTAAGGAGGCACCTTCAGTAGATTCTTCAAACAATCGATCGACAGTTGCAAAAGCGACTTCCTCTTGCATCATACGAGCACGTCCTTTAAATTTACCAGTATCAGCATAACAGTAGCTACATGACATATTACATGCTTGAGCAATGTTTAAAGAGATAGAATACAAATCTGGAGGAGAAAGAGGTGCTTTATCTATGTATTTCAGATCAGTACTCAGTCCCAGGTTTTCTAATATGGAATTTTCTGATTGGACTTCAATGCTTTTTGCAATTTCTTCATCCATGTCATAAACACGACTTCCATCAACAACAAACAGATGAGAACCTAGAGAAGTTGTGAATGGGTGTATTTCTGAAAAACTAAGCATTTATGTTCCCCCTTCAATCTCGCTACGAAGTTTTTTTACCCACCCTAGCAAGGTGTCATATTGTCGTGTGGTTAAATGGAGAGGATATCTATCTGAGCCACGCATTAAGGCAGGCATTTTTTTATCGTAGAATTTGTCGCCAGTCATAGGTTTTCTGATCCACTTTTCTATTAGGTTAGGATTTTCTCTGAGCTTGTCTTCTAGTACTTCCAAAGCAACTAATCTTCGATGTTTTTGCCTTCCATTTTCTGTAATAGGGAAAGGTTGTTCTTTTAGCGATTCTATTTTGAGAAATGCTTGGTTCTCTCCGTAGCTTGGCGGTAGTCCATTTTGCTCTGCAATACGGCGGTTTTCAGAACGTACTCTGTCATTTTGAGCATCGAGATTTATTAACCCCATCGTTTCTAAAATTTTTTCCAGTAAATCTCTAATTTCGGCAGATATTTGTTCATCTTCAAAATACGCTTCGTTGTGTACATCTTCTCGATGTACTCTGTCGGATAATCCATCTGATAAAGCGATAAAAGGACGTCGATCAGGAGCATAGTCTGGAGGAGATACAACAATTCTAGCGTTAGCTTTAAGGTTTCCTATTGTGCAGATAATAATTCCATCACTGACATCGTCAACTATCCCAAGACTAATTTCGTCTTTATCTTGAGCAAATAATCCTGAAGGATTTGTTCTTGGGTCGTCTTTAAGTTGAAATTTGCACCAGGAGGCTTGAGGATTTAGAATTAAGCAATCAGTGGGGATTTTATAATCCTCAGAACGTTCTGCTAAATTGGTGGGAGCATATATCTTCCCTTCTGGTGGCGTGAAACGTAATCTTAGAGTAGGAAATTGCTCACTTGGTTTAACTAATTGAATTTTTCCAAGTGGAATAGAAGTTTCTGCAGGAACAAGAGAGTTTTCCCCTTGCCCTATTGATTTTCCCGGAAGTATTTTTTGTTTTGTGTCGTTGCCTAAAACTTCTATTTTAGCAGAAATACGATCGTCATTGTTTAGGGTGTAGTGGAAGGCTTTTAGATTTGCGACTTCAATATTCCATTTCACCTCATCTATGGAAATATTCGCTTTTGACAAAGTATTAAATGTTATGGGGCCCTGTAGAGTTTCTTCACCATCTTGCCATTCTCCATGTAGCTCAAAAAATGGACAAACAGGTCTAAAACCATTTTCATCTTTGAAGCTTATCTCTTGAGGAATTGTTGATGAAATACTTCCATTCTCATCAATATGAAAGGTTTCGCTTGGTTGAATAGTCGTTTTTCCCGAGCCTCGTGGATGCAAGTCATTTGGTCCCCAATGAAAACTATTACAAGGAGTTTCTGATGGACCTATCCGGGCTATTGCCATCGGAGGGTATAACCATATTTTTTTTATACTCATAATCTTTCCTAATGAAACTAAAGAAAGTAATTTTAATAATTTGTGGCAAAAATTTTTACTATTGGTTGTTCGCTTATTTTTTAGCAGCTTTGAAAATTAAGAACAAAAGACAAATAAAAAATGATCTTAGATCCTTAATGGTTTTATGTGTTCGGTAAAAATAAGTCTCAATTTCTAATGGCCGTAGAATGCAGTAAGATAGCAGAAAAGGATTATTGTTGTAAATTACGGAATGCTAGATTTTTTAGCACCACCATATCCCTAAGAAGAAAATAGTACAAGATTTTGCACTTACTTGTTTATTTTTATTAAACGGTAATTCGAAGTCCTCTAAGACTTGATGTATCTCCATTCTGATTTTGTTAAAATCGGAATTTACTGAGTCATCTAAACATGAAATCATATTGTCGAATTCTTTTACTGTTAACTTTTTGTTAGGTGAGATTTTTTTTTGTTCTCTGTAATATTTTAAGATTTTTTCAAAATGTGTAAACCTATGCGACAAACAATAATCGATTGTTGAATCTGAATTTTCTTTGCTATCAAGAGTTTTGAATAACTTATCCCTATCAATTTGAATTTTTTTAGCAACGTAGCTTGGTAAATTACCCTCATACTCTATTGAGCATCTATTCAAAGAAGCAACAAAAAGATTTTCATCTTTAGATTTAAGGTCTTGTTTTTCTGATGGATTTGTTTTGTTTATTTGAGTTATATTTTTTCCTTTTGTTTGCACTTTTTCTTCCTCAACAATAAGATTTTTCTTTAGCTTGAAAAAAGCAATATAAAATAAATTTATTATAGCAATTATAAAGAAATATATGGCAGGATTTGAAAATCTAATAAAATGGCTCATTGCATCCTGCTCTGATACAGAAAGGCTCTTGTACAAGTCTTCTAAATAGATAGCATAGTCTTCTTTGGGGAAATATTCTGGTAGAGTTACACTTACTTCTTTAGTTGTTGGATCATAAATGAATTTTGCACCAGTAATTTTTTGTAGTTCATCTCGTGTTTCTTTTGGACCGAGTATTTTATTTGCTGGTAAAGTTGCAATAGTTGAGGTAGCTACTAAAGAACATGTGAAACCAGCTATAGAAAATATCATTACCCAACGAAAACAAGCTCTCTCTACATCGCCAATTTTTTCTTTCAAGAATACAATATCTTTAGCTATCATCAGAAGACCTATACAGTATCCTGATATCATGATGGTAAAAGAAGTTAAGTTATCTGGATTAATGAAAGCGTTAGAAAAGAACTTTAGCTGGACTAGAGGTATTAGTAATAAAGAAAGTACAGCTATATTAATTATGCCTATTTTTCTCGTTTTTAAAAAATTCATAGAAAAACTCTCCTTTGTTTTAAAAAAAATAAAAACTGAATACTTACAAGTTCGCCAAGTTTTTCCACAAATTTACAAGACTATCAAGCCCCATAAAAGCAGCGCTCCACAGTGTTGCATCACAAATATATATATTTCCTGCTTGTTGTTCGTATGGAGGCACCCACAAAAAGGAGTTAAAGTAGAGGTTTCCTTCTCTTACAAAAGGGTGGCTTTCAGCTTCGCTATTTATTTTTTGACGAGCTAATACTTTAACTTTCTTCTCTAGTGGTGAAGGGATATGTAAATGAGGTAAATGTGGATGTAAATTGAATGTTGGTACTTGATTTAAAATATTATTTTTATCATAATCATTGAAAACTAGTAATTTTTCTGGGTTTCCCTCTTTTGTTTTTGCAGGATTTAAACCGTGTCTGTTTTCGATTGGAAGTCCTAGTCCTTCTAAAAGGGATTTTGCAAAACCACCGATTCTTTGTTGACCTGGAATTAAAAAATCTCCATGATGTAGGTGTTCTTCTTCTTTTAAATTGTCGAGATTAGATGAACCTACGTCGTGATGAGGGCAGACTAGCAGACATGATTTTTCTTTTGTTAGAAAATGTTTTACTGCTTCTATTTCACCAGAAGAAATTTGTTGATTTGTGCTAAAATGATCTAAGCTAACAACAATGAGAGTGTCGATATCTTTTAGAAAGTCTTCATCTAATTCTTTGACCGGTGGTTGCCCATCTAATCTTTGAATCACAGAAACTTCTTTCCCTGTTACTTCTTTTATGAGTTTTTCAAAGTATTGAAAATCATATAGAACAACGTGATCCAAAAATCCAGATATATCTTGGGAATAATTCTTTGGATCTTTTGCCCACTCATACATTGGCCATATGGCTCTTCTGAATTCAAATAGAGTCGGATATCTGTTTTCTAAGATACCAAGGTTAGCCTTTATTTCTTTGGGCCTACTCCATGAAAAATATAAGGCAAACTTTCTACCAACCATGTACCGCTCCCTTTTTTTGGTAAAATAAATCGTTTATAGCCAAGTTTGCAGCTTTGCGAAACTCTTCTTCTAGAGTTTCTAAAAAAGAACCGCTGGTTGTTTCTGTAACCCAAGGATCCATCACAACAGAACGGAGAACTGTGATCTTATCTCCTTCCCCTTTTATACCGGAGCGTCTTTTATAATCTTCTATAAAATCTTTGCCATAATTTTCTATATCTAAGTCTGTTGTGCTCACCACTAAGTCGTAGTTGTAAATATCTTCTCCTGGGTTTATGCTCAAATGGTCATAGATTGCTTTGTTAAGTTTATTCATTAGGCTTAGGTTTTGGTTTAATGCTCCATTTTTTTCTTTGAAATTGAATGCATAAGCTAAAATATTTTGATCTGGTCCTATTTCAGGTAGTAATCTTCTTACATTTCTGTTTATCGATTTATTATCAAGACCATAAATTTGATTCTTTATAAGCTGCTTTTCTTTGATTATTTCTTGCTCGCTTTGATTGTTTTTCTCTGTTGGTAGTCTAGGTATGGGGACTACAACAAAACGATCCTTATCTTTCGCCATACAAAGTAATCGAACATATAGCTTTTTACAGCTATATAACGCTTGTCCTATGATTTTTCCATACCCTTCTTTGTTTAAAGGAATTACTCTATGGCTTAGGTAAACAGAAGCGGCTGCTGCTCCTGGTTTGGAACCTTCTACTCCATAAATGCCAATGGTTGGTTCTGTATTTCCATGAAAAACAACAGGAGCTGAAAATGTTACTAGATTTCTCATAGCAGAGTTTCTATAGCATAATGCACCTGCTGGATATGGTATATAGCCTGACTTATGAGGGTCGATAGTTATAGAGTCGGTCTTTTCTAAAGCAAGAAACTGCTCTGTAACATATTGGCTCAAAGGAGATATTAAAGGTTCTTCTGATTCTCCAGCACAGCACGTAAGGTCTATGGTTTCATCACGTACTAAGGAAGCATGGTATCCTCCCCAAGCAGCGTCAGCGTGAACAGTAAACTCTAATCCTTTTTGGCGGTACTTCTCTCGTAAACTCAATATATCCTGTAAAGGATCGACGGAACTTTCTTCAGTTGTTCCCATGACAGATATAACTGTATAGATAGGTATTTTTTGCTCTAAACATTCGTTTAGCATTTTGTCTAATTCATCTATGTTTAGCCGCGCATCTAAATCTAGAGGGACATTTCTCATACTGGATGAGCCAATTCCTAAAAGAGCTGCTGCTTTTGGAAAAGAATAGTGTTTACTACCAGGTACGAAAAATAGAGGAGATTTGTTTAATGAAAAATGTTTGTGAAATTCAAAGATACCCAGATTCTGTAATGAATATTCGCTTACTTTTTTATTGAGCTTTTCTTGAGAAATTTTTTGTTCTTTCTCTAGTCTTTCAGGTATATTCAGAATATCATCTACTTTTAGGTTTAGCAAAGTCCATAAATCTAGGTTAACAAAAGAAGAAGAACTACCATTGGCGAGACCTACGTGAAAACCTTCATCTACACCAAGCTCTCTTGCAGCTTTTTGAACTGCGAGAGGATACAGTTTTAAGTTTCTAGCGGACCACAATGCCTCAATGTTTGCCACTGTGCCATCACATGTTATATGGCCCCAAGGTCTTATGTAACCTTTTTCAATTTCTTCCTCCGTTGGAATTTTGTATCCCAACATTTTACATAAGTCATCTCCAACTAAAATTTCTAAAATAGTTGTAGCTGTAGAACCTTCGAATGCTACATTATTAGGGTTGTAGAGCATCGCTGCAAAATATCCTAGCATCCCAGGTATTGTTAAATCCCAATTCATGTGGCCTTGGTAACGCATGCTAAAAAAGGGAACAGATTTTTTTAACATAGCTAGTAGCGACCTGTAGTTTTTATCTAAATTATCAAATGCTTTTGTGAATTCGGGTGAACGTTTAATTTCTCTTGTTATATGTCCAGGATCTTCTGGATGAAAATTTCTTCTCCAATATACATGGTCCCTAATAGCTTCAAGAATCCATCTTTCGAATTCGTCAACATTTTCTCCTTTTGGCCCTAAAAACCAAGCTTCCACAGATCGAGAACATTCATGATCGTGTTCTTGAAATTTTGATAATGAAGGCATTTTGCCAGCTAGTTTTTTGTAGCCATAGCTTAATGAATCTTGGGGTTTTTCCATTTTTTACCTCTCCAGGTGATCTAAGCGATCTTTTTGGGAATACTTTTTTTTACCGATTAATGATTGTTTTCTAAGAACTGCCTATTTTCAGAAGGAAGATCATTAGAGGGGATTTCTGCTGCTATAATTACAGGATAGTTTGTTATCGTTTCAGCCTTTTGAAGAGCTTCTATGAAGGTCTTCTTGGATTTTACTCTAAATCCGTCCCCCCCATTGAAAATAATAGGAAACTCTTCATATTTCCAACGATGGAGTAGATTAAATTTTATAGGAACCTGGTTTGGCTTGAGAAAGTAAGAGCCGTCGAGTAAAAATTGTTCGATGGCATATAATCCATTATCTATAACTACAATAATTGCAGGGATCTGGTACTTTACCAAAGTAGAGAATGTTTGTGCAATCATTTGAAATCCCCCATCACCAGTGATAATGAGAGGGCGTTTTTTGGATGCAAAGTAAGCCCCTATTGCTGCAGGAGTACCTTGACCAATAGAAAGCCATATAGGGTTGGCTAGATACATGTTCGTATGAGGCATTTCTAAGTCAGCGCCTGGATAGCTTGCTAAGCAAGTATCCACAACAACCATTAGGTTACTGGAGGATTTTTTTAGATAACTATCTACACTATCAAAAATTTCTTCGTGTCCTAGTTTCTCTTCACTTTTTTCAAAAGAGCACATCTTGATTAGCAAATCACGCTTTTCTCGATATATTGTTTTCTTGAGAGGTTTATTAGTGGAAATACTTATCTCTGATAATCTTTCTATGAATGAGCACAGTGAAATATCCGGAAACTTTTCTTTGCCTATTCTTGCTTTGCCATAAGAAACATCGATCATTTTGTTGTATTGCCTCTCAACCATAAATCGGTGGTCAATACCAAAAATGCTGCCTAAAGAAAATAGTAAATCTGCGTTTTCTACTCTATCCCGTACATCTTTTGGAGCAAGATCGCTATCATAAACGCCTATGAAAAGAGGGTGATGCTCTGATATGATTGATTTTGAAAGTAAAGTTGTGGCAAATGGGATCTGATTTTTTTCGATGAAATCAACGATTTGTTTTGTTTTTTGTAGTCTTGAAATTTCCGAGCCAACTAGTAAAACAGCATCTTTTTCTTCTTGTAACTGCTTTTTAATTTCTTTAAAAAGAAGATCAAGTTGACTTTCTGAACTTTTACATTCAAGACATAGAGGAGTTTCTACACTATTAATTTCTTCTAACCATTTGTTTTGAGGGATTTCAATATATACAGGACCGTATTCTCTCATCGCAGTTTCTAGTAAATCATCAATGTCTTTTTGAGCATTGGATAAATCTTTAATGATTTTGGCACCTACAGTAATGTGCTTAAATACCTGGTAGTCTGTATGGAGCCTTCCTGTAGAGTGGGCAAAGAGCACATCCATGTCCCGTTCAATACGAAGGTCTTTTTCGGTAGGACCACCATTTAAAATAAGCATGGGAACTTTTTCGGTGAGAGCACTTGCAGTAGCATTTGCTAAGCTTAAAGTTCCTACTCCATAAGATACACAAACCACCCCTATATTGTTTTGTCTTCCGTATCCGTCAGCAATATAGCCAGCTTCTAATTCGTTTGCAGTTACTACATAGTCTATGTTAGAGAGTTCTTCTACTTTATTAAAAAATGCTGCACATGATGTACCAGGAATTCCAAAAACATGATGACAGCCTAACTCTTTAAGTCTTTTGATGATATGCTCTGCTATTGTTGTTTTCATAGATCAAAACCCTCATTTTTGATGATAAACTCACAAGAATCGATAGCTGACTCCATGGCCCCTTGAATCCACGAATGGGTTAAAGAGCAATGTTCTCCTGCCAATAAAAATTTACCTTCTGGTGACTTGAGATCTTGGTAAAGAGAGGTGTGCTCACCAGGATTAAAGAATGCAAATGCTCCAGAACTCCATGGAAAGTTTGTCCAACTCCAAGGAATAATTTGATTAATTAATTCTTTATCAAAATTAGGATGAATTTTTAGAAGTTCTTTAATAACATAATTTTTAAGTTCTTTGTGCGGAATGCTATCTATACGACGAGCATGTTGTCCCCAAGTATAAGAAGTTAAAAGAATTGCAGGTGAGTTAGAAATATTTTTGTTTTTTTCTTTTGAGTTATCAGAAGGATACCAAGTATGACCTAAACCACCATCCCAAATCGTTCCACCTCCATATATTTTGTCTTCTAATTCCCAAAAACGTTTTCCGCAATGAGCGAGTATTTTGGTTGATGAATCGTAATTAACCCTGCGCATGGCCCTTATTTTTTGAGGGGATATGCAAGGAGTAAGATTTATTCTATTTAGCACACCAAGAGGAATTGTACAAATTAACCAATCTCCGCAAACGGATTGTATTTCACCTTCTTGATTTTTATAGTAAGCGACTATTTCTTTATTATCCTGTTCAATCTTGAAAACAGGTGCACTTGTTATGATTTCTCTTTCTAGTTTCTTCGCAAATGAGCTTGGAAGGAGATCCATTCCTCCTACAATTTCATCAAAACCATTGATCCATACTTCTTCTTTTTCTTCTCTTAAATGCTCTGTTAATCCTGTAGACATATAAGTTTCAACACCATAAAAAGTAGTGACGAACTCAATGGCTTCTTCAGACAATCCTGTCTGATGTAAAGCATTACTTAAGCTCAATTGATCTAGTTGTTTGAGTCTGTCAGTAGTGGGATCAATGCTAAATAAATCTTCTAACTCTTTCTCAGAAAGATTATTTAGCACTGATAAAACTGCTTTTGTCCACATGTCATCAGGTGTTAAATTTTGCTCTTCTTGAGTGAGATTAAAAAGAGGTCTTACTTTTTCAATATCTCTTTTTGCTCTTGTGAATCTTTTGTTGCGCACGTAGGCATAAGTGTCATTACTATCTTGAACGAATTTTCTAAGGTTAAGTCCAAATTCATTAATATATTGACGAGTAAGTAGGTGTCCTTTTGGAATTCTCATGGCACCTAATTCTCCGTACGTACCGTCGTTTTTACGATAAGTACGAACTCTTCCACCCAGATGGTTACTTTGTGCCTCTAAAATGGTAACTTTAAAACCTAACTTTTTAAGTTCATAAGCAGAACATAGCCCAGAAATACCACCCCCTACAACTAGGACATGTTTGTCTTTAAATTTTTCACCTTTTGCAATCCGTAACTTGTTGAGCTTTTCTACATATTTATTGCCTTGCAACGAAATGTTGGCTTTGATTTCTCTTTCTAGAAGGCTTTTTAGTCGATCGAATCTCATTGAAAGTAATCCTTAGACAAGTTGTTTATAAATAGTTTTCGAAAAATGATTTTGAACACTATTTATGAATTTTTGTTAATTTTATTCAAGAAGCGTGAAAAACCATACTTTGAGAAAACTGTATTAATCTGGGGTGCTCGATTAATCGAACAGCCTAGGTTATGTAAAATCTGTTTTATTTTTTAATTTGCTTTTCTAGGAACTGGACTTCCTCTCTTATTTGACTAGGGACATAACTGTTTTTATACAGACCATTGATAATTTTAATTATATTTTGAGCTTTGTCGGCTTGTTTTTCCGACAAATAAAAGCTAGCAGTTTTCCGTAGAGCTCTTGTCGCCCGCATTACACAAAATCCAGTATCTATTGATACTTGATCTTTCTTCATGCAGGCTTGAAGTGCTTCATTTAGTTCTTTTGCTGTATCTGTTTTATTTTCAGAGTATACTTTACCTGTAACAACACTTTTAAAGTCTCTTGTTTCGCGTAAAGCATTAACCACTCTTATTTGCTTTTCTATCTTACTTCCTTTTAGTTGATTAGTCATATTAGCAAGCATATCGCGGGTAGAAGTCATAGAATCGCATCTTGAACCTTCTACTCCAAAGTATGTACCAGTGTTTGCAGTAAAAAAATCTGCTGCTAACCTGTCAGCTTCAGGAGTAGGACGAAGGATACGTACCTTTTGAATATTTGATACTAGGTGATAGCCTTCTGGAGATTTATAAGTTGCTTGCACTTCATAAGTTCCTGGTTCATCGAATAGCCAACTACGAGAACCAAATGAAGGGGTGATTTCTTGATACTTAGTTTGTTGCGGTTCTAAAATGGAAAATTCTTCTTTTACACAAACTTGATAGAAATTTCGGTAGACCTTCGGAAAAGAATCGTATGGTCTACGTACTAGTAAATCAATTGTTCCTGTTGATAAATGCAAGTTTGTATGAACTTTGGTTGGTTTTTCGCCTTGATTGCTTAGAAAAACGCTTCCTTCTAGTTGTTGTAGAAATTCTAGGTGTTTGGGAGTGGAGAGTTCCAGTGATATACCGTTATAAGATGTAGGGCGTTCAAAATTTCTCTCTTCTAAATGACCGTGTCCGCCAAACTGTGTTCCTCCCATCGCTATTTCTTTATAGTCATGATGACGTATATGAAAGAGTTCTTGTTGATCAAAATGAAAGTTGAATTTAGACCAAAATTGATCTGTTCCATCCCATCCAGAAGGTTTAGAGTTACCGAACGGATATAATTGTGGGTAATTCATCCAGCTAAGCGAATCTGGTTTGGGTAAGACACCATGTGTTTGAAAAAAACCTTTCTGAAAAGAATGTAAGAGGTTAAATGCATGTCCTAGCTCGTGAATTATAGTATAAAGATACTCTCGGTTTCGCTCTGAACCACTTGCGTTTGCAATAGATGGATGATTATAAAAAACAGCTGCTCCTTGGCGTGGAAAATCGTCGTCATCAAACATGATTCCCAAAACCCCTGGTTTTACATAGAGGTTTGCGAGAAATAAGTAAAGGTGCCATTGAGGAGAATCTTTATGTTTTGAAAAATTATTTACCATCGCTGAATGAAGTTCTTCGTCACTCCATCGTTTGTCACTTCCTGCTCCAGAAATACTAATATCGTCATCGTTTTGGCTAACAACAAGTTCCACTCCAGCATCTCCATAAACAGACTCCATTGTCATTGCATCAGAAGGAGACCCCGTAGGTAAAGTGGGCTTAGAAAATGGTTGTGGAAGAGGAATATTTGTTAATCTATCTACTTCGAGCTCTACCTTTCTGAAAAAATTAGAAGTTTTTTCTAACTGGATTTTTAGTTCGTATAGCGAAGGACCCATTCTAAAGTTGTATCTGGCTGTTAAATCACCGGTATTTGGTATGTCTAAATCTAGACGAGCCTGGGTTATCTTGTTGTCAAAAACTTTTAATGGACACCTTAGAGTATGGCTACTGTCTTCATTCACAACGGCTGTTGATACAAAGGAGTGAGCAAATTTATCCTCAGGGGTACTAAGGACGAATACATCTCCACTGATAACATTGAGAGAGTTGTTTTCTCCTAGATCTATTCTCAAAGTTAAAGATATATTTACATCTTCGTTCTTTCCTTTGTATTCTCCAGGTAGATTAATTCTTTGGATTGCCATGTTTTTCCTTTCTTCCTATACTATTTTAAAAATCTTATCTTATTGCCATCTAACAAAATATTTTTCTTCTCAAGTTCCTCTTTTATTTTATCGAGTAGCAAAAAAGCAAAATTATGATTTTGTAAAAAATCTTTTAGATCGTTTTCATCTGTGTGCGCGAGGTAATCTAAAAATTCTGTTTCTAATTCAGAAACTTCAAACTCTGTTTTTTCATTGTGTGATTCTGTGTAAAATTTTTGAATTTTAGTCGGAAGATCGATTAGATACATTTTTTCCTTAGACAAAGTTTCTTGGATGGAAAAAAATATATTTTCTTTTCCTAATATAACAAAGTAATCTATCTGTTGCTTAGGAATCCAATACAGAAATTTTGTGTTTGATACATACACAAGTAAGTCTTCAGCACTTTGTTTTATTAGCCAAACTTTCCTTTTTTTGTTTTTGCTTGTGCCATAAAGTTCTGTTTGTATTTGTTGGCCGGAAGAACCAAATTTTAATTTAATTCTTGGGTATTCGGTGTTGTAAAGATGTTTACCATACTTTAGAGGGAAAAATATAAGCATTAGTATGAAAAAAAGTGCTAAAAATAATGTTGATATTTTGTTATAGAGTTGCTTTGGATTCTGTTTTTCTTGATAAACGCTCACACCTAATTTTTTTGAATGATATTCAATAGCATTTTTTGTAACAATTATTACAAAAAGTAGTATTACAGAAAACGTTAGTAGTAAATAGTAACCTTCTTTGTAACTTTCTATCTGCTTTTCCATATTGGTTTTATTACTTATGTGTTCCATAGAGTTTTTATTAATATCTGAAAAAAGTAAATCAACTTCTTCTCCAGGAATAACATAACCTAAAGAAAAAATTAGTGTAGCAATGCACAAAAATAATAACCCCAAACGAAATCTATAGTGATATAAAAATTCTAATTTACTCTCTTTTTTGCTTTTTGCGGATTTTTTAATATAGTTAGGATATATCTTCTCAAGATAAAGTCGATTAATCCATTCCCCCTCTTGTTTGGAAAATTTTCTGTTTTTTAGAAAGTCTGAGTCTTTTTTCTTTAGTTTTATTCCTGAAGTATTTTCACTGAGCAATGATTCTTCTTTTAATATTTTGTTTAGTTCAGGAAGTATAAGTTTTGAATCTTTATCTTCTTGACTTTTTTTGTCATAGAATTCTTGAGCTTCAGGGGTCTTTATCAATATTTTGAATATGGGATGTTCTGATGTCTTTATTTCATTTAACCATCCAGCTAAATCGGAGAAGCAATCTTCCGTTAATTCAGAAGAATCTTTTCTATAATCTAGTTTTTTAGCACTGTTTGCTTCGATAAACTTACAAAAAAGCCATAGGACAAAAGGAATAAAAGTGAATAGTAGAAAAACGTAAAAAGATCCAAGTAGGAACCTGAAAGAATTTAGAAAAAAGAGGGCTCCTACATAGAGATATTCTGTCACATTGAAGTGTAGCCAAAAATCTGATAAACCCAACATTTGATAATGTGAATGTACAACAAGAAAGCCAGT
The DNA here is from genome assembly GCA_029260735.1 of Planctomycetota bacterium. GTDB lineage: Bacteria > Planctomycetota > Uabimicrobiia > Uabimicrobiales > Uabimicrobiaceae > JAJDCR01. The sequence goes on from JAJDCR010000007.1 coordinate 132,994, forward strand.
TGAAGAAAAGAGAATAGATATTGCACCTACAATTCCTGTTATTATAGCAGCAAAATTGACAATTTTTTGTAACCAAGAAGACGGTGTTTCATTTTTCATTTATTTTCCTTCCATGTTTTGTTTGGGTTTCCATAAAAGATCGAAAAAACTACTGGACTTTGGATATTGATAGGTAATTGTTTCGTAATTTTTTATTTTTTTTGCACTAATTTCGGCGCCAGTAAGGTCTTCTTTTTTTTTGCAGATAAAAATATCTTGCACAGAGAGTACCAATCGGTACTCTCCAGGAGAGTTGAATGGCCACGATTTTTTAATACCACTAGAACCTTTTTCACACTTTTCTGTATCAATTACTTTAAAAACTCTTTTTTCTTTTTGCTCCCAAGACAAAGACAAAGTGGTTTTTTTTTGCTGAGAAATCAAAACTTGAACTTCTTTTTCTTTTTGTATTACAATAACTGTATTTTCTCCAAATGTACTGTTTGAACACGGAAGTAGAAGTAGGAAAATGAAAAAAATAAGAACTTTCATATGTTTGATTACTCCTGTTTCTTTATTGTAGTTTTGATCTCAAGTTGTTAATTTGTCAATAGATGGTTTTTTGCAACTTTTAGTATATTACGTTTTCTTCTTAAAATATGTTTGTGTTTATTGTTTTGTTTAATTTGTGGAGTTGTGTGGTCGTTTTTGCTTTCGTCTTAATGTTTTATTGACGAAGATCAATAATTTTAAACCTTACTTTTTCTAGAAAATCATCTGGGAAATTAGTTTCTTGTGGTTTCTTGTAAAATACAATCTTGAGGGAAAATGATCATTGAGACAAAGTTTGCAAGCCCCTTGTGTAACGAGTAAGGGGAATTAGTGTGAGGGCAAAGGAGGAATTGCCTAAAATTAAGTTCTTGTGCCACTACGTTAGCAATCCTAACTTCTTTTTTCGTTACTACACCATTCGTAACGAGTACTAAACGGAGTTAGAGGGAAATTCCGAATAGGTAGGAAATTATAGGTTGAATGTGTCTGTAAGTCTAGTAACCCTGGAAATATCGAGTCTTTGTTATTTGTTTGAATGTATAGGGCATTTCGAGGTAATTTTTGCATTTGCTCATAACTTTCTTTATCTGATAGACTGTAGCACTAGCAAAATACTGTTTTAGCATTTTAACAGCACTGTTTTTCTGGCTAGATCTGGATTAATAGCTATGAGCTAGTAACCTGCTCCGATGTCTAAATCAGATGGTAAGAGTCGCAGTGTTCCATAGTTATCAACACCATCGTTTTTCCACTTTGTTTCCAAATTTCTCAAGTCCTCTTTTAATGTGTCATGAGCTTGTCGTAATTTTTCTTTTAAAGCCGGGTTTTCAATGTCATCGAAAACGTCTTTAAAGTCAGTATTTAGTTTGGTGTAACGCACTCTTGAAGTTGCCATCGCAACACATGCTAGAGAACGCCACTCCTCAATTGAAGGAGTTCCTCCATCGCGAGGAACTTGGGTGTTGTTAATACGTGGGTCTAAGGCTAAGCGGACACTAGACGTTCCATAGACTTCGTGTTGAATAATGAGATGGTGCATAACATCAGACATAAATATGGACAGCCCTTCTTTTGTTTTTAACTGAGTATATCTATTGGGTAGTTTATTCAAAAATATTTCTTCTAAGTTATGAAAGAGTTTTTGAATATATATATCTTCAGCTACAGCAGAGTCTGTATCATACACACTAAAAACAATGCTTTTTGTATATTTTCGCCACAATGAGAAATATTCTTTTTCCCAAACGAGACTTGCATTTGGAAGAGTATCGGCTAGGTTTTCTTCGTCTTGAGCTACTGTTTTAAGTACTTTTTCTCTGTACTCAAAGTCTTCATCTTCTCCTAGTTTGTACGCACTGAATGAATCGTTTAAATGCCGCATTAAGCTTGCGTTTGTAGTCGCAAATATTTGTGGAAAAACTTCTCCATCTTCCAGAAGGTGCTGGGTTGTAAGTTCTTCAGCTAGTTCATGAGCAAAAAAATGTGGATATAGTGCTAGTCGTATAGGATGCAACCATTGATGGTTCAGATCAAAAGCATTGAACATCGCAACCTCTACAAGATTGAATCCCATGTGGATACCAACTAAGTGTTTACTACTGACACCATGGAAATATAAAGAGGCAGTAATCATATCTTCAGCATGGCGAAATGAGGGATCATTTGGATTAGCTGTAATCTTAACAGAGGAGTTTGGAGGGGTTACTGCTATTAGCTCTAAACGTTTTTCCTTGCTATTAAACTCAAAAAAAGCTATTCCTCCATAAGATTCATAATCTGGTTTTGTTTCATATTTTTCAAGAAAACTTAGATCTAGTTTTAATAGATTTTTACCATCAAGGTTTACTGGACTTAGGTAAGTTCCTCCCATGCCATACTCGACCAAGTAAGCTAGAAGTTGTCCTTGTTGGTACTTTTGTATAGCTTGATCTGGAGTATTTTGGAATCCTGGTCCACGCACACCAGATTCGATAGAAAATGGTCCTAAAAAAGGTAACGATATTTTCTTTAACAGCCACCAAGGCCAATATTCGCTTCCATTGCTCCAAACTTTCATTCTGGGTTTGTCTTTAAGAGGAACTTTGATATTCGCAAATGGAAATATTCTGCTTACAATACTAGCTACTGCGAATAATATCTTTACTAATTTAGTGATCCATCCAAAGGCGATTATTTTTGGAGTTAGTTTTTCATCCAAGCAAGGGACACTCAATGGATAACTCAGGTTTCTTGGGTGCGCAATGTAGTAAGGAAAAATTTTTAGTGGTTTTAATTTCTCACCATCGCCATAAAGTTTACTGAGGTTAGCTGGAGCTGGAGGTCTTAAACCTCCAGCTATCAGAAGATAAAAGAAGGGCCAAGTTGCATTGCTTACATACGAACGCAATTTTCCATATGTTTTTGGAAATAAATGTAGGGAGAGTGACATTCCAACAGCAACACCTATCATAAGTAATAACAGAGGGAAGTTGTTCTCGTATACAAAAAATGATCCCTCTTTGCTTTGTGCAATATAAAAAGCTCCCCATAGGAGACCTGTTGCTCCGGCTCCTAGCACATGATAGAGTGTACTCTTCGCTGGAGTATTTGGCACTAAAAGAACTGTGATAAGCATAGTCAGTGATTGTAAAACAAAAAGAATTCTAACAGGAGTTTCTCCTGGGACTGTGGATGAAATTACAATTAGAAATGTTTGCCCAACAAGTCCTGAAATAATTAAAGAGCCTGCTATTTGCGGGGGGCCATCAAAAAGAAAAATAATGAGTAGTGTTCCGACAATAAGTCCTATTCCTACAATAAGTGTTGTAAGTAGAACAGGGGAGGCACTTATTGTGATAAAGCAAGTAGCGAGATACAATGTTCCAAAAACAAAAGCTAAGTTTGCTAATCGCAATTTTTGAATGAAACGACCTTTCACTGATTGTTGTAACTGAAATGGTTTTCCTATAAGAAGTAAGGTTGTTTCAAATAAAAATCCTAGTGTACTTCCTATCATGATAAATAAAAATGGAGCTAATACCCAAGTTGGTAGATGGTTTAAACTAACAAAGCCAGCTACAGATACCAAAGCCATCAAAAGTAGGCTTATAGCAGACATTAGTGAGGCAAGGATTGAAAAGTTTAACATTGGAGGAGGATTAAATTTTAAGGATGTAGCATAGTGTATTTGAATTGGAGGCAAATCTTTCATGTTTTATTCCTGTAATCTCATGGATAAATGTTCAATAACCCTAATGTTTTGTACCAGGAAAAAAGTTTTTTAGTTTTCCCAATGCTACAAACCGAACAAATAAATTTGATTTGAATCAGGCTCTGTTTTTGATTTTAATAAAAAAGATTAAAATGCAAGATTTTATAGAAATAAGCTAATCAATCACTAAGTATTAGTCAAGAGGAAAAATACTCTTGATACTTATTTTTTATTTAAAAAGAAATGATTAATAGTATCTTTAATTGTTCTTTTAGTTTTATTCTTTACTCTTTTTGCTTATTAAAGAAATTTAATTTCTTAGCGTATTTTTTTCATTTTGCGCAAAAAAAAAGTCTGTTTTTGAGAAAAAAATAGCCTAAAGTAAACAAGTTTAATCCCCGATTAAATATCTTTCACCACCCCATCAAAACCCCCCCAAAGAAAAGGCTGGAACTCTTGTGGTTATCTCTGTCAAGAAAAAAATCAAAATTATAAGTCATTGTTGTGTATGTGGTTAAGATTAAATTTGCAGTTTTTTAAAGTTTTTCACTTGACTTTTTTTCTGGATCTGATAATCTTGCAAAAGATTATAGGTGAGTTTTAATTTTTGGGAGCCATTCGATATCCTTTAGTCAGGAGTATTTCTGTACTTCGTATATTATTTTTACGGGTATTAGGAATAAGATTTAACAGCAGCAAATAGTACCAAAAGTTGAGTATTTTTGGGAAAAAGGGAAAACCTTTAGTGGGCCATTTCCTTATTCTTCTGACTGGGGCAACATTTACCATAAGACTAGTTTCAGACTGGTCTGTTTTTGTGAGAAAGATGTTCTATGCAAAATAAAAAAGGATTTACAACCGGAGAGGTGGCAGAGCTTTGCCACGTGACGATTCCTACGGTTATTAAGTGGATTGAGTCTGGTGAATTAGAGGGGTTTAAGATTCCTGGGTCAAAGAATCGCCGGATCACTCGAGAAAATTTGCTGAAGTTCATGAAGAAGTACAATATTCCTACCAATCAACTAGAAGAGGGGCTTCCTCGTATTTTGGTTGTGGACGATGAGGAAAGTATTTTAGAGCTTTTCAAAGCGATTTTTGATGACAAAGAATACAAGTTGCATTGTGTTTCTCGAGGTTTTGAGGCTGGTTTCGCGAAAGAATTTAAGCCTGATTTGGTGATTTTGGATATCATGCTTCCTGATATTGATGGTCGCAAGGTTTGTGAGTTCATCAAGAGTATGCCTGAGTTAGGCCATGTTCAGGTCTTGGGAATTTCTGGCTATGTAAAAGAAGAGAAAGATTTCTCTGATCTTTTACAAAAGGGTTTTGATGATTATTTAGTGAAGCCTTTCTCCAATGACGTTCTCTTGGGTAAGGTTACTACTTTAATTAATAAGGCTAAAACACTTAAAGCTAACGCTTAATAGCTTTTTTTTGTAGCTATTAGTTTAATAGCCTGCAAAGTTTTTATTTTCAGCGTGTCCCCCAATAAGCTGCCTAGGGTAGTTTTTTTGTTTGGATCAATTTTGTAGCATATTTTAACGTCTGCAAAGTTTTTATTTTCAGCGTGTCCCCCCCCGCTCGTTCCTCGCGTCCCCCCCAAAGGGTGGACAAAAAGGGTTTTTCTGTGTATGTAAGCCTTCATTTTGCTTTCGTATGTGCTAAAATCTTTCTTATCTCCCCTTTGGGGGAGAAGCGAGGAACGAGCAGAGGGGGGACACGCTGAAACATACACCAAAGCCAGGTTTGGCACATGCTACAAGAATTATGCATTCCAGCTTACTCCTCTACTTTAGCCTTTCCTACTCTCACATCATCTCCAAATACTTCGCTTCCACCTTCCCCGCCAAATAAACATCATTTCCTGACAAATAAAACTCTGTTCCTTCTTCGTGGGCTTTTTTTGCATCTACTCTTAAAATTGTCGGCTTGGAGTCTCTTCTGCTTCCGACTTGGGTGGCGGTGGCTACGTCCTTAGAGAGATGAACGTGTTGGCGTTTCATGGGGCGGAGTCCTTGTCCTAGGATTTGGGAGACAAATCTTTGGGCGGTGCCGTGGTAGAGGTATTGAGGGGGGGTTATTTTTGTTAGTTCGACTTGGACGTCTGTGAGGGAGTGTCCTTGCTGGGCCCAGATCATTTCGTCTTCTAGGGCGTATCTCTTTTTGGAGTCGTCGGCTACGATTTTTTCTATGTGCTCTCGCTTGACTTCAAAGGGCCAGCCTCGTTGGTTGATTTTTGCGATTAGCTCAGGGAGTGAACATTTTCCTTTGGCGTCGAGTTTGAGGTTGATGGCCTCGGGTTTATGCCGTAAAACAAGGGCTAAAAAGCGCGATAGTTTTTTTTGGTTTTTCTTATCCATGATCTACTGCTTTCTGATGAATCCTCTTGATAATTGGAACGGATTTCTTTATTATGCCTCTTTTAACAGATAAAGAGTGGGTGTTGTTCGAAGAAAATTAGAACAGAGGTCATTTTTATGAATCAAAATCAAGTACAGGTTCCTGAGTTTACGAGCGAATCTCTTAAGGGGAATCCTTTGGGAGACCCTGAGTTACGTAAGCTTCCGATTTATTTTCCTCCTTCTTATGACAAGTCTCAGAAGAGTTATCCGGTGGTTTATTTTTTAGCGGGATTTACAGGGACAGGGCTTTCTATGCTCAACTATTCTGCATTTGAGCCGAATGTGCCTGAGCGGATTGATAAATTGATCCGCGAGGAGAAAATACCTGAGATTATTGCTGTGATGCCCGATTGTATGACGAAGTTATTGGGAAGTCAATTTGTAAACTCTTCTGCTATTGGGAACTATGAGGATTATATTCTAGAAATTGCCCAGTATGTCGATAAAAATTATCGTACTTTAGCTCAGCCAGAAAGCCGGGCTCTTGTGGGAAAATCGAGTGGGGGCTATGGCTCTTTTATGCTAGCGATGAAGCATCCTGATATTTTCTCGTATTTAGGTTGCCATAGTGGAGATATGTATTTTGAGTATTGCTATAAACATGATTTCCCTCATGCTTATAATGCTCTTTATCGCTATCAATCCGTGAAAAAATTCCAGGACTATATTGCTCGCCAGCATAAGATACCAGGGCGGGCTTTTAGTGCTGTCAATTTGATTGGAATGGGGGCGGCGTATTCTCCCTTAGAAGATAAGCCAGGTGAATTTGAACTTCCCTTCGATTTAAAAACAGGGGAGATCCGCGATGAGGTTTGGCAACGTTGGCTGAAATTTGATCCTGTCGAAATTGTCGGAGATTGGAAAGAAAACCTAGAGAAACTCCGTTTGATTTTTATCGATTGTGGAAGTCGAGATGAGTATCACTTGCACATCGGAGCACGGATTTTGAGTCAAAGGTTAGATAAACTGGGTATTTCACATACCCATGAAGAGTTTGATGACACTCATCGCTCAATTAGCTACCGCTATGATCGATCTTTAGAGGTGATTGGTCAAACTATTGCAATGGAAATGATAGGATAGGAAAGAAAAGCCATGGCGCAAAAAAAACAAGAATCAATTAGTGAAGCACCTTTGGAAGAAAAATCTGTCTTTGTCCAGTATTGGCGCTTAGCTCAGTATATTAAACCCTACTTGCACTTAGTTGTATTGTGTATTTTAGCTTCTATTGCCATTTCGATTTTGCATTTTGCTTCTTTAGGAATGATCACTCCTTTAGCAGATGTTCTTTTCTCTGACCGAGGCGATGCTATTGTGGAGAAGTTAAACGAGTGGGGAGATACCGGAAAGTATTTGGGCAATTTTTTACAAACTCATGTTTTGTCTGATCAAAGTCGAACGATTAATATTTTTATGATTTTTATTGTGATTTTGGTTGTGATTAAAAATATTTTGCGTTTTTTTCACGAGTACGTTACAGGATATTTGACGACAAAAATTGCAGTTGATCTATCAGAAGATCTTTTCCAGAAAGTGCTTCGCTTGCCCAAAAGCTATTTCTCCCAGGAAGGGGTGAACCAGATCTCGGGGCGTTTTGCCTATGATATCCCTGTGATGGCGCAGGGACTGCGTAATCTTTTTGGGAAGGCTATCAGGGAACCCTTAAAAGCTTTTAGTTCTTTGGGCTTAGCATTATTGATTGATTGGGAATTGACTATTTTGATCTTTTTTATTTTCCCTTTAGTGATGGTTTTTGTGCGGAAAATTGGGAAAAAAATTAAGCGAAGCGCTTCTAAAACTCTTGCTCAATCTAGTAATTTATTGAATATACTTCAGGATAGCTTTCGGGGAATTGATATTGTCAAATCCTATGGTATGGAAAAGCAACGAGAAGAAAAATTTTCCGAAGAAAACAGGAAGTTTTTTCACTACAGTATGAAAGTTGTTAAGGCAGAAGCTGTAACAAGTCCAGTGATGGAAATCTTTATTACAGCGGCGGCAGTTTTTACTTTAAGCCTTTCTGCGAGTAAAGTTATTTCAGGAGATATGTCCCCAGGAGCTTTTTGTGCTTTTTATGTTGCTCTCGGAGCTCTCTTTGACCCGATACGTAAACTTGCTAAGGTCTATAATAAAATTAATGCTGCTGTCGCTGCGAGTGAAAGAGTGTTTGATTTGATGGATCAAAAACACGAAAGAGAAGAAGAGGAAACTCTGCTGGCTTTGGCTCCTATCCAAGAAGAGATTACTTTTCAAGGCGTGAGCTTTGGATATGGCTCTGATAAGTTAAATCTGAAGAATGTTTCCTTTACTGTCAAAAAAGGGGAAAGTGTTGCCGTGGTCGGATCAAATGGGGCGGGAAAAAGTACCTTGGTCTCTCTTCTTCTACGACTTTATGATGTCAATGACGGAGCTATTTTGATTGATGGGCAAGATATTAGTCAGGTTTCTCTAGAAAGCTTACGCGGTCAGATAGGCTTAGTCACTCAACAGTCTTTTTTATTTAATGATACTTTCGCAACAAATATATCCTGTCAAAGGACGGCAGATCAGTCTTTGTCTGAGATTGAAAAGGCCGCTCAGATTGCAGATGCTCACAGCTTTCTTGTCACATTGGAAGAAGGTTATGAGACCATCTATGGGCAAGGTATTGATGTCTCAGGAGGGCAAAAGCACAGAGTGGCCTTGGCTCGTGCTATTATGAAGCAGCCTGAAATTTTGATTTTGGATGAAGTAATGGCAAACATTGATTCCGAAAGTGAAAACTACATCAAGGATGCTTTAGAGAAATTTATTCCAGGCCGGACAACTTTTATTATAGCTCATCGATTTTCGACGATTCAAAAGGCTGATCGTATTCTTGTTTTAAACCAAGGAGAAGTGGAATGCTTTGGCACTCATGATGAGGTCATGGCGCATAGCGAAACGTATAGCAAGCTTTACTTGCATCAGCAAGAAGGTTCATAGGTTATGAGAACAAGGGTTATTTTTTTGGCTGTTTTGGCCATCTTGTGGGGAGAAAGAGGTTTTCTTTGGGGGCAAGCGCCTGTTGTTTCTCACTTTGAAACAGCAAAGACTATTTCTGTCCAAGAAAAAAAATATATTTTTCTCTACTTTCAACTCCAAGATTGTTCTTTGTGCCGAGATTTCTACAAGCAAATTTGGCAAAAGGAGGAATTCCAAAAGTGGGCGCAAGAAGATCTCGTTCTCTTTTCCTTAGATTTTTCTGAAGTCCATCCTTTTTCTCTAGGACCTGAGGAACAAAAGCAAAAAGAAGAAGGGGAAAAATTACGTCAATTACACAAAGTGGAAAAATTCCCTACTCTTATTCTCGAAGATGACGAAGGGAAAGTTTTTTTTCGCCGCTCTCCTCCTTTTAGTTTAGGGGAAGTTCATCAAGAGCTCATCGATGTTGTCCAGAAAAAAAGACTTTGGGATAAAATTAAAAAATCACTAACTTCGGAAAATAAACAATTTGATATTCTTTGGAATTCTTGCTTAGGAAACTATTCTCTTCTCCAAGGGCAAATGGCTCCTCACTATTTTCTTTTTACTTCGAAAATTGAGAAAAAGCTCGAAGCGGCTTACGTTGCTTATCGATTTTCTCTACCCGAAAATCAAGAGCAGTATCTTCTTTTTCTGAAAGAAAATATTGCTCTTGATCCCGATCATTTTTATGAAAAAATATTTTGCTCCACTTATCAAAAGAAAAGCTTTCATTTGATGCAGCTTCTTTTTCGATTTCGGGAGACAAAAGGATCGAAGAAAGTTTTGCAAGAAACAGCTCATAGGCTTTTGATAGACTTAGAGAAAGATAACTGTTCTCATTTTGCAGTGGCCGGGTGGCATACTTATTTTTTGAGCCGAGCGATTTGTTTTTATGCTTTAGAGGAAGATCAAAAATTCCAAGAGGCTTGGCAAAGGCTAATTTTGATTTATCCAGAGTGGAAACAAAAAGAGAGATGGCAAGAGTTTTTTGAAATGGACTAATTTGATGAGGCATTACGATACTATTGTTATTGGTGGTGGAATTATGGGGTTGAGCTGTGCCTTAGAGGAAGTGCAGCGGGGAAAAAAAGTTGCTCTCTTTGATAAGGGGAAAATCGGCAAGAAAGCTTCTTGGGCTGCTTCTGGTATTTTGATGAGTTTAGATGCTCGGAAGTACTTCTCTTCTTTTCGCGAATTTTATGTTCGCTCTACTCAGCTTTATCCTCGGTGGTTAGAGGAAATTATAGCAGGTGTTCCCCAAGCAAAGAATGTTTACCAGCCAGGTGCTTACCATATTTTTCCTACTCACACCCTAAAAGGTCAAAAAGAGTATCAAAAACTGGAAGCTCAATTGGATCGAGAAGAGTCCTCTCTTTATGAAAAAATTTCTGAATTTCCCCCTTCTTTGAATAAACATTTTCCTCCCGGTGATCACCAAGGCTTCTACTTTCCTGAAGACGGTTTTTTAGATGCTAGGACTCTTCTTTGCCAGCTAGAAATGACTATTAAAAACAGAGGAGTCGATGTTTTTCCTGATACTCAAGTGTCTGCAATAGATAGTTTTCCTGGAAAAGTAGTGTTGGAGAGCAAGGAAAAAAATTTTTCTACCGAGAACTTGATTATTGCAACAGGAGCTTGGTTGAATGAAATTCTTTCTCTGGTGAATTTGAAGGCTCCTCTTATTCCCGTAAAGGGACAACTCTTTCGAATACCAAGGTTTTATTCAGAAGAAGTCATGATCCACTTTCAGCGTGACCTCCACTTGGTTCCTAACGGAAATACCCTTATTGTAGGAGCCACGACTGAGCCGAGAGTCTGGGAAGAGGACTTTACAGAAGATGGGAAAAGCGAACTTCAGAGAAATCTAGAGGAAATTTTTCCTTGGCTTGGAAAAAATATTTTGGAAGGATGGGCTGGCATTCGGCCTCGTCCAAAGGATCGTTTACCTTGGATAGGTTACCTAAACGAAGAGAAAAATATTTCTATTTGCTCAGGGCATTATAAAAGTGGGATTGGGATGGCTCCTCTCTCAGCTCTATGTTTGTCGCAATTAATTAACGGAGAAGAGCTGAGTTTTGATTTGGAGGCCTTTTGTCCTTTAAGGAAAAAGGGGATTTTTGCTCTTGAAAAATCGTTTTTGTAGCCGAGTTTAATTTCGTGCTGTAAAAACGATTTTTCAATTTTTCAATTTCTCAATAGTACCTAAGCTTTTTTACCTGTCAAAAAGAAATAGCTTTTACACTTACCGCATTTGAACTTACCTGGTTTTACTGCAACCTTGACTCGATAGCTCGATTTACAGTGAGGACAGACAATCCGCATAGCTTTACGGTTTTCTGAAAAACCAAGAAAGACTTCGGCATCTTCTAGAGAAGATATTTCTACCGAATTTAGGCGGCCTGCATTTTTATCTTTTTCTAAGCTTTCTGCAAGAGTTTTATATTGGAAAAAGGTTATATAGCCTCTTTCTACTAAGAGAACAACGGGATTTGTTACCGATTGTTTTCCCTCAAAATAATCCCCTAAAACTTCCTTAACTTGTTCTGACTCTGTCAAGTCGAAGTTTAAGGCATGTTTTAAAATGAAAATAGATTCTTTTTCGGAAAGAGATTTGATTTTTTCTAGATTTTCTTCTGAAATAACAGGTTTACTTGCCGCTGATTCTTTTCGGGCTTGGGCTCTTTTCCATAAGCTTGTTGAGCGAATATCTAGTTCTACAGTACTTGATCCAACGGTTTCTTCTGGTTCAGGCGAGGAGGATATATTAATATCAAAAATATTTGATGTACCGACATCTCCTTCTGAGGGGACTTTTAAAAAATCTAAATCTAATTTTTGGCTATCACCTCGAGAGTCGTTGCCAGAATCGAAGAGGTTAGCAGGAGCTTGCTCATCGTTGTTAGAATCAAATAGGTTGGCGGAAAATGGTTCATCGTTGCCAGAATCGAAGAGGCTAGCAGGAGCTTGCTCGTTGCCAGAGTCAAAGAGGTTAGTAGGAGCTTGCTCGTCGTTGCCAGAGTCGAAGAGGCTAGAGGAAGCTTGCTCGTCGTTGCCAGAGTCGAAGAGGCTAGAAGAAGCTTGTTCATCAGTATCAGAGTCGAAGAGGCTAGAAGAAGCTGGTTCATCAATAGCTTGTTCAGAGATATCAGACGACTCCTCGGATGTTGTTTCTGAGTCAAAAAGATTATCAGAAAATGAATTTGCTTCAGAGGTGCTTGTTTCTGATGATGGACTAGAGCTTTCGGAGAAAACGTTTTTGAGAGAATCCTCAAAAGAACTTCCAGAGCTACTAGAAAGGGTGTTACCAGCAAAGTCACCATCATCAAAAAGAGACTCGTCAAAATCAAAATCTAACTCTCCAGAAGATTCTTCTTGTGGTTGTTCTTCTTGTTTCTCTTCTGGGGGAGCAGAATTTTGAGGAGGGGTAACTGCTTCTAGTCTTCGTTTTTGTTGCATAATCTCGTCGTAGGACTCCTGAACTTTTTCTCCGTCCAGCTTTACTGTTTCAGCTATATTTTTAACTTCATCTCCGTCTTCTTGCGCAGTTTTTTGGGCTCGATATACCAAGTCTGATTCGGGTGAAATTTTTTTAAAGTTTATAAAAAAATTTTTCACACATTTACCACATTTGAATTTACTAATTTTCAAATTTTCGGTATTAGCAGGTTTTTTGAGTCGGTATCTCCCCGTGCAGTGAGGACACTCAACTGTTACCAAATTCAAGGTTTTGCTCCTTTATATAACCTAAAAGCTTAGAATTTCTTGAACTCTGCAAACTTTCTCTCCGCAAAAATCTATCCGAATTTCTTGTGGTTTGTAATACAAAGGAATGACGTAAGCTATTCCTTGGGGAAAAGCACTGAATGGCTGATAGACATCTGATATTTGCTTTCCCTGTTTTACCAGCCTATAAACCCAACGATTCTCGGCTTTTTCTTTTCCGATTTTTTCTGTGAAAGTGGGTTCACCTAAAATTTTCTTTACTTCTTCTATTGACATTCCATTGATAATTTGACCAGAGCGCATAGCTATGATTTTACGTGTGGATAAATTAGGAGTTTTTTCGATGTATTTCTCAATTTCTCCAGAGCATCCCGAAAAAAGCATAGAAGAGCAAAAAATAAACAAAATAAAATATTTCATAGGTAAATCTATCAAAAGTTTTTGACTTTCATTGTTTAGGAGGACAGCCAAATAGGGATTATCAAAAAATGCTGCTGAAAAATAAAAAAGTTTCTTACGTATTTTCATAAAATACACTATGTTTTCCAAAAAGTCAAGCTAGGAAAAACTTGACTTTTACTAGGTCAGGTGATATTTATGGAATATATTTTATGATAGGCTCTTCGGCACTCAGCTTATTGATTGGTCAAAAAAACTAAAAATTTAACTATGTTGGCGGTTTTCTATGAAAGATATTTCTTTAGAAGAATTCCAATTTGAGTCCCAAACATCCTACACCCTTTTAGAAGAAATTGGTCGAGGAGGGATGGGAATCGTGTATCTGGCAGCTCGCTACTCGGGAGGAGTTACCGACTACGTTGTTCTTAAAACTCTTAAGAAACTTGAGTCCTCTGAAGAGGAGGCTTTGCTTAGAGAAGCGAATTTAGCGGCAACCTTGCGCCACGAAAATATTGTGAAAACATATGGGCTAGAGTCTATTCCCTTAAGCGCTCTTTCTCCCAATTTTCGTCAGAGCTTGGATGAGCTCTCTTATTCTTCTGTTCAAAAAGAAAAGAAGAAAAAAGTTCGCCGTCTCCAATTTCGCCGAGATCAACCAGAAGATATTCAGCTTATCGAGAGTGGTGAAGCGGAAGAAAAGCAACTTTTGCTTTTAGTTGTTGATTATGTTGACGGAATGGATTTACGCGAACTTCACCAAGAGCATCTCAATCTTTCCTTGCTTTTGCCTGTCCCTTTCGCTGGGTTTATTATCAGCCGTATTGCTAGGGCTTTAGGCTACTCTCATAACTATATTATTCATCGAAATATTTCTCCAGAAAACATTCTCATCAATACGCATGGGATTTGTAAGCTCAGTGACTTTGGGATATCTGTTGCCGTTGCAGGGTTGCCAGGTTACCTAAAAGGAAAACTTCCTTACATGTCGCCTGAGCAAATGCAAAAAAGACGGGTTGATGAAGCCTCAGATTTATTTTCTCTGGGAGCCGTTGCTTATCATGTGATTACAGGTATTCCTCTTTTTGCTATAGATAGAGCTGTTTCTGAAGAAGAGCAAATTAAGTCCATTGAAAAACAGCTTTCTGCAGGAATAGTTCCTCCTGACCAGATTAGGAAAGATATTCCCGAGGAACTATCTTCTATTATTGTTAAGATGCTTATGCCTACGCCTCAACTGCGTTATCAAAGAGCTGTTTCTGTGGCCAACGATTTTGAGAAAAAATATCTTTACAGCAAAGGCTATGGCCCCACTAACAATAGTTTGGCGACCTACCTTTCTATTTTTGAGAGTAAATTCTCAATGTACAATGAAGAGCAACTGGAATATCTCTCATTCCTGAAAAATGATCAAGGAGAGCTCCAGCTTAAACGAAAAATGGCTCTCTCGGAGTATACACAGGAAGGTGTGAGCCTTCTACAACTACGTGATCCAGCACTTTACCAAAGGCTACAAGAGGCTGTTGAGGTTAAGGAAAGTGGTGGACATGAAGAAAGACGAACTTCTTTAATTAAAGTTCGTCATCTAGATAACGTGATCGAATCTTTTATTGTTAAAAATGATCCTGTTATCATTGGTTGTTCAGAAGAAGCAACGATCGCTTTAAAAGATGAATACATTTTAGAGCAACACTGTCAAATCAAAAAAGTTGAAGACGATGTTTTCTTGATTCCCTTTCCGCAGGCGGATGTGTATGTCGGGAACAGTGCTGTTTTAGAGGAGCGAGAACTTCAAGAGGGGGACAGAATTAAAATGGGGAATCACCTCATTTTCTTCATTAACCAGACCTTTCTTCGACGAGCAGAAACGAAGACTATTTTTCAATTGAATGCTAAGAGTGATCTGAACACTATGTCTCAGAACAATAATTTTATTATTGATTTACAAATTGTTCCTGAAGTTCTTCCTTGCTTAGCTGGTTTGGTTGAGAAAATTTTAGAAAAAACAAACCTTAGTGAGTTGAAAAAAGGTGTTATTCCCACTGCGATGGTTGAAACTTTGCAGAATTTGAAAGGAACCAAGGAGTCGAATTTCCGGGTTCATATTCGTAAGTCTCCGACCAGAATATTTTTTACTTGTACGGAATGCTGTCCTCATGGATATGATAATCTTCTTTCCATCTTTAAAAAACATCGTGCTAGTCTTCTGAGTGAACTAGAAGAAAAAGAAAGCTATACTGATGTGGGAAGTGATCTTGAGTTGCACGACGAGCTAATGGGAGAAAGTGGGGCTCATGAGGTAGGCACTGTTTATGGTAAATCTGAAGATGATTTTCCCGATTTTGATTTTGATGACGACGATGATTTTTCTGACTTTGAAGACATGAGCATTTTAGCAGCAAAAGTTATTGTGCATAGCTTTGATCGAATTGAATTTAAAAAGAATTTAACGGAAGTTGAATTTGTCGTTTATCTATAGAAATATAGAGATATAGAAATTGATTCACTCTTATATTTTTCAGATTTATGACATAAGAAAAAAGATTTGCTAGATTAGTAGGTAAGAACCATACATTACTAAGGCCTTTGGTGATGAAAACTTTATCGTAGAAGCTAATTTTATAACAGCTCTTAAAAACAAGGATTTCTTACAATGAAAAAAATTATCGCATTTCTTTTTATTTTTTCTTTATTTACTACTTTTACTCAAGCCGATGTTTTTTCTGAATGGACGGATCTTTACAGCTCGCTTCTGAAGGAACATGTGAAGACAGGAAAAATCAAAGGGATTCAGGCTAACTTAGTAAATTACAAAGGTCTTCGGAAAGATAAAAAATTTGATAAACTAGTGGAACTCTACTCTACTTTTCCTTCTTTTTCTAATAAATCAAAGCAAGAACGTCTAGCCATATGGATTAATCTCTATAACTTTTTGACTCTGAAGAAAATTGTTGAGAACCCTGGACTTAAGCAATTTAATGACTTACAAAAAGGGAATGTGAATGTTTGGAATCAACCGGCGGGAGTTATTGCGGGGAAAACATATACTCTTGATGGAATTGAAAAAGGCATTATATTGAAAGAGTTTTCCGAGCCAAGAGTTCATTTTGTTTTGGTCTGTGCTGCTTTAGGCTGCCCAGATTTGAGGCCAGAGGCATACTACGCAAGTCGCTTGAGTAAACAACTAGATGAGCAAACTCACTTGTTTATCAGAAACCCTCAAAAAGGAAAAAAAATCGATAAGGGCTTTTGGAGTGGGACAATCTATTTGTCGAAACTCTTTGATTGGTATAAGTCTGACTTTGATAATGATCCTCGGAAATGGCTTAATCTAAAAGGATACATTCCTTTGAATGAGGCAGAATTCAGCCTAAGTTTTTTGGAATACGACTGGACATTAAATGCGCAGTCGGGCAAAAACTAGGGCGTGTCCTTATTCAGCTTTTTGGCAATATTTTGGATAGTGAGAAGTATAATTCTTAATTCTAGTTCTATTTGTATAACGTAGTGGGCTGAATAAGAACACGCCCTCACGGGCGAAATTAAAAATCAGAAAATTGAAAAACAAAATTTGCCCATTCTGATGGTTTGTGTGGTTGGAGAGTTAGGATATATAAAATCTCACGTATTCTATGAAAAGAATAATCCACTAAGTTCTATACACCGAAGGTGTTATATATCAGTAGCCCAGGGTATAGTGAGCCAAAGGCGAACGGTACCCTGGGTCACGAACGGGCCTAAAAATAATATTTGTATGCACAAGAAGGAAATACACTAAACCTAGAAGGTTAAATTTTCAGTTCCAAAATTATGTGTATAAAAGTAAGGCATAAATGCCCTGGCTACGTGCCTCAGTCACTACGCGACATAAACCAAAAGAAAAATATTTGTACCTTTTGAATAAGGACACCCCCTAATGAGTTCTAGTCCCTGGAAACTTTCAGAAAACAGTATTACAGATGAAAAAATTTATCTGAAGCGGCGCTCTTTTTTGAAGCAACTGGGGCTTGGAATGGGAATCGGAGCCTCTATTGGTTTAGGTTATGCTTATCACCTTTATCAATCTCGTTTTCCTTCTCCTCCTAAGAATTTGACCTTAGGTAAACCTCTCCCTTCTCTTACTCCCCATCTTGAGTACCAGGCTAATCACCTTAAATATCCCGTCACGAGCGAAAAAAATATTTTAAGCTATAATAATTTTTATGAGTTCACGAAAAATAAAACCCAAGTTTGGAAGGTTGCGCACAATTTCCGCCTAAACCCTTATCATTTAGAAATAGACGGCTTGGTTGAAAAACCAAAGGTTTGGGATTTGGATGATATTCTTTCCCTTGGGGTAGAAGAGAGAGTTTACCGTTTTCGCTGTGTCGAGGCATGGTCGATGGTGGTGCCATGGGCGGGCGTGCCTTTAGCAAAGTTATTGCAGATTTGTCAGCCTAAACCTGAGGCTAAGTATGTTACCTTTACTAGTTTTTTAGATCCGACTCAAGCTCCTGGCCAACGCCAAAGTTACTATCATTGGCCTTACTATGAAGCTCTTAGTTTGCCCGAGGCTGTGAATGAGCTAAGTTTTTTAGCTGTTGGTATCTATGGGCGAAGTCTAAGACCCCAAAACGGCGCTCCTCTTCGTTTGGTCGTTCCATGGAAGTATGGTTACAAATCAGCCAAAAGTGTTGTTCGTATTACTTTAACCAAAGAAATGCCGGGAACCTTTTGGAGCGACCTTGTGCCTTTAGAGTACGGTTTTGAGGGAAATGTGAATCCTCAAGTGCCCCATCCTCGGTGGTCTCAGGCTAGGGAAACTATGCTTGAAACAGGAGCAAAAGTAAAAACAGAGCTTTATAACGGTTACCAAGAGCAAGTTGCTCATTTGTATAGCTAAAGCACCTTAGTCCACTAAACATCTTAATCGACAAGGCAAAGCTCACTTGTTATATAGTCAGCAAAGAACTTCCCTTTTTTTGTGAGCAGAATTTTTCCCTCCACTAAGACAATATACTCTTCTTTTGTAAACTTTTGAACTCCCTCTTCTAATGGTTTGATGTAAGCCGAGAAATTTTCCCTCATCCAATTTAAATCACAACCCCATATGGTGCGAAGGGAAGTTAAAATGTATTCGTTGTACTTTTGTTGGGAGCTTAAGATTTCTTTTTCGTAAGGCACTGTATTCTTACTTAAGGCTTGGATATATTTTCCGTTTTGGGCAATATTCCATTGGCGAGAGATTTTATTATAGGAATGGGCGGAAGGGCCTAGCCCTAAGTATGGTTGATTTTTCCAATAGCTCGTATTGTGGCAACTGAATTTACCCTTTTGGCAAAAATTAGAAGTTTCGTAGTGGATATAGTCTAGAGTTTCCATTAGGGAAATTAAAATTTCGAACTGCTCCGCACTTTTACTTTCCTCTACCGGAGGGATTTTTCCTTTTTGAATTAAGTGAATAAGAGGAGTATGGGGTTCTACAGTAAGACTATAGGCAGATAAATGGGGAATTTGTTTTTTGTGAACAATTTTGATGTTCTCTTTCCATCTTTGATTATCAAGAGTGGGGATGGCGTAGATTAAATCAATGGATAGATTTGTAAAACCAAGATCTTGAGCTCTTTCTATAGATAAAAAAGCATCTTTGCTTCCGTGGGCTCGATTTAAGATCTGGAGGTCTTCATCAAAAAAAGATTGGACTCCAATACTGAGTCGATTTATTCCTATTTGTCGCAGTTGTTGAAGCTTTTCCTTGGTTAAGTCGTCAGGGTTTGCTTCCAAAGTTACTTCAGCACTAGGAGAAATAGGAAAAGCTTCTCTAATGGCTTGATCTATGCTTTGTAGGTCATAACTGGATAAAAGAGAAGGAGTTCCTCCTCCAAAGTAAATACTAGTGACCTCTGACCCAGCTAAATAATCTTTTTGTAGCTGAATTTCCCTCAAAAGGGCTTGGACAAAGTCCTTTTTACGCCCTAGGGCGGTGGAAAAATGAAAGTTACAGTAGTGACAAGCTTGTTTGCAAAAAGGAATGTGAATATAAATACCAGCCATAAACTATGTTCATTCAAAAATTTGGTGCTTGATTTTTAGGAAAAAAGTAACTAAATTAGGGCGTGTTCTTATTCAGCTTATTTTTTGTATTTTTTTAGTAAAAATAAAAAAAACTACTTTGAACTCAGTATTTCTATGGTCGCAGGATGGGCTGAATAAGAACACACCCTTACGGGTAAAATTTAAAAACAAAAAAAGAATTTTTCCAAAACTCTTTTATAACATCATGTCTACGCTTTTAGCTCTTAACTCAGTTAGGAATATTAGGAATTAAAATTTTGTTTTCCAATTTTTCGATCTTGGGTTTTACCCATAAGGGCGTGTTTTCATTCAGCCCACCACGTTATGCAGCTACAACTAAGATTAAGAGTTATACATCTAATTTCCCAAAACCTTGTAAAAAAGCTGAATGAGGACACGGCCTAATTTTGATAGACTGTCTTTTTATAGACGATTTTTGGGATGATAGAGGAAGGACTACTTATGAGCACCCCACCAAAAAGAAACAAATTTGAGAAAAATAGCCCTGGTAAACCAATACCAGAAGGCTTTAGCCTAAAAGAAATGCATCGTAAGAATGTGGATCCTAGTATGCAAAAAAAGTTCAATGACTTTACTTTACGCATAAAAATGAGAGATCCTCTAGGAGAAGAAGCTCCTCCTCCTTTTAAGAAAAAATATTTAGGGGCTTTGGTTAGGTGGTATCTATGGAATAGGTGGAAACGCAAGAAAAAATAATTATCACTACTTGGGATATTGACGGACAATTTTTTCGCTCTGCTTACTTTTTTCTTGTTGTTCTTGCTGCTCTTGTTTTTCTTCTTCTTGAAAGTCAGGTGGAGGTATTTCTATTGTATTTTCATCCATCAATGATCTTTCTGTCACTCCTTTGACGGCGTGTAAGGCTACATCGGCTCCAATATTACCCGCAATGTTCCCTAAAAAATGACAGCCCTTAACGGAGGCTTTATTGGGAACTCTTCGCAAGCCTCGAACAAAAATTCCCCCCCCATTTTCATCGGCAATATTGGTTTGGAAATTACATTTTTCAAAGCTCGTAATTGTATAGACGTGTGCGTTAACAGCTCCGCCCGAGCCTTTGCAGTAGTTGTTCCTGAATTCTACTTGAGAGAACTTTGCATCGCTGGGCTCTTGACTATTTTCTCCTAAGATAAGAACAGCTCCTCCATTTTTTGTGAGAGCTCGGTTGCCATCAAAAGTACACTCTATAAAGCGACTACGAGTATAATCGTTAGCATTAATGGCTCCCCCAGAAACACGGCAATGGTTTTGGATGAACTGAACCTTACGGAAAGTGGCTTCGGTGTAGCACCCTCCTTCTTGTCCTAGCAGAACGATGGCTCCTCCATTTTTCTCTTTGGCAAAGTTACCTTCAAAATGGCAAAGATCAAACATTAGATGGCTGTATATATTTGCATTGATGGCACCTCCATCGACAGCGCAATAATTTTTGAGAAAAGTGCTTTCTTTGAAAGTGGCAATTGTGGGCGAAGTTGGATCGCCTCCCAAAACTAAAATGGCACCCCCTGTTTTTTTCTCGGCGTAGTTCTTTTCAAAAAGACATTGAGAGAACTTAACTCGACTGAATCTGCCTAGAATTAAAGCTCCTCCATCGATTTCGCAATGATTGCCGATAAAGCGGACTTTGGAGAAAGTGGCATCACTTAGGTATTTTGAATCTTTACCTGCAATTCCAAGAGCTCCACAGCAACCTTCCGCCCAATTTTTTTCAAATTTGCAGTCTTCAAAGATTACTCGACTATGAATTCCTGCAGCCATGGCGCCTCCATCACCTTTGCATTGGTTTTCGGTGAAGCTGACCTTGCGAAATTTTGCTTTACTAGGTTCGGCATTTGATTTACCGATAATCCCAATAGCTCCACAACTTCCTTGGGCTTTATTCGCGTGGAACTTACAGGTTTCTAAAATCATTTGAGTATGAGGACCAGCGGCAATTGCTCCGCCATCAACCTTGGAGCGGTTCTCGGTAAATCGGGCCCGGCGCAGGGTCATTTTACTTGTTCCTTCATCTCCTTTTCCGATGAAGGCAATAGCCCCTCCACTATTTTCGGCTAGGTTTCTTTCAAAGCGGACATCGTCAAAAATTGCTAAAGAGCAAAATCCCATGTTGAGGCTAGCTCCATCGCCTCCACAGAAATTTTCGGTAAAGTTAACGCGGCAGAAGCTAACTTCTGTGGCATTTTTTTCTCGCTTTCCGAGAATTTGAATGGCTCCTCCATTTTTGCTTTCAGCTTGGTTACCATTGAAGCGACAGTCTTCTAGTTTGGCCCTAGTGAAAACATGGAGAAAAAGAGCTCCGGCAAAGAGTTTACTTCGGTTTTCTAAGAAACGAGTGCTTCGAAAAATAGTTTCGCTGTATTTTTCGCAGTCTATTCCTTTTATTTGGATAGCACCAGAATCTTCTTCTGATCGATTATTTTCAAAGCGACAGCTCTCAAAATTTGTTTTTGTTAGATCAATGGCGTTGATCGCCCCTCCGCTGATTTTACAACGGTTGCCAAAGAAAACTACTTCTTTAAAGTTGGCCTCGGTAGCTCGGTTTCCCTCATCTCCTGCGATTTCAATGGCTCCTCCGCTATCTTCCGCACTGTTGTTCTTGAAACGACAATTCTCAAACAAGGTGCGAGTGTAAACATTGGCATTAACAGCTCCGCCATCTAGTTTACAACGATTGCGATGAAAGGTAGTGCGGACGAACTTGGCTTCGCTTGTTGTTTCTTCGGCTCCTCCTACAATAACAACAGCTCCTCCACTGTTATCTTCGCTGTAGTTGCCTTCAAAGCGACAACCTTCTAAAGAAAGGTGAGAGTTAATATTGGCGTTAATTGCTCCTCCGTCAACTCTGCATCTGTTTTCTGAAAAGACAACTTGTGATAGACTGGCTAGACTTTGTTTGGCGATACCTTTGCCGTCAATAGCAATAGCCCCTCCGCTATCTCTGTCGGAACTATTGCTACCAAAACGAAGTTTTTCTAAGGTAATTTGAGTGCCTTTTTTTGCAACAATGGCGCCACCTCTATTTTGGCAGCGATTTCCTGTGAATTTCGATTTGTCTACTCGCAGCTTTGAGAAAAGATCTTCTTTTCCGACGATAGCAATAGCTCCTCCACTATCCTCGGCAATGTTTCCATCGTATTGGCAATCTTCGATAGAAGCTACGCTATAGAAGTTAAAGTAGGCGGTACCACCAGAGATTTGGGAGCGATTTTCCGAAAAAGTGCTTCTTTGGATCTCACAGTGAGCTACTCTGGATCCATCACGGCCTCGAATGTAAAGACAACCTCCGTCTTCCCCTGATCTATTTCCTTCGAAATGGCAGTCATTTAAGGTTATCTTGTGGCAACTATGAGCATAAATAACTCCCCCATGCCCTTGAGAGTGGTTTCCTGTGAAAACAACTTGAGAAAACTCAGCTTCAATAGAAGAGTCTCCTTTTTCGACAAAATGCAAAGCACCTCCGTTATTTTCGACCTTGTTTCCTCGGAAGCAACATTCTTTGAATTTAAAGGCACCAGCTTCGGCGTGAATGGCCCCCCCGCAGATTAAACTATCTTCAGAAGTTCCTTGTCCACTTTCAAAAGTACATCCTACAATGGATTGAGTTTCATTGGAAACTCCCACCAAAAAGCGAATTCCTGCCCAACCTTCTCTCACGTCTTCGGGGAGAAATTGAACACTGCCCTGTAGGGCTTCTTCATCCCATTTTCCGTCTGTCGTAATTTTGCCTAAACATTCTATTCCGATGCCAGGAGCAAAACGAAGAATAGTCTCTCCTGATAATTTAAGGTGTCCATTTTTTTCTATTCTTAGCCAACTATCCAGCCAGTATTCTCCTTCTGGGAAAGTGAAAGACCGATTCAAACTTCCCTTTTTTAGAATTTTATAGGCCTCTAATTTTCTCTCTAAGGCGTTCATAAAATTTTCGAGATTAGTTATCGGGCTACTAGGCTGTAGAGTGGTTCTTAGGACATCTCTAAACTTGTCTGGAACATTGCCCCAGTTGGGTACATCTTGGTCGTATTTAACTCCGACAAAAAGATTATAAATTAAAGCTGCTAGATCTTTTGCTGGTATTTCTTTTTGATTGGCAAAGGGCCAACGCAAGGCTAGTACCTGAAAAGGGTCTACAAAAATCTCGGAAAAATCAGGAACACTTGGTTGCAAGCTTAGGTCACGAGCTTGGTTTAAGGCTCGTACTATAACAAGAACTAACTCGACCATCTCATCTGCACTTAGATCAGCTAAGCGACTGCTGATATTTTTTCCTTTGGGTTTTTCGTAGACAAGAAGTGCTTGTCGTGGTAACTCTTCTCCTTGGCCAATGCCTGGAATAAATTTGGTGATCGGAATAACTACATCATCTGGAAAATCAGCGGCCCGAGTTAATTGCTCTTGGAGAACTTCCCACTTTTCTCTTGTTAAGTCACGAGAAAAAGGCATTTCGGCGACGGAAACTTCCGAAAGCCCTTGGCTTTTAAAAAGTCGCAAAACTAAATTTTTTAGAGGAGTGGTCGCAGTATCATAACTTAGAGCTTTGCGTAGATATTCAAAGGCTTTCTCGGTTAACCCTTTTTTGATAGGTTTCGGAAAAACGCCTGTGCAAGAAAATAAACGACTGGCCCGTTCTGCTTGCAAATCACGATTAATCCTACCCCATTGTTTTAAATCATTGGCCATATCTTCTGCATTTTGATAGCGATCAACAGGCTTTTTTGCTAGTGCCTTGATACAAATATTATCTAAGTGCTTATCAATATTCTCATTGATTTTAGAGGGGCGGGTGAGTTTTTTGTTTAAAGCAATTTCTTGAGCGGCAAATATTCTTTGTACTTCGGAGAGTTCCTCCCAGTTCTCTGGAATAAAGGGAGGTTTTCCCGTGAGTAATTCAAAAAGAATAGCTCCTAGAGCCCATATGTCAGTACGCTCATCGCAGTTTTCTCCGCGAAATTGTTCGGGAGCAGCGTAGGCCGGAGACCCTTCAAAAATAGATGTGTTTGATGATATTTGGTCCATCATTTTGGCCAAACCAAAATCAAGAATCTTGGGGTTTCCTTCTTCATCAACAAATATGTTCGATGGCTTTAAGTCTCGGTGGATAATTCTCATTGTATGAGCATAGGCAACACTCGTGGCGACTTTTTGAACTAATTCGACAATATCTCGTGCTGGTAGGTAATTCTCGGTTATTAGGCTTTTACCTTTGGCAAACTCCATAACAAGGTAGGGAATGGATAGTTTTTCTTCGTCTTCCCCTATTAGGTAAATACCTGCCTGAAAAGACTTTGCTATGTTGGGGTGTTCCAATCTGGTGATAGCGGATATTTCGCGAGCAAAGTTGTCTGCCAATCGAGGATCTTTTTTTATATTTTCACTCCACGGAATCTTGATGGCAACAATCTCGGAATTTTCTTCATTTTGGGCTTTGTATACAATGCCATTTCCGCCACTTCCAATTTGCTCTAGGATACAATAATTATCAATTATTTGCCCAACTTTTAAGCTCATAGTTTCTGCCTTATTCGGTAACTAATTACTCAATCCATCTAGTCAAATCAAATTAGGTGCTTGGAAAGAAATAATCTCTCTAGTTGCGTAGCAGATTTTGTTTGCTAGCAAGGCGCTTTCGATGGCGCATAGTTTTTTTCTGTAACAGAGAAGCAACGTAGCTAGCGAACAAAAGATCAAGCAAATAGGGAGATTATTTCTTTCCAAGCACCTTGATCCAATTCAATTCACTGCTTTACCAAACTACTCTATCTTATTTTAACATTAGCAAACACTGAGTTCAAGGAAAGAACTAACCATTTTTATTTATGGGTAAATCGTTTCGAGGAGAGAAACGAATTTTGATGTTGTAATTTGGAGTAAAAAGAGTAAAATTAAAACCCAAAAGTTTCTAAGCAAATTTTCTCGCTATTTTGATTTTGTTTGTATGGAGTATAAAGACATGAATGAAGCAAATCGATACTGGCAGGGGCCTTTCGCCGGCCAGAGAGTTCCCATTAGTCCCAGCGTTATTATCCTTGGTTTTCTTGCTGTCCTCGTTCTTATGGGGGGAGTTTGCTGTATCCATGTTTATAGTGAAGAGGATCACTTGGTTGCAAGAAGTCTTTACTATGCGACTTCTCTTTTAGGGCACAATGGAACACAAGCCTTCCAAGCTATTTATTCCATTATTCCAGGAGGGAAAGTTAGTTTAGATGCACTGGAGAAAACACCTGATTGTTCAGCGATGATCGCTCTTCTTTTTTGGGCGACTTTCATTTGGGCTTTTTTTGGCGGTGCGATTAATCGTTTTGCGGCTTACCACATTGCTAAGCAAGATGATATCTCGATAGGAAGAGCTCTCAAGTTTGCTTGGAGACAGAAGTTTGCTCTTTTTTTTAGTCCGCTCTTTTTAGTTGTTTTAATCGCTTTTTTTGTGGCTTGCAATTACTTTGCTGGTTTTTTAGCGATGAATGTTCCTGTTATTGGACCGATTTTGTTTGCCTTACTTTTCTTTTTGGTATTTTTATCCTCTGCTTTGATTATGCTTTTAGGGATTGGTTTAGTCGGAGGATTTAACCTAACATCTTCTGCTATTTCTACCGAGAGTTGCTCAGGAACAGAGGGCACAATGACCTCTATTCAGTATATTATCTCTCGCCCTTGGTCTTACCTTACCTACCATACTTTGCTAATCGCTTCTGTTGTTTTACTCTTGTGGTTGGGAGGGATTTTCTTAGACATTACCTTCTCTACTTCTTCCATTAGTAGCACAAAGGCAGACATTACAAGTTATCGTTTTGATGACGAATGGAAGACTGTGACTGTGGCTACGCTGTCAAATGATGAAGATGAAGTGGAAAAGTACTACATTGACAGTGATTTGTTTGAACAAGTAAAGAACCAGTACGAAGAAAATTACGAAAAAGCTTCTGATTTAGAGAAAAAAAGACTGAAGGAAGATGAACCTAAGTTTTACCCTGCTGGTCTCAAAGATGTTTGGTCTTACATTCAGGGAACGCCTACTTTTTCCAAAATGTACGAGAGAAAAATTAACGATGTTGTCTCGGCAGAGCGCGCGATGAGTTTTAAGAATCTCTGGGAGTTAGATAAAAATTGGGCTAGCGTGGGAGCTATCTTGATGATTTTCTACTTTGCCATGCAATATCTAATCTATGGCTATATTTTTGCTTATATTTTCTCTGCCAGCACAATGATTTACTTCTTAATGCGTAAGGAAGTAGACGGTTGTGATTTGGATGAAATTTGGGAAGACGAAGAGGGACACTTAGAGTTACCTCCTTTAGACAAAGCTCCTTCTCTTGGCAAAGACAAGAAAGAGGAGAAGAAGAAAAAGAAGAGAGAGGAAAAAGAAAAGAAGAAAGAAGAAAAGAGAAAGAAACTTGCTGCCAAAGAAGAATCTTCTAAGACAGAAACTAAGGCAGAAGATAGCAAGGCCTCTTCTGATGAGAAAGATGAGAAAGATGAATCTACGGGGCCTGCAACAAAGATGTATCGCTTTGTAGAGCAACAAGCAAAGGAAAAGTCAGAAGATGAAAAGAAAGATGACTCTTCAGATAAAAAGGAAGATAAGAAAGAGGATTCTCCAGAAAAAGAAGACTCTTCTTCTAAAGTAGAGGATAAAAAAGACGAAAAGAAAGAGGATACTAAAGAAGATACTAAAGAAGATACTAAAGAAGATAAGAAGGACTCCTCAGAGAAGGAAGAAGAGTCTACTGAGAAAGAAGATAAAAAGGATGGGAAATCCACTCCTCGTCAGATGGAGAGTAGTACGATGACAATTCCTTTAGTCAGCCGTAAGTCTGAGAAAAAGAAAGATAAGAATAAAGATAAGGACAAAAAGTCCGAGGATAAATCTGAGGAAAAGTCCGAGGAAAAGTCTAAGGATAAATCTGAGGACAAAGATAAAGGAAAAGACGAGAAGAAATCCTCTCTTGATTTTATGGATTAAGAAAAGACTAAGCGCGATGTTTCCTGGAGGGCTTTGGCTCGACTGCTGTTGAAAAAGATGATCAAAAACCGTTCTAAGTACCATGTTCGTTGGAGGGTGCTTAGAACGGTTTCAGATAAGGAACACCCTCCCACCCTCGCTAAAAAATGCCAATAAAAAAAATGCCAATAAAAAAAGCTCCACAATGTGGAGCTTTTTTTATTGGGGTCGAGTGCTTGATGAGTACTAGTCAGGTTCTATTACAAATGAGCCGAGATCATCCTCGTCTCCTTTGTTTCTGTTGTCGTCGTCATCGGCAGAGATTTCCATACCTCCTGCCATTGAGAGCTCATCCTGAGCACCATCATCAGCAGAGATTTCCATGCCCCCTGATATATCCAATCCATCGTCAGCAGAGATCTCCATTCCCCCTTGCATTTCTAAATCAGTAGAAACAGGAGAAGGAATATCTGGATTATCTTGCTCTTCTTGATTTTTCATATCTTCTTGGGCAGCGAGCCTTTGTTCTTCTTCAAACTTTAAGACTTCATCTCCTAGGAATTTTGTCAAGGTGACTTGGTTTCCTTTTCGATTGTACTCAACCTTGTGAACACACTTGAGCATCAGCATAATACCTAATCCGCCATAACCGCCTTGCTTGTAGCGATTTCTCGCTTCATCTACAGCATTTCCTTCTTTCTTGCGACGAAGTTCTGCGCGGTAGTCAAATCCATCTCCTTGGTCGGTTACTCTCATAACCAGTTTATCAGGCTTATGGATATAACGAAACTCAATGACTTTTTCAGTATCGTACTTATGACCATGTCTCTGTGCGTTGCCAATACCCTCATTGAGAGCAGCATCTAGATTGATTCTCTCCATCTCACTAACTTCAACTAACTCAAACTTTTGGCGAGTGATTTCGTATATCTGGTTGATGCTTTCATCGTCCGATCCAAATCGGAAGAGAATATCACGAGAGTTAACAAGATCACTAAGATCAAAATCTTCAAAGGAGTTATTTATGAGGTCAATGGTCTTAGGAGGTGAATCCCAAATTTCAGTGGAGTAGTAGATCTTGGTGTTGCCAACACGGATTACATCGTTATCTTGTAAAGCTCTCAAGAAAACGCGGTTTGAGTTTACAAACATTCCGTTAGCAGAGTTTAGATCTTCGATCAAAATCTCTGATTCCTCTTGGTAAACACGAGCATGATGTCGAGAAACAATACCATCAAGAAGGATGATATCATTCTCTTTCCCGCGCCCAAGAGTCATTGGCTCATTGATGTCTACGACTTCAGTTAAATTTCTTGTAATTTCTATTTTTAGACTAGGCATACTGGTACTTAGAATAACCTACAGAAAAGTGTAATGTTTTACTGTTAATTGATATTATTGCATTGAAAAATAATGGGCTATTATATCAAAAAAAAATAAGAACACAAATACTTTTAGAGAGTTCCTCTAAAAAAAATTTGTGATCTTAGAAATTCTTTTCTGGCTCCTCATGGCAAATAGTTGACTTTGGATAAAATTTGCTTTAGTATACGAAACTCAAAAAAAAATGAATTTTTGCGGTAGATTTTCATAGATTTTTAAATATCTATTTCAAAAATAATCTTATAGTAGGGCGTGTCTTAGGTATTTTTCCCAAGCATCTAAAAGGAGTCTCGAAATGACTTGGCAAAATGAAGAGTTTTTGGTTGCCATTATTTTCTTAGCAATTTTTCTGAAGTATTGGCTCAGTCCAAAAAAATCTTTGGCCTTGAAGTTTCCCTCGTTGAAGTTGTTTCAAGGTTTTCCTTCTAGTGGACGAGTTTTTGCCTATAAAACTCTCCCTTTACTTAAGTTCTTGGGGCTAGTGCTATTAATTATTGCTTTGGCAAGGCCTCAAAAAGGAAACGAGCATAGTCAAGTTACTAGCCAAGGGATATCTATTATGATGGTGGTGGATACTTCTGGGAGCATGAAAGCATTAGATTTTTCAGAAGGAGACAGCCGCAAAAACCGACTTGAGGTCGTCAAAGAAGTTTTTTCTCAGTTTGTTCAAGGAGACAAGAGATCTATGTTGGGAAGAGCGAATGACCTTATTGGAATTGTCGGTTTTGGAGGGTACCCAGAATCTAAGTGTCCTTTGACTATTGATCATGAAGCATTGTTGGAAGTATTGGAAGAGCTAAAAACTCCCGAGCCGATCTATCGTCGTGGTCGTGTTATTAATGAAGAGGATTTTCAAACGGCTATTGGCGATGCTGTAGCAATAGGAGTTGAGCGGCTACAAAAGCAGCCAGGTAAAAGTAAGGTATTGGTACTTTTGACAGATGGAGAAAACAATGCTGGAGTGATTGATCCCCTTGTAGCAGCAGAAATCGCCAACAGTTTAGGAGTAAAAATTTATACTATAGGCGTGGGGTCGACGGGAGAAGTTCCTTATCCTGTAAAAGACCCTCGGACAGGAAAAATTTTTCTCCAAAATGCTTTTTTTGAGATGGACGAAAAACTTTTGCGGAAAATAGCTGAGACTACAGGAGGGAAGTATTTCCTGGCAACAGATCGCTCCGGCTTGAGTGCTATTTATCATGAAATTGATCGTTTAGAGCGCTATCCTATAGAAATTACTTACTTAGAATACCAAGAATTCTATTCTTATTTTCTTATAAGTGGACTGATTTTGTTAATTTTAGAGCAAGTTTTATCTCAAACAATTCTAAGAAAGGTTCCTTAAATGGAAGGTTTTCAGTTTGCTGAAAAGAGTTTCTTGACCCTACTCTACCTAGTTCCTCTTTGGGTACTTTTTATTTATGGCACTTATCGACATAAGGACAAAACTCTCGAAAAATTTGCTTCCTCAAAAATATTGCCTAAAATACGCCCGGAAGGACAAAGTCGAGTGCGACGGGGAAAAACTCTTTTGTTTTCTCTGGCCCTTGTTTTCTCTATCCTTGCTTTAGCTCGACCTCAGTGGGGGGTGTTTTTACAGAAAGTTCCTACTCCTGGTCGAGATTTGGTTATACTTTTGGATCTTTCTAAAAGCATGCTGGCAGAAGATGTTCGACCCAGTCGATTAGAGCGGGCTAAAACAGACATAATAGATCTTCTTCAAGCTGCTGAAGGTAACCGAGTGGCACTTATTGGCTTTGCTGGTAAGGTGCAAGTGCGTTGCCCTTTAACCTTAGACCACAAATTTTTTTCTTGGGCTTTGAAAGATTCTTCTCCGGGAGCAGTTGCTCTTGGGGGAACAGCTATTGGAGATGCCATTCGTCGAGGTATTGACCTGTTGGAAGCAGAGGCTCGGAAGAATGCAAAAAGCGACTCTGCTAGTGAGAGTTGGATTTCGAATCTTTTTTCCTCGGAAGATAGTTTAAATAGCGATAGTTTGAATCACCGAGCAATTATTCTTATTACCGATGGAGAGGATCATGAAACAGCTCCCCTTCAAGCGGCAAAGCTTGCCCAAGCTAAGAATATTAAAATATTTACTGTTGGCTTGGGGAATTCAAAAGAAGGGGCGCGGATTCCTATTACCGATAAAGAAGGGAATATCCAATTCCAACAGAATTCCCAAGGGGAAATTGTTTGGTCAAAACTCAATGGAAAACTTCTCCGAGAAATTGCGGAAATCACTGAGGGAGGTTATTTGGAGGTGGCAAATCAAAACGTGAATATGGCAGATATATATCGCAGTAATATTGCTAAAATAGAATCGGAAAAACAAGGGAGCATCAATAAGAAAAAACATAAAGAGAGATTCCAAGTCTTTCTTTTTTTTGCTTGTTTTTTCTTTATTTGGGCGAGTTTTTTGAGAGAAGGGGAAAAGAAGAAACCTTTTCTTGTTATGTGGGTCTTATTTTTTCCTCTCTTGTTTCTGGGAGGGTGCTACTGGGAAATTCCCGAGGGGTATGAGGATGTTAAAAAAGGGAATGAGCTTTATAAGCAAAAAAAATACCCTGAAGCTCGGGAAAATTATGAAAAAGCAGAGGAAAAAAGCCAGGTGCACGATAGCTTGATTCATTACAACAAAGGGAATGCTTTTTACCAAGAAAAAGATTGGGAAAAATCTTTGCTTTCTTACCAAGAGTCGCGGAATAACGCGGATGAGGAAACCGCGGTTAGTAAAAATGAAATACTTTTTGCTTTGGCTTACAACCAAGGTTGTACTCATTATCAGAAAGCAAAAAATGCTCTGGAAGAGAAAAAGGAAAGTGAAGAAATTATCGAGTCTTTTCATTCTAGTTTGCGAGAGTTTCGGAAAGCTTTAGATGTATTTCCTGATGACAGAGAGACTCATTATAACCTAAAGTTGGTCAAGAAGGCTCTAAGGAATTATCTGGAGGAGCTACGCCGAAAAAAAGAGCAAGAGGAACAACAAAAGCAAGAGAACCCCATTCATTTGTTGGCAGAGATTCGTTGGAAGCAGAGACAGCTTTTACACCAAGCGCGTCGTGATCAGGGAATTGATAAGAAGATGCTCGGACAACTCTCTTCTGACCAAGCAAAACTAAAAGAAGACATTGATAAATTAGAAGAAAAACTTCAGGCCCTATGGGGACAGACCCAAAACTCACCTGCCTCAGGACAACTTTCTTCTGAACAAAAGCAAGGGATGCAGCAATTGGCCCAAATGTCTGCCCAAATGATGGAAACGGCAAGAAAATCCGCTCTTGAGGCAAGTGAATTACTGAAAGAGGGGAATGCAAAAGCTATTCTCCAACAGGAAGAGGTTTTGCAAAGTCTTGGGCCCATTTGGCAGTTTATTGCTTTTCCGGAGCATATATTGGAAGAAGATATTGCTTTGCAGAAATGGACGATTCAAAGAAGCGAAGAAATTTTAGAAAAATCTTTGGAACATTCTACTTGGGTTTGGGCCTACCAAAATCAGCAAGAGACAACCGATCAGAGTAGGTTGTTTCAGCAAAAATCTCAAATGATGCAAAACGCTCTAAGCCAATTAAAATCTCAGGGAAAAGCCCCTCCTGCTATTCCTTCTCTACCAGGCTCTGATCCAGAGAAGGAAAAGGAGACCAGTAAAATAATGGCAGAAGCGATAAAGGCACAAGAAGAAGCAGAAAAGGCTCTTCAAAGTAAGAGCAAGGCAGGATCTCTCGACTGGGAAAAAAAAGCCCTGGAACTTTTAGAGAAACTACGCCAGAAAAAAGATCAGGATCAGAAAAAAGACCAGGATCAGAAGAAAGATCAGGATCAGAAGAAAGACCAGGATCAGAAAAAAGATCAGGATCAGAAAAAAGACCAGGACCAGAAGAAAGACCAGCAAAAACTCTCTCCTCAAAAAGTAGAGCAACTTTTACAACAAGCCCGCGAGAGGGAGAGGGAAAAGAAAAAGAGAGAGCTTGAACAGGCAACTATTTTAGGAAGAGAGGTGGAGCGTGATTGGTAAGTTTTTTCGACAGAGCCTTTTTTCTGTCTTTCTTTTTTCTTTTTTTTTACTTTTTCTGAGTAGAGGAATTACTCAAGAAGTCAGTGTTGATCTTAAGTTGGGCAAGTCTCGAATTTACTATGGGGAATCTGTTGATTTAGAGTTGACTTTGTCCAATGCTGATGATACTGCTGAGGTCAATATTTCTTCTTTAAATAAAGACTTTCAAGTGGATTTTGTCCGAGGTAAGAATCTTCACCAAGAGTCTATTAGTATCATTAATGGTCGGATGACAAAAGTTGAGTTTCGTGGGCATTCTTTTCTCTATCTTTTAACTCCTCTTCGAGGTGGAGAATTTGTTGTTGGTCCTATTTCCGTTGATTATAAAGGAAATAGTTACCAAAGTAACCGAAAGAGTTTAGAGGTTGTGGGGGCGGAAGAAACTGACCAAGTCTTCTTAGAGATTAGCACAGAGAGATCTGACTATACTATCGGGGAGAAGTTTACTGTTTATCTAGATATCTACCTAAAACGCTTGGCTCCTCCCTTAAGAGATCTTGATCCTTTTTTTGCCAAAGATCCTCCTTCAATATCGATTCCTTGGCTAAAAGAAAATAGTCTTCCGGGTTTGGGAAAAAAATCTCGTAGTGAGCTTCTTGAGCCCTATTTGACGAATGATAAACCTGGGTTTTATGTTAATAATCTTAAATTCCAAGGTCGGCAGCAATTTTTTAGTTTTTTTGAAGATCAGAAACCCGATCAGTTTCGTTTTCTAATAGAAGAAGTTCAGCGTAAAAACAAAAAATTTCCTGTGCAAGATTACTTTCGCTATCGTTTTCCTATTTCCTTTCAAGCAAAAGAAGTAGGAAGTTATACACTTGGTCCTGTGTTGTTTAAGGGACAGGTGGCTACTAAGATTATCAGTGGCCGACAAGTCGCTAGTCGCGACTTGGTAACTTCGAGCCCGGAATTACTTCTCCAAGTGGTCGAGCCTCCTTCGGTTGGTCGTCCAGCAACTTTCACCGGAGGCATCGGTAAATTTTTCTTTCAGAGTAAAATTGTACCAGAAGAAGCTTACGTCGGAGATCCGATGACTCTTACTCTAGAGATTATAGGCGAAGGGCTTATTGAAAATATCCTTCCTCTGAAACTCGAAGAACAAGAAAAAATAGCGAAAAATTTTAAAGTTTATGATGAAACCGTAAATAGTGAAACAAAGTCTGGTCAAAAAACATTTACTTACACTCTGCGTCCTTTGCATGATCAAGTGAAAGAGCTACCTTCTATTTCTTTTTCTTACTACGACGTAGAAAGTCGATCCTATAAAACTCTTTCCAGTGAAAAAATACCTCTGACAATCAAAGAAGTTAAAACTTTGCAGTCTTCCGATATGGAAGGGAAAAAAGTACTTACCTCAAATATTTCTCAACTAGAGGAGAAAAAAGGAGGGATTTTTGCTAATCATGAATCTTTGGATGGAATTGAGAGGCAGACGATTCTTTGGGAAGGTTGGGAAAAGGTAATCTTGTGGGCTTTTCCTGCGAGTTACTTTGCTGTTTTACCATTGGTTTATTATCGTCGTCGTCAGACGAACAATCTTTCTCTTCAAAAAAAGAAAAAAGCTTTTTCGGGAGCTCAAAAGAAGCTTGCTCAAGTCGATTCTTCCAGTAATGTTTACGGACAACTCAATGCTATTTTGAATCAGTATATTGCTGACAAGTATGACCTATTTGCTTCTGGGATGGTCGGAGGGGAAATAATTGATTGCCTTGAGGGAGATAATGTGGATGCTTCTCTCGTAAAAGAAATTCAGGATTTTTTATCACAGTGCGAAGCAGCTCAGTATGCTGCTAGCGTTTCGATAAATGAATCTTCCCCCATAGATGTATTAAAAGGTCTTATAAACAAGCTCGAAAAAGTCATTTGCTAGGAGATATTATGAGAGCGCAATATTTTTTGGCTCTGCTTTGTTTTTTGCTTATCTCTTACCCTGTTCAAGGAAGTGTTAGCGAAAAGAAAATAGAGCTAAAATGGAAAGAGGCCAATCAACTTTTCCGAGAAGCCCATACCCCCGAAGACTTTTCTTTGGTCGCTGCTCACTATGAGGCTTTAGTTGCAGATGGCCTTATTAACGGTTATCTTTTTTACAATTTAGGAAATGCTTATTTAAAAGCGAATAAACTAGGATTCGCGATTTTGAACTACCGTCGGGCGAAAAACTATTTAGGGAATGATCCCTACTTAGAAGAAAACCTGATTTATGCCCGTTCTTTGGTCCAAGAAAAAGTTCAATTTTCTCTGTCAGAAGAAGAACAATTGCGAAAATCTTTTTTTTTCTGGCACTATGCCTGGACTTATCAAAGTAAATTTGCTATTTTTTTTATGACTTATAGCATTTTTTGGATTCTACTTTTTTTCCAACTTTGTCTTCAATTTTTTCAAAAAAAGCTTCCTTTATGGCCTTTAACTACTCTTTTAGGCATTATCGCATTGATTTTCGGAGGGAGCATTTTTTTCCAAGAGCAAGAGTGGAGAAATTTTCCTCCTGCTGTTTTGGTTGACTCGGGTGTTGTTCGAAAAGGTGATTCAGATACTTATGATGCTTTGTACGAAAAACAAGAAATACCTTCGGGAGTAGAAGTGACGATTATGGAAAAACGCTCCTCCTGGGTAAAAGTAAAATTGCCTGATGGGCTTCATGGGTGGGTAAAAAGAACCTCAGTGGCTCCTGTCATGGTTGAGTAAAAAATATGAAGAAAAGAGAAACGTCTCCTTTGCCCGCTTTTGATCGGAGGAGACTTAAGGAAACTATTCATTTTTTGACGAGAGAGAAGCAGACCTCAGAAGAAAAAGATTTTCCAGAGAGAGTTGTTCAAATGGTCGAAGAGACTCTCGCTACTCGTTCTGAGGATGAGCTGCCAAGTGAAGTGGAGTTGAAAACTTTTGTTGTTGAGAGTTTGCACGTATTAAATCGCCAAGATGTCGTGGCTCCTTATCTCTCTTATTGTCGAGAACGAGAAAGTGTTTATCAAAAATTACAAGCGGCAGTTCCTAAAAATGAAATTTCCGCTTCTTTGAGTAATGCTAAAATCTTAGTTGGACCTACTGCACAGGACGAATATCTTCCCTGGGATAGTATACGTATTGCCCAAGCTTTGGAGAAAGAAGGTGCAATACCTGCAGGTATTGCACGAGAAGTGGCTCAGGAAGTGGAAAAAAAAGTTTTAGACTCTGGCTGCGATACCATTACGACAGCACTTATTCGAGAGCTTGTTAACAGCGAACTGTTTCTCAAAGGCCATCGTTACTATTTGAATAAACAGTCTCTTCTCGGGATTCCTAAGTTCGACTTTAATAACATTCTTTACTCTCGCCATCAGCAAACAACTATCCAAGGAATTGCCTCTCTAACCGAAGAAATATCCCGAAGCACTCTACGCCAATATGCCTTGGAGGAAGTTTATTCGCAGGACGCTATCAAGGCACATCTCTCAGGAGCTATTCACATAGAGGGGCTTGGTTGGCCAGTTAAATTTTTTATGCTTTCCTTACGCCCTCCTTTTGATTCTGTTTTTGGAAATTTCTCCGAGCCATCCGAGTGGCTAGTGGCTTTTTTGGCCGATTTGCAAAAACTATCCAGCTTCGTTACTCATTCTGTAGATCTTTATGATGTAGATGGGCCACATAGTTTTTTGGACTCCACGATTATGCGAGCTTTTTTTACAGGGATTTCGCGCAACTTCACTACCTCTATTCCCTGTCGTCTCATTTTGCAAAACTCTCCGAACGCTTTTACGGAGTCTATGTATCAGTTTTACCAAGAGGCGGATAAAGTCGGAAAAAGTAGTTTCTTACCTCACTTAGTGGTTCCCTTTAAAAAATCATCTTTATATAGTAAATCTCTCGGTTACACGAATAATGTTTGTCAAATGGCTTTAGAGATGCACAATGTGGCCTTTCTTCTAAAGCAAGAGGCTTTTTTTAGCAAAAAGAAAGATCCTTTAGCGAAGTGTGTTATGGATTCCATTGTCATCGATCTTGTCCAAGCAGCCTGTAAAGCAGGGGCAAAGCAAATAGAGTTGTTTCATAAAGAAATTAAAAATGTATTTGGGGTTGTGGTTAAAGCACACTTAGACAAAAAGAGATTTTTATTTAATCTATCCCAAGGACCTCTCAAAGAATTTTTTGAGGAGCCCTTTCAATCTCGCTACACCATTGAAGAAGCCTTTTGCTTTTTAGAAGTATCAGGATTACCAGAAGCTGTGAAGTACCTTTGTGGCCAGGAGATGCACGAAGAAGAAGGGTGGGAAACAGCGATTCAAACTTTGGCTTGTTTACAAGATCTTTGCCAAAGTATTGAGGAAAAACATGGAATCCAAATAAAAATGGTAGATTACAATAACCAAGATGCTGCTCAGCGTTTTCAAGAAATTGATATGGCTCGCTTCCCCGAGCTAGAGAGTATACTCCCTCCCCAACCCTACACTGCCGGTCCTCACTTCAAAGATGACTCTCCCCTAGAAATCG
The DNA here is from genome assembly GCA_029260735.1 of Planctomycetota bacterium. GTDB lineage: Bacteria > Planctomycetota > Uabimicrobiia > Uabimicrobiales > Uabimicrobiaceae > JAJDCR01. Next base: position 170,136 of record JAJDCR010000007.1, read on the forward strand.
AAGAGCGTTTAAAGAGAGAAGGAGAGCTTCATCGCTATGTCTCCTCTTGCGTCAACTTGAAAATGGATAATGATCCGGAAAAGTTGAAGAAACTTTTGAAGTTTGCCATGGAAGAAACCTCTGCTATTGCTCTTCGCATTGTTGACTAGAGAACTAACAATGGAACGAGAAATTTTATTTATTATCTAAAGAAATTTAGAAAAAATCCTTCTCAAATAGTAGAATAAAGAAGAGTTCATTACCTTATCAAGAAGTTCATACACAATGGAGAAAATAATATGGAAACACAGACCAAGAGTTTGAGTGTCGAAGAAGTTTTATATTCTCTTAAACAGGTTTTGCAAAAAAGTATGGTTGAATATGAAAAAACCTTTGATATTGCCGATGTGGGAGAGGTAACTATTCATCTTTCTCCCGGCAAAACGAAAGGAAATGTTTCTGATGAAGAAAAAAAACAGTTTAGAGAAGGGTTAAAGGCTGTTCAAAAAAAACTTAAAACGTCTAAGTTTAAGTATGTTGATCCGACAGAACCAGCAGTGCCATTAAGTGTTTACTGTGATTGGAATGAACGCTAGATACTTGTTCTCTACTTCCAAAAATCCTCGGGAAGTAAATGATAGATATACTTTGTTGGCACCGCAATCCCCACGCTCTCTCCTTCGACCGAAAAAATTTGTTCTTGAGAATAAGGGTTTTTCTTTTTCTCTTCCTCGCTGTCGACAATAATTTCTGAAATAACCCCCAAAACCCTGTTGCTTTTTAAGCTAATAACGGGCCCCCCACTATTTCCCTGCAACACTCTCGCATCTAAAACTAGTCTGGCTAAAGAGTCTTTCGTTTGAGGTTGGATAGAGGCAATGTTTCCTTGGAATAGATGAAGATTTTTTTGAGTGACGTTGCTGGATTGAGTGGCTTCGGGAAAGCCAAAGATGGCTATTTTCTCACCTAGTTGAACTTCTCCGGGGGCCGCTAAAAGTAAAGGAGGATAAGGGACTTTTTTGGCCAAACGTAAAAGGGCCAAGTCGTACTGGGGATATTTTTTCTCGACGATGGCTAAAATAGGACTTTGGGGGACTTGTTGATCCCAAAAGACCCAAATCCCCTTCATTTCTTTTTCTAAGATATGATGAGATGTTATTACGAGGTCAGGAGACACTAAAAAGCCGGAGGCTACAAAAACATAGTCTCGCTGATCTTTTTCGATGACAACATTCAAAGCCACGACATTTTTTCTTTTTTCTTCGATCAAGGAGTGGATTTTGTTATCTTCAAGACGAGGCTCTGCCATATAGTTGTGTGATATGGAGCAAGAAGAAAGAAAGAAAAGGAGCAGGAAGTAAAGAGAATGTTTCATAAGAATCTTAACTTGGAAATGGAAAATAAAATGATGGCCCACGAAAAAACACTTAGTGTCCGAACCACTGGCAAAGGCACTTACGAAATAACAAGTCCGGTAGCTGAGTTTGTCCGGCAAAGTCAAATTCAAACCGGTCAAGTTTGCGTTTTTATGCAACATACCAGTGCTAGTCTCGTTATTTACGAAAACGCTGACCCTAGTGCTCAAGTGGATTTAAAGAATTATTTTGAACGTCTTGTTCCCGAAAGTGCCGACTATTTCACTCATACTCTGGAAGGCCCCGATGATATGACTAGCCACTTACGCATGGTTTTAACTCGTACTAGTGAAACTATTCCGGTTTCCAGAGGGAAAATGACTCTGGGAACATGGCAAGGGATTTTTATTTTTGAACACCGCCGAGCTCCCCACCAACGGCTGATTCGTTTGAGCATTGTTGGCGTTTGAGCGTACAATGCTTGTCTGCTAAGGCTCATGTGAATTTGGAGGGCAAGGCTCCTGCCGCGCCGCAAAGCCATTAAGTTAAGGAATAATCAGTAATAAAAAAGGATAGAAGGCGATTTCTCGTTTCTACGCCTTACAGCATGGCAGTTTGTTTTTCCTAAAACAATTGACGAAGATATATTTCACCAGACGTAACGGACAACCACGAGG
>JAJDCR010000061.1 GCA_029260735.1 Planctomycetota bacterium
GGCCTTATCTTCGTATAGTTCAATGGTCATATCACCATGACTGGTTTTTATTTCTACTTTGGGGTTACTCATACTAGAGAAATACCTTTCTAATTTCTGTTCTGTAACTTTTGTGCCCTAGTTATAAGACACAAATTTTATATCAATTTTCTCATATTAAATAATTACTCCTCTTGGTGCAAGGAAATTCCTTTGGATTCTATAGAGACACTCATTTTTGACCTTGGAAGAACTTGAAATTCTTGTTAAAATAGTTGGTGAGCTACCAAAAGTTTTTGGGGCACGCCCCTATGAAAAAAAACAAAAACTCCGTTTTGACAAGGCTTCCTATGATTCTTTCTGATGACAAGATACTCCATTGGCTAAAAGAGCAGTTTAATATTGTTCCAAAAGATATAACTCGTTATCGTATGGCTATTACAACAAGACAATATCAAGTACTAGAGTTTTTTGGAGACGCTATTCTTGATTTTATTGTCTCTGAGTACCTGATTGAGAGCTTTCCTATCGATCAGCCTGGTTGGTTCACAAAAGTAAGATCTCGGCTTGTCGAAGAAAAAAATCTTTCTCTAGTGGGCAAAAAAATAGGTCTCTCTGAGATGGCCATCATTCCCTCTACTAGTTCAAAGGAACATGTTACAGACAGTGTCGTTTCTGACATGGTCGAAGCGGTTTTAGGAGCCATATATCTAGATCAGGGAATGAGAAAATGCCGAGAAGTTATCGAAAATATCTTTCAGCTTAAAAAGTTATCAGAAAAATATCCTCACCAAGATACTCCGGTTAAAATTTGCTCAGAAAAAGGAGTGGTCTCTTCCTTGCAAGAGTTTTTAGCGAAAAAAGGTTTTTCTCCTCCTGACTATGAAACAAAAGAGACCGAGAATGAAAGTCGCCCTTTCTTTCAGACCTTTATAACTTGTTCTCTCGCTGGTCAATTTTTTGAAGCGAAAGGAGAAGGTCGATCAAAAAAAGAGTCCAAAGAAAAAGCTGCCGAGGTAATTTTTCCAGAAGTAATCCAGTTTAGTAAGAATTTCCGCCTTGCGAAGAAACTATCATAGAGTTTAACAGTTGCTAAACATAAAACTCCTTGCGAAGAAGTTTTCCCTCTTTGTCTAACCAGAGTTCTAAGGAACCAAAACTTGTGTTAAAATTTCGTGTTCGCAAGTCTTGGCACTTAAGATAGGTCTTTTCAGGAGTACTTTCCACTACAACTAAATGGTAGGCAGAAGATAGATTTCGCATCACTTGGAACTCAGGCACTTCGGCTAAAGGTGCTAAAAACTGAGCATCAAAAATTTCTTTTATTTCCCGCTTGTATTCCTCTTTTTTCCAAACGTCAAACTCAAAAATTTCGACTCTTCCTTCCTTGACTCGTGTCCCTAAAAAAATCCAAGGAAAAAAAGCTGTTGGTATCAATCCCAAAACCGGCTCAAAAACTTCTTGCTCCGCTTTTTTCCTCAACCAAGCCCGAAAAAGCCAGTAAAGAGCTAACGAAAAAGCATAAAAGTAGCCGGCTTTATAGTAGCCTAGATAAGTAAATGCCAAGGACACAACGCTGAGAAAAAGAACTATTATATCAATAAAAAAAATCCACTCCCGACAATAGCGCTTGCGAGAAAAGGGGTGAAATAGAGCTATGCCAAAGGTGTTACTATAATCACAGAAATTATGCAAGAGCATCCCTAAAGATAAAGCAATTCCTCCTGACCAAGATTCCCAAGGAGGAAAATCCAAGTAGAGAAAAAATAAAGACAAAGAAGTTCCGACAAGAAAGGCCGAGAAAATCGAATGGCTCCAAACTTGGTGATGGCGGAGGAAGAATTTTTTTCCAAAAATACGCCCCAGAGAATCTATATCTGGTAAAACAGAGCCCATAAGAATACCGGAGGCAATTAAAGGCTGAGATTCAATAAAGGGAGCTGCCAGAGCGGCTCCCATAAGAGTGTGAGTTACAATATCCATAGCTTCTATCCTCTTTATTTTGCTTGAACAATCTCTATTTTTGGCCAAGACACATACATAATCGGCATTTCCCCGTTTTCTGTTGAAAAATACGGAATATGATAAATACCACATTTTAGTTGTCCTCCTCCCGTTGGATCGACTTGTAGCCAGCCTTTTCCAACTAGCAAAACTTCCGCCCAAATGTGTCCGCTAGTCCCGTATAACCAACCTCCTACTTGGCGAGAGGGAATCCCTGCTGCTCGGCTAAGAGTAACGAAGCAGTCGGAGAAGTCCCAGCAGTGACCAAATTTTTGTTGAAGGACTTTTTTTACTCCCCAACGAGAACCAGTGGTGCCACCGTATTGGATATTTTTGCCAGGGGTTAGCCAGCGAAGAATCGCTTCGACTTTTGCTTCTGTTGTTTCTTGTCCTGTCGTTATTTGGCGGGCTAATTTAACTAGTTGAGGATCACTGCTGGGCCAAAAAGAGGTGGATTGGAGTATTTCGGAGTCTGCTTTTCTTGGGCTCGGAGTTATTCTTGACTCATGACAGTGGATACTTGCTTGGAGCATAAAATAGGGAACATGGCTAACGATAGGAGGCTGGGCAAAAGAGTATTCGGTTGTACTGGAACTTATTTTTATTTTTTCAGCTTTGGGAATGAGCTGATAGCTTCCTTTTTTTGAGGGAGTGCGTAAAACGACACTTTGTCCGAATTGGATTTTTTTGGTTAGCTGGGCTATTTGGGAAACTCTCTTCGGATTATGTTTTGGGTGGATCAAAAAAGCCTGGAATAAAGGGTTTAGTGCCATGTAGTCGGCTTTTTTGATCATGGCAATGTGAGCTTGTACTTTGTACTGAACATGCTTGGGCTTAGGGACAAAACCTAACTCGTAAGAAGTTACATTTGCTAAGGCTAGGCTAGCTCCCACGTATTCGATGACTTTTTTTTCCAAGCGCAGGCAAAAAGCAGGATGCCCTTTCATATTAAGGATTACTAAGTGAAGTTTCTTTGCTTCACTGGTAGAGTAGGTTTCCAAAATATTAACCTTGATTTGGCTTCCGTGAACTAAAAGATAGTTATTGGAGAGTCCTTTTAGGGGGACCCCTAACTTTTTTCCAATGTTTTCCGTTGTTTGATGTGGAATTGTCATCGCTTTTTGCAGAAAACAACCAGGAGGAAGTTTTTCTAAGAGCTTATCTACTTGAGCAAAAAGAGGGGCAAAAATTAGAAGTAGAAAAAGGAGGATTTTCTTCATCGATATCCCTTTCGAAATTGAGTATCTCTAATCGGAAAAATAGTGTTTCTGAGCCATTTCGGAAATAAACGATTGTACCTGAAAATAGGCTAAGGCTAAAGTATAGTGGCCTGTTTTAACGAATAGAGTCTCCGGTTTTCCCGCCAATTCCCAAAGTTTTTTTTGATTTTGAGCAGGAACGTGTCGGTCGTATTCCGTCACCACCATAGCGGTTTTTTGGGGATCAATGTATTTTGCTGTTTTGTAAGGGTCCCAATCAAAGAGTTTTGCCTCTTCAATGAATTGAGCACGAGCTCTTTGAAGATAAACCGAGAATTCTTCCTTTTTTCCCTCTCCTTGAGCTTGTCTTTCCATTTCCCGTGCGTTTTTTTCCCACAAAGCATCGCGCCATTTTACTACTTTAGTTTCAACACTTTGGCTGAGAATTTCATCGACCCCTCCTCCGGCCATCAAAATTTTATAGGAAACTAGTTCTGGGATGTGAGGAATACAAACGGTTGTGACAATCCCTCCGTAGCTTGTTCCGGTTAAACCAAAACGAGTGGAATCTAATTCTTCTTTTGTTTTGGCCCAGCGAATGGCCCGTAGTAGATTGCGAACCATTTCTCGGTGATAGGGAATAAAATCGTAGAGAGGACGAGGGTTTTTGGAAGAGAGAAGGGGTTTTTCCTGTTTCATAATAACGGCATCAATGCCTTGGGCTAGAAAAATATTTTCCGCAAACAAGGTAGCGACAGGAGCATCTTTTCCGACCAATATAGGCCAAATAAAATCGAGAGGTTTTTTTGATTTGGCTTCTTTGCTTCGGTACCACCGTAATTTAGTAAAAATCTCTTCTTTTTCCGAAAGAATCGAGATATCGATGACTTGGTAGCTTTCGTTTTCTTCTTTGACGATCTCTTTGTATAAATTTTTTTCTTTTGAAATATCTACAGGTACTTTTATTTCTTCAGGAACCAATACAGGAGGACGAGAATCTGTTTCTTTCCAGTGGTAACGCTGAGTGCAGCTCATAGCAAGGGAGCTTGATATCAGAGTTAAAATAAAGAACAAAAACAAGCACAAACGCCAGCGTGACCTTAGTATTTTCTTCATGAGTATCCTTTCTTTACGACACCTCCCAAATTATAGGAATATATTATAGGGACATGATTCCAATAAACCAAAGAAATCTGGGAGAATTTCATCCAGGATAAGGCGGATTTCCAGAAAATAAAAAAATCCTAAATAGCTATTGAAAAAAACGAACGTTCGTGCTTTAAATAACGCTCGTCAAGTTTCCCCAAAGTAAAAGGAGTAAAAAATGGCTTCCCCTTCTCGCAAAAAAAGCACGAATGTTCGTTTAGATGGTAGGAAAATAAAAACTATCCAATACGCTTTTCAGATTATGCAGAGAATTTCACCTCGTCTTGCTGCCAATGTGGCCTTTAATCTTTCCTTTCGAGTTCGCCCTTTTTCTCGTCCTAAGTGGGAACAAGAAATTTTAGACTCCGCCGACGAACATATTCTTTTACCTTGGCGAGATGGAAATATTCCTACTTGGTCGTGGGGAAGTGGTTCTATGGTTTTGCTAGTGCACGGATGGGAAGGCCGTGGATCTCAACTGGGTCATTTTATTGGGCCCTTACTCGAAGCCGGCTTTCGGGTAGCCACTTTTGATGGCCCTGGCCACGGCACTTCAACTGTTTCTCAACCTTCTCTTTTGGCCCAAGCAGAAGCTCTCTCTCAAGTAGCCAATCATTATGGCGTTATATATTCTGTCGTAGCGCATTCCATGGGAGCAACAGCTCTAACTTTTGCTGCAGCAAAGAAAAAAATAAAAGCAGAGAACTTTATTTTAATTGCTGCTCCGACAGATCCGAGTAAATTCTATGAAGTCCTTTCTCAAATTTTGCGCTTAAAACCAAAAACAACTTCTTTAATAATCAAACGAGCAGAACGCAAGTTTAATCTTTCTATTAGTGAATTATATGTTCCTGGCTACGCAGCTTCTATAGAGATTCCTGCTCTGATTATCCATGATCAAGACGATGATGATGTTCCGGTAGAGAGAAGTATTCAGCTTGCCAAAGCATGGCCTCATTCGATTCTACATCTAACCCAAAAGCTTGGACATCGAAGGATTTTAAAGAGTAAAAAAATCATAGAGCGCGTGATTGGATTTATTCAGGATGGAAAATAGCGATGAGAAAATAGCGATGAGAAAATCGATCTAAGCGAGGAAAAAACTAGACGAACAGAAAAAAAACGCTATAATGCGCATCCAATAAATTATAGCAAGACCTGTCTTTTTACGATAAGGCCCACAGGGTAGACACAGTATATGAAAGAAACTACTATTCAACCAACTTTTTTTATGGACTGGGAAGAATCCCAGGCACGTGCTGAAGAAAAGTGTAAAGCAAAGAAAAAACGAAAATCGGACTCTAAAGAAATACTTCTCAATCCTAAACAAAGAGAGATCATAGAGCATGAAGGTTCTCTTTTTGTAACGGGAGGACCAGGGACAGGGAAAACTCATTGTTTAGCTCCCCGAATAGAAAAACTCCTAACGAGAGTGGCCCCCGAAAATATTATTGTTCTTTCTTCCACAAACAAGGCGTGCCGAGAGTTACAAAAGCAGTTGATGAATACTTTAGAAAAAGAAGTGAGCGCTGCTCTTGTTATCACTACATTTCATCGGTTAGGACATCAAATTCTCCAGCAAAATGGATTTCGCCTTGGAGTAAAAGAAGATTTTATCCTCTATTCCCATGAAGAAGCTCTTTCTTTAATGAGCTTCACCCATTCTGAGCTAGATTTGCCTCAAGAGGATATGTCTGCATGCTTTAAAGCCATCTCTCGAAAAAAAACAATCTTAGAGGAAGTAGATGAAGAAGAGGTGGGACTTTGGAATTTTTCCCAGGCCTATAGTCAATTTTTGCGAGATAACAACGGGGTCGATATTGACGATCTTATTCTTTTAGCAGTGAGACTTCTTCAGGAATTTCCTGATCTGAAAGAAAAATACCGAGAACAAATTCACTCCTTCTCCATAGACAACTTTCAAAATCTTAGTCCGGCCGAGTATGAACTTTTTTGTCTTTTAGTCAGCGAGAAAACAGAGCTATTTCTGTTGGGAGACTCTGACCAGATGACACATACCTTTCAAGAGTTTGATAGTTTTTCTTATTTCAGGAAAGATTTTCCCCAAGTTCAGGAGATGAACTTAAAAGAAAACTATCGCTCTGGCAAAAATATTCTTAAGGCCTCTGCTCAGGTTATTGCCCACAATAATTCCTCCACTGTATGGCAAGAGAGTTCAAAAAAGGATGGTTTTATCTACACAAGTGCCGTCTTAAATGAACTAGCCCAGGCCGATTGTATTGCTTACCATATTGAAAAACACATGAGGAAAACGAGTTTTTTTTTGGCAGAGGATAGAGCGTTCGAGCAAGAAGAGTATAGCTTTTCTAGCTTTGCTGTTGTTTACCGCAGCAATGCAGAAAGAAAAATCCTCGAAGAAGTTTTTTTTCGTTCAGGAGTGCCCCATCAAGTTTTGGGAGAAAATGCTCTCTCTAAGAGAATGCAAAAGATTCTTTCTTTGCTACGGGTTATTGAAAACCCTAGACAAACTAGCGATTGGATTTATATTTTAAGCTCTTTGCCTCAAGTCGGAAAAAAGATTTGCCAATCTATTTTAGAGGAAATCTCGCAGCGCTATGATCTTAGAGTAAATGAACTTTTAACCGATCGTTACTTTCTTTCTTCTCTCCCCCTTAAAAATCGCCTCGCTTTAGAAAACTTCTACGAGTTTTATCTGTCGCTATCCAGAAAAAAAGGAAGTTTAGGTAAAATACTCGCATTGATTTGGGAAGAACCTGGCTATGGAAAAATATTTCATTTGTCTAAGAAAGAACAAAATGTACTCCATTATCTGAGCTATAAATTTCCAGAGATTTCTCTCTTTTTGACGGAGCTAATTTTATCGCAAGAGGAGGATATTGGAGAAGAGAAGAGGGATTGTGTTTCGTTTATGACTTTGCATGCTTCTCAAGGAAGAGAGTTTCCCGTTGTTTTTATTTGTGGTTGGGAAGAAGGAATAATTCCTCAAGTAAACAGCAATAGAGAAAAAGAGAGACGACTCTTTTACTTGGGTTTGACTAGAGCCCAAGAAATTCTTTATCTCTTGCGGGCAAAGAAGCGTTTTATTTATGGAGAAGAGCAAGAAAATCAAGAAAGCTCTTTTGCTCAAGAAATAGAAAGGGAGCTTCTTTCTTCTTTCTCATGGGAAGAGAGAAAAAAAGAAAAAAGTCCCGATTCTTCTTTACAATTAGATTTTTTTAACGAAGATTAAAGATCTTGATCGTCCTGATCATTACCATCTCCGTCAAAGGTATCGGTAAGCAAAGTGATCTCAAGAAAAGCTCCATCTCCTTGAACTCTTCCACTAATATTATTAACAGAGCCGTCTAAGTTTTTATCTAAGCGGTTTACTAAAGGCCCTGGTATGTCGCTCTCAATGGCATTTAGAAATAGAGTCCAGTCGAGAATATCAGGGCTCCCCAGATGATCTGTATCATTATCTAAGAGATACTCACCTCCCCAAGGGTTGATGTCTGTGCTGTCATTAAGGTAAGGCCCATCCCAATTATTTCGGCTTCGGGTATTGCTGGCCAATTCACTTTCTGAAATGAGTGTGTTAGTATCATCTGGAAAAGAAGCCACATCAGCCTGAAAAGCAACGCCGGCAGTTTCGAGGGTACTAACTGTTGCCATGGCATTGGAAATCCGAGATTTATCAATGAAACTATTAATGAGAGGGATTAAAGCGACGGCTAAAATAGCTAATATTGCAATAACAACAATCAATTCAATGAGAGTAAAGCCTTTTTTCCTATTTTTTCCAAGCATGAAAGTCCTCCTATAGATTAAAACAAATTTTTCCAAATGTTAAGATAGATTTTATATTACTATAACATATAATAATATTTTTGAACTTTTCTTTTTAAATTTTTTATTGAGCCACGCTTATGAGTTATCAGTATCCTATTGTCTTTTACCCCTATCCATATATGAGCCAAGCCCGCGGAGAAATGGAAGAAGTTCGCCTTTGGCCAGATCGATTGGAATGGGTGAAAGGCTACCGAACTCAAAACTACTATTACCACAAGCTAGACAAAATTCGCTATGTTCAAAACTTAGATGCAGATGGGGATAAGCTCGTTCTCATTACCCCAGAAGAAGAAATCTCCTTCAGAGGCTTTGCCGAAGTGCATCGGGCTTGGCAAATTATTTCCGAGTTATCCCTTCCTCATATGTTAGCTCGTTACCAGAGAGAACTTCAAAGAGGAGAAGAGAGGAGTTTTTTGGAACCGATTGGAAGAGTCCGCTTGTGGGCTATTGCTGGATTATGCTTATTACTTCTTGATTTAGGAGTTGTCGGATACATTTTTTACCAGAGCTTCTTTCAGGCAAAGCAAGCCTGGACCTTAGCAAAAATTATTATCTATCTAGTGGTTTTCCCCCTCGGCAGTATTAGCCTAATGACCCCATACTTCTTTGCCCGACGAGGAGGTATTCTGATTAGTAAAACAGGACTAAGAGGAATCAAACAAGAAAAAGAAAAAGAACTCCTCTGGCCTGAAATCGAAGAAGTTAGAAATGAAGAGCTAGGGCTATTAATCCAGGGTCAAGGCAAAAAATATCGTCTAACCCATAACGCAGACAACTACTCTCTCTTTAAAGCCCTTATCAATGAATTTACGAAAGGAAAGCACCATGGATGACGAATACACTCCTCTGGGAAAACTAATCGAATTAGTCACTCGATTTCGAGATAAAAGAGATTGGAAGAAGTTTCATAATCCGAAAGACCTATCCAGTGCCATAGGCATTGAAGCAAGCGAACTTTCCGAATTGTTTCTGTGGAAAAACCAAGAAGAGATTAAAGACAAACTGACCCAAAGAAAATTTCGAGAGAAAGTCGCCGATGAAATGGCCGATATTCAAATGTACCTTCTCTCTTTGTCTGATGTCACAGGCATTAATATTTCTCAAGCCGTTGTTGAGAAGATGAAGAAAAATGCGAAGAAGTACCCTGTTGATAAATGCTATGGTTCTGCTGCAAAATATAATGAGTGCAAAGAAGGCTCATAGTTTATTTAAGGTGGAGAAATGGGGATTTATGAAAAAAACACTGCTCCTTTTATTTATGGCAGTGGTTGCTATAGTTTACCTACTCTTTCCTTCTGAGGAGCAACTAGCAAATACCTATGAAAAAGACCAAGATTACGAGAAATCTATAGCGGTTTATGAAGACTTACTAAAGCAATCTACAAGCGAAAAGCGTCGGGAAATATTAGAGAAACTACTTTTCTTATATCAAAAGCAGAATCAACATCTTCGAGAGATAGAAGTGCTCTCTGAGCTTTTGTCTTTAGAGTTTTCCCAATCCAAAGCCACGAGGATTGCCAAGCTACAAGAAGAGCAGGGAAATTATGACGAGGCGATAGCGCTGTATAAAAATTTGTCTATGCGCTTTCCCCAGAATATAGATTACTACGAAGAAATAGGTAAGCTTTACCAATGGCAAAAAGAGCCAGGGAAGGCTTATCAAAATTATCTCCGGGCAGAAAAACATCTGCCGAATCATCCTCTCGTTTTAAAAAATCTCTGGGAATTTAGCCAATGGCGAGAGGATTTTCCTGCCCAAATACGGGTTTTAAAAAAGAGGATAGAAGGAGATCCCTCCAATTTTTCATATCGATATCAGTTAATTCAATTGTATTGGCGAGAGAAGCAGAAAACAGAAGCCTTGGAAGCGATGGAGCAGCTAACGCTTCTGCCACTTTCCCAAGAGCAACTTCAGAAAGTGGCCCAAGTTTACGAAGAGCATCAAGAGTTATCTCCCGCTTACTCTCTTTACGAAAAAATCTTTTCTCAGAATCCGAATTCTGAACTAGCGCGAAAACTCATCGGGTTGACTTGGAGTTTACCAGAAGTTTCCTCAGAAGAAACTTATCTTCGTATTCTGGAGTATCTCCCTGAAGAAGTAGCTTTACAAAAAGAACTAGGAGAGGCTTATCTGGGGCAAGGCAAGTTTCCTCAAGCTATTTTTTGGTTGAATAAAGTAAAAGATGATCTCGATCCAGAAAATCGCTCTTCCGTTCTGAAGTCTCTCGAACAAGCTTACTTATGGAATGACCAGTATTTAGAATCAATCCAAACAATGGAGATAAGAATTTCCGATGAACCTGGTAATACTGTACTCCGACAAGAGTTGATCGGTTTATATGAAAAAGCGAGGATGAAAGCACATACCCTTTTACATTGGCAAGTGTTAGTAAAAGATTTTCCCGAAGAGGAAAACTATTCCTATCAATATGTCCTTGCTTTGCAGGCAAACGGGAAGGTTGAAAAAGCTTCTCAGGTTCTTGCTAAATTGATCGAAGAAAAACCACAAAATGCATATTGGAAATTGCAGGCAGAGCTCTACTATTCTCAGCACAAATTGTCTGAATCTGTGCAATCTTACGAAAATTTTATCTCCCAAGCCCCTAATATTCCTTTAGATATTTTTCAACGAATGGCTTTTTTTTATGAGCGAGAAGAGAAATACGAAAAACTGAGCCAAATTTATGAAAGCGTTTTGTCAGAAAATCCATCTCCTCTCTTGCGCCAGCAACTGATCGAAATTTATTTAATGCAAGGAAATCTCTCCTCAGCTATTTTCCACATGGAACATCTGAGAAAAACAACCTCTCTAGATAAAGAGCTAACGATTCGACTAGCTTTTTTCTACAAGGAAAGTTCTCAGCTTGAAAAAGCCTTTTTTCTTTGGGAAGAGCTCCAGCAAAAGTATCCTGAAGAGCCTATGTTCCTTTCTTTTCTAATAAACAACCTAGAGGAGCGAGGAGAAAAAGAGAAAATGCTCGTTCTCTATGAAGAGGAGCTAGAAAAAAGGCCAGGAAATCATGAACTTCGGCGACGTCTTATGTATGCCTACCTAGACTCCAACAAAAGAGAGCAGGCTTTAAAGTATTTTGAGTACCTATTTCTACGCCAACAGCTTTCTCGCCAAGAATCCCTGGACCTAGTTTTTCTCTACCAAGAACGGAAAAACTATGAAAAAGCCATTTTTGTCTTAGAGAACATCAAGGGCTCCTCGTTAGAAGATAAACTTCTTTTAGCAGAGCTTTATAGCGAAGCGGGAGATTGGCCCAAGGCGGCCCAGGTTTATTCCCAAGTAACAAAAAATTATCCTTTAGATCGAGAGCTCAAAGAAAAAATAGGTTTCCATTATTTGTGGAACCGAGATTTCTTAGGAGCCTCCCCTTATTTTCAAGAGATTTTACAAGTAGAGCCAAAGTCTCAGCAAGCTCTCAAAGCAATGGGGTTGATCGCCATGTGGAAACAGAATTTCTCAGAAGCCCAGCGATATTTTTCCCAATGCATCGAAGAAGGGAGTGAAGACTTAGAAGTCTATTTTATGTCGGGTGAATTATTTTACGAAAGAGGAGAGAAAGATAAAGGGTATCAGCGCCAAGAGTACGTTTTGCAAAAAATAAGAAAAGATAGCTCTAGTCTTCCCGAAAAAAGGATGTATGCTCGAATATTATTTCGCCGAGAAGAAATAGAGCCTTCTCTCGCTTTATACCGAGAACTTCTTGAGGAATTTCCCCGAGACATTGATTTAGTGAGCGACTATGGAGAAGTTCTCATCTTGGCCCAAAGATATGAAGAAATCTTGCAAAAAATAGAAGGTCTCCCTTCTGACCTTCAGGAAACTATGCCCATTAAAAGACTCAAAGCGAGACTTTATATAGAAATGGATGAACCTGCGAAAGCGGAGACTCTTCTTTTAGAGCTAAAGGAAAGCTATCCAGAAGATGTAGGTATCATGTGGGATTTAGCTTACTTACAAAACCAGAAGGGGAAATGGAAAAGAGCTTTTGAAAACTACAAGGAAATCCTTCGTCTAACTCCCGATCATCTGGAAGCCCAGAAAGAGTCTCGAAAGATAGAGCAGACAAGAAAAGCTCGTTTATCTATAGGAGGAAGCTACCGAAAACTCGGAGACGACACTGTAATAGAAGAAAAAAGCGAATTTTCTTGGTATGCGACCGAGTCTTTAAAACTTTGGGGAGGAGAGAAAATCCAATGGTTTGAGGGAGATACCTTAGATCAGGTAACCTTAGAGGAAATAGCTGTTACTCCCTATTTGGGCTTTAAGTATTTCTGGGAAAACGGTTTTGTCTTGTCTGCTCAACTAGAAGCGGTTATTGTCGATGAGTTTCGAGTGGCAGGAGAGCTCGGACTACTCTGGCAAAGCATCCGCCAAGAGCAAAGTGTCGAGGTGCAGATAGAAATCAATCGCTTATGGCAAGATCCGGTGGCAGCAGCAGCCCTAAACGGAGTTCGCCATAATTTAAAAATACAAGGGGAGCAAAACTGGAGTGAAGATTGGTTTAGCCAAGCCCATTTAGAGGCTAGCTACTTTAGTGTAGAATCGCTTGTTCAGAAGGATACTTTGGAAGCTTATGAGTATGCTGGGGGAGTAAGTTTCGGCCGACGAATCTTAACCGACCCTTTTTTCTCTTTGTCTATCAACTATAGACATCTTCGTCAGAATGGCGACGACGAACTTTTTGAGTTATTGCCCATGGTGGAAAAAAGCGACAGCATCTTTTTGAGCGCTTACTATGAGAAAGCCTTGACCGACAACGGTTTTTTTGCTTTAACAGGCAATATAGGAACAGATCCGAGTCGCAATGTCGATATTTTTTATGCTTTTTCTCTACGTACTCTTGTCTGGTGGAGCCGTTGTTTTTCTACTTCTATCGAGTGCGAGTTTAGCTCAGAAAATCTAAACTCAGAGGTAGGAGTTTCTCAATTTCTCCGAGGAGAAATAAATTTTATTTTTTGAAAATACTTTCATTTGACTGACGAAAGCGGGGAGATCAATTTGTTTTGGATTCTTTTGGCAAACCTAGGGGAAGTAGTTATATTTTTCGCTCTTTTCCATTTCTCAATGAGTATAGAGTTAGCTGCTTTTTTTGCACTTGGGCATGGAGGAAGTATCTATTTATTTTCCCGGGGTCTGGCTTTGCAATGGAAAGACAGTCAAAGTAGTTCACTTTCAATTTTAGCTTTAGCTATCACTCTTCCTCTTGCGATTCCTTTTTTGAGCTTAATTTCTTTTATGGCCTCTCGTAACAAAGGAGAAAGAGACATTTTGGATTTTTTTAGCGGCTATATCGCCTTTCAGCCTCCTAATACTCCTCTCCGATTGAGCCAAGAGTACGTTGAAGAGGAAATCCAAATAGAATCTCTCATAGACATTGTTTTTTATGAAAAAGATTTAGGCCTTTGCCGAGATGCCATTACCAAGTTAGGTCGAGCAAGGTCCGCAATGACTGTAAAGGTATTAAGGGAAGCACTGAATCACAAGATACCTGAGATTCGCCTTTATGCCTTCCACGAAATTTCAGATATAGAGCAGGAGTTGACCCAGAAGCTAAATGGGGCCCTTTCTCTTACGGAAAGAGCCCCGAGAGCACCCGAGTCTTGGCAGAGTTTAGGTAATAGTTACTGGGCTTACTGTGAATTAAAAATACTTGATGAAGAAAGCCATAAGCAATATCTCTTATTAGCGGAAAAAGCCTACCGCCAAGCTTTCGAGTTGGCTCCGAATGAAGGGATTTTTTCTTTTTTCTTAGGGAGAGCCTTAGTGGAGTTAGAAAATTTTCCAGAAGCCCAAAAGTATTTAGAAGAAGCGAAAGCAAAATTATATGAGCCTATTCTTTGTTTAGAATGGCTAGCCAAAATTTTCTTTGCCCAAAGAAAATTTAAAACCTTAAAAAAACTAGTTCGCGAAATTTACTTATTAGATCCTGAAAGAAAAGACTGGGCTTGGATATACGACCAATGGTTGCCTGAATTTACCTACGAGGAGAAAGACGCATGATTGATGTGTGCTACATTCTAGAAGGCACTTATCCTTATGTCTCGGGAGGAGTCTCTTCTTGGATTCATGATCTAATCCTTGCTTTCCCTGAGTTAAATTTTGGCATTGTTCATCTTTCTCCTCAAAAAGACAGCTACCGAGAGTTTAAATACCCCCTTCCCAAAAATGTACGCGATTTAAGAGAAGTGTACATTTTTGACCATGGTTTTTCTTCTCTTCCTAGACAAAAAAGTGCCAAAGCTCGGCAGGACTGCCTAAATAAAATCGAAGAGCTTTATCTCGGAATGAAAAAAGGACAAATGGGATGTCTAGAAGAGTTGCAAGCAATATTTTATAAGAACTCGGGGCTAAGTGCCCATGAATTTCTCTACTCCCAAGAAACCTTTGCTCTATTAAAAAAATTCTATGAAAAGTTCTCTCTTTCGGTTTCTTTTTTGGATTTTTTTTGGACGAACTTCTTCCTTCATGTTCCTCTACTCCGTTTATTTACGACCGATCTTCCCCCTGCCCGCGTATACCATTGTGCCTCCACCGGCTATGCCGGTTTATTACTGGCCTTGGCCAAAATTCGCACCGGCCAACCCACTTTATTAACCGAACATGGCATATACACTCGTGAACGAGAGATTGAAATAGACCAATCAGAATGGATATATGAACCGGCTGATTTCACTTGGAGCCTTAGAAAAAATCGAAGTTTTTTCCGCTCTATGTGGATAGAGTTTTTTCAGCTCTTAGCAAAAATAACCTATCAGTTTAGCGATGAAATCCTTACCATATCTCACCGAAATCAATTTTACCAGTTAAAGGACGGAGCTTTTCGAGACAAAATGAGAGTCATTTCCAATGGAGTGAATATCGAAAAGTTTGCCAAATCTACTGTCGTCAAGGAAGAAGGACGTCCTTTTGGAATCGCTTTTATCGGAAGGGTTGTTGCCATTAAAGATGTCAAAACTTTCATTCGTTCGATAAAAATATTGACCCGAAGCAATACTTCTTTTCAAATTTTTATTATTGGCCCAGGAGAAGAAGATCCCGAATATCACGAAGAGTGCTTGCAACTAGCGAAAATTTTGGGAATAGAAGATAAAATTATCTTCACAGGCAAACAAAAAGTTTCGGATTATTTTCCGAAAATAGACCTAGTTGTTCTGACGAGCATTAGCGAAGGACAACCTCTGGTTATTCTGGAAGCAAACTGCGTAGGAATTCCTGTTGTGGCCACAGATGTAGGAGCATGTAGAGAGTTACTAGAAGGACAGGAGGAGGAGGATCGAGCTTTAGGCCCAGGAGGAATTATCACTCCTATTGCGAATGCCACAGAAACAGCTCTTGCGATCAGGCGCTTATGGGAAGACCCTGCCCTCTATCAAAGGATGTCGGAGGCGGGCCAGAAAAGAATGCAGCGATACTATGATATTAAGTGTGTCCATAAGAGTTACCAAGAGATATACTACAGTTATCTTGGGCGTAGTTGAGAAGGACAATGCAGAAGGTTTTATGCAAACATGGCCTAAAATTTGAAAGCGTATTTTATAAAAAAGAATGAACAGGAGTGCACGTGGCTGGAATTGGTTTTCATCTTCAAAAACTATTAAATAAAAATACGTATCTAGCGAGTATCCAAGGGTATTTTCATTCGGCTATGGTATCTTCTGGCCCATGGATATTAACGGTCACGTCTTTGCTTATACTCAATTCTTGGTCGGGTTTATTTCTCACTCGTGGCGAGCAAGATTTATTTCAAAGCACGATCACTTATATATTTGCTTTTTCCTTGGTTTCGACAGGTCTTATTCAAATGGGAGCCACTCGCTATGTCGCCGACCAGCTATATCTTCAAAAAAACTATGCTATTCTACCTTCTTTTACGGCATTAGCTATTATTGTTGGAGTTGTCCAAGTCTGTCTCGCTCTAATATTTTGGCTACCAGCTCCTTTTTCCTTAGTTTATAAGATAGCTGCTATTCATCTCTATGTTATCGTTAGTTTGCTTTGGTTACTTATGACCTATCTATCGGCCGCAAAAGACTATGCTTCGATAACAAAAGCTTTTCTTCTGGGTTCATTTTGTGCTTTAGCTTTAGGCGCTCTAGGAGCTAAGCATTACGGAGTAGAAGGTATTTTAGCCGGTTTTGCCCTGGGAGAGTGCTTGGTTTTAGTTTTGCTCTTATACCGAGTTCTTTTAGAGTTCCCTGACGAAGATAAATTCAACTGGAATGTACTCCAGATATTTCCCCGCTATCCTATACTCGCTTTGATAGGCGTTATTTACAACTTAGGTATATGGGTTGACAAGTTTGTTTTTTGGAGAGGACCTCAGAGCATACAAGTGGAGTATTTACTTTACTACAATCCCTTATACGACAATGCCTCTTTTCTAGCTTTTTTAAGCGTAATCCCTTCTCTTGCCTTATTAGTCATTAAAGTTGAAACCGATTTTTACGAGAAATACAAAGCCTTTTATGGAAGCATTATCCACCATAAAAGCATGGGAACCATACAGAAACATAAAGCAGAGCTTGTCTATAGTGTGCGCTTTTCTTTGACAAAACTCTTTCAAATGCAAACAATTATAAGCTTAAGTATCATTATATTTGCTCCTGACATACTTGTCTTTATGGGAATGAAGTGGTTGCAACTAAGTCTAGTTCGTTACTTAGCCTTAGGAGCTTTACTCCATGTTATGTTTTTAATCGTAGTCATTTTTCTCCTCTATTTTGATCTTCGCTTAGAGGTTTTCTTTTTGGTAAGTTTTTTTGCTCTCACTAATTTAGTTGCTACTTATTTTACCTCAACTTTAGATCCTCGTTTTTATGGTATGGGTTACCTAATGGCATCTCTTATCAGTTTAACTATTTCTCTATGGGTGCTAATTGAGTCATTGGAAAAACTAGAGTATATTGTTTTTGTTCGGCAAAATTTAAGAAAAGTAGTGGTTAGGTAAAACATAACCTAAGTTATAAATGATGATTTTCCCCATGAACAAGGAAGTGCAAATGACAAGGAAGTGCAGATGAATCTCCCCGCTTATTTTTTGGAAACTGTCATAGGAATAGCTCTCATTGCTATATTTGGTTATAGCTACGACTCTACGGATGTACTTTTTTATCAGACTTACCCTCATCCTTTCCTCTTCCTTGTTATTTTTATTTCGATTCGCTACGGAGCGATGCCTGCCACTGTAAGTGCGGTAACTCTTTGTACTGCATATCTCTTGGCTGCCTGGAGTCAAGAGAAACTGGCCGGAGATATCCTGCACATTTCTAATATGCAAATTCCTTTACGCATATTTGTCTCCGCTTCTATTTTTGGAACCATTTGTGAAGGACAACACCAAAGAAGAAGGGACTTACAAGAAGACTTGGCTGAAGTTAGTCAAAAATACGAAATCTTAGAGAGCAACCACCGATCCTTAGAAATGATCAAAGAAAAACTCCAAGAACGGATTGCTCTTGAGCATAATACGATTTTTCCTCTTCTAGATGACTTTCGTAAAATGCTGATGACTCCACAGATAAAAATCCTCTCTTCTCTGCCCCGCATTTTACAAAAGCATTTGGAAACAAAAAAAGTGGCCATTTATATCAAAAAAGGAGCAGAGTATGTCCAAGTCGTCCAGAAAAATTTTGAAGAGCTTCCCCAAGATTTTAGGGAAAATATTCCTGCGATAGTTCAAAAGTGTCAAGATACAAAAGAACTTATAAGCATACGCGAGGCCGATGATGGTAGCAATATTTGGCTTTGCGCTCCTCTAGGGAAAGGGAATGAGCAAATCGGATATATTCTGGCAGGAAAGATGCCCTTCTTGCAGTTTCATCGTAAAAATGAAAAGATCTTACAACTAATCGCAACCTGGACCACTCATTGTTTGAGCTTAGGAGAAAGGAGAGAAGATGAAAAATAAAGAAGATACAATCCTCGCGATATTCGATCAACTGCAATCCGATTTATACGAAGAAAGAGAAAAGGGACGCCAATGTTTATTTGAACTAGAAGACTCTTCTTTGTTAAACGAAATTTACCAAAACTCTTTAGAAAAACCTTACGAAGTCCAAGAAAGCATTTTAGATGCCCTGGAAAAAAAAGACTTTCAAGTAACTTCTGTCATATGGCAACAACTTATCGAACATCCTAATGCCCAGTATCGCCAAAGAGCAAAGCTTGCTTTGCAACAAGAAAACATTTGGGAAATCGAGTTCATCAATCAGACTTTAAGTAGCTCCCCCTATCCTGAAATTATTTGTGGGATTCTGGAACAAATACCCCATCACCCCCAAAAGAAATATTTTTTACCTTGCATACACTCTTTACTGGAACAAGAGGATATGCAAATCCAAGAGCAGGTAATAAAAATACTCGAAAGAGTTTCCCACCCTTCTTCTCTTTCTTACTTAGCCAAATTAACTCACTGTTCTAAAGAAATTCGCCTTGCCGCTATTATGGCAATGAAAAAATTAGCCAAGAGCCACCACCACTCCTTTTTTCATGAGTACTTGCAAGACACAGATGAGGAAGTAAGAGCTCTCGCCGTTTGGGCCTATAGCGTAAGCGCTCGAAGGAGAGCTCTGAATAGTTTACGAAGTATGCTAGAAAAGGAAAAATCCTCTCGGGTGCTTGTTCAAGTGATCTACGGACTAGAGTATATTCAAAGCGACCATATTATCGCAACTCTGATAGACTTCTACACTAGAAACACTGGTATTGAGATACGCCTTGCCATCACCCAGGTACTAGATCGATTTCCCGAGCGCAAGCGTCAAAAAAACCTCCGAAGGTTCTCAGCCAAAGCCGATGGAGAAATAAAAGAAACTTACTACTATTTTCTTCAGCGCTATGATTTGTAGCTATCGAGAATGGAGTCTTACTATAAGCTCTCTTTCTTCTTTTATTTCTTCTTTTATCAGCAAAGAGAAAGAAACTTGATTATGCTTATCTACTAAGTATTCGCTATTTTCTATGGTGACTCTCACAATGCCTTTCAGGCCACCTATGGTAAAGCTCTGCTTTCCGATACCTCTGCTTTGAAATTGTATTTTTTCAGCAGCGCTACGCCAATGGGAAACCCAAGTAGTTGCTTGGACTAAGTAAGGAGAAGAGGGAGCCTCTTTGGTTAGGTTGACGAGGTGTTCCTTCTGCTCATCTAAATAAATATATAAATGCCCTTTTCGATGAAGAAAACCGATCACTCCTTGAGATTTTTCCATATGAGGAAAGAGAGAACTATTATTAAAGCGTAAAGTGCGACAGTGGCCCGCATTTCTCAACCTATATCCCTCCCCTTCTTTTTCTATCTCCATTTGGAAGAAGCCTTCCACTATTTTGACATACTCGCTGGCATAAATAGCACTTAAAGTTTGCTTTTCTAAATATTGGTAAACTTCGTGGAGAGCCTCTAAGCTAGCTACTTTTTCTCCTATATAGAAATGGTAGTACAAATGTACGGGCTTTAACAAAAAATCTTCATCCGTTGCTTTCCAAGTATCTATCACCCGAACAAAACTGTGAAAATCCGTCTTCCACCCTTGGGTGTAGTGATTTTCATTCGGAGCACAAGCATAAGTTTGCCTGTGCAATCCTACCGGCCGACTTAAAGCACTAACATTACTGAAGGAAGGGTAAAGAGCATCAAAGCGTGGATTTCCCCCGTTCATATGAGGTATCGCCTTGTTTTCTAGTAAAGAAATCGCTTCTTCGGGAGGTTGACAGTCCCCTGTCCAAAGATAAATTTGATTTGGTTTCTGAGGAGAAAAAACCTCTTGGTTTAGATAATCAATAGCCTCCGTGGTTTCTTTTTCTAAAGAAAACTGATAGCCAGGGATATTGGGGTAGGCGACGACTTTGTTCTCCCAGTCAAAAGGATGGGCATGCCCATGACAACCAGCTTTAACATGAGGAAACTGAAATAAACTACGAGCCATTTCTAAAGCTTGCGAAGAACCAGTGACAACCGGAAGAATTTCCCCCACCACTAAAGAAACAGTAATCGGCCAAGAGTAGCGGGCCAAAATTTGATCTCGGATAACCATGGCAGACCAAGTTTTATTGTCTACCTCACTAACGTTGCGAAAGCCATCCCCATCTATTGTACTCAAAAAAATACGGTTTCCATTCAAAAGAGAGGTTTCGGGACAAGGCCACCCACGGCAAGAAAATGCCTCCGCAAAAAACTCGAAAGGATTCAAATGCCACTGAACGCTTGTATTGGTTTGAAAATGGTAGAGAACATAACCTTCCAAGGCAAACCCACCTCTTTTGTTTGTCACCACGACATCACTCATTCCTCTTTCTTCATCCAAGTACTCTAACTTAAGATAGACCTTAGTGTCCTGATGAGCTTGGAGTTTTTGGTAGTACATTGGTCTAAGTGAGCGCTCAAACTCCACCATCTGGGAATCTTTATAAACAACCTTTATTCTCTGAGGATTTTGAGAGTAAACGTCGTAGTAAGAGAGCCCCAGCTTTTCAAAAACCCGTTCAATGGAGCTTTTAATATCAGGACGACTCGAGTTTTTCACCCCAAAGCGGTCTAGAACAACCAACTTTAAACCTTGGTCAAGCAAAGAGTTTAACCAGCGGCAGTAGGAAAGAGCTTTCGACTCCCCGATATAGTCCCCTCCGTACCAAGTAATAACACCTCGGCAACCCTCAAGCAGTTTGGCAGGAGGCAGTCCCTTTTCTATGTCCCAATACTTTAGTTTGATTCCCAAATAGTTTAAAGGCATCTCTGCAAATAAATGGATATTCGTCTCATCCATTTTTCCCTCTAAAGAAGAAAACAAAGCCAGTACCGTGCGGGTAGTGGGTTCCGAAGCGAAAATGGGAGAGCAGATTACTAAAAACATTACGCTTATTATAAACTTCATAGTTGTATCCAGATAAATCAAGTTTAGGTAATATTATCCCACTTTCAGCAGTGAAAAAGATACGTTTTTTTTTTTAATCGGGCTGTAAGTTAAGTAAAATGGAATCCAGAATCCAGTAGCCAGAATCCAGTAGGGAAATCCAAAAACCCCATAGGAATGTCTTTTTTTTCTATTTTTCTACTGAATTCTGGATTCTGAGTTCTGAGTTCCCTAAAAAACGCTTAATTTTGCCTATATTAAATCAAAAAAAACGATTTTTTCGCTGCTGAATGTAGGATTACTGAAGCGGTTTTTGAAAAAGATGATCGAAAACCGTTTAAAAAAAAGTTGATGCGTGTGCAAAAAGTATCTCTTCATCTTAAGCCTCGGAGAGGCGAAGACACGTAGACAGGGGATTTATCCCCTGGAATGGATATATCCCTAAATTATTGCCCTTTAGGGCAAAGGTAGTTTTTTGCTGCCCAAACAGTGTAAACCTAACAAGAACAAGCAATAGATAAGTCAAAACACGAGTTAC
>JAJDCR010000062.1 GCA_029260735.1 Planctomycetota bacterium
AGTTGTATGGAAGCTCCTTCTTCCAGTTGTCCAGATGCTCTTTGGACAGCAGCTCGTGCCATTTCTAAATATCCCACACCGGGAAAAACTTTTTTTCCTTTTATCTGATGATGGCTTAAAAAGAATTCTTTACCTGTAAAAATTGAGCTAAAACGTTGTTGGAATAAATCACTAGTGTTTTCATGCAGCAAAGGGTGAAATATCTTGCTATGCCTCGAAATCCCAATATTTTTAGGAGAAAATTCATGTTCTGATTTTGAAATCCAATATTTTTCTTTGGCAAAAGGATAGGTTGGTAGACTAATACGTTTTGGCTTAATTTCTCCATAGAGTTTATTCCAATTCAAAGCCAAACCTTTTACCCACAATTTAGCAATTTGACGGAGTTTATGGTTTTTGATTAGCTGCTTGATAAACTCTTTTCCTTCTTCTGTCTCATCAATGCTTAGTCTTTGTGTTTTATTAATAACTCCTTCGAAAACAAAGGCGGACGATTTGCCTTCCATTACCAATTTTAGGACACTGAGCAATTGTTCTCTATCATGAAGAACAATGGCTAATCGATGCTTCATTTCTTCTCGTCCTACTTGAAATGTGTATAATAATCCTGCTAAATCGACTTTTTTCTTGTCTTTAATATAGGAATATATTTTTTCTATATAATGATTTAGTTGGCTTTGTGTTTTTGCTGATACGATCAATAAACCCCCATCTTTGATTTTGTTTTCTTCACCTTGTCCACATATATTCTTAGGGAAATTACCCTTATATTCTTCGATTATGATGTGAGCATTGGTACCACTACGTCCAAATGAACTTACTGCACCTAATCGTTTTTCCCCCTCAGGAGACTCCCATGCTTTACTGGCTTTATTTACATAAAAAGGGCTCTCTTTCCAATGGATATAATCATTTTCTTCCTCACAATGTAGACTTGCTGGAATCATCTTATGTTTCATCGCCAAGATAAGATTGACCACACTCACTAATCCCGATGCTGCTAATGTATGGCCCAAGTTCGGTTTATTGCTGGTTAAGGCACAGTACTGCTGTTTATTTGTTTTATCTTTGAATACATCTCTTAAGGCATTAACCTCAACGGGATCTCCTAGTTTCGTACCTGTTCCATGAGTCACAATATAGCCTAATTTTTCAACGTTTATTTTCGTACGCTCGTAGGTATCCCTAATCAACGTGGTCTGTGCTTCACCACTGGGTGCAGTTACTCCGTTTGTTTTTCCATCAAAATTAATCCCACTTCCCTTCACTGTTGCATATATATGATCATCGGCTGCTTTTGCATCACTTAAGCGTTTGAGTACAACAACCACCACAGATTCCCCACAAACTATTCCATTGGCATTTTTTGAAAATGTATGGCATTTCCCATCAATTGAAAGCATTCCGGCCTGACTCATCATCAGATAGCTCATTGAACTGGGGAGTAGTGCAACTCCCCCTACTAACCCTATATCACTTTCCTTTGTTTGCAAACTTATACATGTCTGATGAAAAGCCACTAAACCAGAGGAACATGCTGTATTTGTTGCTATGGTGGGACCTCTAAAGTTCAGGAAGTAGGATAGTCGTGAGGATATCATCGCTGCACCATGGCTGGTCACTCCCAACCCTATTATAGTGCCATCACCTCTTTTAGCTTCTTGTAGTAAGAATGGATACTCGCTTTCTTCCATTCCGAGAAAGACACCTACTTTTTCTTTACTAAGAGCCTTAGGATTCAGTCCTGCATCTTCTAGTGCATGATAGGCTTCCATCAAGAGTAAACGTTCTTCTGGTGCCATGTACTCTGCTTCGCGAGGAGATATTTCAAAAAATAGAGGATCAAATTCATCAATTTCCCTTAACATTCCGGCCCATTTAGAGTGCGACTTACTAGAACTTTGACCGAGTTCATCATAATATGTACTCATTCTTCCCCATCGTGATTCAGGGATTTCTTTTACGGAGGACTCTTTTGAAACCAAGAGTTCCCACAAGGCATCTACTGTTTGGGCACCGGGAAAACGGCCACTAACTCCTACAATTGCTATTGTTTCGTTTTCTCGTTTTCTGGAGAAGCCTTGTCGTATTTCTCTTTTTCGCTTCATCTTTTCGGCTCTTGGACTTACATCCATAGGAAGAACGAGAAGATCCTTGGTCATTTTTTCTCTCGTTGGGGCTTGGTAGAGTTCTTTTAGCAAGGCAGGGTATGTACTTGCTAAATGCTCACTCAATTGCGACAGTGTTGTATAACTGAAAAACATTGCTGGGGTTAGATCAATGTCATAAAGATTACTTAATTCTCGGGCAAATTCTCTCAGATTAATCGAATCAAATCCAAAATCAGCGAAATTCGCATTATCATCTAGCTGTCCTAGAGGGAGTTTCAATAAACGCTCAATCATTGCCTTGATGTCTTGTTTGACAGATTCAAGAATGTTCATTGCGCTTAACTCTGCTCGCCAAAGCGACCCAATAGCCTTTTCTTGCTTGCGCATTGTTTTTTGTGTTGCAGCAGCCATCCATTCAGGTCTATATTTTCGTTCTAAAACGCCTTTGATACGAGCCGTTTCTCCTATCATGACCAAGACCTGCGAATATCTTTTGCTGATGATCGTCTCAAAGGCTGCAATCCCTTCTTGTGCTCTTAACCGCGATTGCCCACTACTATGAAGATATAGTTCTGTCGACTCTTCATTATTGCCACCCATTCCCCCCTCTTTCCATAAGGGCCAATTAATAGCGATATGTCGGGAATGTTCTTCTTGCGTTTGTATCGTACTTACTGCCATTTGGTACCGTTTCCCTATGGCATATGAGCAGCTACCAAAATCGCCTAATATGGCCGATGAGGATGAAAAGTAACAAATCCACTGACATCCCTTAAATGCGCTGTTCACTGCATTGGTGCCTTCTATATTGGCCGACAACACCTCCTCAAATTTCCCCCAGCTTGTATCTGTAACTTGCTTTTCTCCCTCAATCCCTGCCGCATGAATTACACCAACTATTTTCCCTTCACTTGATTCAATTTTCCTTACTAATGATTGCAACTTCTCTTTATCTCTTACGTCGATCACTTCATAGCGAACCGATTTTGCCCCTGTTTTCACTAGTTTATCTAAAGCAAGCTCGTGTTGGGTATTTTTCTTAGAGCGTCCCAATAAAATAAGGTGGGCATGATATTCTTGGGCTAAATGATTGGCAAACAGCTGACCTAAACCACCCATTCCTCCGGTAATTACATAGGTTCCTTCCTTTTTTAGCGGGACTTCTCTCACCGACTCATAGTCCAATGACTCAAATGATAGTTGTTGCTCTACCTCTTTCTCGTAGCGATATACGCCCATTCTACCTATGCATTCTTCTATAGCCTCTGCCGTTAAGGCATCGTATAGGACAGTCACTTGCAGATTAGGTATTGCTAAACCAATTGACCGCTCATAGCCAATCCAGGATTGATCATAAGCTGACTGATAACTCCCTACCAAAATCAGTTGTTTTATCTTCGAGTTACAAGCATTTAGTAACTTAAATATATCCTCGATACTTGCACGTTTTCGTCCTACTCCGGGACGATAAATAATGACTACTCTTGCCTTTTTCTCCGCGGCTATGCTTATCTTTTCTAGTCCATCACTAAGCTCCGTCGAATGCCACGTTTTTCTTTTTTGTGTTATACGTTTTTTTAGATTTTTTTGAATTTTATCATCAATGCCAATATAGACAACCTGCTCATAAATTAAGGATGATGGGCTTGTTTCTGATGCTTTTCTCCAGCACTCCTGATACAAACTAAGGGTTGGAGTTTCTATGGAGTTTTTTACTTTGGAAGTTCTCATTCCTGCCTCCAGAACTCTGGAGGAAAGTCCTTTCATGAGAACACTTACATTGCCTTGTTCGTCGCAAAGATCAATGTCTAGTTTTTGCATCTTTTCCGATGGTGCATTCCCGCCTGAGTAGCGCACCCATGCGTACATGTTAGAAGTACAAGAATTTAGGATTTTGAGAGAATCTAGAGCATAAGGTTGACTTAGTTTGAGTGATGTCTGACTACCGTTTAGTGACAAATTCTTTTTGAGAATCAAGCCAATGGAAGATTGAAGAGCACTGTCCATTAAGCTAGGATGAAGAACGTATTCATTCTCTGTGCCTTGAATGGAAGAAGGAAGAGATAGTTTGGCTAAAATCTGATTTTTCCCTTGATGAACTTCAACAATTCCTTGATAAGCTAAGCCATACTCCAATCCCATATTTTTGAATGTTTCATAACATGTTTCTGCACTCAAGATTCCTTGGTTCATTTGAAGTTTAAGTTCCTTAATATCAAGACTAGGAGATTGTTCTACTAACTTAACCTCTGCCACTCCTTGAGAATGCAAGGTGACTTCTTCTTTATCTTCATTTTTGGTATAGATTTCATAGGAAATTTGCCTCTTTTCTTCTCCCACTAATTCAATATGCACTTCTTTTCCAGACTTTTCCTGTGATTCACTGACAAAAAATGGTTGAGCCCAAACGATATTTTTAAGTTGTATGGAAGCTCTTTCTTCCAGCTTTCCAGATGCTCTTTGGACAGCAACTCGTGCCATTTCTAAATATCCCACACCGGGAAAAACTCTTTTTCCCTTTACCTGATGATCGCTTAAAAAGAATTCTTTACCTGTAAAAATCGAGCTAAAGCGTTGTTGGAATAAATCAGAAGTATTTTCATGGAGTAGGGGATGAAGTATCTTGGCATACCCTGAGATCAAAATATTTTGAGGGGAAAACTCATGTTTTGATTTTGAAATCCAGTATTTTTCTTTGGCAAAAGGATAAGTGGGTAGACTAATTTTCTTTGATTTAAGTTTATCACATCTGGAAAAATGATTGAATTCCAATGGAAATAAATCAGAAGTATTTTCATGGAGTAGGGAATGAAGTATTTTGGCATCCCCTGAAATCCCAATATTTTTAGGAGAAAATTCATGTTTTGATCTTGAAATCCAGTATTTTTCTTTGGCAAAAGGATAGATGGGTAAACTAATTTTCTTTGGTTTAAGTTC
>JAJDCR010000063.1 GCA_029260735.1 Planctomycetota bacterium
GGGGTGAGACAAAGAAAGTTTCGCCCCTTCAGGGCGATTTGGGTCGGGTGTTCCATTTACCTCCGGGTTTGCACCCGGAGCTACTAACATTAAGCCCCTTCGGGGATATTTCAAGGACTTGCGGCTTAAGTTGACAGCTATGGGGCAACGCCCTGGGAATATTTGAATAACTATATCTCCAGTTCTGAAGGGGCGAAATATTCTAAATTATTCCGCCCCTTCAGGGCTATGATTATAGTTATTCCAGTTTCCCAGGACGTTGTCCTGGGCTAGGTTGTATAAGCCTTTCAGGCTAAAAACAAAAAACCTACCCCAGACAGCCTATTTGGGGGGGACGCGCTAAAAATAAAGACTTTGCCAGCTCTTAAACTAGGCTACAAAAATTCCCCCCAAACAAAAACCTACCCGACTCGAAATGATAGACCTTACCACGACTGGTCTAAGAACTGTGTTTTGACTATATAGTCGAAGAGATAGGGTAAAAACTTCCCTGTTTTTTATTTTTTGGAAAGAAAATTTTACTGGAGGGATGAAAGCTCAAAATATACATGGAATAGGATTAGTCGATTGGTTTATTATAAAAAATATCATAGGTTTTTAGGATTAGAAGATAAACATAAACTCTAAAATTAAGCCTTTAGCAACTTTATTTTTCTAATGACAAAAATATTCTCTTGATTTTTTCAAAAAAAACAATATATATTAAATACTGAATTTATTGTACTATGATTGCCAAATTGATGAATCAACAAGTATTCACTTGAGAGTACCTGTATAGTCGATATATATTTATAAAATACATCCGGTTCTAACGAAATTTATAATGAGTATGAGTATTTTAACTTGAAGGGTTTATTATGCAAAAAAGAAAAAATGCTTTCACTTTGATTGAGTTGATCGTGGTAATTGCAATTTTGGCAATTTTGGCAGTGGCACTTATTCCATTGATCAACAACTTTATAGAAAAATCACGTATCTCTAGAATTATGACAACCATATCTTCATTAGAAACGGCAGCGGTAGCTTACAATGCAGACGTCGCTTCTTTTCCTGACGATCGTAACGATTTTTTTGCAGACTCTGAGCTAGTTGTCAACAAAAACAATTTATCTAGTTGGGATGGTCCTTATCTAAACAGAAACACCGAAGGAGTGTCTCCTTGGGGGACAGACTTACGACTAACCCGAATTAACAGTAGATTAGGTGAACTACTAGAGGATGAGTACTCTCTCTTTTTGGAAGACCCAAATGGAAACACTATCCCTAATGCTTCTCTTGAAGAAATTGATCGTAAAATCGATGGATCTGTAGGGGGGACTAGTGATGGAAAATTCCAACATAGAGAAGGAGCACCTGCAGCTGTTGCTGTGATTGTTATCGATGCTTACCCAGAAGAAGAGCAAAATTAGACGGCCTAACTTAAGGAAAACTTTCCTGATAAAGAATATTTCTTAAAAGAGAAGGTTTTGCTGAAAATCAATATCTTACTTTTAACACTTTTTCTTTGCATTTTAATGGTCGGCTTAGTTTCTATGCAAAATAAGAAAACCACCATAATTTTCTCAAGATTAGAGATTATCAGAAAGAGCGATGAAGGCAAGAGAGTTTGATGGGGGAATAAGGGGGTTTTTATGCAGGAGTAAAAAAAGAAGAATGAAAAAGTAGGATTAACAGTAGCCAGAGTGATAAAAGTAATTTGAGCCAGATATTTTATTGAAATAGAAACAGAGCAAAAAAAGCTTCCATTCAACGTCCCAAATAAAACAATCAACCTATCAACTCAACACCAAAATCTGAACCAAAAGGATCATCATACTTTAACACTCCCAACGGTTTAATCTTCTCTTTTGGCCAAATAGCCGCTATCAATTCATCTCTGGTCATATTCTCCGAAGTTTTTTCCAAATCACTCTCATCCTTCTGCATCTCATCATCTGGAGAAACATGAATAGTTACTTTCCCTATGCCTGTTATATCAAACTTTTCTTCATACTCCGCACCACATTTTTGCAAAACCTGCTTCAAAGAAGATAGAAACTGCTCAACACTTAAAGTTTCTGCCTGTGCTTCCATATCTTTGTCCTCCGTGCGAAAAAATAAAATATTCTATGTAGAAAATATCACATTCATTGAGATTTAGCAACAATCACACCAATTTAGCTAACTTTTCAGCTCCGCCATCTTTCGAGCTATTTCTTTCCCATCCCACAAATCAATATTACCATGCTTCTTTGCTTCTTTTCTAGCATCACTGGAGATAGTAAAGGGAGTAATCAAAATCCCTCTATCCTGCTATTCTGTACCCACAAAAGCCCGCACCTGATCAGGAGACACAGCCAATAATATAATCTTTTTGTATTGTATTGGGCTGTATAGAATAATTTTTTGCCAATGCTAGAATTTCTGTTTTTGGTATCATTTGAGTTTCATAATGGTAAATTAATTTGAAGGTTCCATTTACTTACTATTTTTCCTTTTTTTGCCCCGTCGGGGTCTAATAATATAACTCCTTTTGTGATGTTGTTTTGACATAACTGAATCCACTCTTTTGATACAGGAGCGTTAAATTTTTCAGCAAGAAAGCCAAGACGTTTTATGACAGCCCCCCGTTTATAGCGAAGAGCGTAATCAAGTAAAAGATCTGCATCGTGTTTATCAGAAAGCCAATATTCCCGCACGACATCTATTGTGTGGCGCATTCCGCCTCCGAAGCGAGGTAAGTCTAAAATATCGATTAGCATTCTGCTTGGATCAGCTACTTTAGCACTTTTACTTCCAAACCAAACTGATTTTAACCCAAAAAACTTCTTCTGTGGCAAAACCCTGACTCTAAATTTGATATTACCAATATCTTGGATGGTTTTCCGTTGAGGTGCAGCAGTAATAACCGAAACCGAGTTAAATATTTGTTCTGTAAAATCCCAATGTTCTGCTGCTGACCATCCAGAAATAAATGCTGGCTGAAAAATTTTTGTAGCAAGTGGCCATATATTTTCAATAACAGGATTCGATGTTAAAGACGATAAAGGCACGATATAATATATGCCTGATTTTAATTTTTGCAGCCAGCCTTTTTTATATAAACGGCTTAGGATTTTCTTTGCAACATTTCTACTACAAGAATGAAAAGACTCTATATCATCTAAATTGATAGTTTCTTGCTCAATTGCCAGAAAATAACTAATTATCTCACGCTCTTGCTTACTCAGACCTGTTAGTGCTTCTTGTTCCATATATTTTACTTTAATTAATAAAGAAATCTAAGTATCAATCAATTATATTATACACAATCCCAACGAGGAAAGTATAGTATAACTGTAAATAGAGTCAGAAAACGACACTTTTTGCAGTTATACTATACTTTTTTTTAATATAATGAGCAAAGACTTTGTTCAGAAAATATGAAATCTATTAGATCCACCCATTGCATAATCATAAAAAAAGCCCCTCATTTGCGAGGGGCTTTTTTGTTTGAGTTTGATCAGTTGTCCACAGCCAAACCAAATCCAAATATGCGTATCCAATATTATCATAACTAATTATTAAACTCCCAATCCTCGTCTGGTACAGCTGGACCAAAAGGATCATCATACTTTAACACTCCCAACGGTTTAATCTTCTCTTTTGGCCAAATAGCTGCTATCAATTCATCTCTGGTCATATTCTCCGAAGTTTTTTCCAAATCACTCTCATCCTTCTGCATCTCATCATCTGGAGAAACATGAATAGTTACTTTCCCTATGCCCGTGATATCAAACTTTTCTTCATACTCGACACCACGTTTTTGCAAAACCTGCTTCAGGGAAGATAGAAACTGCTCAACACTTAAAGTTTTTGCCTGTGCTTCCATATCTATGTCCTCCGTGCGAAAATATCACATTCATTGAGATTTAGCAACAATCACACCAATTTAGCTAACTTTTAGGCTGAGTGGGGTAGATTTTTTATTTTGGTCGATCTTGTAGCATGGTTTAGTAGCCTGCAAAGTTTTTATTTTCAGCGTGTCCCCCCTAAGCTCGTAACTCGCTTCTCCCCCAAAGGGGAGAGAAAAGGTATTTTAGAATATACGAAAGTTTTTTTTAGGCAATGTTCGAAGTAGCGTAAGTCTGAGTTTTACTTTCGTTAACAGGCAAATCCTTTTTGTCCCCACTTTGGGGGGGACACGCTGAAAATTAAACACTTTGCAGGCAAATAAAACAAGCTACAATATCGACCAAACAAACGTCACCCGTATCAAAACCATAGTGAGCGCCTTTCTTGCCTACCGAAAACAATACTTGAAAGAAAGTACCTACCGCAGAAACGCCATTTTACTAATAACTTGGCTAAATTTCTTCGAGTTTTATCACCTAGATACCACCAATGATCTAGATCAAAATACCTGGCAAAAATATCGAGATTGGAGAAAATCACAAATTACAGTGAATGGGAGAGAACCCCACAACGCAACGGTAAACGGTGAATTGAAAATAATAGGGCAGTGCTTTGGATGGGCGAAAAAACAAAAATTAGTCCGGGTGAACCCCTTCGAAGACGTCGAGTATCCCAAAAGAATGCACTGTTAAAAATATCACTGTTTAACTACTTACACAAACGGATTTATTATTTTCAACCTATTCTCAACAACCATACCGTTATGCAGATCTTCCGAATACAAAATATCGCACTCCATATATAAAGCTACTGCAACGATCATGCTATCCCAATAAACCCTTTGCCCATCCAAATTGCCAGAGTATTTTTCTCGTAAAACGCAACCTAATTCCAAAATTTCTCGATTAAAACTCTGTACTTGAAAATCATCATAAAAATAAGAAATAACACTCATGTTTTCTTGATGAGTAAAACCATACTTATAACGAAAATTCTTAGTAACTTCATTAACAACCTGAGTACTCACAAAAACTAGTGATTCTTCTAAAATTTTCTCAATAACTAAAGATTTTTGAGCGTCTTTACTCGACTTCCCAAGTAAATAAAACCAAATATTACTATCTATAAAACATCTATCTGTCATAAATTTCTGCTCTATTAAATGGCTTATTTTCAATCAAATCAATCTTTTTATTTACAACATCTCGTAAAGTCCTTATCTTTTTTTTCTGCTTCTTGAGCTTAATAAAACTCACTCCTTCTACAGCATATATTTCAATTCTAGCCACTCGCCCACGTTCTAAGGGTATTTCTATTGCACCATTGCTTTCAATTTGGCTCAAAGTAGTCTTTAAATTATTTTTTATCTTATCTTCTATATGAGCTTTCATAAAATTCTCCATAAATAAACATTTAATGATTAACTAAGTATACAATACCATAGCTAGAAACCAAAAAAATTCTACTGATAAGTCTTTTAAACTGTAAGCTTTTCGCTCGGAAGTTAAGAAGAAGGGAAATATGTAACTGATATGCTTCTAAATAATTAATAGCTTGAGCCAAGTGAACATTGTTAAGGGCCAAAGCCCGTTGATAAATAACCTCTTGAAAACCATTGCCTAAGGTGTTATGAACTTTCATAGCACATCCAATAATTTGTAACTCCTCGACAGTAGCATCACTATTTTGCAAAGTGAGATTACGTAGGATCCCCAAACGACTTGCGTCTATTTTGGGTTCATGTCGCCCCTTATGAGGTTTAGGATCTTTCCTTGCCTGTTTGTTTATACTTATTTACTAATCTCCATATAAATGAAACACTGACGGAAAATCGTTGTGCTAACTTGCGCATAGAACCTTCTTTATTTTGATAAGCTTGAATTACCCGAGTACGTAAATCGTTTGAATAAGTTTTCATATCTACATCTCCTGCCAACATCAACTTGTCTTTACCTATGTTATACTGACAGCTAACTCTCTTTTTCTTTTCCCCGCAGGGGAATAAGATTAGTAGCCGTAGGTGCAACCTACGGTTTGCAGTTCAACATTACCACAACCCCAAGCGGGGTTGAATTTAAGAAGGTTGTCACATGTCTACATATACCCAAATTTATTACCACATCGTTTTTTCAACAAAAAACAGAGTTCCTTGCCTTGCTAAAGCCAGACGTGATCAGCTTTTTAAGTACATTTGGGGAATTCTCAAAAACAAAAAATGCCATCTTTATCATATCAATGGCGTTGACGATCATATTCATATTTTGACAAGCTTACATCAAACTGTTACTTTGGCTGATTTACTGCGCGATATAAAAATCAGCTCCAGCAAGTTAATCAAAGAGCGTCACATTTTTTCTTCTTTTACTAACTGGCAATCTGGCTATGGAGCTTTTACTCATTCCCTAAAAGAGAAACAAGCTTTAGTTGATTATATCAAAAATCAAGAGGCTCATCATACAAAAGAAACTTTTCAGGATGAATATAAGCGGTTGTTGCTTGAAGCTGGTATTCAATTTGATGAAAAATTTCTTTTCTAACTCCTCTTTATTATCTTTGACCTTGGTCATAACTGGTCATAACTGGTCATAACTTCGGCCATTAAGTTCTATACACCGAAGGTGTAATACAATAGTAGCCCAGGGTAAAGTGAGCCAAAGCGAACGAAACCCTGGGTCACGGATGGGCCTAAAAATAATATTTGTATGTCCCGTCAGAAAATACTCTAGACTAGGAAAGACAAAAAATAATATAACGTCCTTTCAGACAAGACATCATATATAATCAAAGTATCAGGGGATTGCCGGCATTCATGCCCAAGCTTTATAACTATCTTGCCACTGTCATAACCAAAAGAAACTTTTTTATTTTAACAGTTTTCTCGGTCTTGAGTATTTCCTCATTAACCGTACAAATATTATTTCTGAGCCCATCCGTGACCCAGGGTTTCGTTCGCTTTGGCTCACTTTACCCTGGGCTACTATTGTATTACACCTTCGGTGTATAGAACTTAATGGCAGTCATTTCCGCTTTCACGGGAATGATAATGCGAAAAGTTTTATCCGAAACATTGGCCGAAGAAGTGAGTTAACCCTTTATCTTTCTATTATACCGTTGAACCCCTTTGGGGTTCTTGGTTTTGGGGTATATCTCTTACCTCTGGGTTTCACCCAGAGCTACTAACATTATATCCCTTCGGGATAGTCCTCCTAGAATTATGATTATCCGACAAAAAGAGAACAATTTTGTAATCAACTGATCTGAGAAGTGCTATAAGTTAAGGCGTTGGTTTTCGTTTTTTGCCTTTCTGAGCCTAGGGAATTTTGTGATAAAAGGTACAAAGATTATTTTTAGGCCCATCGGTGATCCAGGGCTCGTTCGCCTTTGGCTCACTTCACCCTGGGTCACCGATCAGCCTAAAAATAATCTTTGTACTCTAAATAAGGAAATACACCAGGCTCAGAAAGGCAAAAAAACAAAAATGGCGAAGAAGTG
Source organism: Planctomycetota bacterium (assembly GCA_029260735.1). Classification (GTDB taxonomy): domain Bacteria; phylum Planctomycetota; class Uabimicrobiia; order Uabimicrobiales; family Uabimicrobiaceae; genus JAJDCR01. The sequence continues at coordinate 7,366 of JAJDCR010000063.1, forward strand.
ATCAAATCCTAAAAAAGCCCCTCAATCACGAGGGGCTTTTTCGTTTGAGCTTGATCAGTTGTCCACAGATATCCCACCAAAAAAATATCTGGCGTTATAAGTTACTATTAGTAAATAGTTTACAAGCTGTGATTGAGTTGCCTCATAAAAATACTTATACCATTTAGCAGATTTGATGTTGGGTAGGAAAAGAATCCCATAGGTTGCTAATGTCTATGAGATTCTTTGGTGACTTGATGGGTCTTTCTAAGAGTCTCCATCTCCTTTGTAAGGTTTTTTAATAACGGTTTTAAAGGTGATGAGTAAAAGAAAGAGTCTTCGTATCGTATAAATTAGTACTATCCAAGTGATTAGGGTAATAATAGCATCGAGAGAGTTTTGGACAAAATCGGCTTGGCTTCCTCGTGGGAACTCTAATCTTCCTATTCTAATAACATCATGTCCCCAGTAGTAAATCCCCATCCAAACTGCCGCAACTAAAGAAGCGACCATGGGCAGAACGAAGGTAAAAACAACAGGGATATCTTGAGTGGCTGGTTGTTCGGTGGTGTTTTTACCTAAGCGAACGAGTGTCGGTGGAACAAAAAGCATACAGAAGGAAAGAAATATTCCTACTCGATGAGGAATGAGATCAAAAGCAGCATATTGGTTTACCCAATTAACATATTCGGGAAGCAATGGTAGCTCGTGCAGTTTGAAATAACTATAGTAGTAGGCCAAAACTGCTAAAACTAGAACATACCAAAGGATGTTGGTAACAGCTTTTATAATACGCATAAGTAATCTCTCCCAGAGATGGTATGAACAAAAATGATTTCGTTTATAATATCTTTATTTTACTGCTCTTATGTAGGAAAATCAAGTGGTAAAATCTTCCTTCATCAACAGAGATTTTTTTCTCTCGTATATATTTTTAAAGATCTTGTCTGGAAAGTCTTTTCGAGCTATTATATTTTTCTTAAAGTGATAGAAAGTGTCTGAAAAATGATTTGTCAAATTTGCGGGAGGGTTTTTTTATGGAAAACTGGAGCATATGGTTAGTTATCGCTTTTTTCTTAGCTATTTTAGAGCTTTTTTTACCAGGCTTAACTTTGATTTGCTTGTCTATTGGAGCATTTGCGGGGGCAGCAGGAGCTTACGGGGGAACAAGTCTTTCCGTTCAGCTCTTTGCTTTTATTGTGGCCTCTCTTATCGCCTTTGCTCGAATTGGCCCTTCTTTAAGCTCTCTTTTTAGCTCTTCGGAAAGCCCAGAAAGTAATGTTCATGCTCTTATTGGTAAAGAAGCGCTTGTTTCCCAGAAAATTCGAGGAACAACCGAGCGAGGATGGGTTAAGGTTCAGGGAGAAGATTGGCCCGCGATGACGACACCAGGGGATACTTTAGTAGAAGGAAATGAAGTAATGGTTAAAGGAATAGAAGGAAATACCCTTATTGTGGAAGGAGCTTTGTAATGCATGTGGTTTTAGCTGTAATTGCTATATTAACGGTTGTCATTATTACGCAGGGAGTTGTCCTTGTTCAACAGGCAGAAGCGATGGTAATCGAACGCTTGGGAAAATTTAACCGCGTTATTCACAGCGGACTACATATTATTATCCCATTTGCAGAAAAGGTTCGGACTCTGCAATGGCGTTTTATTCATAAAGATGTGGGAGGGGAACTTAAAGTCTCTGCTCAGCATCTCCGGCGGATCGACTTGCGAGAAAAAGTATTAGATTTTCCTAAGCAACACATTATTACCAAGGACAATATTTCTTTGGGAATTGATGCGCTTATCTACTTTCAGGTCACTGATCCCAAAAGGACAGTTTACGAAGTGGAGAACCTACCGCGAGCGATTGAAAAACTAACCCAAACGACCCTTCGTAATGTCGCGGGAGGAATGGAGCTAGACGAGTGTTTAGTTTCTCGTAATGAAATTAATGCCCAACTCAGAGAGGTTTTAGTAGAGGCTACTAATAAATGGGGAGTTCGTGTCAGCCGAGTAGAGATTCAGGATATTATGCCGGCAGAAGCGTTGCGCAATGCTATGGAAAAACAGATGCGAGCAGAGCGAGATAGAAGAGCGCAAATTTTGATGGCGGAAGGGCAAAAACAAGCGGCTGTTTTAGAAGCTGAGGGGAAAAAAGAAGCGGCTGTTACCGCTGCAGAAGGACAAAAACAAGCTAAAATTCTCACAGCAGAAGGACAAGCGATTGCTCGCCTTAAAATCGCAGAAGCAGAAGCTCAGGCTATTGCTATGATTCGTAAATCTCTCAAAAATGAAGGGGAAGCATCTAGTTACCTAATTGCTTTGAAATACTTGGAATCTTTAGAGGAGATTGCTTCGGGAAATGAAACCAAAACGGTTTTTATGCCCTACGAAGCCTCGGCAGCTCTTGGTTCCCTGGGAAGTATTCGGGAACTTTTTACGAAAATGCCTGTGGTTGACCCGAGCTCTTTTTCTCAAAATGAACCAGATAACAACTCTGTAAATCTTCAGATTAAGAATGATGAAGAAAAAAATATAGAGGAAAAGGAAATGGATAAAAGCTCCCCGACTTTAACTGAGGAGGACAAGGGAGAAAAATCATGACGGAAATAGCTTTACTACTATGGTTTCTTCTACTTACTTTTGGAGTAACTTTAGCTTATCAAAACAAAATAGTGGTAGAGGGTTGGTGGATAAAAATTCGCGAAGAGCAAGCAAAAAAGCAGGAAAATTTATTTGAGCATCCTTTGCTGAAATGGCCCGCGAGGATTTTTTTAGTACTCACTATTATTGCTTGGTTGGATTTTATTCTTTGGGGTATCACAAGTGTTTTTCCTCTAGCGATTGTTCTTTTTATATGGGGAGGAAGCAAGGCTCTCAAGGAAGCCTCTCCTTTTCTTCTAACACTAGCTTTTTTTTGGGTAGTCTCTCGTCTTCTCTTTAACTTATCTCCCATGGAGTTTGTCGAAAACCTTAGTGTGGATTTCTTAAGCGAGGTTTACGGGTTACCTTCCACGTTTTTGCAGTTCTTTGTCATTCCTTTAGCTATTTTATTTTTCCTTGGAATTGCTTCGCTTATTTGGAGAAAGCACGTTACTTGGGGAATTCTATCTCTCCTTCTTTCTACTTGGCTACCTTTTGTCCTTGGTCTTATCTTTAAAGGGACTGAGCACGGAATGGGAGCGGGGGCGGTTACTTGGCTGGCAGATTTTTATAATGTGGACTTAGGTTGGCAAAAAATTTTACTCTTACCCCAAGTGATTTTTGTTTTTTCGGGAGTTAGCTTACTTTTTCATCGACGTACTTTTGCTGGTTTATCTTGGCTCTTGTTAGGAACATTACTTCCTATACTACTTGTTCCTCTTCGAGAGATGTATATGACTTGGGTTGCTCAAACCCCTGAACAGAGTTTTCTCTCTGCTTTATCCTCTTTTTATGGAACCTCTCTTTTTGTTGTTAAGATTTCAATTCTCTTACAAGTTTGTTTACTTCTTTCTTCTTTTGTTTTAGCCTTGCGAGGAAGTACTCTAACGGGAATTTTCCTTTTGGCAAGTTCTCTCTTTTTGCCTTGGATTATTTCTATTTCTCAGGGAGTGCCACCTCGTTTACAAGAGCTTACCCAAGATATGAGCTTTGCTGACTTAGCCCAAATCTACCATTGTCCTAGCTATGTTCTGGAAGTTCTTTTTGTCCCTATGATTTTCAGTGTTGTTTTGGGGACTATTTTTTTAGTAGCTCAAAAAAACTTTGCTGGCTCTGTATTAGTTTTCTTTGGCTTTTCTATGCCAAAAACGATTCATCCTTTACATGAGTTATTTCTTTATTTAGAAAAAGTGGATGCCTCTCAGATGTCTTCTTGGTATCAAATATCTTCCCAGGAGCTTTCTCTTTTTCTTTTTCCGATGATTGTTTTGATCGTTTTTGGTTTAATTGCGATGAACTCTGAACGTAAATTTTGGGGAGGAGTCCTTTGCTCTTTTGGATTATTTCTTCCTTGGTTAATGGAACCTTTCCATAAAATATCTCAGCTTGCCCAAAATAATTATCCTTTAGTTTTTCGTTTTTACCCGACAGAGCCTTCCCAGCTTCTTCTTTACGCTCCTGCGATGGTATTATTTTTTGCGGGAGGTTTTCTTCAGCTGACAGTCAAAAATCGTTTTACCTATGGTCTAATTTTAATCGGAGCTTCTATTTACTTACCATTTTGGCTCCCTTTTTTCGTAAAATCTCTGTAGAGTTTTGCAGATATCGCTTTTTCAGATAAGGAATTTATATGCAATCACATAAAGTTTTTACTCCTTTTGAACATAAATCACTACGTTTGCGCAACAGAATTGCTATGGCTCCGATGACAAGACGGATGGTGAAAGACGATGGGATACCAACAAAAGACGTCATCGAATATTACCGCCAAAGAGCTCAAGGAGAAGTCGGTTTGATTATCAGTGAAGGCACTCCTATTGATGGTCTTCATGCGTGTGATACCTTGACCGTACCTCGCTTTGAAACCCTTGATCAATTAGAAGGATGGAAGAAAGTTGTCCAGGCGGTTCATGAAGAAGGGGGGGCTTTTGCTCCTCAGATTTGGCACACCGGACGATTTGGAGCAGATCCTATTGGTCCCAGTAATCATCAATTGCCTCCCCGAGCCGATGGCTCTGAGCGTCCTCCTGTTAAAGCTATGACAGAAGAAAATTTTGCTCAAGTGACAAAAGCCTATGCCAAAGCAGCATTGTCAGCGAAAGAAATTGGTTGTGATACCATCGAAATTCACGGAGCACACGGTTACCTGTTAGACTCTTTTTTAAGTCTAAGCAATAATAAGCGAGACGACCAATACGGAGGTAGTTGGAAAAACCGAATGCGCTTTCCTTTAGAAGTGGTTAGAGCGATACGCCAAGCGGTGGGAGAAGATTATCCTATTATTTATCGTTTCAGCCAATGGCAAGTCGATAACTATGCCGAAATAAAGTTTCATCGCCCAGAAGAACTAGAGCTGTGGGTGAAAGAGCTCGTGCAAGCGGGAGTAGATATTCTTCATGCTAGTACATATGACGCTCTTGAGCCCGCTTTCCCTGATGTATCCGAAGAAACTCTTTCGGGGTGGACTCGTAGGCTTTCTGGAGTTCCTTGCATAGCCGTAGGAAAAGTATGCAGTAACTTTACTTTGCGAGGTGCCTACGGAGAAGAAAAAGATGCCGTGGCTGATCCCCACCCTGCTATGGATCTAGTGGAAAAGGGAGAAGCTGATCTCTTAGCTTTAGGACGAACTTTGATCGCTAATCCTGATTGGGTAAAGCAGGTTCGAGAGGGAAATTGGCAAGATTTGAAAGCCTTCGATAAATCTATGCTGAAGACCTTGGTTTGAGAAAGTTTGGTTCCGTAGATTATGTATAGATAATCTATGCATAATCTACGGTCAAATCTACCTATAAGACATTTTATCTTCAAAGTAGCTGAGTTTATTAATTCGCTGAAATAAACTCTTTGCTTGAGTGAGTCGTCCCTGTGAGAATAAAAATAGAGCTAGTTCATTGTAGATTGTGTTTATATTTTTCTGCGTTTTTAACCCCAATCGGATTGTTTCCATAAGAGTTCTATCTTGTAGGTCTTTGATTGACAAGAAACGTGCTCTATTTCCTTGAACTCCAAAGCGTCCTGTTTTTAAGATTTCCTCCTGCCTAGCTGTTACCTTCCCTGTTACATTAGCCCTCTTTTCGTTAAGGTAAAAATGGAAAGTGTACTCTGTCCCTTGATCACGAGATTTCTGAGCTTTTTTCAAGATTCCTCGGCATAGGTTAAACCAGATGGCTTTTTCTTTCCGCACATCATCTTTGAATCGATTGACATAGACTCGAACTGTGTGAGCTTGGATTTTTTCGTAAGGTTCAAGAAATTGAAGGGCTGCACTATAGGAATGCTGAGCGCAAAAAGCTAACACTTGATTGTGAATAAGCTTAATAATATAGCTTTCTGTTTTCAGAGTTCTGTGATCTACTCTTTCTCCTAGAAAACTAACTAGTTTCTGAATGGATTCTTTGTAAGGTGCGGGGTTTGATTCTAAACATTTTTTAACAAAACCGTTTAGAATCAACTCTTTTGCTTTGGTAAGGCTTTGGGCCATATTTGTGCGCTGAGAGTTTTTGTGCAAATCGAGAAGCGTGACAGCTTCTGCAAACTGTCCTCGCTCAGCTCTTGTTAAAGAGTACTCTACTAATTCTTTGATAGTTTCTTTTTCTTTTTGGACAATTAAAGCTTGGAGTTTTTCTATATTATTTTTTAGGTAAGGACTGTTTTGGTATTCCGGCTGCTCCAAAAGTTCTTCTGCTTGGATAAAGTTTTTCTCTTCAAGTAACCCGGTAACAGTGCTTTCTAAGTAGTTACGAACTTCTTGGGCAATAAGTTCAATTTTCTTATCAACTGCTGCTCTTATAATTACTTTGGTTTCCGAGCTGATCCCAGGAGTGCTACTATTCAAGGTATTAAACCTTTCGAGTTTGTCTATGCACCACTCTAGTTTATTAGGATTTTCTTTGATTTCTAAATCCAATATTCGAGCTAGAATTTCAAGATTCTCTAATATCTCTGTTGTCTCGTCTTCTCCAATAAATGTCTTTATAGCGATCCAGTATTTTAAAGAATATTTCTTGACTACTTTGTATACTTCTTCACCTTGTTCGTATATGAATTTTCTATATTTAGGAGAGTACTTTTCTAAGGCGCGGTCAGAGCCAAAAAGAATAGCACCTAATATGATTAAGGACATGCATATACGAAAAAGTCGGTGGAGTAGAGATTTTTTTACCTTTTTCTCTATAGAACTTTCCGTAAGAGCATCTTCTTCCAACTCAAGAGTTTCTTCTGTGGCAACGGGAGCAATCCCGGGGGGAGGTGTGTAGGCCGATTTTTGGAAAGACTTGCTTTCTAGGGGGTCATCAAAGTCGTGAATTTCTGTTTGAGTGGAAGCAATAGTTGAAGAAGGCTCCACATCCTCTACGTAGTCCTCACTATAGCCAACCTCTTCTTCTTCAAAACTAACATCACTTTCTTCTATGGTAGGAGAAGACGGCATTACTGATGAAGTTGTCGAAGTCAATGGAAGTTCACTGACAAAAGATGTTGTTGCAGGAGGAGGAGGGGAAAATATTTCAGAAGGAGGATTACTTGATGGTAAAGTAGAGCTGTTGAGGAAAGACTCTGATTTTTTTTTTTCTTGATTTTGCATCGCTTTTTCAATGGCGATTTGTTCTTCTGTGAGAAAAAGACCACGACCAGCAAATACTTTTGATCCACTTTCGTCTTCACGACGTGCGTTAGATAATTTTGATTCTTGATTACTAGGAATATTGTTGTCATTTGGACCAACTATGTCAACTTCTTTATTCAAATCTTCTAGAAAATTGGCCCAATCGTCTTCCCCTCCTGTTTGGTTTTGTCCAAAAAAATTATTATGGTCTCCCTCTTCTGCCTGTCCTTCGGGATAAGTATTGTCATATGCACCTTGCTGTCCTTCAGGGTAAGTAGCATCTTCGGGATAGGTACCATCATGCATGCCCTGCTGGTAAGTAGCATCATGAATGTCCTGTTCAGGATAGGTACCATCATGAATACCTTGTTGCTCGGGATAGGTACCATCGTGCATGCCCTGTTGTCCGTCGTACATACCCTGTTGTTCGGGGTAGGTACCATCGTGCATGCCTTGTTGTCCGTCGTACATACCCTGTTGTTCGGGATAAGTGCCATCGTGCATGCCGTGTTGTCCGTCGTACATGCCCTGTTGTTCAGGATAGGTACCATCATGCATGCCCTGTTGTCCATCGTACATACCCGGTTGTTCGGGATAAGTTCCATCGTGCATGCCCTGTTGTCCGTCGTACATACCCGGTTGTTCGGGATAAGTGCCATCATGCATGCCCTGTTGTCCGTCGTACATACCCGGTTGTTCGGGATAAGTGCCATCATGCATGCCTTGTTGTCCGTCGTACATACCCGGTTGTTCGGGATAAGTGCCATCGTGTATGCCTTGTTGTCCGTCATACATGCCTTGTTGTTCGGGATAGGCGCCATCATGCATGCCTTGTTGTCCGTCATACATGCCCTGTCCATCATATACACCGGGCTGTCCTTCGGGATAGGTGCCATCGTACATGCCTTGTTCATCATACATGCCTTGCTGTCCTTCAGGGTAGGTACCATCGTACATACCTTGTTGTTCATTATGCATGCCCTGTCCATCAGAGTTTTCTTGGTAGTATTGTGGATTGGAATTCTCGTCATTAGCTTCATTGTAGTTAGGGGGAAGGTAATCCATTCCTTGATTATTTTCGGAAGGAGATGGGTAACCTGTTTCTCCATAAGGATTTTCCCCCACTTCTTCGTATCCTATGGTTTGATTTGTTTCATTCTCTTGAGAATCGGAACTATGCTCTTCTGCTTCAGGCCTAGTATAAATATGAGGAGCTTGTGACTCCATAGGCATAGTTGATAGATTGTCATCACTTTGAATATTGTTGCGATCAAAATAGATAGGCGGAGAAGGAGATGTGTTAGAGCTGTCAGCCAGTTCATCATCTTCTTGAGATCCCAAATACATTTTAGAATTATTGGAGGGAAATTGTTCTTGGGGTTGAACAGCTTCTTCTACATCTCCAAGAAGAGAATTCCATTCATTGTCGTCTGAATTTACGTCTGCTTCAAAGGGAGAATTGTTTGCAGGATTAAGTGGATTCGAGGAAATACTTCTTTCCATCGTTTCTTCTAATGTGCTTTCAGATTTTTCCTTGGAAAAGCTAGGAAGTTTTTTTTCAGAAAGCTCCCCAGTGGTTTTTCCCTCTTTGTCAGGACTGGGAAAAGCAAATGTTCGGGCTTTTCCTTTTCGGCCAATAGGAGGAAGTTTCTTTTTTTCACTTTTTCTCATACTTCGTCTTAATTTGCTGCTCTTTGAGCCTTTATCTTGACTTTCTGCGAAATAAAAAATATAGCCGCTTAGCTCAGTATCTTCTTCGAAAGATTCTATTATAATTTGATAATCATGATCGAAAAGAGAAGGGAATTCTGATTTTAAATATGCTTCTGCATTTGATTCTCCCATTAAAAAAGCAGGATCACCAGACAGTATCGTTATTAAAGTAGATGTTTGGAGAAGATCTTGAAAGAAACTAGATGGATTTTCTTTGACATCTGATTCCGAAATGTAAGCAAAGTTCTTTTTATCCATTTCTGGATTTTGCTTAGCGAGAAGCTCATTGACAAATTGGCTTTTTTGGTTTTCATCAATATTTAAGCTTGTCGTCAGGACTACAATCCATTGTAAACTACTCGCCATTACTATCCCCCGCTTTTTTTGGATGTTCCTAATAGCCAAAAAATATTTTAGTGACTCTAACATTATGCTGCTGACTTTAAGATTTGGAGGCGGACTTTTGATCAAACCTTTTAGCTCTTTTGGGAGATGGAGTGACCTTGCTTACCCTATGAAAAACAAAAACTAAATTGACAGACTAGAGCGACACTTTACTGTATTCTTCTTTAAGAATAATAGCCCACGAGTAGGTAAGAAGTCAAGATTTTTTTTGGTACCTTATACCTCTTTCACCTTCTACGTGGGCCATTTTTTGGGAAAATTAAGGTGGGGGGTGTCCCCTTTAAAGGGACACCCAATATGAATTACTTGATTAATGAATCAAGAGGAGAAAGATCGGAGTCACCGTGGCCAGCCTTGAACTCTTCAATGGCTTTGCCAATAGCTTCAGCTCGATCAATTACATCTTGTCGGCTACGAGGACGTGGTTTTGCTTGCTCCAATACGTTGTTAAGTACTGGGTGTGAAACTGCCCCACAAATAGCTTCTAACTTAGTTTTGCTATTTTTGTAGCGCTCCATTGCCGCTTGGACGGTTGTGACAGGGTTAGCTAGTTCATTGAAACCACTTTGAAGATCACTCAAAACGGAAACCACATAGTCAACACGTTTTTGATTTTCTCCTCCAGTTTGTGAGGTTTCATTAGAACCACCATCCATTAGAGATTTTAATGCAGAAAGATCAGCATCAGGTTTGGCTTGAAATTTTTCAATAGCTTGGCCAATTGCTTTTGCTCGGTCAATCACATCTTGTCTACTACTTGGACGCGGTTTTGATAGCTCAAGTACTTCGTTTAAAGTAGAACTAGAAACTGTTTGGCAAATTGTTTCTAGTTTAGCTTTACTGCTTTTGTAGCGCTCCATGGCATCTTGGACAGTCGTGACGGGGTTGGCTAGCTCATTGAAACCACCTTGAAGATCACTTAGAACAGAAACCACATAATCCACATATTTTTGATCTGCGGAATTAGCTTTTGCAGCGTTTTCGTCAGCTTTTCTCTTAGCCTCCTCGTCAGCTTTTCTCTTAGCTTCCTCGTCGGCTTTTCTCTTAGCTTCCTTGTCAGCTTTTTTCTTAGCTTCCTTGTCAGCTTTTCTCTTAGCTTCCTCGTCAGCTTTTCTCTTATCAGTAGCTTCAGAGTTGTTGTCTACTTTAGAAGGTTTTTCTTCAGCAGGAGGCTCGTTGAGAAGAACAACAGAAAGGGCGGGAGCAAAGTTAGTCACATGGTAATTGTGACACAAGGTACAATTATCACCAGCTCGATCTGCAACATGGCATTCTGCACAGGTTTCTTTTTCGACGAATTCAAAATTGCTTTCGAAAACGAGAGGGTCTGTTCCCGCAAAAGCTTCCTCAAATTTTCCTTTGTTAAACTTTGTCATGTCTTTGAATTTATGACAATGTTTACAGCCTTCCTCATTTAATAGGTTTAAGTGAGGGGCATGAGAAAATTTGCTAAAACTTCCTTTTTTTGATGGGAGCGACTTCCAGTTTACCTTCATAGAGCCATCAGGCATAGCATCAACACTATGGCATTTGCTACAACTTGTCGCTTTTCCAGATGAAATAAGATAGTTGAAGAGATCTTTTGCCGCTGTGTTTTTACCAGCATATTGACCAGTGACGTCCATCCAATTTCGAAGAAAATCATCAGCGTGACCTGTCGGTTGGTAATGAATACCATAACCTTCTTGGTACCAACCTCCATAAGAGCTCAGCGACCCATCTTCAGACATGGCCTCTTCTTCTCCGAGAAGACCTTTGAGAGAATGGCGGACTAGACCAACAGGAAAACGCCCGATGAGGCTTGCCATAGTTGCGTTGGGAATATCTTCCTTTGTTTCTAAAGCGTTTTGGATGAGCTTTTTTAAGCCTTTATGACCTTCATCATCACTAATGGTTGCATAAAGAGTTTTGATTTGATTGACAAAATCGACGGCATGTTGAACATGCTCTTCCTCTTCACTTTCAACAGCTTCGGCAATTCCATCCTCAAACCAGGTCTGTATATGCTCATGTTCCATGTTAACTTCGCCTTGTAGAAGAAATTTCATGAAAGCAGTGAGCTCTCCCGTATCCTCTTGCTCTTCTGAGTCAACCCAAAACTTGGAATGCTCTCCCGTGTCTAAATCTATTCCTAGATTTTTACTATACTTCTTTAAAGCAGAGAGGTTTACTCCGGGAAAACGTAGAACAGATATTCCTTGTTTGAGAGATGGTCCGTGGCAATTGTTACAAGTTTGCTCAAAATGTTTGACTTCCATCAATTTGTTATTAGCATCTAATTGGTGGCAATCACTACACATATTGGGAGACATCTCTGCAGGCATAGATTTGAAATACCCATTGATGTGAGTGAGGTGATCAAATTTGATTTTGGTGTGTCTTTTGTAAGGGAAATTTTCAAACTGAGGATGTCCTTTTGAGAAACTACCAAACTGGACAGTATGACAAGTTTGGCATTGGTGGTTACTCAGTTGGGTGAGATTAAAGTTACGTCCTCTGTGTTCCCTGTGACAAGTAGCACAAGACACTTCTCCATTCTTACTGGGAACTCCTGGAATTGGGGCCATCGAAGCCACTAGATTTACCATCTCTGGACTACTCGTGATTTCCCCACTTGCTAATTTCTTACTTATTCTGTCAGTGCTGAGAGTTAGTTGGTCAGAATGAAGACCATGCACATTTAGAGCAAAGGATTGTTGGCCATCTTGTTTGTGACAATTTAAACAGAGTTGGCTTTCTTTTAAACCTATTCCACTGTGGTTGCTAATAGCCATTTGTAACCACTGGGCAGGAGTTTTTTCTGCTGCTGAGTGGCATTGAGCGCAACTGGAGCTCCCTCCTAGCTTACCTTCAATAGCACTGTGAGGACCGGTCAAATTGCCCGGTTCTAAGTATGTAAATACGTCAGTAGAAGAAAGCATAAAGAGTAAGACTGCCAAGGTAACATAGCAGGTATAAAGAGCAACTCTGCCTCTAGATGCTCTTACACTACGGATGGGCTGACAGTTAGTAAGAACTCGGCAACATTCCCCGTCAGGACGAGGCCCTTCCTCACATTTTCCTCCGTGGCTTTTATGCCTAGAACATTCCCATCTGTTTTCGTTTTTCCAGGGCTTACATTCATATGTTGCCCGGCAACAGCCTTTACTATCTGGCCCTAAATGGCAGGGGTGGCCTTCTGGCGTCCAACCGCATATCCACTTTTGGGGCACACGTTCATATTGGCTTTTATCAAAAGAAAAATCTTGAAGCCTTTTTGCCATTGGTAACTCCTAGAATGCATAAACCACGACAACGTGGACAACTAAAAAAATCAATAAACTGTAAGTCAGGGGAATGTGAACAAACAACCAATACTTTAAACCAGATTGAAGAGCATGTTGGTGATCCAAGTTTTCTTTTGACTCAATGTATTCTTTTAAGTCAGAAAAAACCTCTTTTTCAATATTGTTTAAATACCTTTCTACCACATCCATATCGTTCAGTAAACGACGATAGGGAAGCTTGGAACCTAGTAGATGCATGAGAACATTACGGGGTCCTTTTAAGTACGGTAATAAACGTTTGGTATAAAACTCTGGTAAAGTAGTTGAGTTTGTCTCCGCTATCGAATCAAAAACGAGTTTCTCTGATTCTTCGCAGATTTGACGGCGAAGAACGGAAATACGTTCGTAAAAAATAGTTTCCCCATGAGAGGTTAATCTTTTTGGGAAAGCCCTACTCATATATAGTCCCAGAAGACCCGTTAATACAACACCTATGTAGACAAGGGCAAAGAGAGTTTCGAAAGTTCCGTTGGGCATTCGAAACTGAAGGTGCATTGCAAAAATAAATATGGTCAAGACCCCTACATATAAATGCAACTGCAACCACTTCGAGGCTTTACCTAGCATGGGCAAAAAAGAGAACTTTTTACGCACATTTAGTAAAGCCAAGAATACCATCATGACCAAAAGCGTCCAGCCTGAATAATAAGGCGTAGGCTGTAGAGAAGAAACGGAAATCTGGTACAGAACAAAAAAGAAGGCCGCAGCGATACCAAAAAGGATAAGATTGCGGCAGCGTCTGGCTATGAATGTCATCATCGGTTAATCCACTTCGCTAAAGTTTCCAAATCTCTCATATCTACCCTTTTCAGAGCATCATGAGGACAGGCCCGTTCACAAGAGGGGCCACCTTTTTGATCCACACATAAATCGCACTTAGTTGCTTTGTAAATAGGTCCATTGGTTGCTTCATCCAAGATGAAGTTACCTTCATCATCGCGAATTTCAACCATTCGAATATTATCGTAAGGACAACTATTAGCACAGGTCTGACAGCCAATACAAGTGATATCGTTAATCACAACCTGTCCTTCAAAGGAATCGCGGTGAATAGCTCCTGTTGGGCACCCTAGCATACAAACAGGATCGCTACAGTGCATACAGGCATTGGCCACCATAAACTTATCATTTTGTTGACCATGCCGAACAAAGCGAGGGTTATTTCCATGAGCTGCTGCGCAAGCGCGAACACAATCATCACAACGGACACAACGATCTAAGTTAATCATCATTGTTGCAGTACCGTTAATGAAGCGATTCTCTACCAAAAACTCCATCATGTGACTTCCAATTTTGTCTACCCCAGACCCTTGGAGATCAACCAAATTTTCCCGCTTACTTGGTTTTATAAGAGGAGGGAGTTTCTTTTTGTAGGATGGAAGCACTATTTCTTCCATAATTTTGGTGGGAACTATCAGTACATCTGTGTAACCAACAGCCCTAAGAGATTTTTGGCTAAAAACTTGCTGCTTACTTCTCCAGTTGTGAGCAAGCTCTTCAAAGCCGTAGTCTGATCCAGCTCCTAAGTAAGCAATTGTTCGATGTCCATGTCCTATCTTTTGACTTAATCGAGCAAAACCAGAACGGATCATTATGATACCAGCCGGGTAGTTGCCTTCTTCTGCAATGATAGGTTCTCGTTTAATTGCATCAGAAGAACTTTTGCCAGCATTGCTCTTCTTATCTTTCTTAAAGGAAGCATACCATTCGAAGTCGCCATAAGTTTCAAAGATAGTATTCTCTACTACCGTATCAATTTGCTCTTCATTGAGATGCTTGAACATCGGATGTTCTTTAATGTGTCCCCGTAAGTTGTTTTCGCGATATATTTTGTCAATATATTCCTTTAAGTCTTTTGCTCTCTTGCGGATATCGCGAAGACCTTGCCAGCGAATTTCCAAAAGAGTGCTATCTTGTTCAGCAACGACACTTGCTGTTCTAGGAGTTCGACTTAAAGCCGCAATCTCACCAAAAAACTCACCGGACTTTAGACTTGCAGTATTATACTTATCTAAGACCTTCGGAACATCTTGAAGAAAAATACGAGTTCCTTCATCACTTTTTCGCCTTGTATCTGAGGCTGATTTGTAAATGGAAGGATTTCTTACTTCAACTTCATTAGGGTTAGACCAAAGTTGTGCGATGCGTCGAAGAAAATTTTTCGCTTGTCTTCTTCTTCGGCCTAGAGTAGAAGAAGGGAGTCCACTTTTACCTCTTCCTAAAACAACACGAACAGAACCAGATAAAATCGCGAAGGCAGAGTTACCGTAGTCCCCTTCTCTTATGACGATATCACCCTGTTTGAAATGCAAAACTCGAGTATCATTACGGAGAATGTCTCGAAGAGAAGCACTTGCAGGGAATTTAGATTGATCAATTTCGCTGAAAGGAGGCAAAGACAAAACATAGTCAACATCAGCGTCTGTCATGTTTGCTCCAAAAGGAACATCCCATCGTTTAGGACGAGCAATGTTGACGTTTGTGTCTTCAATGATTTCTTCCTCTTCGATCACAACCTCTATAGTGAAAGGAGCAATTGTTATTACATCCCCTGTCTTTAAAGGTACCGAGTCTATAGGCTCGTCATTAACTTGAGCCTTACTTCCTGCACTACGGTTTGTAACTATGTAGTCTGAGCCAATGTGATCGATTATGGCATGGAATCGGGAAACTCGATCCATACTCAAAACAATATCGTTCTCTGGCAAACGACCGATATTGATTTTGCGTTTGTTGAACTCAAAATCCCCGACAGTTTTTTTGTCTCTTTTTACAACTAACCGGATCATAACTTATGGAGTCCTTTTCGAAAATGTTGTGCTTTAAGACTATTGGAGAAATTTTTTTTATAAATAAAAATCATTCTCAATAGTCTTTTGAAGAAACTCAATCTGAGGAGGGCTCTAAGATGATTTACAAAACTCCTTAACACCTTAGAGCCTTACTCTACAAAATAGTAAACTCTTTTGTAGACTATTCTCCGATAGCTTGCCCTTTATAATCAGAGGCGGAGGGAACCATTGAGTCAAGGGCACCTAAAGTACTGCCATCGTACTTGTCGACAAAACTTTCAGATAAAGCTTTAATTTCATTGGCAGACTCTAAGAAAGCTTTTTCGTTTCCTAGCTTGATTTTCCATACTCTTTTTAAAGTTTTGAGCATGTCTTTGATTTCACTAGCTTCAGGAACAGCTTTGGCTACTTTGGATAGCTCGCGAGCAGCTTCCTTCATTTTATTAGCCATTTTAACAGAGTAGTCTGCTTTTTCAGTGGCTTTTGCGAAACCACGCAGGTGATACTCTAGCTTAAGCGCACTTCCGACAACAAAAAGAACTCTTTGGTACTCTTGTGTAGGAGGCTTATTTTTACCACGTCCTCGGAAGAAGTTATGACGAATCATTCCTTGCGACCAAGTCAAAAGGTTAAAATCCAAACTGGTATCAGGGTGTCCACCAACATTTACTAATTTTTCGTTAGGAACAGTATGGCATCCGTAGCAGTTTGCGGCAACATTGTAGATTCTAGCTGGACGAATCATACCAGCAGCATCAACTTGTTGGTTACGCTCTTCTTTAGGCACGAAGGCATTATTGTGAACGCTGATCCAATCTTTAGCAGGGCCATGACAAGATTCACAAGATATACCAGAAATGGCTTTTTCTTTTGCTCCTTGAACAGTGTAGTGGCATTGTTTACACATACCCTTACGCTTAATGCTACCTTTAATACCCATTTTATCGGCAATTTCTTTTGCTCGGGGTCTTTTGTGCATTTCGTTGAAAGTAGCATAGTGAGGGGTTTTTTGCCAAACATTATGTTCGTTACGATGACACATCGCACATTGATCGACACCTACAATTTTTTCAGGATCTTTTGTCTCTTCTCCCCAAAAAGTTGTTGGGACAAGAAAGGACATGGCTACTGCCGCCAGTATTACAAATTTCAGAGAACTTTTCATTGTTTGAATCGCCTTTTGCAATAAAGTTACAGTGAGATATTTTTAAGACAAAACTATTTTTTTAGGAGAGTGGGTTGTTTTTTCACTACCTTAAGCATCTAAAACAAGCTTGCCTTTAGGTATAGAAACACAGGTTAAACAAGTTCCCTCTTCTGGTTTAGGATCAGAACCATCAATTCCTTCCACATCACCAGATTTTAGAGCAGTTAAACAAGTTCCACAGTTTCCTGCACGACAACCAAAATCGATAGTTACACCATTCTCTTCCGCAAGTTCCAGCAAACTACCACTATCAGGAGTCCAGTTCACTGTTTTGTCTGATTTACCGAAAGTGACTTCGAAAGATTTTACGGCTTCGCCAGGTGCAGCTGGTTTAGCCTCTGGCTTCTTTTTAGTAGAAACCGTTGCGGGACCAAATGCTTCAAAATAGATATCTGAAGTAGGAACTCCCCAGTCTTTTAAACCATTGACAACCGAATTCATCATAGGACCAGGCCCACACATGTAGTAGTCATAGTTGTTAGAGGGAAGAAGACGTGTAAATAAATCTACACTAACACGTTCTTGGTGTTGGTAGTCGCGACCTTTAACATCATCAGGTCCAGGTCTACTATAGCAGACGTGTAAACGGATGTTGTCATTTTCAAGAGCAAGAGTATCCAGGTATTTTTTGAATATATGCTCTGCTCCGTCACGAACCCCGTAGAAAAACCAAATTTCTAGTTTTGAATTTCTTTGAAGCAAGGTATTAACCATACTTAAGCAGGGAGTAAGACCGATTCCACCACCAATAAGAACAACAGGTTTTTGTTTGTTCATATCTAGGTAGAATTTGCCTCCAGGAGCTTTTACATCAATAATATCTCCTTCTTCAACAAAGTCATGCCAATAACCAGAAACTAAGCCGGGAGTTCCATCTTTACGGAAATCGCGTTTGATAGAAACACGGTAATACTCTGGACTTGGAGCATCAGAAAGAGAGTAACAGCGGATTACTGGTTTAGCTTGGTCAGGGATTTTGAATTGGAAAGTCAGATATTGACCTGGTTCAAAAGAAGGTAGGGGTTTTCCATCATGTGGAGCAAGATAGAAAGAACAAATGTCGCCACCTTGAGGTTTAAGGACTTGACTGGAAGGAATGTGGACTTTAAAGGCTAATTCCCCAAAATGAACTGTGTCCCCGTGGTTAAGTTGTATTCTAATTTGGGGCTGCAAAGGTTCTCCGTTTACCCGAGTTCCATTGGTACTCAGTAAGTCTTCCAGAAAAAGTTCTTTTTTCTTGTGGATAATTTTTGCATGAGCTCCACTAACTGTCCCATGAACAACCATAATGTTAGCCGTTTTTAAACGACCGACACTTGTTTCATCTTCGGTTATTTCATATTCTTTACCTGTGTCGTCGGAAACTAGGTAAGGGGTAGTTTTTCTCTTTTTCCCTTCGTGGAATTTGCGTTTAACGACAAATTTCCGAAAACCATTCCAGGTTAAAGTTGCATTTTCTTGTTTAAATTGTAAAAGTTTAGCTTCGTCTAATTTTGCTTGTAAAATTTCCTCAGAAATTTTTAACTGCTTTTTTTCATGAGTTAGACGACGCCAAGAAGAAAGGACAAATAGTCCCATTTGAAAAGCCGCTAGACCAACAATTACCAAGCTGGCTATTTGAACAGCATTCTCTATCAGGTTTAATGCAAAGATTGTATTCATCACTGCTTCCTAACCTAAAACTAATTAAGATTTAACACCTCAGCACACCTTAAAAAATAGTTTGGTCAAACCAACATTTTTCACTTATCTTTTTCTAAATCTTTATTCCAGGTTACAAAAAAGTATTCCACTTATTGTAAAACCAAGATTGCAAAACCAAGAAAGACAATTTATGTGATTCACAAAAAATTGTTATGTAGGATTTTTAAAAAATTAAAGTGGTTTTGTAAGCACGATTCCACTATTTCTAAGATTTTAATAGTTATATTTTTACTTGTTAATCGGCTTGCTGTCAAGAATTAAATTCTATCTCTTGTGAATTAAGTTTTGTCAAAAAAGAGAAGAAAATTCTATCTACCATTATTTATTTTTTGACAGTATTTTTCATGTGTGCTAAAATCACGGCAATTCTTAAGCGTTTAGAGTAAGGTTTCCATCACAAGAATTTTCGGCGAATTAGATTTGCTTAATGCACCTAAAAAAATATTATTTTTTTATTATTTCGTAATTGAGAATGGTGCACCTCAAAATCTAAGCAGGTAGAGTTTTTGTTAAGTTTTTATAAAATCATGATTTTAGAAGGTAAGGGGCCTATGGCCAACACTGAGGATCTTTTTTTTGGGCAAGTAGCTATCGAAAAAAAGTTTATTAACCTTGAGCAACTCGATGAATGTTTGCGTCTTCAAAAAAGAATGCATCCCCCCCGACGAGTTGGAGAAATCTTAGTTGATAAGAGTTATCTTTCTGCTGATCAGCTGGATGATATACTTGCTGTGCAAAAAAAACAACCTGGAAAAGAAGAGCTCTTGGATATAGATGATGAAACGCTGGAGAGAAATCTTTTAGTCAAAGGTATCACTTCTAAAAAATATATCCGAGAAGGTAAACGAATTCAAGGTATCATGCAGCAAAAAGGAAAGAATTTAAGCTTGGCTGAAGTGATGTTGGCGAAAAATTTCATCACTATTACCCAGCTTCGTCGATTGAAAAGTAGTACTAACAAAAATGAAGACGAAGAAGGCGATTACCCTGAAGTTGAAGGTTACGAAATTATTAAGAAAATTCGTAAAGGGGGAATGGGTACCGTCTATAAATCTCGTCAAATAAGTATGGATCGAATCATTGCTCTTAAAATTTTAGCTCCAGAGTTAGCTGACGACAAAACTTATATAGAGCGATTTTTCACAGAAGCAAAAGCGGTGGCTAAGCTTAATCATAAAAATATCATGTCTGGTATTGATGTGGGGCAAAGCAATAGTTACTATTACTTTGTAATGGAGTACATCAACGGGGAAACTATTTTAGAAATTATGCGCCGAGAAAAAATTCTCGCCGTTCCTTTTGCTTTAAAAGTAACTCAGCAAATTGGAATGGCTTTGGTTCATGCAGCTAAACATAGTATTATTCACCGAGATATTAAGCCTGGCAATATAATGGTAAATCACCAAGGTGTTATTAAACTTTGTGACCTGGGGTTTGCCAAAACTTCTACCATTGATTTGTTAACAAAAGAAGGAACTACACTAGGGACTCCTTACTATATGTCTCCAGAGCAGTGTCGTGGACTTCAAGATATCGATATAAGGAGTGATATTTACTCCTTAGGAGCGACTCTTTACCATATGCTTATTGGAAAAGTACCTTTTACTGGAAGAACCGCTTCTGAAATATTAAAAAAGCATTTAATTGAAGAACTTGTTATTCCTCAAAAAAGGAGAGCTGAGTTAGGAGAGCACATTTGTCATGTGATTGAAAAGATGATGGCTAAAGATCGCAATAACAGGTATCGAGATCCTCAAGAACTTCTTGAAGAACTAGAGCCTCTTTTGGCTCGCTTTGAAGCGCCTAAAATATTAATTATCCATCCTAGTAGTTGCATATCAGCAAATGATTTAGCTCTTTTTATTGCAGAAGGTGCTTATGTTGAAGGAATTAAGGTTGACTTAGTTAAGGCAGAAGATGTGAACTCTGAGAAGCTCATCAATGCTGGTGCTATTGTAGTTGGCTCTATGGCCTCTAGCGATTCTCTTCCTACAGACATAAAAGGATCTCTTGATATAATGGCTCGCTTCCAAAACGATATGAAAGGGAAGCTTGGGGCAGCTTTTGTTGCTGTTGATCCTGATAATCCAAACCAAAATCATGGCTACCAGCAACTTTACAAAATATATCATGCTCTTCTGAGTATGGAGTTAATGGTAAAAGGAAGATTTGATGATGTTTTTACTGGTCGGCAGGCAGTAGAAGATCCTGAAGGAACTGGAGCGGAAAAGTATCGTGAGTTAGGACATGAAATAGCAACCACTTTGCTTAAGCTAGTGGCAGGTTCTAAAACTATGAGAAAAACGTAAACTTCCTATGGGTAAAAATCTCAAGAATTCTCTTGATAAGGGGGAAGATGAGGGGGTTTTCCCTTTTTTCTGTTTATGTTTTTCTCTGAGTTTTTTACTGGTTTTTTCAGGATGCTCAGGATTTATAGAGACACATTATGAAAAAACTCATTTAGTTCAAATTTTAGATGAACTAAAGCAATCTCATTGTTTTGATGAATATATTAAAAAAGAATCTCAGCAACAAGATAACATAATTACAAAAATCTCAAGAAATCCTCTGTTTCAAAAAAAAGTAGAGGAGCTACTTCGCGATCATCGAAAAAAGCTCATAGAGTTTCCTGCTTCCTCGGTTGAGTACTTTCTCTATGGCCGTTTACTTGGTCTTCTGGGGAAAGCAGAAGATTCAGTTTACTTTTTTTCCTTATCTATAGAAAAAGATCCAGATTTTCTTTGGGGATACTATGGGTTAGGTTTGTATTATCTAAAAAAGAATGCTTCTCACCAAGCCCGCCCTTACCTAGAGAAATGCCTTTTTCAAAATTTCCGCTTTGTTCCTGCTTTGATCGCTATGGCAAAGTTAGTTTCGGAAAATAATCTTTCTCAATCACTATTTTTGCTGTACAGTGCTCGTCGATTTGAACCTGAAAATCCTTCTGTTTGGCATAGCCTAGGAAATCTTTTAGCTTCCAAGAATCGACTTCCAGAAGCAGTAGAGTGTTTAGAGCAAGCATGTCTGTTAAAACCTAGTCGGCAAGAGTTTTGGAAAGACTACTCTGCTGTACTCATTAAAATGAAAAAGTACCCTAAAGCCATTGATGCTTTAACTAAGTTATTAGAGTTCTTTGCTGAAGGCCCTAAAAAGAAACGTATAGAAAAAACTATACTTTATTTAAAAGAGATAATTCAACAATGAGAAAACTAGGTTTTTTTCTTTTTTTTGTGTATACTTTAGGCGAGCTTAACTTTTTTTCTTTGTCTGTTTATGCTCAGGATTTAAAATCTTTTGATAGAGTTAAAATTTTAGAGGATAAAATCTCTGTTTTAGAGGATTATCTCAAGCTGCGTTTTAGTACTTTTGAGAAGGCTCTTCAGGAAAAAGAAGACTCTATTGGCGAGTGGCAAAAACAGAGCCGTAATTTAACTGTTCAAATGCAAGAAGCGCATGAAAAAATTTCTTTACTAGAAAAAGAAATAGAGGCACTCAAGCAAGATAGAGCAAAAAAAATTACTTCTGAAAAAGCAAAAATAGAACCAGAAACAAACCTGCAAAATATTGAGACAAATCAGCCTTCCTTATCACCAGAGGTAGAAAAATGGCTTTCTCTAGGGAAAACAGGTGACTCATTGGAACAAAAACTGCATGCGGTCAAGCAACTAAATGAGCAAGATCGGTTGGATTCTACCCAAGCCTTAAGTTTCCTTTTGAAAGAAGAAGACTACTATGTCCGCATGGCCGTTTTGAAGTCTTTAGCTAAAAAACAGGCTAAAAAAGCTCTACCTATGGTTTTGGAAATGTTAAATGATAAAGATATTAGTGTTCGCCAACAAGCACACGTTACTTTAAAAAAAATTACGGGACTATCCGTTTTGTATAATCCACAGTCTAATAAAGACAAAAGAGCACAAGGGTTTGCAAACTGGAAAAATGAAATTCAGAAAAAATATAAAGAGGAACGATGAGCAATTTACTTTCTACTGACCCTGAAATAGCTAAAATTATCGAGAAAGAACTGAAGAGAGAAACTTCTACTTTGGAATTGATTGCGTCAGAAAATTTTACTAGCGAAGCAGTGATGGAGGCACAGGGCTCCATTCTAACCAACAAATATGCGGAAGGTTATCCTGATAAGCGATATTATGGCGGTTGTGTATATGTTGATGAAGTAGAGAAGTTAGCTATATCAAGAGCTCGGGAGCTTTTTCAATCAGAACATGTGAATGTTCAGCCTCACTCAGGTTCTCAGGCAAATATGGCAGTGTACCAATCCTTACTTAAGCCTGGCGATACAGTTATGGGAATGAATCTTTCTCATGGTGGTCATCTTACTCATGGGAGTCCTGTTAATTTTTCTGGCTCTCTGTACAATTTTGTTTCATATGGCGTTAACAAAGAAGAGCGCATTGATTACGATGAAGTAGAGATACTTTCTTCTAAGCATAAGCCTAAGCTAATTGTGGTTGGAGCTAGCGCTTATCCGCGCTCTATTGACTACAAGGCTTTTCGCACTATTGCAGACAAGGTAGGAGCAAAACTCTTTGCTGATATAGCTCACACAGCAGGGTTAGTTGCTGCGAAGGTGGTTGCATCCCCTGTTCCCTATGCAGACTTTGTTACAACTACAACTCATAAAACTCTCCGAGGCCCTCGCGGAGGAATGATCATGTGCCGCCAAGAGTACGCCAAAAAAATTGATAAAGCCATTTTTCCTGGTATTCAAGGTGGGCCTTTAATGCATATCATTGCGGCAAAAGCAGTGGCTTTTAAAGAAGCATTATCGCCAGGTTTTGTTGTCTATCAAAAACAAGTAATGGCAAATGCCCAAGTTCTTGGGGTTGAACTAGAGAAGCAAGGCTTTCGTTTGGTTAGTGGAGGAACAGATACCCATTTGCTCTTGGTTGATTTGAGTCCCCAAAAAATAACAGGAAAAGATGCGGAAGAAGCTCTAGATAAAGCAGGTATTACGGTAAATAAAAATACAATACCTTTTGAAAAACTATCTCCTTTCGTTACGAGTGGTATTCGATTAGGAACTCCTGCTTTGACAACAAGAGGGATGAAAGAAGAAGAAATGCAAGAGGTTGCTTCCCTCATAGGGAAGACGCTTCACCATATCGCCGATGCTTCTGTTCATAAAGAAGTTCGAGATCGTGTAAATAAACTTTGTCAAAATTTTTCTTTGAGGACATAGTAGATTTTAAATGAAAACTTTTCATGAAGATACCTTCCATTCTTTATCCGAGAGAAAAAATGTCAAATGAAGTAACCCTTTCTTTAGAACTTGTTCAAGATTTAGATATTCGAATAGGGAGATTGGTAGGCTTGATTAAAAATCCTTCCTACACTACTATTGTTGAAGAGTATGAACTAGATACTGTTCAATGTTTACTTTGGTGGGATATAGCTCAAATGTTGTCATATGTTTTGGCTGCAGATAACTATGAAGAAGCGCGATACTCCTATTCTTTACTGGGCGAACAAGCCAAACTTGTTATGGCTGAAGTAGAAGATAAGTTTTATCATCTTAAGCAACTTTTATTGCAATATGAGATTCTCGATAACAACGAAGAGGTGGGGAAAATATTAGCGGAGTCTTTGGAAGATATCCGTGTCATCTATGATGATATTGAAGGTGAGTTAGATGAAATTTTATCAAGCCAAGAAGATATTGACCGCTTAGTTGATGATGCTGAGTGAATATCTCTGTTGTAATGGAATTACAAAAAAATTACAAAAGAATTACAAATTTTCTAAAAAATATGCCAAAGTATACTTGCAATTCAGAAAAGAATGTATTAATATTTCCTATTTGATAGTAAATACAGCCATTTATTATTTTGCTGTTGATTGGGAAATTATTAAATTTCTATGTAGTTTACCTAACATCAATACAGCCAAGCCGCAAAGTGGTCCTCTTCCAAATTCATGTGCCTCTAAGTGCTTCCAAAAAGAATAGTTGTTTCTTCTCTTGAATTCAGAAGAAAACTATATTTCTTAGATTCATTCATCAAAATAAGACGGATCAAATAACAATATATTTTCATTGGAAGAAAGCGGTTTGGACAGTATTTTTGTTCAAAATAGCATTTATTTTAAGCGCCCAAAAAAACTGTTTTTTTGGGATTTTTTCAAAAACACTTTTTAAAAAACTACAAATGCTAGAGTTAAATCTCTGGAAACATTCTAACAAGAGTGTTTGTGTTGTGTAGGAGTTTCGCAAATATGGTAATGAAGCAAAAGGAATTAGTGAAAGCATACTCTATTTCCGTTGAAGATTTGGACAAAGAAATAGCAGAGGCCATGGGTGAGATATCAAATGAAGATATGCCCAAGCTGTATGAAGATTCCACCGAAGAGTTTGAGCCCGATAAGATCGTACAGGGGAAAGTTCTTAGTGTAAGCAATGACAGTGTGGTTGTTGATGTAGGATATAAGTCAGAAGGTGAAATCCCCCTCCAAGAATTTGAAACTCCTCCTAATGTTGGAGATGAAATAGCAGTTCTTTTAGAATCTGTTGAAGATGAATTCGGTACAGTGGTTCTTTCGAAGAAAAAAGCAGATCGAATCCGAGGTTGGGAAGAACTTATTGCCACCAAAAAAGAAAGCGATGTGGTTGAAGGAACTGTTATCCGAAAAATCAAGGGTGGACTACTTCTTGATGTGGGAGTTCCTGTCTTTCTACCTGCTTCTCAAATTGATATTCGTCGAACAGGTGACATTGGCGATTATATTGGCAAAACTCTCCAAGCCCAAATCATCAAAATTGATGAAGCTCGTATGAACATTGTTGTTTCTCGTCGTCGTTTAATCGAAGACGAAAGAAAGAAAGTCAAAGAGCAACTTCTGGAAGAACTGGAAGAAGGACAAGTTCGTACAGGTGTGGTCAAGAATATTGCCGACTTTGGTGTGTTTGTTGACCTTGGAGGTATAGATGGTCTTCTTCATATTACAGATATGAGTTGGGGCCGTATTAGCCATCCATCAGAAATGGTATCCATTGACGATGAGATTGAAGTGAAAATCTTAAAGCTAGATCGTAAACGAGAGAGAATTGCTCTTGGATTGAAGCAAAAAACAGAAAGTCCTTGGACAAATATTGAAGAAAAATACCCGATGAATACTAAGGTTAACGGGCGCGTAGTGAATGTTATGAACTACGGAGCTTTTGTTCAACTGGAAGAGGGTATCGAAGGTCTTGTTCACATTTCTGAGATTTCATGGACAAAAAGAATCAATCATCCTTCTGAAGTTGTCAATATTGGCGATGAAGTTGAAGTTGTTGTTTTGGATATTAACAAAGATAAACAAGAAATTTCTTTAGGTATGAAACAAACAGAAGTTAATCCTTGGGAACTTGTTGCTGATAAATATCCAGTAGATTCTGTTATTGAAGGAAAAATTCGCAACCTAACTAATTATGGTGCTTTTATTGAAATCGAAGAAGGTATAGATGGTCTTCTTCATATTTCTGATATTAGTTGGACAAAAAAAATCAGTCATCCTTCAGAGGTCTTAAAGAAAGGCGACTTGATCAAAGCGCAAGTTTTGGAAGTTGACCAAGAGCGTAAGCGAGTGGCTTTAGGCATGAAGCAAATGACCGATGATCCATGGCAAACTACCATTCCTGAAAAATACAAAGTGGATGATGTTGTTACTGGAAAAGTAACAAAGTTAACTAACTTTGGAGTATTTGTTGAGCTGGAGCAAGATTTAGAAGGTCTTCTTCATATCTCTGAGCTAACTGATCGTAAAATCAAATCACCAGATGAAGTAGTTTCTCCTGGCGATGTTGTGGAAGTTAAAATTTTGCGACTAGATGACAAAGATCGTAAAATCGGTCTGTCTCTGGTTAAAGCTCAAAGCGGTGAAGAAGAAGCCTCCGAAAGTAGCGAAGAAGCAGGAGCAAGTACTGAAGCAGATGATAGCGCAGCAACTGAAGCAGATGATAGTGCAGAAACTGAAGCAGATGATAGTGCAGAAACTGAAGCAGATGATAGCGCAGAAACTGAAGCAGATGATAGCGCAGAAACTGAAGCAGATGATAGTGCAGATGAAGCTGATACTGATACTAAAAAGTAGTCAGCAAAGTTGCTATGTACTTTCATAAAGTGTATAATACTGAAGTTGGATAGATAGTTTGATCTATTGTCTGTCCTCGGGGCGTGTTTACGGGCACGCCCTATTTTTTTGGAAAAGCATTTCTTGGGAAAAACCATGACACTAACCTTACTTTTATTGGGAGTAGTTGTTGGAGCAAGTATTCATTGGTTGTATTTCCAGCATCAAAAAAGAGAGGCTTTGAAAATAGCTTCCGAAATTGTTGGGAAAGCTCGCTATGAAGCCCAAAAAAATATTCAAAAGCTAGATGATCATGTCACGGAAGAAATTCATTCACTTCAAAAAAACTACGAATTTTACGTTCAAGAAACCAAAGCTTCTTTTAAAGACAAAGAGAAAAATCAAAGGTTTTTGAATCGTCACATCGAAGAAAAAAAAAGTAAGCTATCTATTCTCGAAGAAAAACTGCAGAAACAGCAAGAAGTCTTAGACTATTTAGAGCAACAAAGAAAAAGAGTTGGGGGAAAATATAAAACTGTATCACTTCAACATGAAAAGAAGCTTTTGGTCCTTTGCAAAAAAGAACGAAAAGAACTAGAAGAAAAATTCATTGATAATTTAAATGAAAAATTAGAAAAAGAATTCCAAAACCACATTAATAATTACACCCAGAAACTAGAAGAAAATTCCTCTCGCCAAGCTTTAAGAATTTTGTCTTCTGTTATTCAAAGACATCAATCCCTTCAACACTATGAAACTCCCGGAAACACGATTGAACTGGAAGATGAGGCAACTTTAGAGAGCATTTTAGGGGACGAAGAATTGAAGTTGTTTCTTAGGGAAAATTTGAAAATTGAGTTGGAAGGGGATAGCTCTCTTAATGTTTTGAGTATTGTTCAAGGAGATGGGTGTGCACGCGAAATTACACGTAGATTACTGGAGAGTTGCTTAGCTGAAAAATCTTGGAACCTTGAGTATCTCAAAGAGAAACTAGCATTATATCAAGAAGTCTTAGAAGAAGAGATGATGGAAAGTGCTCAAGAAGCTTCCCTGATGGCCAAAATTCCTTCTTTACCTCGAAATATTGCTTCTGTTTTTGGACGACTTAAGTATCGCACTAGTTATGGACAAAATATTCTTTGGCATTCAGTGGAGGTTTCTCATCTTGCTTCTATCATTGCTGCTGAGATAGGATTAGATACGGAGTTGGCGAAAAAAGCAGGCTTTTTTCACGACATAGGAAAAGCTGTAGACCACGATATCAAGGGAGATCATATTGAGATCGGGGTGGAAATTTTAAAAGACTACGAAACTAGGCCAGAGGTTTTGCAAGGAGTGGAAGGACATCATAACGATGCTAATACTGAGACTCCCTATGCTATTCTAGTTAGTGTTGCCGATGCTATTAGTGCTTCACGTCCTGGAGCTCGACGAGGTGCTTTTGAAAAATACGTTGTGCGTTTAGAAAAACTAGAATCTATTGTTGGTTCTCTTCCTGGGATAAAAGAGGCTTATGCTATTTCTGCTGGACGAGAGATCCGTATTATAGTGGATCCCTTAGTTTTGAGTGACGAAGAAACTTCTCAACTCGCACAGAAAATAGTCCAAAACATAGAAGAAAAGTTGAGTTATCCAGGAACTGTTATGATTACAATTATTCGCGAAATGAAAATCGTTGAATATGCTCGGTAAGGGACTTAGAAATGGCTTTATGCTTTGCAGCATCATTAATTAATCCGCAAACTCAAGATCCAGGTTTATTCGTTCGTGTTAACCAAGAAAAAAGAGCATTTTTATTTGACTGTGGCAATATAGAGAAACTAGGCAAGAAAAATATCCAGTATGTTTCCTTGGTTTTTATTTCTCATACCCACATTGATCACTTTATTGGGTTTGATTTAGTTTTACGTTATAATATAGGATTAAACAAAACCCTTAAAATCTTTGGTCCTCCTCAAATCGCAGAGCAAGTCCAACACAAGATTCTTTCTTATAACTGGAATCTTTTAACCCCTGATAATGCTAATTTTCTTGTTTATGAGATTCACGAACACGAAATTAAAGAGTATTCTTTGTATAGTGCCGAGTTTTATCGAAAATTACATTTGCGGGAAGTTATAGAACGCAAAGACTCAGCCATTTATCATGAAAAAAAGTTCTCTGTTTTTTCTGCTTGTTTAGACCATAAAACACCTTCTTTAGCGTATTCTCTTAGAGAGAAAGATGTTTGGAGAGTGGATAAGGAAAAACTGGATAACTTTCCTCACCCTCCTGGGGCTTGGTTGAAAGAACTGAAAGAAGCTGTTATTGAGTCTTCTCAAGAAGATACTCTTTTTCTGGAAATTGAAGAAAAAGAGTACTCTCTTACAGATCTAAAAAATGAACTTTTGCTAAAGCTGACAGGGCAAAAGATTTGTTATGTCACAGACACTATTTACAACGGAAAAACTGCTTCTGCTATTCTTGATTTGGCACTCGACTCAGATCTTTTCTTTTGTGAATGCCATTTTGCCGACGAAGATCTTGAAAAAGCAACAGATACTTTTCACCTTACGACGAGTCAAGCAGGAGAATTGGGCCGAAAAGCAAAAGCGAAAAAATTGATTGGTTTCCACTACTCGTCAAAATATACCTATCAACAGCAATCTATGATGAAGCAAGAACTAAGAATGGCTTTCTCTAAAAAAAATTAGGGCGTGTCCTTAGATGCTTGGAAAAAATTTTAAAATAGGGTTCATTATAACTCTTACAGGAGAAAAAAATGAAAGATGTGAATTCCTCTCAAGAGACCACCGGTAGTACGGAATCAAAAGAAAAAAAAATTGGTTTTTGGGAGTCTGTTTCTCGTTTCTTTAAAGACCCTGTTACAGAAACGACCGATGCAGTAGAAAAGATGGCAGAAAAAGCTTTAGATACAGTCGAAGATACAGTAAATGCTGTCGGAGACACAGTGAATGCTGTCGGAAATATGGCGGGAAAAGTCGTTTTATCAACGACCGACTTGATTGGACAGGGAATTGGGATGATAAGTAACTCCGTTATTAATACGACTAAGTTTATGACGAATGCAAAATACCGCCAAGAAGAAGTTTACCCCTGGGTGCAAGAGGTTCTCAAAGATAGTTGGGGAAAGGTAAGTCAAGAAATTGATGAGTCTCAAGAAATGATGATGATCCTTTGGAAATACTCCCACGGACATGATCTTACGGAAGAGGAAGAAAAAGCTGCGAAAGAACAGCTTTTTGATATTATGAAGACGGTTCCTGCTTTGGCTATTTTTGCTTTGCCTGGAGGAGCTATTCTTCTTCCCTTATTGGCTCGTGCTCTTCCCTGGAACTTAATGCCTTCATCTTTTAAAGAGCAAGTTAAAGAAGAATATGGAGAAGATTCTCTTAAAGAGAGTTTGTCTCCAGATGAAGAAATTCGAGTAGATGAGAGTGTTGTTATTCCTGAAGAAGTACAAAAAGAAGTAGTCTCCAACATCCAAGAAGTGATTGATGAAAAAATATCGGAAGACACTCCCTAGAAAAACTTTATTTTTTGCGAGCGAATACTAGAATAGTAGTAGACATCTGTTTTTAAATTAGGTAAGCTGATTTTGCTGGCAGAAAAATCAAATCTTGCGAAAAAAGTGGAAAGGAAGTTTAAGTTGTCATGGGTGAGAGTCCAGAAAAAGACAGTTTTGAGACATCTTTAAAAAAATTAGAAAAAATTGCTTTGGAGTTGGATCATGGAGAACTTCCTCTAGAACAGTACATTGCAAAATATGAAGAAGGAATTCTTTGTCTGAACCAGTGTTATGCTATGCTCTCTCAGGCCCAAAAGAAAATTGTATTGTTAAAAAAGAAAAGCGATGGAATTCTTCAAGAAAACTCCTTTGATGATTATTTGAAGAAAGCTTCGGAAGAAAAAAGCTAAGGGAGCAGCACCAATAAAAAACTTTACAAATTTTTTCATTAGAATTTCCTAGTAAGGTGTCCCTAAAAGAAAAGGAGCTGATTTAATTTTATGGTTGATAGCATCCTTACTCATGAGAAGCTCGAACTAGAGCATTACTTAGAAAAATCTAGAAAAGAAATAGAAGATTTTCTGATTTCTTGCTTGGATCAAAAAAATCCCTATGCTAATCCTCTTTTAGAAGCAATGAGGTATAGCATTCTAGGAGGAGGTAAACGCCTTCGAGCCATTCTTGCTATTACAAGTTGCCGATCTTTGCAAGGAGAAGACTCTAATGTGTTTCCTGTGGCAGCAGCTTTAGAACTCATCCATGGATACTCTTTGATACACGATGATTTACCAGCCCTTGATAATGATGATTATCGAAGAGGAAAATTGTCTACTCATAAAAAATATGGTGAGGCAATGGGAATATTGGCGGGGGATGGTCTTCTTACTCATGCCTTTTGGATTACCTCTGCTAAGACAAGGGATAAAGAAATTGTCGCTTCTCTTGTCGAAACTCTCTCTTATTTATCAGGAATAGGAGGGATGGTCGTTGGTCAAGTAGCTGATATTTTGAATGAAAATAAAACTCCGTCCGTTGATTTGGTGGACTTTATTCATAAGAATAAAACAGGTGCTTTAATTGCAGCTTCATGTAAATGTGGTGCTATTGCTGCAAAAACATCCGACGAAAATATTGCAAGACTTACTAGCTACGGAGAAAAAATAGGTTTAGCTTTTCAGATAATGGACGATTTGCTAGATGTACAGGGAACTAATGAAGGCATTGGCAAGAGAGTCAAAAAAGATGAGGAAAAGGGGAAAGTTACCTACCCCGCCGTTTGGGGAGTGGAAAAGTCAGAACAAATTGCCAATCAGTTGGTGCAAGAGGCACAAGAGCAGGTATCAAGTTTCCCCAATAACCAATATCTTTTGGCATTAGCCGACTACGTTTATCTTCGAAAAAATTAGGTAAACAGTCCTTGATCTAAAAAAAAATAGGGCTTTTAGAGGATATTTATGAAAACGCTGGCGGTAGTAGCAGATTTTCGCAAGCAATCAGTCCATCATGCTATTCAAGAATTTCGCTCTTGGATGGAAAAAAGAGTGACAGTGGTTGGTTGGTATCAAAGTCCAGAATATCTCAAAAAAGATTTAGCAAGTCACCAAATTGACTACATCTTAGTTTTTGGAGGAGATGGTCTTCTTCTTTCTACAGCTCGTATACTAGAAGGAGATCGTATTCCTGTTATGGGAGTCAATTTTGGTAAATTAGGCTTTCTTACAGAACTAAGAACGAGCGAATTAAAAGATGGTTTAGAGCAAATCTTATCAGATAACTGCCGAGTTGCTGTTCGAATGATGTTGAAATGCGAAATTCTTCGAGAGCAAAAAGTGATAAAAACATGTCTTGCTCTTAATGATGGAGTCGTTCGAAGTGGACAATCCTCTCGTTTATTGTATTGCTCCATTTCGATAGGAGGAGAGGAAGTTTCTAAGTATGGGGGAGATGGGGTTATTATTTCTACTCCCACAGGCTCGACGGCTTACTCTCTTTCTGCGGGAGGGCCTGTTTTAAGTCCTAATTTACAGGCTTTGGTGATTACCCCTATTTGTCCTCATGTTCTAACAATGCGGCCCATTGTTGTCCCCTCAAATGAATGCATCGAAGTTGCTTTTTCTGCTCCTTTTCCTGGTGAAGCAAACTTCAATGCTGATGGGGAAACTTTCGAGTTACAAGAGAATGACATTGTTCGAATTTCTCAGTCAGAGAAAAGCTTTTATTTATTAGAGACAGGACAAAGAAGCTACTTTAAAATACTGAGAGAGAAATTAGGCTGGGGAAGACAGGGATGAGCGTTACGCTACGGTCTTACTTGTTCTCTAATACCATTATTATTTTGGATATTTAACGTTATTAAGGGGAGGTTTTTGCTAAACCTTGGTTTTTTGTTTAGGTTTGACAAATGCCCACGAAAAGCTTGTAAATGATGGAAAAGAAGGAGTGAAGAAAGACCATGAGATTCGGCATTATTGCAGATATACATGCAAACCTTGAGGCTTTAACTGCTGTTCTAGATACACTAAAAAGACAAGAAGTCGATCAGATTTTTTGTGTAGGAGATATTGTTGGTTATAATGCAAACCCAGCAGAATGCATAGAGCTACTTAAAGAAAATGGTGTTATCTCTATTAGTGGTAATCATGATCGCTTTACCTCTGGAGAAATTGACGCTATCATTCGCAAAGAAACTAGAGATGTTATTAACTTTACCCGTAATGCTTTAAGTACCGAACAAATGGATTATATTGCTTCTTTACCAGAAGAACGCTACTTTGAAGATATATTTCTTTTTGTTCATGGGTCACCACGACATAAGGATGAGTACATTAACTCTTTGCAAATTGCCCGAAGCAATTTACAACTACTGCAACGAGAACGCCCTTTTGTTTCTGTCTGTTTTTACGGACATACTCACCTCCCTTACATTATTTCTCCAAACCGCATTGAAACTGACATTCACCGTTCTACTAGTTTTGAGCTTGATCCTAAATTTACTTATTTAATTAATCCAGGGGGAGTTGGGCAGCCTCGAGATCAGTGCCCTCTAGCTTCTTGTGCTATCTTTGATGTGGATAGATATGTTGTTCATTACTTTCGAGTAGAGTATGACATTGAAACCACTCAAGGTAAAATCAGAGAGGCGGGAATTGATCATAAAATCGCTGATCGCTTATCTAAAGGACGCTAAGTTGCTTTGTGACCAGAATTATATAACCCCACTTAGAAAGTAATAGTCAATTGGAAAAGATCAATAAGAGGCGGCGCATTGTTTCTGTTTGTGGCCCGAGTGGAAGTGGTAAATCTTTTATTGTCAAAAGATTTACAAATTTTGCTAAGGTGAGTACCGATGATTTTTATATCGGCAAATCAAAAATGGTTAAGAATGATAGAGAAGTATATAACTTTGATGATCCTCGAGCTGTTGATTTAGTTCAATGCGCCGAAGCTATTCAAGCTTTGGCAGAATCTCCTCCGGGAGTCAAAATTACTATTCCTAAGTATGATATGAAAGCTTCTGAGCCCTGCGGAACGAAAACGATTATTACCCCCAACGAAAATGCTATTATTATTATCGAAGGAATTTTTGCCTTTCACCCACCTCTTCTTCAAATTGCAGACTTTCGTATTTACATGGATCCTCCCCCTGAGGTTATTTTAGCTCGTCGCTATCGGCGTGATATAGAGGAGAGAGGTCGCACCCCCATGCAAATTTTAAGGCAGTACCCTAGTGTTCTCAAAGGGTACGAAGAGTATATCGAACCAGTTAAGCAATTTGCTGACTTGATCATTGACTTTGGCAAGATTGTTTAGTCTAGAAATCCTTGCCTCTTAATCATTCTGCGAAGTATGGTAAAACCCCAACTTCTTCTTAATCTTAGGAGGAAGTTCTAATAACTTAGAGCGAGGGATTAAAAAGGTAACGAGATTAGATAAGTCGCTAAACGTTTTATGGTTATCCGCTACTGCTTTGAGATATTTATATCCAGAACTACCTCCTGTTCCAATTTTACCCCCAATCATACGCCGAGCCATTTGAGCATGGCGAGATCTCCAAGATGTCATTAGCTCATCGACATTGACAAGAAGAGTGAGAAAGCGGAAGGGAAGATGCAAAATAGGTTCATCCCGATATAAATTGATGAAGAGAGCGGCGTGAGTGGCTTCATAGGAAAGGCGACGATGTCCTTTGGCGATAAGGCTATTATGTTCTTCTTCATCAAAAATGGCGGCAAAGCTATCGCGAGTTTTTTCTAGCTCTGTGAATTTTTTCTCTTTTTCTTCCTCGGACATCATGTAGTTATTTTGAAGGTTACGTCGATCACTATCTAACATAGTATTGACAGCTACTTGGTAACTTTGCCAAAAACTGAATTCTGGCAAATCCAAAAAGGGAGTTCTCTCTAGCCATTTTTCGACCAAAGAAAAAAGAGATTCTTCTTTCTCAGAAGGTTCTACTATATCTCTATCTTCTTGAGTAAGATGCTTCGTGTATTCCTTTTGGCTCAAAAGAATGCGATCCTTTCGACGGAGACCAAGTTTATTTTCAATAAGCCGAAACTGGACACTCTGAAAACCAGAAGCAGGGTTTAAAAAATTTCTAAACTCCAAAAAATCTAATGGAGTCATTGTCTCTAAAACATGAATTTGCTCGATGAGAATTTTTTGAATTTGAATGATTCTTTGAAGTTTAGAAACAGCCTCTCCAATACTTCTTTCATCGACATAATCTTTACGAAACATATCAACAAGAGAATCTAGTTCATGCAAAATAAGCTTAAACCATAGTTCATAGACTTGATGAATTATGATAAAGAGAGTCTCATCATGAGCAGGTTTTCCATATTCCGCACTTTTGGGCTGTTGACAAGATAGTAGAGTATCTATCTTCAGATAATCACTGTAGTATACGGGAGAAGGTTCTTTTTCCATAAGTATTTTCCATTTTTCTTTCCGATGGTTGGAGGACGAGGTCTATAATACGTTCTTAGTACCATGTATGAGCTCGCCCTCTAGGCACATCTTGTTATCTTAAGGCCAATGTTAAATTAGGCCCATTCCTTTAACTGCATCTCTCTCTGCTTTGAGTTCTTCTAAAGTAGTGCGGAATTTCTCTTGTCCAAAACTACCATGTTCAATTCCCTCAACAACTTTAAGCTGTCCACCTTCGGTTCGGCAAGGAAAAGAGAAGATTAAGCCTTCTTCAACCCCATATTCTCCTTGAGAGCATTTGGCGACAGAAAAACTGTTTCCTTCGGATGTATCAAAGGTAAGGTTATAAACGTTATCGACAACAGCATTAGCAGCAGAAGCGGCCGAGGAAAGTCCTCGCGCTTTAATGATGGCAGCTCCTCGTTTTTGAACAGTAGTGATAAACTCACCTTCTAGCCAAGCTTGATCAGTGATCACTTCGTTAGCTGCTCGCCCAGAGATTTTTGCATTGAAAAAATCAGGGTATTGGGTCGCTGAATGGTTTCCCCATATGGTCATATTGCGAACACTAGTTACGTCTACTTGAGCTTTTTGAGCAAGCTGGGTTTTGGCTCGGTTTTCGTCAAGCATCGTCATCGCGAAAAATCGATTATTGGGAATGTCAGGAGCGTTGTTCATTGCAATCAAACAGTTTGTATTACAAGGGTTTCCTACAACTAACACCTGAACGTCCGAAGCAGCATTATCGTTAATAGCACGACCTTGAGGGCCAAAAATTCCACCATTTATCTTTAGAAGATCAGCTCTTTCCATACCATCTTTACGAGGAACAGCGCCAATCGAAAGAACCCAGTTAGTGTCTTTCATTGCTTGGTTCAAGTCGGAAGTACATGTAATGTTTTTTAAAAGAGGGAAAGCGCAGTCGTCTAGTTCCATAGCAACGCCCTTCAGAGCTCCCATGGCTTGCTCTAGCTCTAACAAACTCAACTCTACTTCTGTTTCAGGGCCAAACATTTGCCCAGAAGCTACTCGAAAAAGAAGAGCATATCCGATTTGTCCAGCAGCTCCGGTTACTGTTACTTTAACACGCTTATTTGCCATGAAGGTGACTCCTAAAAGAAAATTTTAGGGAATCCAGAATCCAGTAGTCAGAATTCAGTAGAAAAACAGAAAAAAGACTTCTCTTAAAACTCTTTGGATTTTCTACTGGATTCTGACTACTGGATTCTGGATTCCAGTTTACTTGACTTATAGTTCGACTTGAAAAAGAAAAAATACTTTCATTTGACTGACGAAAGTCGGTTAGATATAGTTTGTCATTGTATTATTGAGAAACTTAGTGTGCAAGTGCAAATTCCACATTCTTTGCTTTTTAAGGTAGGAAATTTGAAAAAAGAAATTTTAGAGAAAAACATGGAGAGAGTTTATAGTAGAGTTGCCGAGGCTGCTTCCAGGTCAGGAAGGAAACGGGAAGATATTACAGTTGTTGCGGTTAC
Organism: Planctomycetota bacterium; assembly: GCA_029260735.1. Lineage (GTDB taxonomy): Bacteria > Planctomycetota > Uabimicrobiia > Uabimicrobiales > Uabimicrobiaceae > JAJDCR01. The sequence goes on from JAJDCR010000063.1 coordinate 43,730, forward strand.
CAAAACCGTTTCTGCCGATATTATAAGAAAACTAGTAGAACTAGGGGTCGATAATATCGGAGAAAATCGCATTCAGGTGGCAGAGGAAAAATTTCATTTATTGTCTGATTTACCTCAAATAAATTGGCATTTGATAGGACATCTTCAGCGGAATAAAGTAAAAAACGCCCTAAAGGTTTTTTCTTTCTTTCATTCGGTGGATAGTTTGAGATTGGCGAAAGAAATCGCAGATAAAACCTTGCCAGATAATAAAACTCCGATTCTGCTTCAAGTTAATGTATCTGGGGAAGAAAGCAAACATGGTTTTTCAGAAGCACAACTAGAGGAGAGTTTAGCGGATATTTTGGAAGAAAAGTCCTTGGATATTCAAGGGCTGATGACGATGGCCCCTTTGACAGATAATGAAAAAATTTGCCGAGAGTGTTTCCAGAAAACTCGAGAGCTTGCAAGTAAACTACGAAGCCAAGGACTACCTGGCTTAAAGCATCTATCTATGGGGATGAGTCAAGATTATGAAGTTGCTATTGAAGAAGGGGCTACTCTTGTACGAGTAGGATCGGCGTTTTTTCGGGAATAATAGACTCAATAAAAACAAAATTTAGAAAAATCATAACTTTTTTCGTGACAATGTCCTTTTTTTTAGGTAGGATCATAGCTGGAAACAATCTACTAGAGCCTATTATCAAAATTAGCTCTTAGAGAGAAGACTAAAAATAAACATCTATTTATATTTAACTTGCTCTCTTAAACCGCACTTTGAAAATCGAAGGCAATAAAACCTATAGCGTTTTTCGATACACATCTCACATTACTATACTGCTAGATACCTTGTTAGCAAAAGAACTATTGTGCTAATGAAGGTCGTGTTTTAGGTCGTAAAACAAACGAACCTAAAATCTTTTCTTTCATTTTAGATCAACCTCACTTTTCCAAAATGCAGATTAATATGCCCAAAGAAAAGTAACTTCCGAACTGACAGAAATATTCAATAGAAAAGATGGATTCTTTTTTTGTCAGCATTCGCCGAAAAGAACCCCAAGGAAATTTTTAAAAGAAAGATTAGCAGTTGTGTCTTTGCATGGATTCTTGCGGTTTCTCTTTTCTAACGCCTTCGAGTTTGTTTATTTATTTATCAACTTGAAAAAAGAAAAAAAACATTTGTTTTTTTTATAAATATTGTATAGGGACATTCCCTAAGAGCCTGTTATAACAGGCTCCCAGTTCACTATTTAGGTTTACTTCAACGGAAACTTAAACTCTATGATTAAAATAAAAAAAGGTCTCACTTTACCGATCACAGGCCAACCTGAAGCAACAGTTCATGATGGAGCGGAAGTTAAAACCGTTGCTTTGCTTGGGAGCGACTATGTTGGTATGAAGCCAACTATGTTAGTTGCTGAAGGAGACAAAGTAAAAAAAGGTCAGGTAATTTTTGTAGATAAAAAATTACCTGAGGTAAAATATACTTCGCCTGGCGCTGGTACAGTACTTGCGATTAATCGCGGAGCTAAGCGCGTTTTTCAGTCTGTGGTTATTCGTTTAGAAGGAAAGAAAGAGGAAACTTTTTCTTCCTACTCAGCTGAAAAGCTTAAAAAATTAGATAGGGAAGCAGCCAAGACCTTTCTTTTAGAAACTGGTTTATGGCCTACTTTGAGGACAAGGCCTTTTAGTAAAACGGCTGACCCTAAATCTCCTCCTCATGCACTTTTTGTAACGGCAATGGATACAAATCCTCTCGCTCCTCCTGTGCAAACAATTATAGAAGATAATAAACAATCTTTTGTTGATGGTTTAACGCTTTTAGCGAAGTTGACAGAAGGAAAAACATATCTTTGTCATGCTAATGGGGTAGAAGTGGCCGGAGCTGATTTGGATTTCATCACGACAGAGAGTTTTGCCGGTCCTCATCCTGCAGGTAATGTTGGGACTCATATTCATTTTCTGAATCCGGTAAGCGCTCAAAAGAAAGTTTGGCATATTGACTACCAAGATGTTATTGCTATTGGAAAAACAGCTTCTACCGGAAAACTTGATACCGATAGAGTTATTTCACTGGCTGGTCCTGGAGTAAAAGAGCCTCGTCTTATTCGAACTCGAGTGGGAGCTTCTATTGAGGACTTAAGTAAAGAAAATTTAAAAGAAGGAGATATGAGAGTTATCTCCGGTTCTGTTTTCTCCGGAAAAACAGCAACAGGTCCTTTTGCTTATTTAGGACGATTTGCCAATCAAGTGGCCGTTTTAAAAGAAGGAAATGAAAGAGAATTTTTAGGCTGGCAATCACCAGGCTTCGATAAATTCTCTCTCCAAAATGTATTTGCTTCTAAGCTTTTGCCTGGAAAGAAATTTGACTTCACTACTTCCACAGGAGGTAGTAAAAGATCTATGGTTCCCATCGGGTCTTATGAAAAAGTTATGCCCTTGGATATTCTTCCTACTCAACTTTTACGCTCATTACTTTATGAAGATACTGAAGAAGCGCAGCAGCTAGGATGCCTAGAGCTGCATGAGGAAGACTTGGCATTATGTACTTTTGTCTGCCCGAGTAAATATGACTACGGAGCAGCCCTAAGAAAGAATCTAACGAAGATAGAGAAGGATGGGTAGCCTTTATGAAGTTCTTAAGGAAATTAATGGACAAGCCGGCACCTTTGTTTCACAAAGGGGGGAAATTAGAGAAGCTCTACCCTCTTTACGAGGCTATTGATACCTTTGCTTATACTCCTGGAGAGACGACTAAGCAATGCTCGCATGTCCGCGATGGAATAGACCTCAAACGTACCATGATTACAGTTGTGGCCGCTTTGTTCCCTTGTATTCTCATGGCTATGTATAACACAGGTCTGCAAATTAACCGAGCTATCCAAAGTATGGGAATCACTCCCACCGGCTGGCGGGTAGATATTATCGAGTTTGCTGGTCTAGGTTTTGATCCTAGTAATCTTATTGCCAATTTTGCTCATGGAGCTCTTTACTTTATTCCTGTTTTCCTAGTTTGTAATGTTGTTGGGGGAACTTGGGAAGCTCTTTTTGCAATGGTGCGAAAACATGAGATTAATGAAGGTTTTTTAGTTACAGGGATGCTTTTCCCTCTAATTCTCCCTCCCACTATACCTCTATGGCAGGTCGCCATTGGAATTTCTTTTGGTGTTGTCATCGGTAAAGAAATTTTTGGAGGAACAGGGCGTAATATTTTAAACCCTGCTTTGACTGCACGAGTTTTCCTATTCTTTGCTTATCCTGTGCAAATCACAGGAGATAGAATTTGGACTGCCGTTGACGGTTTTACCGGAGCGACCCCTCTTGGACAAGCTGCTTTGGGAGGAGTCAGTGCGATTACCGTTTCTTGGAGCGAAGCCTTTTTAGGTTTTATTCCTGGATCAATGGGGGAAACCTCCGCTCTTGCTTGTATCTTTGGGGCTCTTGTTCTCGTGGCAAGTGGAATTGGATCTTGGAGAATTATGCTCAGTGGACTAATTGGTATGTTTTCTATGGCTGGTCTTCTTTATTGGCTCAGTGGCACAGGATATACTGACAACCCCATGTTTACAGTTTCTCCTTCTTGGCACTTTGTTCTAGGAAGTTTTGCCTTTGCCCTTGTTTTTATGGCGACTGATCCTGTTAGTGCGACCATGACAAATACGGGAAGATACATCTACGGATTTTTAATCGGTTGCTTGGGAATTATCGTTCGCTCGGTCAATCCGGCTTTCCCTGAAGGTTGGATGTTGGCAATACTATTCATGAATGTATTTGCTCCCTTAATTGATTACTTTGTTGTTTCTGCAAATATTAAGAGGAGGATGCGACGAAATGCCCTTGTCTAAAAATAGCCCTATATATACTGTCATTGTGGCGACTCTCCTATGTATTGTCTGCTCGACACTGGTATCTTCAGTTGCCGTGGCACTAAAAGAAACTCAGGAAAAAAATAAAGCTCTTGATAAAAAGAAGAATATTTTGATCTGCGCTGGTCTTATTGAAAAAGGGGCCGATGAAGCAATCATTACGGAAGCATTTTCAAAAATAGAGCAAATAATGATCGACATGAGCACGGGAGAGCAGGTGGATATGGATCCTCAAAGCTACGACTCTCGCAAGGCTGTCAAAGATCCTGAAACACGAGTAGAGATTCCTCAAGAATACAAGTACAGTGGTATTCGAGCTCGCTCGAAATATGCTGTCGTTTACCTTGTCAAAGAGGCAGGGAATGTTAAGTTGATTATCCTTCCCGTGTTTGGGCAAGGCTTATGGTCTACTTTGTATGGTTTCTTGGCTCTGGAAAATGATACCAAAACGGTTACAGGTTTTGCCTACTATGAGCATGGAGAAACTCCTGGTTTAGGCGGAGAAGTGGACAACCCCAAATGGAAAAAACAATGGATTGGAAAAGAAGTTTACAACTCTGATTGGGAATCTTCCATTGCTGTAGTAAAAGGAAATGTTGACCCTGAAAATGAAATGGCCAAACATCAAGTTGATGGCTTAGCAGGAGCTACCATAACCAGTAACGGAGTGAGTAACTCTATGAAGTACTGGTTGAGTGATCATGGCTATGGTCCCTTCCTTGCCAAAATCAGAAATAAAGGAACCAGATAAAAATGAGCAAAACAAAAGATGTCCTATTTGACCCAGTTTTTAACAAAAACCCTATCGCCTTACAGGTTTTGGGGATTTGTTCAGCTCTTGCGGTTACGACAAAGCTTCAGACCTCTTTAACAATGTGTATCGCTGTGATTTTTGTGGTCGCTTTCTCTAATGCCTCAGTGAGTCTTATTCGTAAACATATTCCGACAAGCATTCGGATTATTGTCCAAATGACTGTTATTGCTTCTTTGGTTATCATCGCTGATCAGTTTTTGAAAGCGTACTTTTTTGATATCAGCAAAGAGCTTTCTGTTTTTGTTGGGCTTATCATCACAAACTGTATTGTAATGGGGCGAGCCGAAGCTTATGCGATGCAAAATGGCGTTTATATGAGTTTCCTTGACGGTATTGGAAATGGCTTAGGATATAGCTTAATTCTTCTTATGGTGGGCTTTTTCCGTGAGTTATTTGGTGCAGGAAAACTCTTTGGTGTAACCGTTCTTCACAGTGTAAATGATGGTGGGTGGTATGTGACCAATGGTCTCATGTTACTCCCTCCTAGTGCATTTTTCTTAATAGGTCTCTTTATTTGGGCCTTAAGATCGTGGAAGAAGGATCAAATTGAACCTGAAGGCTAAAAAACTATCCCAACAGCCTCAAACAAGGAAGAAATAAATGTTAGAAGAATACTTAAATCTACTTATTAAGTCCATTTTTATTGAAAACCTGGCTTTGTCTTTCTTTTTAGGAATGTGTACTTTTTTGGCCGTTTCCAAAAAAGTAGAGACTGCCATTGGACTGGGCTTTGCTGTCATTATCGTACAAAGCATCACAATTCCCGTAAATAATTTAATCTACCAATATCTCCTCAAAGAAGGAGCTCTGACTTGGGCGGGTTATCCTCAAGTGGATCTCTCTTACCTGGGGTTAATTAGTTATATTGGGGTTATTGCCGCGATGGTTCAAATCTTGGAGATGACTTTAGATCGCTATTTTCAAAAGCTTTACAATGCTTTGGGGATCTTTCTTCCTCTTATCACGGTAAACTGTGCGATTTTAGGAGGATCTCTGTTTATGGTACAACGCGACTATGATTTTGGTCAAAGTGTTGTTTACGGGATCGGCTCTGGAATCGGCTGGGCTTTGGCGATTGTTGCTCTTGCTGCTATCCGAGAAAAAATGAAATACAGTGATGTACCAGAAGGGCTGAGAGGACTTGGTATGACTTTTATGGTCGTAGGTCTGATGGCCATTGTTTTCATGTGTTTTTCTGGAATACAGCTATAAAATAAGGAAGCCAATATGACTGATGTATTTATCGGAGTGACTATGTTCACCCTGGTTATTTTGGCCCTAGTCGCCGTTATTCTAGTCGCTAAAAAAATGTTAGTGGCAGAAGGCAACGTCAAAATAACCATCAACGGAGAAAAAACCTTAGAAATTCCTGTCGGAGGGAAACTTCTTAGTGCTCTTGCCGAGAATGAGATTTTTGTTTCCTCTGCTTGCGGAGGTGGAGGAACCTGCGCTCAATGTAAGGTAAAAGTACACAGCGGTGGGGGAAGTATCTTGGCTACCGAGCAATCGCACATTAACAAAAAAGAAGAACGTGCGGGCGAGAGACTCTCTTGCCAGGTTGGGGTCAAGCAAGATATGGAAATCGAAGTACCTCCCGAAGTTTTTAGCACTCGCTCATGGATGTGTAAAGTACGCTCTAACAATAGCGTTGCTACTTTTATCAAAGAGCTTATTATAGAATTACCAGCAGGTGAAAATGTCGATTTCCGAGCGGGTGGCTACATTCAAATCGAATGTCCTCCTCATGAATTGAACTACAAAGATTTTAACATAGAGACAAAGTACCGATCTGACTGGGATCACTTTGACCTTTGGCGTTACAAGTCAGTTAGTACAGAGCCAGTTGTTCGCGCTTACTCTATGGCAAACTACCCGGAAGAGCGGGGTATTATCATGCTCAATGTCCGCGTGGCAACTCCTCCTCCTCGCACAGAGGGAATTCCTCCAGGGATCATGTCTTCTTGGATCTATGGTTTAAAAGAAGGAGACGAAGTTAAAATCTCTGGGCCGTACGGAGAGTTCTATGCAAAAGAAACCGATGCGGAAATGGTTTTCATTGGTGGAGGAGCGGGAATGGCTCCTATGCGTTCGCACATCTTTGATCAACTTATGCGTATCAACTCAAAGCGTAAAATGACTTTTTGGTACGGAGCACGTAGTTCTCGAGAAATGTTCTACCAAGAGGATTTTGACAAACTCGCCAAAGAAAACGATAATTTTACTTGGCATGTGGCCCTTTCTGATCCCTTACCTGAAGATAATTGGGAAGGCTATAAGGGCTTTATCCACCAAGTACTTTTGAATGAATATCTGAATAATCATCCGGCTCCTGAAGATTGTGAATACTATATTTGCGGGCCACCTTTGATGCTTTCAGCCGTTCGAAAAATGCTAGACGATTTGGGCGTAGAGCCAGAAAATGTCGCCTACGACGACTTTGGTTAAACGTTCTATTCTCCGGGAGTGAATATCTCGGAGTTTTCTAAAGACTTTCATAAAGGCGGTTTATAGAACTCTTTCAAAAATCTTGGAAGAGTTCTGGACCGCCTATTTTTTTGGGAAAAATTATGAGTTCTATCCGAGTTATTCTTCTCTTTGCTTTTGCTCTTGTTTTTATGAGTTGCCAAAAATCAAACCCCATGCTTTCTTTTTCAGGAAAAACTATGGGGAGTATAGTTTATAATATTAAGGTAGCTCAAAAAACTAGCTTGGATCAGACAAATACTCTTCCTCTCGGCGTTCAGCGAGTCTTAGATGGAATAAATTCTCAGATGTCGACTTATCTCAAAGACTCCGAGTTGTCTCGCTTTAACGGGTATAAAAAAACAGATTGGTTTAAGGTTTCTCCTGAGTTACTTTTTGTTCTAGAAGAGGCTCAAAAAGTTAGTGAGAAAACGAAAGGAACCTTTGATGTTAGCGTGGGGCCTTTGGTAAATCTTTGGGGATTTGGCCAAGGAGACAGGAATCCTCCTTTGCCTTCGGATGAAAAAGTGAAACAAATTTGTGGCAAGATAGGTTACAAAAATGTAGAAATAAATATAGAAAACCAAAGTATAAGAAAAAAAATTCCCGATATCTACCTGGACCTTTCTGCCATAGCTAAAGGTTATGCGGTTGACCAAGTCGCCGAGTATCTACTTTCTGAAAAAATAGAGCATTTTATGGTAGAGGTGGGGGGAGAGTTAAGAACCAGAGGGAACAAGTACGGGCAAAAATGGAAAATTGGTTTAGAAAGTCCCAAAATCGAAGAAAACGGTCTGAAAAAGCGCTTTCTTCAAAGAATTGTGACAACGGAAAATCATTCCTTGGCTAGTTCAGGGGATTATCGCAATTTTCGCTATTTTTCCCACTCTGAAAATAGTTCCGAGAATAGTGGAAAAGAAGAAAAAGTACGTTTGTCGCATACGATCGATCCTAACACTGGTTATCCTGTTACCCACAACCTCGCATCGGTTACAGTTGTGGCAAATAATTGTATGTATGCTGATGCCATGGCTACAGCAATGATGGTTTTAGGATTTGAGGCTGGTTTTGCCTTAGCCGAAACAGAAAACTTAGCCTGTCACTTTATTATTCGAGAAGATAACAAGTTTCGAGAGAAGATGACAAGTGCATTTGTAAAGTTTATGAATGCGACCAACAAAAAGGAATAGGAAATGGAACACTTTTTTATCACATTAACATTTTTTGGCCTAGCTTTTATTTTTATGGCCGTAGGAGTTATTGTAAGTAACCGTAGAATTAAAGGGTCTTGTGGAGGAGTTTTGTTGGCCGAGGGGGGAGAGTGTCCTTGCGGGCGAAGTGAACCTTGCGAGGAAGGTAGTAAACTTGCATAGCTATAGAGTGGAGGACAAGGCTTATCTGAAACCGTTAAAGAAAAAGATGATCGAAAACCGTTCTAAGTACCATGTTCCCTGGAGGGTGAGGCTCCGAACAGGGGATGTGATTGGCTCCTGATGGTATTGAGGCACCTTCACAGGATCATAGGTTTCATATTGAAAAAACGTTTTTACATCGCTCCTGCCGTGCCGGGAATGTGATAAACTATTTGTTAAATGTAACCTAGGCACATCCCCTGCTCGCAGGAGCTTTGCTATCTAGCTAAACTTGGCCTTAGCGTCTTTACGGTTGATAGCTTCATGTTTTCCCGTAATGGGATTATACTTCTTTTGGCCTTGGCGTAGCTTTTTGATTACCCGCAAAAGGTCGCGGCGAGTAACTTGTCCGACAAGTTTTTCGTCTTCCAATATGAGAAGACGCCGAAAAGTACTTTTTAGGAAAAGAGCCGCTGTTGAAAAAACATCCGTTTCAGGACTGATGGTAACAACATCTTTTGTCATATATTCACTAACATTTTTCCCAGGGGTTCCTTCATAAATGCTGTGCACTAAGGTGTGCAAACAGTCTTTTTCGGAAAGAATACCCACTAACTTTCCTTTTTCATCTACGACTGAAACACTTGTCAGTTTCTTATCTAAAAGTAGATCGACTGCATCATAAACGTGCATGTCAGGCTTTACCGTAATAAAATGTGTGTCCATGTATTCTCTGATTGGGGGAATATCGCGCATGTCACTCTCCTTAAAAGAACAAGTTCATTTGCCTAAGAGCAGTATTTTATTCTACCATAGAATGGGGATTTGGGCAAAGAAATTTTCTCCTGAATTAAGCCCCAAAAAAAATAAAACTAGTCTCATTCTTCCAGAGAAAATGTCGGCAAAGATAATTCCCAGCGAATAGCAGCTAAGCGAAAAAAAAATATCCATAGCATACTCCCCATAACAAACCAAAGATTACCCCACCCTACCCCATCAACGAGAGCAAAAATAATTCCTCCGCTAAGAGCCGCTGTCGCATAGATTTCTTTTTGCATAATAAGAGGAATTTCTCCGCAAAGAACATCTCGAACCATTCCTCCACAACACCCTGTTACTGTTCCCATAATCACGGCAATTTCGGGAGAAAAACCCAAGGAAAGTGTTTTTTCTACACCCATAATTGTGAAGAGAGCCAAGCCAAAAGCATCTAATATTACCAGCCAGCGATGGTAGGAGTTAAAAAAACGTGCAAAAATGATCGTGGCGAGAGCAAAAGTTACAGTAACGTATAAGTAAGTAGGATTTTGAATCCAAAAAACGGGAGTTTGTCCTAGGATAATGTCTCGTATAGTTCCTCCTCCGACTCCTGTCACTGTAGCAATTACAATAACTCCGAAAAAATCCATTTGTTTTTTCCCGGCGACGAGAGAACCTGTAATTGCAAAAACGGCAATGCCGAACAAATCTAGAAAGTACATAAGTTGTCCTTTAAAAAAACCTTGCATGAAACTTTTTTTTTTTGTAATTTAACACATTCTTGAAATATTGAAACGGTTTATCTAAATTTGGGAGGTCATTATGAAGCTAAGTTATTTTTTTATTCTTGGCATTTGCCTATTTTCCGTTAATTTTATCTTTGCTCAGTCAGATAATAGTATACAGTTTTTAGGCTTTGCGGAAAGCAAAGATGAAGCCAAAAGTGCTGCTTTGTCAGAAATGAATGAGTTAAGTCTTTGTGTCGATCGAGAGATGGATATCGTTATGGAGAGATATTCTTTCGATCAATCGTGGATTTGTGAGCTAAGCGCAAATTTTAAAGAATATTTTTCTGAGAGAGATACCTCTGCATTGAATTGCGTAGTGGATCTTTCTGGCTATGGAAAAAACACTAAGTTAGCAGAAAAAAATGCATGGGAACTTGCTCAAAAATTGCAGCGTATTTTAAAAAAGAGATTTGTTGTTTTGGGAAAAGAGTATTCTGAGAAAGCTTCCCTTGACTGTTGTTCTTTGAAGATTCTTTTGGGAAAAGATGGACGTATAGTTCTGTTTCGCGAAATAGCAGAAAGTAAAAAAGTTGCTTTTCAGAATAATTTAGATAGCATGAAAAAATTTGCCAAAATGCTAGGTAAACTAGGTAAAGAGTTTTCTATTTTGAAGGAAAGAGACTCTAAAGAGAACGGTCAGTTTTGCTCTGAAATGGTCGTTGATTTTGGGGAAGATAGCGAGAGTTCTCTGTTCTCTTCTCGTGAAAAAGGGGGAGTTGTAAAAGGTGGTAAGCTCGGGCCTTGTCCTTCTTCTCCTAACTGTGTAGATAACCAAGGCACGGGTTATAAGACCGTGGACTCTTTTCCTTACTCTGACGATGCAATGGATCGCTTGAAAAAAGCGATTAGCTCTCTTGAAATTATGACGATTGTAGAAGAAAAAGGAGATTATTTAAGAGCAGATGTTTCTAATTGGCCTTTTACCGATGATTTAGAAATATATGTAAACCACGATAGTAAAACTGTTTATGTACGCAGTGCTTCTCGCGTCGGATACTATGATTTTGGAGCCAATGTTAAGCATGTGGAAAAAATCCGAGAGGCTTTAAATAAACAGTAATTAGGGCGTGTCCTCATTCAGCTTATTTTTTGTATTTTGTTAGCAAGAGTGAGGAAACTACCTTGAACTTAGCATTGTTAAGTCGCGAGATGTGCTGAATGAGAACACGCCCTCACGGGCGAAAACAAAAAAAAGAATTTTTTTAAACTTTTTTACAACATAATGTTTACGCTCATTGTAAAAAAGCTGAATGAGGACACACCCTCTTGTCAATAAATTTATTTACAACAAAGATGATGGATTGCAATGGAGAAAGTATGAAAAGAACGATTGTCTCAATGCCTGGCGATGGAATTGGTAAAGTAGTTTTAGAGGAAACTATTCGTGTTTTAGACGCCGTAGGATTTGAAGCAGAATATGTCCACGGGGACATTGGCTGGGAATTTTGGAAAAAAGAAGGAAATCCCCTTCCTCAAAGAACAATAGATCTTCTCGAAAAACATCGGGTGGGTTTATTTGGAGCCATCACATCTAAGCCTAAAAAAGAAGCTCAGGCAGAACTTCTTCCCGAATTACATGGGAAAGGCTATGATTATTTTAGCCCTATTGTGGCTATGCGTCAAAAATTTGGTTTAGATGTATGTATCCGTCCTTGTAAGACTTTTCCGGGCAATCCTCTGAATTTTATTCGTAAAAATGCGGCAGGAGGCTATGACGAACCTGAGATAAACGCGGTTGTTTTCCGGCAAAATACCGAAGGTCTCTATGGAGGAGTGGAGTGGACAAATCCTCCTGAGAATATCCGAGCAGCTTTTATGACCCACAAAAAAATGGCTCGCTTTGCCGACACTCCCTCAGAGGATTTGGCTATTTCCAGCCGTATATTTACCCGTAAAGCTTGTCAGAGTATTTTGCGAGCGGCTTTTGAATATGCCAAAAAACATGGCTATAAGAGCGTTACCGTTTGTGAAAAACCCAACGTTCTCAGAGAAACTTCCGGTATGATGGAAGAGGAAGCTTTGAAGATATCAAAAGAGTACGATGGCATAGCTCTCTACTCTAATAATATTGACGCACAAATGATGTGGCTAACGAAAAATCCTGAAGATGTTGATGTTATCGTTGCGGGAAACATGTTTGGCGATATTATTTCCGATGGCTTTGCTGGCTTAATCGGCGGGTTAGGATTTGCTTGCAGTGCCAATATTGGACCAGACTGCGCTGTTTTTGAGCCCACTCATGGCTCAGCTCCTAAATATGAAACATTTTCTCCTTCGATAGTTAATCCTATCGCCATGGTTATGAGTGCAAAAATGATGTTGGATTATTTAGACGAAACCGAGAAAGCTAAGCGCATCGAAAAAGCAATTGCCGAAGTTGTCGTTGAAGGTAAGGTTAAAGCTTATGATATGGCTCGAATGAGAGGAGCCCAAAGCGTAATTGATAATGGTGCTGCCACTACCGGACAGGTTGCCGATGCCATTATTGCCAAACTTGGCTAAGGCGTGTCCTCATTCAGCTTTTTTTACTGAATGAGGACATACTCTTTTCTCTTGCACTTTTACTATGGATTAGCTAAAATATTAGGTCAATCTAATTGGAAAGAAGAGAAAATCTTCTTCCTACACATAGAGTTATTTCAAAAAAATTTGGGAGGTTAGGCATGAAAAATTTGTCTATCTGTTTATTTTTTCTTATTGCGGTCTTTATTTTTTCAGGGACCGCTTTTGCACAAGAGTCAGAATTTAGAGCTGGTGTTGCTACTATTGATATTACTCCTCCTGTAGGAGTTCCTTTGGCCGGATATGGAGGAGGAGCGCGCCGACTTTTCCCTCCTGATTTAGACCCTGACAATTACCACACTTTCTTAACTCCTTCTGAGGGAGTTATGGATCCGCTCATCGCCAAAGCGGTTGTCTTACAAAACGGTTCCGAAAAAATTGCTATTATTAAACTGGACTCTATTGGAGTCACTCAAAATATTGTTAGTGATTTAGCAAAAAGAATTGAAAAAGAAACCGGAATTGATGCCGATCATATTACTATTTCGGGAACTCATACTCATTCTGGTCCTGGTGCCATGACAACACACCTTTTTTGGCAAGTTGCTGCTGTTGATTTATTTGAGAGTAAAGTCTATGATCCTCTACTCGATAAAATAGGCCAAATGGTTATTGAAGCTAATAATAATTTGCAACCTGCTCGACTGGGGATCAACACTGGATTGAGTTTTGATCTGTCTAAAAACCGTCGAAAAAAGCCTGGGGTAAAAGATCCTACCGTTGCTGTTTTCAAAATTGAAAAACTAGATGGCACTCCGATGGCTCTAATGTTTAACTTTGCTATCCATGGCACTTGCTATGGAGCTGACAACCTTCATTTCTCTGGCGATGTTATGGGATATGCAGAGCAAAACATTGAGCGTATGATGGCCGAGCAAAAAACTCCTGCTGTTGCTATGTTCATTAATGGTAGCGAAGGAGACGTTGCTCCAGCTCAAGGAAAATCAAAAGGTGCGAAAGCGGTAGGGCATGGATTAGCTCGTAAAGTTCTTGAAATTTTACCGACTATCTCTATGCGCCAAGATGTCAAAATTGCAGTAGCGAATGAAACCATTCGTTTCAAGAAAGCTCATTTAAATTTGAGCCTTGCGAAAAAAGTTTTTGAAGAAGACGAGCCTGAGATCGACTGCTGGGGTATACGCAATGTTATTCGCAAACTTGCTCCCAAAAATAAAGATGGAGATGTTTGGCAAATCGAGGTTACAGGGATTGTTCCGATGAGTTTTCGTCTCCAAGCCCTTCGCATAGGCGATACTGTTATAGCTTGTGTTCCTGGTGAGCCCATCACAAATGTGGGTAATGGAATTAAAGCAAAAGGAAAAGACCTAGGCTTTAATAACTCCTTTATCTTCAGTTTATCTAATGGTCATATGGGTTATATCACTGACAAAGAAAATTTTGATGAAGGTAAATACGAAGCTATGCTGACCTTATATGGTCGCGATCAGTTTGAAAAAATGACTGCTGTTTACGCACGTCTTTTCCAACAATTGTCAGATAAATAGGGGACGAGTTTATGAACTTAAGATTTTATTCACTAGGGATTATTTTTTTCCTAGTTTCATCTATTGCTTCGGCTCAAAGCGGAGAGTACTTAGAAATTGGCTATGCAGAAGCTGATATTACTCCTGAAATTGAAGCCTGGGAAGATAGCAACGGAGATGGCAAATTCACCTATGGAGATGGTTCTGCTTACGATATCGGTGAAAGAGTTACCCGTTTTGTCGATGGTGATATCTACGTAGGAAATGGCAAAGGACTTGCTCACTATGTGCACGACCCTTTAGCTGCTCGTGTTTTAGTGGTCAAAGATCCAGTTAATGGTAAAAAAGTTGCCATGGTTTCTCTTGACCTCTACATGATGCAAATCCAGGATGTAAATTACATTCGTAGTTTAGTGGCTCCTCTTGGTTTTGATGGCATTGCCATTCATTGTACCCATAATCATATGGGGCCTGATAGTCTAGGACGAAGTGGACCTCATCCTTTGCAAAACGGAATTAACCCTCGCTGGTTTCGCAAAATGCAGCAGAGCACAGCAAAAGCAATTGAAACAGCTCTTAACAAGGCTGTACCTGCTCGCGTTCGTTTCTTGCAAACAAAAACTCGCCATGGACTTCACGATAGTCGCGATCCGATTATTTTCCATGACGATTTACTTGCGATGCAGGCGGTTGATTTTGACGGCAAAGTTGTTGCCACTCTTGTTCAGTGGGCAAACCATGTGGAAGCGATTTTGTCCATCGGTGGTGCCAAAGACTCTCCTCCTGGAATGAAAGAAAAGAGAGGGCATATTTTAACAGCTGGCTTTCCTCGGGCAGTTGCTTTGAGAGGCCAAGAAGTTTTTGGAGGCCCAGCTCTCTTTTTTAATGGAGCCATTGGTGGTCTTATGACCATGCTTCATACTTTTGTCTGGGAACCTTTTCAGCCTTATAGTCCTGATACTCCTGCGGAAGATATTCCTGAAGAGTACACTGGAAAAATCCGGGATAACTTTCGGATGGCGGATTTGATTGGAAATGAACTTATCAATAAGCTGAAAAGAGAAGGACTGGATAATCGTGAATTTGCTCAAAATCTTAATGTGAGTGCTGCAACTAAAAGCTTCAAGGCTCGTATAGACAATGACTTATTCAAAACAGGTTTTTCTTTGGGCATAATAGGTTTTGACAAGCGTAAATACGAAGGTGATATTTGGACAGAAGGATTTCTTTTTTCGGAAGTTTCTCGTATCACTATTGGTCCGGCTGAATTTGCTTGCATCCCAGGAGAAATAGTTCCTGAGCTGGCCCAAGGGCTCCCACAAGATTTCTATGCCAAAAATGGCAAGTACTTCAAAAAACCAGATAGCCACAAGACAGGAAAAAACTTTGTTATTCCTAAGCCCATTTATGAAATGACAGAAGCTAAGTACAAGTTTATTTTTTGTTTAACTAACGATTCTTTGGGCTATATGGTAACACCTTGCGATTTTACTTTAGATAAGGATCTTCCCTGGTTCCAACATCCTAAAGGACACTATGAAGAAACCCAGTCTTTGGGAAAACATATTGCTCCGCTAGTTTTGGATAGCTTGGAAGAGTTATTACAAAAGTAACTTGAGAGCATACTCTCGTTTGAGCACAACAAAAAAGCCGTGGAAGGAGACTTAGTCTTTGACCGCGGTTTTTTTGTGACTACAGTTTTTTTGTGACTACAGTTTTTTTGAGGAGAAGCAAAATTTGAGCATACTGATAGAAGATGTCTTGCACCAAGGAATTGAAACGAATGTTTACATTGAAGGCAATACTATTTGCTACATTGGTCCAGAGAAAAAAGAAGCAAAAACTGTTATTTCGGGCCAAGATAAAGCGATTTTTCCTTCCTTGATTAATGGACATACTCATGCAGCCATGACCATCTTGAGAGGTTTCGGGGATGATATGCCGCTTCAACCTTGGCTAGAGACTAAAATTTGGCCTTTAGAGGCGAAGTTAACAGAGGAAGATATTTATTGGGGAACGAAATTAGCTTGCCTAGAAATGATTAAATCAGGCACAACTATGTTTTGTGATATGTATTGGCATGTTCACTCTGCGGCCAAAGCGGTAGAGGAAATGGGAATTAGAGCTGTCCTTTCCTCGGTTTTTCTCGACTCCTTTGACCAAACTAAGGCGAGTGAGCAAAAAAAGAGAATGGAAATTCTTGTGGAGGAGTTTCAACGCTACTCTTCTCGGATTCGTATAGCCTTAGGCCCTCATGCTCTTTATACAGTGTCAGGAGAAACTCTCCGTTGGATAGCTCATTTTGCGAAAGAAAAAGAACTTTTCATTCACTTTCATTTGTCAGAAACAGCAAAAGAGGTCGAAGATTGTATTGATCAACATGGCTTGCCTCCGGTTCTTTACTTAGATAAACTTGGCTTTCTTAGTGAGCGTTTGCTCGCAGCACATGGAGTTTGGTTGACCGAGAAAGAAATGGAAGTTCTTGCTCAAAGAAAGGTCAATTTAATTCATAATCCAACGGCTAACTTGAAACTGGCCGTCGGAAAGATTTTCCCTTACCGCGCTTTGAAAGAGAGAGGGATTCCTTGTTGTCTCGGGACAGATGGTTGTGCTTCTAATAATAATTTGGATATGTTAGAGGAACTTAAATTTGCTGCTCTCCTGCAAAAGTGGCAAGAGAATGATCCTACGATTCTCCCCTGTGAGGAAGCTTGGTCGTTAGCAACTGAGCAAGCGGCTCAGATTTTTCGAATTCCCAGCGGGAAGGTAGAGGTCGGAAAATGGGCAGATTTAATTTTGATTGATCTGAATCAGCCTAGCATGGTTCCTCATCACAATATTGTATCTAATTTAGTTTATTCTGCAGGCCCCTCGGTTGTTGATACTGTGATTTGCGATGGTCGTATTCTTATGCAAGACCAAAAAGTGCCAGGAGAAGAAGAAATTATATCTCAAGCCAAAAAAATAGCTAACTCCTTAATTACACGATAAGATTACACGATAAGATTACGTGCTAAGAGTTAGCTCTTAGCTCAGGCAAGCATTGTTAGAAAGGAAACTTGATGAAAGTATTACTCGCTGGTTCGAGTGGACTTGTGGGAATAGCTCTTATCCTCGCTCTCAAAAAGCAAGGACACGAAGTTACCCGACTAGTTCGGAAAAAAACGTCGGAAGAAAATACCTTCTTTTGGGACCCGGCTCAAGGGGAAATAGACGAAAAAGCTCTTGTCGGGCAAGATGCCGTTATTAACATGTGCGGAGACAACGTAGCTTCTGGTCTTTGGACAACAAAGAAGAGAAAACGTATTCTGGATAGTAGGACACAAACAACAGGACTGCTTGTTACAAAAATGAAGGAAATGACCTCTCCTCCTAAAATATTTATTAATGCTTCTGCTATGGGATTTTATGGCGACCAAGGAGAAACTCTCTTGACCGAGGACTATCCTTCTGGAGGAGGTTTTTTAGCAGAAGTTTGTCAAAAGTGGGAAGAAGCTGCCGATGAAATTAAAGGAAGTTCTGTGCGCTTAGTAAAATTACGCATTGGCGTTGTTCTTGATCTAGAAGGGGGAGCACTCCAGAAAATGCTTCCTGCATTTAAATGTGGCGTCGGAGGACGATTAGGTAGTGGAAAACAATATATGAGCTGGATTTCTCTTGCCGATGTGATTAGTATCACCTTGTTTGCTCTCGAAAATGAAGGTGTTTCTGGAGCACTCAATACAGTTGCCCCTAATCCTGTCACCAATAGTGAGTTTACCCAAATTTTAGGGAAAGTATTAGGACGACCAACGGTTTTACCTGCACCGGCTTTTGCTTTGAAGCTGGTCTTAGGAGACATGGCAAAGGAGATGCTTTTAGCAAGCACTAGAGTATCTCCGCAAAAACTGATAGATGCCGGCTACACTTTTCAAGATGAGAATTTAGAAGATGCTTTACGGAATATTTTGGACGTTCAAAAAAAGTGACACAAAAAGAGTAATTCCTAGCATATATAACTAAAGAAAATTTACTTTGGTATACATGCTAGAATGCGTCCTAAAAAGAAGGAGACTTATTCATGATTGGAAAGAACGGTCTTATTTTTCTATTGCTCGGAACTTTTTGTTTGGCGGCTTCTTGTAACTCCTCGAAGTTAGGTCAAAGCAAGGCTGAGACCTCTGGAGAAGAGAGCTCTCAAAAAACTATAGTCGAAGAGAAAGGTTATGATGATATGAGTGAAAAGGTTGAAAAAACAGACGCAGAGTGGAAAGAACTACTCAATGATGAAGAGTACTATATTACTCGCCAAAAAGGGACCGAAAGGGCCTTTACCGGGAAGTACTATAAAACTAAAGAAGAGGGTGTATATCTCTGTACTTGCTGCGGCAATAAACTCTTCGATTCAGAAACTAAGTATGACTCTGGTTCCGGTTGGCCTAGCTTCTGGGCACCTCTTCCCGGAGATAAAGTGGCTCAGGAAATGGATGGATCTTTTGGTATGGTCAGAAACGAGGTCACTTGTGCTCGTTGTGATGCTCACCTGGGACATGTTTTTGAAGATGGTCCCCAGCCTACCAATTTGCGCTATTGTATTAATTCCGCTGCTTTGAAACTAGCCCCCAAAACAGAAGAAGAGCCGGGGTCCTAGAGAAGACTAAGGAATAGAACTCCTTAGAGCACCATCAACTTTTGCCATTCTCAATATTATCGAGAATGGCAAAAAATTCACTCAAAATCATGGCTGTCGCTCCCCACACATTATGTCCCTGCACATCATAGAAAGGAACTTGAAGACGCACTTGGTTTCGCGTTATGATCTTACTTTTGAGATTTCTTTTGTCATTAAGCTCATCTAAAGGTACCTCTAAAATTTTTGCGACCTCATAGTTCGGCTGAAAATCGGGACGATGAGGAGTGTAAGCAACCACCGGATGTACCAAGAAATTACTCACTGGTATGTAAAGGTCGCTCAAACTTCCAATTACCTCAATCTTGTCTTCCTTAACCATAATCTCTTCTTGGGTTTCTCGCAAGGCCGTTTGAGCCAAATTGCGATCCTCTTTTTCCTCACGCCCCCCCGGTAAACTAATTTGTCCCCCATGAACCCCCTTGTAGTTTGACCTTAGAGTGAGAACCAAAGAAATTTCTCCTTTGGCCGCTGGGTAAAGCAAAACAAGAACCGCTCCTTTCTTCGGAGGAAAGGAAAACTTCATCCCCATGAAGCGGAAAGCAGGAGCCATTTTGTATTGAGCATCTTTGCCTGGCAAAGCTGAGTTGAGTTGTAAACGTAAAATCTGGATAAAATGGTTAAAATTTTTTTCTTTCATTGTTCTTTCTTGTTGCTAGAAGTAGTTTGCTCGGGATTGATGACGAGACGGAAGCCTATTATGTCTGATTTGTTATATTTAGCTTCTTTGCCTCTGTATGAGCATCTTATCCTTGTAACTTTATTATCGTTCCAGCAACCACCTCTTATAATCATTTCGTTTGTTTCTAATTCATTTTTTTCAAGTGGGTTTTCGGCATATTGATCATGACACCACTCCCATAAGTTGCCAAGCATATCGTGGATTCCAAATGCATTTGGAATTTTACTTCCCACCTTGTCTACACACACAAAATCATTTTTGGACCGGTTAACTATGGCGTATTTCCATATGTCCTTCGAGCTATTACCCCAGTGAAACCGGCTAAACATTCCTGCTCGGCATGCATACTCCCACTGAATCTCTGTTGGTAACGAGAAGTGTTTTCCTAAATATGGAATGAAATCTTTATTTATATCTGACCACGATACATTGTAAACAGGTAAGTTAGTCCAATCAATGATTTGATTTTGTTTCCATGTTTTTTTTGTTGTAACAGAATACCATTGGTGTTGAGTTATTTCATGTTTGCTAATCCAAAACCATCTAGCTATTTTAGTTTTGTACCTTTTTTCATTTTTTTTCTTTTCTTCTTCTCCTTTTGGAGATCCCATCCAGAATATACCAGGGGGGACAAACAACATGGTTATTTTGATTTTATTAGTTGTGAAAGTAGTTTCTCTTGGAAAACCTAGGGTGTATGCATAATTTATTTGATATTCTTCTGCATAGCGGATTTTTTCTGAATAACTAATGTGTTCCCACTCCTCACTAGTAAAATCTAATAATTTACTTTTTTGGTTCCATGATTTATTCCACAAATTTTTAGGCCATCCTGGAGGCTTTTTCCATTTGCTCTCTGTGTTTTTTATATTTTCTTTGCGTTCTATCAAGTTAGTTTGTTTTTTTGATTTGGTAGAAAATACCATAAAAAAAACAAAGTTACATACTACAAATAATAAAAAAACAGCATAATACGTGCGTTTAGGTTTTTTTGAATTATTTAACTTGGGTAATTTTTCTCCCTCTAAAAAAAATTGTAGATCTTGAGCCATCTCTTCGGCGGAAGGATAGCGATCTTCCTTTTTCTTAGCTAAAGCCTTTAGGCAGACTTCTTGGAGCTCAAGGGGAACAAGAGGGTTAATTTTTTGAGGAGGCAAAATGGGAGAATCAATGACTTTGAAGAGAATAGACATAGGATCTCGACCAGAAAAAGGGGTCTGCCCCGCAATCATTTGATAGAGAGTTGTCCCTAATGCATAGACATCAGTCCTTTCATCGATTTGGTCCGTTTTCCCTTCGGCTTGCTCGGGTGCCATGTAAGCAGGGGTTCCTAAAATAGCACCGGTTTGAGAAAGTTTTTGGGCATCGCGCAAAGGACGAGCTAAACCAAAATCCATGACAATCGGTTCGTTCTGAGAGTTGATCATAATGTTTCCTGGTTTGATATCGCGATGAATGATATTTTTTGTGTGGGCATAGTGGATCGCTCGAGCAATTTTGATCATTAAGCGAGCTGCTTTACGAGAAGGCAGTTTTTTTTCTTTTTGGAGAATACTGCTGAGAGGTTGGCCCGAAATGCAGTCCATTGTAAAGTAGTTGATGGTCTTAATCGTCCCGTAGTCATAGATGCTGACAATGTTTGGGTGGTCCATTCGCTCCATTGCTTTGATTTCTCGAAAAAAACGATCTTCGTTTAAAGCCGATTTTTCTGCGGCACTTGCTAACATTAACTTTAAAGCAAGCGGACCTCGGTCAGGGTCTTCGACTAAAAGTACTTGCCCCATGTTTCCTTGCCCTAGTTCTCGGATAATTTTGTACTTGCCCAGCGCTTCTAGTTTTTCTCTCAGAAGAAGGTCGTGGAGAATATCAGAAAGAGCGTGTTTATTCTTGCTTGTAAAGTCTGACCAGATTTGCGTAGAAGCCAATAATTCTTCTTTAGAATCTTTTTGAAAAGGTTTTAACAGATCGGTGCTGGACCATTGCTCCGTGTTTTCTGTTTGGTGCAAAGGAGGCCAGGAAAATTCTTGGTTGTCCCGTTTTTTGGGCGGAAGTGGATCACAGGGAAGGGTTTTCACAGCCGAGGAGGAATTCTCGTTCTGGGGAGAAACCACTGGCAAAGGAAAGTTAATCGGAAGAGTGTCTTGGGCCGAAGGTGACCCTTTCTTCTCTAAATGAGAACATATTTCCTTTTTCTGATCATCGCTCAGAAGATTCTGGAGTAAAAATGGGCCAAAAGCGCGGTTCTTTTTTGCCGGCGATTGTTGATAAAGTCGATAAGCCTCTTCTATTTGTTGTCGAGTTAGCCACTCTTTTTTCTGGACATAGAATACCACATATTTATCTTGGGGGGAGATTTTCTCTGGACTCATGTTATCCCTTTTTGCTAGAATGAACTCACTTACCACAATAAATGAACAATACTTTTTTCTGTTCACTAGATGAGAATCTTGACCCCCCCAAAAAATTTGGATTAGGCAGACAAGTGATACTCTGCTTCTAACACTCTTGGTTTTGAACCAGTAAGTCCTATTTTGGGTCGCCAGTTTTTACAAATAAGAATCTCATCTACAATATTAAAATACAAAATAAAGAAGAATCTTTGTTTTACGTTAAGCAATGTTTCTCTTATTTGCAATCATTTTTTACAAGAATTTCCTGCGGGAGAGAAAAATTATGTTTTGCCCTTGTGCCCCAAAAAAAAGCAGATGGCTTTTTCTTCTTTTATGTATTTTCCTTAATGGATGTATTTTTGATGATGATGACAACGATAACAACGGTGGAAATGCAGACAATGGCGGTAACGGTGGGACGACTGCTTTTGTTGTGGACAATAACTTTGGCAACAATGGAGTTGCGATCATAAATAATCTGGATTTTACCCTATTTTCTCAAGACCGAACTCTTAATGATGATCTCAATGGAGGAATTGCTTTTAATTCCTTAACAAATAATATCATGGTGGTGGGGAGACGAGAAGTAGAGAGGAATGAAAAACAGGTTTTAGCTATCGAGCTCGATAGTGCAGGGAGTTTAAATACAGCTTTTGCCAATAATGGATCTAAGGTTTTTTCGGTAGATTCGAGTACAGATGCCATAGCCAATGATGTCAAATTTTCCCCTAAAGGATTGGCGACTATTGTCGGAGAGGCTGATGGTAAAGGGTTTGCTGTGCAGTTGGACTCCAAGGGAGACTTTTTTGCGGGATTTAATGATGGCAACCCGGTTGTTTTTGAAAATACGAAGTGCCAAGCGGTAGATTTTGATGGGCAAGGACGTATCTTTATTGTGGGAAACGGAGGGAGCGACCTAAAGCTTATTTCTTTAGACGCAGATGGAAGTGTTTTGAGAGAGACAGCCTTTGATGCTCTTAATGGAAACGAGAAAAGCTCTGATAGTGGAGTGGACATCTTTGTTGATGAAGATGGCAAACCTACTATGTTAGGAGAGAGTGACAGCGTTTTAGTTGTATTGAGAACAGACTCCTCGGGGGTTAAAGACAATAGCTTTGGGGTTGGTGGAGTAGTTTCTCTGGCTTCCTTGGGGAATAGTATGGTCGGGGGAGGCATTGAAATAAGTAATGGTAACATTACTGTTGCGGGAACCGATATTTCTGGTGGAGGGAGTGGAGAAGGAGTATTGAGCCAACTCTCTAGCACAGGTGATATCGTTTTAGGTTTTGGTAATAACGGTAAAGCTAACCTTGGTGCAGGGTTTGTTACTGATTTAAAAAATGATCAAAACGGGGAGTCTATTATTTCTCAAGAAGACAAATTTATATCAATCAAAAATTTTAGTTCAACTGGGCAAGAAAGATTTGATCTTCTTTTTTCTGAAAACATAAGTGGTGGAGATAATGAAGAAGTAAATAACTCAGCTTTAACTATTGATAACAATAATAATATTTTAGTTTCTGGGCGTGTCAAAAGTTCTGTTACAGAAGACCAAGGAGACGACATATTTGTTACCCGTTTAAAACAACAATAGGGGATATCTCTATGCCTTTGGGGAAAAATATAAATTTTTTCTTGCAACTTGGCAAAAATATCTTAAGATTAGCTTGATTGAAATATATTAGAAACTCTTCTATCTATTGATATTTTCCCTTATCAATACTCTCATCAAATCCAATCTGCATCTCGGTCGAAACGGTAATACTCTTCATACTCTAAGCCAAAGCCATTCGAACCTCACAAGATAAATATGCGGTGAAGCGAAGCGAGAAATTACTATGTTTGATACAATCTCTGATAAATTCCAAGACATTAGTCGGAGAATATTTTCCGGTGGAAAACTCACCGAGAAAAATATTGAAGAAGCTATTCGAGAAATCCGAACAGCTCTCTTAGAGGCAGATGTCAACTATGGAGTGGCAAAAACTTTCATTCAACGAGTGAAAGAAAAGGCCCTGGGAGAACAGTTAGTCAAGAGTGTTAAAGCGAGAGAGCAGTTTATTGCCATCGTTTTCGACGAGCTAGTCTCTCTTATGGGACCCGTGGATACCTCGATTTCTTTTGCTGAGAAGCGCGCTACTGTTATTATGATGGCGGGTTTGCAAGGGAGTGGAAAAACCACTACCTGTGGGAAAATGGCTAAGTTTTTGATAAAAAAAGGACATCGTCCTCTTCTCGTTGCTGCTGATATCCAGCGACCTGGGGCGATTGAGCAGCTTCAGATTTTAGGGGAAACCTTAGGGGTTCCGGTTTTTTCCGAACCCAATTGGACTCCGCCCAAAATTTGTGCTAAAGCTGTGGCCGAGGCTTCCAAGAAAAACTGCGACGTAGTTATTTTGGATACAGCAGGACGTCTTCATATTGATGAAGGCCTCATGAAAGAGCTCGGCGAGATCAAGAAAAAAACAAAACCCGATAATATTTTCCTTGTCACGGATTCCATGACAGGGCAAGATGCCGTTAATTCAGCCCAAGAGTTTCATAAACTCCTTGGTTTAGATGGGGTTGTTCTGACGAAGCTCGATGGAGACACTCGTGGAGGAGCAGCTCTTTCTATTCGGGAAGTAGCGGGCTGTCCAATCAAGTTTGTTGGGATGGGAGAAACTCTGGATCGCCTAGAGGAGTTTGATCCTCAGAGAATGGCTTCTCGTATTCTAGGTGAGGGGGATTTGGCAGGCATTGCGGCAATAGCCAAAGACCTCATCAATGAAGAAGAAGCCGAAAAAATTCAGGAGAAAATGCTCTCTGGGCAGTTTACTCTCAATGACTTTCTCGACCAGTTCAGCATGATGAAAAAGATGGGAGGTTTTTCCGATTTAATGGGGATGCTTCCCAAAAACATGTTGCCTCCTGGAGCCCAAGAGCAGTTGCAGTCGGGAGATGCTGAAAATATGATTAAGCATACCGAAGCGATGATCCACTCTATGACTCCCCAAGAAAGAAATCATCCTGATGTTCTCGATGGTAGCCGTCGTTTGCGTGTGGCCAAAGGAAGCGGAAAAACAATCCAAGATGTCAACCAACTCTTAAAGCAATTTCAAGATATGCGAAAGATGATGGGAAATATGGGACAAATGGGAGGTTTTATGGATAAGCTTATGGGAGGAGGCGGTGGTCTTCCGAGCATGGCGGGAGGACTTCCTGGCATGGGAGGAATGGGAGGAATGAGCGGCAAAATGCGCTCTAAGAGGAAAAAGAAGCCTCGGAGAAAAAAATAAATTTTCTAAGAATTAAATTCATGGACTACAAAAAATGAATTTAGCTGGAATAAAAAATATCTTAACTTGTGTTAAATAATCCCCACTTTTGTTTGTAAAATGGAAGTGTTTTTGTCGAAAAAAGTATTTTTTTGGTGACAAATATAGGGCAATAGAATATATAAATATACTTTTTAATAACTTTGTCTAAAATAAAGAGGAAATCATACTCATGGCAGTGCGTATTCGACTAAGCAGAATTGGAAGAAAAAACAGACCTTTCTACCGTTTAGGAGCTTTTGATTCACGAGCTCCTCGTAATGGAAAATGTATTGAGCTCCTAGGTTGGTATGATCCCCTTCGTGAAAATGCTGAGGATCAACTAAAAGTCAACTTAGAAAGAAGCGCTCATTGGCTTTCAATGGGAGCAGAGCCTACTCCAAAAACCGCTATTTTGCTCAAAAGAGCAGGGGTCACTTTCCCTAAAACCAAAGCTCAGAAAAAAATGGAGCAAGCAATTGCTGCCAAAGGACAGAGCAAAGGTAAAGAGAAGACCAAGGCAAAAGCCAAAGGTAAATCTAAATAAACTAAGCCTTAGCGGCTAGTTTAGCTAGCCGCGGCTTATTTCTTATCTTAAACCATGCTTTCAAAAAAAATTTCAAAAAAAATTTCCCTCCTTCATATCTCATTTCTTTTCCCTCTCTTTTTACTCCTTTTATTTATTTGTCTACTCAAACAACAAGAGGAACTTCATTCTTTGCAAGAGTTAATTTTAGGTAGTCAAAATCTAGAGATAAAGAAATCCCTTTCCACTCTCGGAGAGAAAGAGACAATCTCGGCTTGTCTTCTCTATCAAAAAATTTGGAAGAAAGGACCTCCACGGTGGCCTTCGAGTCTTTGGCAAAAATGTTCTGATCCAAAAGGCTGGGTGGATTTTACTTCCTCTGCTTGGACAAAACAAGAAAGTACCCAACAGCGCACCTACGCTTCGCTTTACCAAAAATGGTATGCTCAAATTCGAGGAAAGTCGTGGCAAAAGAGTTTTTCTTTAGCAGGTCTCCCCTACTCTATGGCTCTCATTCCACCAGGGCGCTTCTGGATGGGGTCTCCCAAAACAGAAAAGTTTCGCCGAGAAAATGAAACTCGGCATCCTGTAGTTTTGAGCGAAGGGTTTTGGCTAGGCCAGTGTGAAGTTACTCAAAAACAATGGCTTAGGGTTTCTCAGAGAAAAAGTTGGAGACGAGTGAAAATTCCGAACCAAGACAATTTTCCGGCCTGCTACATAGTATGGGATGAAATAGAAAAATCTTTTTTCCCTCACCTTCCCAAATATTTTCGGCTTCCAACAGAGGCACAGTGGGAGTATGCTTGTCGAGCGGGCAGTTTGGGGCCTTACCCTTGGGGAAAGAATATGGAGCCGATTCTTCTACATGCAGTTGTCTTTAGAGAGCCTCAAGGTGGACTAGCTGCTCTGGCTCCAGTAGGTTCGCTTTTGCCCAACGTTTTTGGCGTTTATGATATGTTTGGAAATGTTTGGGAATGGTGTCAGGATCGTTACACTTTCTCTCCTTACGATGAAAATATCGATCTTGAAGATTCTTTAATAGGAAAACTGCGCGTGGTAAAGGGAGGGGCTTGGCAAATCAGGTCGCCAAAGATTCTTAGAAATGGCTTTCGAAACTCTTGTAGTGAAAACAGATATGATTGTATTGGTTTTCGCTTGATGATCCGAGAAAGAGAGGCGCCATGAGGTTTGCTTTCTGTCTTTTTAAGTATTTCCCCTACGGAGGACTGCAGAGTGATTTTCTAAACATTGCTCTGGCTGCAGTAAAGCGAGGACATCAAGTGGATGTATTGACCCGTAGTTGGGAGGGAGATCTCTCTTCAGAATTTTCAGTTGAGCTGATTCAAACTCGAGCTTGGACGAATATTGGTCGCGATGAGCAATTTATCGATAACTCTCTTTCTTTTCTTAAGGAGCGTAGTCACTACGATGCGATCATAGGATTTAATAAAATGCCCGGTTTGGACGTTTATTTTGCCGCTGACCCTTGCTACGCTCATAAAATGCGCACGAAAAGCCGATGGAGTCGTTTAGCCCGCCGCCATCGTTATCGAGAATCTTGGGAAAGAGAAATTTTTGCTCCCGAAAAGAAAACGCGGATTCTTATTCTTAGTGAACAAGAAAAACAACATTTTCAAGAGCATTACCAAACGCCTGATGAACGTTTTTTTTTTCTTCCTCCTGGATTAAATCAGGCGAAGCTCCATGAGTGTCAATCTCCTCTGGCCCGAGGGAAAATACGCAAAGAGTTTGGACTGAGGGATGATGATTTCTTTATTTTGATGGTTGGTTCTGGGTTTCGAGTAAAAGGAGTAGATCGTTCCTTAGAGGCTTTTGCTTCTTTGCCCCAAGCGCTCCAAAAGAAAACGAGAATGATTGTTGTAGGCGACGACCGCCCTCAATCTTTTTTTAGAATGGCACGAGACATGGGCATTGAAAAGCAAATTACTTTTGCCGGAGGTCGGGACAATGTGGCTGATTTTTACCAAGCGGCTGACTTACTTCTCCATCCTGCTTACCGAGAAAGTGCGGGAAAAGTATTACTGGAGTCTATTGTAATGGGGTTACCTGTTATTACGACAGATACTTGTGGGTATGCTTTTTATATTAATCAAGCTAAAGCGGGAATCGTCTTAGCTTCTCCTTTCTCTCAAAAAGAACTCAACGAAGTGTTGAGAGAATCCTTATCTTCTTCTCAACAGTTAGCGAAGTGGGGAAAAGGGGGAAAAAGTTTTGGACAAGAACAAGATCTCTATAGTTTAGCTGAAAAGGCGGTTACTTACATAGAAGAAGCTGTTTTGAAAAGTTGACAAAATAGCCTCTATGTGTTAATTTTAATAAGAGCGTGCCTTCGCAAGCTGGCTCTAAACATCATTTAAAAAGGAACCAGAAATGGAAAAACTGGGACAAATTCTCCATGCCAACTTGAAAAAGAAAGAAATGACAATTTCTGAGCTGGCGAAGGAAATCGGGATAGAAGAGCATCTCGTTGAAAACTGGTTTGAAAATAGAGTATTGCCAAGTACGGACAGTTTACTTAAGTTAATTCAAGTTTTAGATATTCAACCACAACTTTTATCTTCAGAAAGGGAAGATGGATCTATGATTACTTTGGACAGTCAAGAAGTCTCTACTATTAAAAAATTTGAAAAATTAGAAAAAAAATTGGAGAGCCTAGAGTCTTTTCAGGATCTTTGCTTTACTCACGGCAGTCAGATTAAACAAGTTCTGATTGTGGAACCTAACGAAATTTACTTTGTTCTATTGAAGCAATTGATTGGAAAAACAAGTTCCCAGATTGCCGTGCAGCGAGCTTTTGATACGCTTTCTCTTGTCAAAACTCTTTCTGAAAATGAGATTCATATGATTTTTATGAATCGAAATCTTTCTGAAAAGAACGAAGAAGAGATTTTGAAAATTATTCGACAAAATAATAGTTGGCAGAAAATTCCCATCTTTTTGTTTTCGCCCGAGCCGTATACTATTATTCCTAGCGAAGAGCAAAGTGAGAAAAAATTGATTAACTTAGCTCGCGTTCTTGAAAATCTTCAATCGATAGAAGTGTCCCCTCCAGAAGAAGATAGTTTAAGTGAAAGCCAAGAAATTTTAATGGCCGATAGCACAGAAGAATTCAAGTTTAAACTGGAATCGGGAGATATATAGATACGTGGAAGAACTTTACCTTCGTCCCGATTTGAAAGATTCGCTAGGATCTCTCATTAATTTTGATGAGGTTTCAAAAATCTCAGGACAAATCTATCGCCAGGTAAAAAATAGACGAACTCTGTCTTTTGAAAATTCAGGGCAAGAGTTTTTTTTGAAATTGCATGGAGGAGTCGGGTGGCACGAAATAGGGAAAAATCTTTTACAGGGGAAAGTACCGATTTTAGGGGCACGCAATGAGTGGATGGCGATAAAGCGCTTGCACGAATTGAATGTTCCTACAATGGAAATAGCGGCTTATGGCAGACGGTATAGGAATCCGGCCAAACAAGAGTCTTTTTTGATTACCGATGCTCTTCTTCAGACAGAAAGTTTAGAGTTCTTTTGTCCTCGTTATTTCCAAGGAAAGTTGAACACTTCTCAGATTGCTTTGCGCCGTGCCCTCATTGAAAAAGTTGCCTGGATTACTCGCCAACTTCACTATAATGGTTTAAACCATTGTGATCTCTATATCTGTCACTTTTTGCTCGACCTTTCTCTGGGAGAAGAAGCTCTGAGTCCTGATAACTTAACTCTTTTTCTAATCGACTTGCATAGAGTTCGCTTGCGCAAAAAAATTCCTTCTCGCTGGATTATTAAGGACTTGGCGGCGATTTATTTTTCAGCTCTTGATTTGCCTTTAACCAAGAGTGACATTTCTCGTTTTATTCGTAGTTATCGACAAGCTCCTTTAGAGGATATCTTTCCCCGAGAACGTGCCTTTTGGCAAAAGGTAGAAAAACGAGCGATCAGTTTGTATCGTAAGGTTCATCAAAAAGAACCGAAACTTCCGGTTGGTCTTGCCAGTTTTTAGCAAAACGCTTAATATCTTTTTTTTGTCGAGAAAGAAATTTTTTCTTTTTTCGATGAACCTCCATACCATCTAAATCAATGAAGATTGGTTTCCCATCTTTTAGCAAAATATTTTGATGTTTCAAATCTCCATGGCTAATGAGTTCAAGATGAAGTTTCTCTATGAGCTGCTTTGTTTCGTGAGCGACTTTTCGACGAAGTTTTTCTTCCTTACTGAGAGAGCTTAAAAAGGGCTGGAGATCTTCTCCTTGAATATACTCGCTAATAAAGTAAGAGCACTGGATATACTTTCCCCATCGTTTTTCTACAAACGCTAATGGACGAGGAGTGTCGATTTGCAAAAGTAGGAGACGATGGGCAAAGAGCCAGCAGCGCCGAGCTCGTGACCTCTTAATACTATGTCGAAAAGAGTGCCAAAATCCTTTATGGTTATATCTTTTAATGACGACAGGGGTTTCTCCCAACATCACCTTGGAAACAAAGCAGGTGTTGCCTCTCTT
Source organism: Planctomycetota bacterium (assembly GCA_029260735.1). Lineage (GTDB taxonomy): Bacteria > Planctomycetota > Uabimicrobiia > Uabimicrobiales > Uabimicrobiaceae > JAJDCR01. The sequence goes on from JAJDCR010000063.1 coordinate 73,874, forward strand.
TAAGACATCTCCCTCTTCCATCCACTGGTCAATATTTTCTATGAGAGAATGAGCTTGCTCAGAGAATGATTTTTCTATTACAATGGTGTGCCCTTGGTGAATGATTTTCTGGTGTAAGCGATTTGTCCTTAAATATTTACGAAGAGTTTTTCTGATTCTAGCTGAGCGATAGCTGTGGATTTTTTTTTCAAGATAAGCCTTGTCGGAAAGGTGGACTTGCCAGGAGCGAGCTTCGGTATAAGTAGCAAGAAGAGGTTCTTGAAAGGAGGAAGGAAGATCGAGCTGAGAGAGGAGGGATGCTAGTTGCTTTATCGAAGTCTTTCGAGATAGATGTTTTCCGAAAAATTGAATTTGACTAGGGTCAATTAAGTAAATATTTTCTTCTTGGAGAAGAAAGTTGTCTAAATGTAAGTCTTGTTGTAAAATCCCTTGCTGGTGTTGCTGAGCCAACTGCTCTATAATTTTTTTTAAGAAATTTTCTCTGGTGTTTTTTTCCTCTAAGCTTTGCCAAACTTCCCAACCACTTTGAGCAGCAGGAATTTTCTCCATAACTAGAGCATAAGTTTGGGAGTTTAGTTTTCCCCAAAAAAGAGGAGTGGGGGAATTTTGAGAAAGTTGGATTAGAGTCGAAAGCCCCTGCCACTCTCTTTGGGTGTGTCTTCTCGCATGACGCTTATGAAAAAACAACTTAATGATAATCTCTTTTTTCTGCCATTTTCCCTGAAAAACCTGTCGTTTCCCGGGTAAATCTCGCAGTAGTTTTTCGCAGTGAAGAACTTGAGGAGACTTCAAAGAATTTTTTGCTACTGTAATGACTTTTTCTGTTTCCATCTATTTTTTATCCAAAGCCTCATTGTTGTATATCTTTTGAATCTGGGGAGTTTCTAAGAATCTATGAATTCGTCCTCTTCCTTTACGGATGGTTTTTTTACGAGCTCCTAACTCTGGCAACATGACCATTGTTCCATGATTTAGGTGAACAACATAACGGAGCATCTGATGGACGGGCAAAAGCTGTGCTTGGTAGCCTCCTTCAATGAGACCAAAATGAATATTACGTCCAGCTGTTTCGGGGCTGATAAAGTGAAGATTTAGTTTTTCCAGAGCATCTTTGCGGTAAAGAGCGCAGTGGCTTCGAATATACATGGGATTTTCGCTGGTTCCCGCTTGGGCTTTTTGTCCTAAGCCTAGAATATCTTCTAAACTTTTTAAACAAAGTTGCCATTTTGATTTTATCTCTAGTTTGTAAGAACCCACGGCTGCCGTTTCAGGAGTCTGCTCTAGTTGCAAGGTGAGCCAATCTAGCCACTCAGGATGTACCGCAATTGTATCGGTATGGAAAGAAAGGATAAAAGGCTTGGTGCTGGCGGCAATACCCATATCCATAGCTTCCTTGTGAGCATCGGCAGGAGCTTTCCCTATATTTTCCTTTCTCTCTATTAGTTTAATCCACTCGACTTGTCTCAGATACTCTAAAGATGGGTCGTCCCCCGAGCCATTGTCCACAACAATAACCTCAGGTAGTTCTTTGGTGTAGTGGCGAATTGAGCGAAGGCAGAGCCGGGCTAAACTCTCTGTTTTATAGTGAGGAATAATAATCGAAACATCAGCACTTTTGCTGCTCATACTAGCACCTCGTGTTGAATTTGTTAGAAAAAATGACTAGGTTGTTGGGGAAGATACAGGATTTTGTCTTCTTTTGTCAAATGTATTTTTGATTTATTGCTTGAGTTAGCAAGCTTGATTTGAACCGAGAAGGAAGCGAGCAAGCCGTAAAAACTTCTTGACAATATTCTGAAAAAACTTTAGTATCAAAACTTTCGTGCAAGATATATTGAGAACCCATTACAATAGGCTCTAATAAGTGGGTTATCAAAAATTTTTGGACTTTTTTAGTTTAGAAGTTTTGATTTCTGACAAGAAGCGACGAGTGCGCATAGTCCTTTTCTGTAATCGAGGAGCGACGAAGTCAGAGATCAAAAGAGCAAATTAAAATGTCCAAAAGCTTTTGGTTGCCCACGTACCTTGGAACATCAAAATACCGCGGTGGAAAACTCTAAATTTGGTTTTTTACCTTAGAAAAAGGAATACTTCATGCTCTTGGCTAGAGTAATTGGTACCGTTTGGGCAACCCGCAAGGATGAAAAGCTAGAAGGTTTACGCTTACTCATTGTGCAAGCTGTGGATTTAGAATTAAAGCCCTTAACGAACTTTGTTATAGCTGTTGATACGGTTTCTGCTGGAATGGGGGAGCTTGTTTTAGTTGCCCAAGGTAGTTCCGCTCGACAAACCCAAGAAACTCATAACAAACCTGTTGATGCGGTTATAATGACCATTGTGGAAAATCTAGATTTTGCTTCTTTGGAGTCCTTAGAGGAAGAATACAAAGAAAGAGAAAAACCGATCTTGGAAAAACTAGAAAATCTAGCGGAGACATAAGCACATGGTAGATCGGAAAAAAATTGAAGAGCTTGTCCGCAACAAGCTCTCTCAAGTGAAGGAGTCGTCTCCATTTATTTCTCACTCTCCTCGAGATTTTATCAACGAAGATTATGTTCTTTCTCTTGTTGAGGGAACCAAGGTTATACCTGTTGAAGCAAAAGCATTGATCACTCCTTCTGCTCGTGATTTAGCGGCCAGAAAGGAGATGGAGTTTCAAGTTGTGGTCGGAGGAGTCTCTTCCCTTCCTTTTGAGAGCAATCCAAAATCTATTGCTTTGGGCTCTGATCATGGTGGCTTTCCCATGAAAGAAGATATCAAGAAGCAATTGAAAAAAGCAGGTTACACAGTAGTTGACGTAGGGACAAACTCTACTGATTCGGTAGACTATCCTGATTTTGCTCATGCCGTTGCTCTAATGGTTGCCCGAAAAAATTGCGCTTGCGGAATTATGGTAGATGGTGCCGGGATTGGTAGTGCGATGGTTGCGAATAAAGTCCCTGGAGTAAGAGCTGCTCATTGTCATAACATCTTCGAAGTTCGTAATGCAAAAGAACATAACAATGCTAATCTTTTGACCCTAGGGGGTCGCGTTATTGGAATAGGATTAGCTGAAGAGATGGTTAAAGTTTGGCTCGAAACGCCTTTTGCCGGAGGACGGCACCAGAAGCGTGTAAATAAAATTATGGACGTGGAAAAAATTTACGTAAAAGAGTAGCTATGCCTCAACTGGGAAAAATCATGGGAACAATTTGGGGTAGTGTTAAATACCCTGGATTAGAAGACGCTAAAATCCAGATAATGCAACCCATATCGGCTAATGGAGATAAAGTTGGTCGACCAATAGCGGTGGTCGATACCATCGGAGCGGGGCCTGGAGAATGTGTTTTATATATTACTGCTTATGAAGCCATAATTCCTTATCATCGAGGAAATATGGTTCCCATTGATGCTTCGGTCATTGGAATAGTGGATCATATATACCTTCAAGAAAAAGAAGGCTCAGAGAAAAAGGAGTCCAGTTCATGATCTTGTGCCAAGTGGTGGGAACAGTTGTAGCAACTCAAAAAAATGTTCATCTAGAGAACAATCGTTTGTTAATCGTCCAGCCGATAGATTTAAATGGCAAAGACCTAGGAGCAAGTATGGTGGCTCTTGATCGAGTGGACGCGGGAGAAGGAGACCGAGTTATTGTTATGAAAGAGGGGGGCTCTGCTCGGATTATTTTTCAAAATCCAGAAATTCCTCTCCAATCGGTGGTCATTGCTGTGGTTGATGATATGGATATCGATCTCGAAGTTCTAAAAGAAAACTGGCCTTCTACTGTTTGCGAATAAGACGAGTAAGGAACTCTCCTCTCACTTTTGTCAATAAAAAGGAAGAAAATGGATATTGAAAGTTTAGTTCAACAAATAACGGATGAAGTTGTTCAGTCTTTAAAAACAACTTGTCCCATTGGGGAAAAATGCGGTAACTGCGCTGGGGATTTCCATTGTGTAGAAGAGAGACCCTCTGAAGTGAATGAATTAGTTCGCTTAGGAGCAGCTCGTATTGGAGCGGGGCTGGGAGTTAAGAATGTAGGGCATAATCTGGCCCCTTTGATTGATCATACGCTTCTCAAAGCAGAAGTTTCCCCTGAAGAAATCAAGCAACTCTGTGCCGAAGCAAAAAAATACGGATTTGCCAGTGTTTGCATTCAACCTTCCTATGTTGGATTAGCGGCTGAATTGCTCGCAGGCTCTGCGGTTAAAGTATGCACAGTTATTGGATTTCCTTTGGGAGCTACCGCAACTCCGATAAAAGCTTATGAGGCTCAAGTAGCAGAAAATGATGGGGCTACAGAAGTGGACATGGTGATTCATGTGGGAGCTCTTAAATCGGGAGGGCACGATTATGTCGAAAATGATATTCGTGCTGTTGTCCAAGCAGTTTCTCCGCAAACTATTGTAAAAGTGATTTTGGAAACATCCTTACTAAACGATGAGCAAAAAGTAATTGCTTGCGAACTTGCGAAAAAAGCAGGAGCTCATTTTGTAAAAACCTCAACAGGATTTGGGGGAGGTGGAGCGAGTGCTTCTGATATTGCTTTGATGAGACGTACGGTCGGAAGTTCCATGGGAGTAAAAGCCTCTGGAGGAGTTCGAGATCGCCAAGGAGCAGAACTAATGGTAAAAATGGGAGCTTCTCGAATCGGTGCCTCGGCAGGCATTAAGATCGTTAGTGGAGAAGGAAGCTCAGGAAGCGGTTACTAATTTTTGCAGTGTGGTAGAAAATAAAGAAATTCAAAAAATAGGTGTCCTACTAAAGAGTAGGGCACCTATTCTTTTTTTGGAAGAAGGAGTATAATTAATTGAGTAAGAAAGAACAGATTCAGTCGGCAGAAGTTGTTAAGACTGCTAGTGGCCGTCAGTATCATATTAACTTAGCTCCGGGAGAGGTCGCGGAATATATCATTCTTTGTGGAGATCCTGCCCGAGCTGACAAAGTGGCCGAGTTTTTTGATTCTATTGAACTACGCCGATCTAACCGTGAGTATGTTACTATCACAGGACAGTATGAAGGGATTCGAGTCAGTGTTATGGCGACTGGGATTGGCTGTGGAAATACAGAAATAGCGGTTATCGAATTACTACAATGCGTCAAGAATCCTGTTTTTATTAGAGTGGGAAGTTGCGGAACTTTACAAGATGAACCTGAATTGGGTGATCTTGTTATTTCTAACGGAGGAGTGAGGTTAGAAAATGTTTCGACCTACTTTGTTCCAGAAGGCTACCCTGCTATTGTTCATCCTGATGTTCAGTTAGCTTTAACGAAAGCCTGTAGTTTACACAACTTTTCTTTTCATACAGGCTTGACAGCAACCTCTCCTGGATTTTACGGGGGTCAAGGGAGAACTGTCCCAGGATTTAAACCTCGTTTTCCTAATCTTTTGGATGAGCTAGCAGCAGTAGGAGTTATGAACTTTGAAATGGAGAGTAGTGCCCTTTTCTCTCTAGCAACGGTTGGAAAAGCTCGCGCTGGTGCAGTTTGTGCTATTTATGCTCAAAGGAAAGAGAACTCTTTCATTTCCCCTGAAACAAAAGACCGGGCAGAGTTGAATTGCATCCAAGCAGGTTTAACTGCAATTCGCCTAATCGAGCGTTTAGATAAAACCCGAAAAGAAGTAAAAGACGACCAATGGTATCCTTGGCCAGACTCTGCAGAAATAGAAGAAAGCGTATCAAAAAAGAAAACTTCTAAAGCAAAGAAAACTTCTAAATCTAAAAAAAGTAGCAGTACCTCTACTAAAAAAACTTCAAAAGCAGTGAAGTCTAAAAGCAAAGCCAAAAAAAAATAAACTAGGGTGTGTCCCTAAATGAGAAAAATAAAAGTTTTTGATTTTCCATTTATTGCTCGGAGTGATTCATTTGAATGAGCCAAAGTTATTCAATTGGAAAGAAGCTTGTGGTGCTCTTGTTTTTGTCAGAAAAGTAGTGGAAGATATTCTGGAGTTATCTAAAGAACAATCTTGGCAAGAGTCAAGCTTGTCTAACTCGCCGCGTTTTTCTGAGCTTTATCAAGAGCTTAACTTGGTCGGATGTCATCTTCGTGATGTTAGCAAGGGAGTCGTTGGTTTTTACGGAAAAGACTCTCAGGGGAATCTTGTTGAGTGGTGCTGGTGTTTTCCTGACAAAATGATTTGTTGGGAAAAGAAGGTCCATAGCTCTCGTCTGTATCGTTTAGATTCTAGAGAGGATTGATAATCCATAATCCTGATATGCTAGAAAGATGCACTTTACGATAGAGCGTTTATTTTTTTCCCTAAAACATGCTACGAAAAGTAACACCTTAGAGAATTTTTTTCTAAACAAAAATGAAAGAAATATGGCATATATTCCCTGTATCCTATATTTTTCAAAGGCCCCTGAGAAAAATGTCCCGTTTTAAGAAAACTGGACTACTTTTTGCACTATAATTTCTTGTGCCTAGCACATAAAAATCGAAAAAAATTGAAGGGCAATGATTGCCCTTTTGTGAAAAACGTTACCTTTAAAGGAGTTTTCATGAGTTTTAAATCTATTCTCATTGCTTTCCTTGCTATTTTATTAGTTACTTTACCTGCTATCCAAGCTGGTGAAGGACCAAATAATGGCGAAGGAATCATTCCTCGTGACTTGAATGTTTTAGATCAATCACGAGTAGGAACCGAGTCTGTTAACGCTGTAATGTTTACTGGACAAGGTTTTGGTATTGCTGCTCTCGAAAATAACGAGGGAAGCTACCGCGAAGTTAATCGTTTCAATTGCAATGGAAACACTGCTGTTCGTTATCAGTACACCTACAAGGGAATTCCTGTTTTGGGTTCAGAAGTAGTTGTTAACATGGATACAAACAATGAAGTTTTCAATGCGAGTGGTTTCGAGTTCAAAGTTGATTCTACTCTAGAAACATCTGCTTCTATCTCACTAGAAGAAGCTGTTGCTACCGCTACTCCAATGTTTAATTCTGCTCGTAGTCTTAACTACGAAAATGATTTTCTTGCTATCCAATGCACCGACCAAGGTGATTTCCTTGTTTGGAATTTTGAACTTTACGATGGCCAAGAACTTCGTTGGCAGTTTATGGTTGATGCACACGACGGAACTGTTCGTGGAGCTTACAACCTAATTCAAGTATTTGCATTGACTGCGCAAACAGAACTAGTTATCGATGGCGAAACTAAAAGCCAAAAAGTAACTATTGGTTGCAGCAACAATGGAGATGGCAACCGTCTTGCAAGTGTCGTGAATGAAACTCAAGTTCGTTCTTACAACATGAAAAAAAGTAGTAGCAGCAGCAATGGAAAAGAAGATGATAGCCAAAGTCTTGAATCTTGGGATGATCCTATCGTCGGAACAGCTCATTACAATACCGAGCAATTGGTAGTTTTCCTTCAAGAAGTTTACAACCGTAAAAGTCTAGACAACAAAAACTTCACTCTTAAGTCTCGCGTTCGTTATAGCAACAACTATGACAATGCTTTCTGGAATGGAAGTTTGATGACTTATGGAGACGGAAGTTGGAATGGCACAAGTGGTCGTTTCTCTCCTCTTTGTGTTGCAGATGTTGTTTCTCACGAATTGACTCACGGAATTACTTCTCGTACTTCTAACCTAGTTTACCGCAACGAATCAGGTGCGATGAACGAGTCTATGTCTGACATCGTTGGAAACTCTTTTGAGTTCTGGCTAAAAGAAAAAACAAAAATCACTGGTAGCGACTGGACAAAAGTTGGAGAAGAATGTGTTCCTGAAGGAAGTGCTTTCAACCGCGATGCTCTTCGCTACATGGATGATCCAACCAAAGCTAAGCACCCTAAAGAATACAAAGGTGCTCACTGGTACAGTGGTTGGGGTGACAACGGTGGAGTCCACACTAACTCAGGTGTTGGAAACCGTACTTTCTATGTAACTGCTGCTGGTGCAACTCAAAATGGTGTAACTGTTCAGGGAGTTGGAGTTCTTCTTGCGAGCAAGATTTTCCACTTCTCTAACGTCAACTACCTAACCAGTAACTCTACTTACAAAGATTGGCCTGCTGCTTGTTTAAAAGCACTTGACAATGACATTACTGATCAAGACATTAGCAAATACGGAACTCCTGGTATCACCAGAGAGCAAGTTAGAGCTAGTGTAACTAATGCATGGAAAGCCGTTAAAGTTCTTAAGAGTGATGACGAAGTTCTTACTCTTGCAGCTACTTCTTTAAACGAAGAAAAAAGTCGTTACCTAGAAGCTAAAGGACAACTATCTAAGTCTATGTTCCTTCAAGCAGGTACTTCTTACACTGTTTCTTGCTCCTTCGAAGGTAAAGACGCTGATCTTTACGTATTCGATGCAAACGGAATGAAAGTTGCTTCTTCTAAAGAGTACAACAAAAGCTCTGAAAGCATCACTTTTACTCCCGCAACAAGCGGACTTTTCTCTGCTAAAGTATGCGCCTTCCAAGGCCAAGGAATGGCTTCTATCGAAGTTAAGTAAACTTAACAAGATAAAGTTTTCTTTCTAAATGCAAAAGACGGGTTTCTTCTAAAGAAGCCCGTCTTTTTTTGTGCCTGCCTCTAGTTTCTTTGTTTCTTTGCCAAAATCACCGGTTGAGCCAAATTCTAAACCTCTACTGTTATAAAAAAAACATCTGGCTCTAAAGTTATTTCATTTAAGGTTTTGTATTCTAAATTACTTAATCCTTCTTTGGCTATATTTTTTGAATTTTCACGCATTTCAAACCTGCTACGATTCTCCAGAACATCCGGGCTTTTTGCATCTGCTCGTTCATGATCTAAGCAATAATAACGCCCATCGCGCCGCTTGAAGGGTAAACCATTTCTGTAAGGAACTAAAATTGCCAGTTGATGTAAAGGTTTAAATATGTTTTTTAAAAATGATATGGGCATGTTTAAATGGAGTCTTAGTGTAAGTTGTTTTAGTAATTGTTAGTAATAGTAACTGTTTCTTAGGCTATTATATTCTATATATTGGAGATATTCTACTTGTAAAAAAGAGGAAGTAGGCTGGATACATCGAATAAAATAGGAGTCATTTGCGATAACTCTACCAAAATGAGAGATTTTCTATTAAAATGAAAAAATAATATATAATTCTTCCGTTTCTTTATAAGTTTAGAAACTTTGTCACCATTGACTCGTTCTTATTTCTCGCTATAACATTTCTTAATCTGTATGAAAAATTTGTTGAAGTGTTTTAGTTTTTCTTTTTTGGTGAATTCTATGAATGAAAAAAAAAGCAACGAATACCTGTGGATCATAATACTTTTTCTAGTTATGTTAGTGGTGTCCACTCCTCTGGCTATTTACACTAAAGCCAAATACGATCTCCGAAGAGAATTCCTGACTCTTTTTTCGCAGGCAAAAATAAAAAACATAGAGCTTATGGAAGTTCATGTTACAGGCGAAGTTTGGTTTTTAAAATTCGATATCTACATCGAACAAAACAGGAATCCTTTGCCTTGCTCTTGGAGCTTTCGCTATGGTCCTTTCATTAGATAGAATCTATTTTTTTCTCTTTCGCGGTGGATTTTGAGTAGAAAAGAATTTCACGCAAAGGCGCAAAGAAAAGCAAAGGAAGATACAAAAAAATTTTCTGTTGATAAAATTCTCCGAATTTATCTTTTGTCTTGATTCTTTTTCTCCTTGGCGTCTTTGCGTGAAATTCTTTTCTTTTTTCAACTTTAAGACGCATTCAGTACCTTAAAAACAAGCAAATCCAAATGCGTGTTTTTCACTCTTATTTTTACTTGCCTTTAGCTTTTTTTCGTTTCTATGTGTAAGAAGCCTGTAGAAGACTTACTATTCGAAGAAAAAAGATTTCACTTTTTTAATTGTTAGCTAAGTCTTGTTTTCCTGTAGATTATTCTTGACCGTGCCGACTAAGTGATTTAGACTATATTAAAATGTTTAAAATAAAATCTGGTTTCTGTGAGACTTTTTTCTTAGGACTTCTTGGCATGAGGAATCAAAAATGAAACACTATATAGCTCTTTATCTTTTAGTCTTTCTTTGTTCTCAAAGTTTGGTATTTTCTCTAGACTATGCTTATGAAGGGGATCTTCATCCTTTGGATGTCCCGGCTCCTGATGGAGAACATTCTATCAATTCTTCTTTTTCATCTTTATACACATCTAGTAATGGAGTTTTGAGAGTAGAGACTAGTGACATAAGCTCTAATTTGTTTAATGGACGCGCTATTAACTTTGCTCTTACCCAGAGCAACGCCTTTGCTGCTGGAAATAACAATCAATTTACAATTGATTTTAGAATCGCGGGTAGCACCACCGGCTTAAAAAGACAATTGCCTCAGCTAGATTTTTTTACTCAGGATTTGGGACGAGCGGGAGTTATTCTTGGTAATCAAACTAATTTCAACGATAACTCCCTTGATGTGATAACTCTAAGCACAGGAGGAACATTGAAGCTAGCAGGACTCGACACCACGCAGTTTAATACCTACCGCATTGCTGGAAATGGTAACACCTATAGATTATGGGTGAATGATTTGGGGCAAGATAACTTTGTTTTTGAGGGAACATTCTTAGCGGTTAATCCTGCAGATGGACGGATTGGTACCGTGGAGTACGGTCTAGAAATGGACGTAGAGGCTAGTCAAGATGGCTCAAATAGCGGTTTTTTGGATATAGACTTTTTTCGAATAAATCAAAATCAATCAGCGATTAATGTTGTTCTAGATGCTTCCTTAGAGTCTGTTCCTGAACCAAGCACATATCTATTGTTTTTGCTTGGCTTGGGAATTTGTGTTTGTCGTAGACAAAATTCACTTTAAGAAACTTATGTGTAGAGAGGAGTTACTCTTAGATTTTCAATCTAGTGGCGTCTGTAACTCCTTATATATAATAGTAATACACTCGTTAATAGCAATATAATACTTCTGGGCTCTGGAATAGGAACCGGAGTACTAAAAGTGGCAACCTCCTCTGCGCTAAGAGCCACGTTCCATACGGCAGCAGATTCTATATCAATTCCTCCATTAATATGATTTTGACCAAGCAAAAGATCAAAAGAGGAGTCATGAGGATCGTTATGACTGCCTGGAGAAACATGAGAAACTGTGAATTCACCTAGCTTGGTTCCGGCAAGAGAGTCAAAGACAAAAAGTGACCAAGTCCCAGAAGATCGATACGTAACGGTGATATCATACCAAGTATCGGCTTGCACCGAATTATTGACTGCTACGCCCAAAAAAGCATTTCCAAAACCAGGCTTGACCGGATCAACTTCCACTCCGTTACCAATAAAAGACCCACCAGCAATAATGTTATCCCTTACGCGAATATTGTAACCAAACTCTCCTGATGCACCGGAAGGGAGTTTTCCCATAATTAATGATCCCAAATTGACCTGATTCGACCAACGAAATCGGACAAAAGAAGTATAATCCCCGGAAAATTTCAGCTCGTTAGCAAACCCTTGCTGACCATTAAAACTATCTCCGACAACTCGTCCAAAACGATTATTGGAGCCAAATACAGGAATAGAGTCTACGTTTCCTATGGTTCCGGTAGTAGTGGTAAGGTTAGAGTTAGCACCATTGGAGTCATTGAGAGAATCAAATTGCCAGTAAGCAATAGCGTCATCAAAACTTAGAGCTAGAGCAGAGGTTGTAATGCAAAAGATTGCTATGGGCAGTAAAATTTTTTTTGTTAACATAGCTATTTCCAATCAGAATTTGACTTGCTTTTTTTGTAATTCACTTGGGGCATTTACATTCACTTATAGTAAAGATTGTAGCACATATGTCTTTTGGATTCAAGAATCTATAATTCATCTACTTCAAAATAATGCATCGCTTTTGTTCCAGAAATAAAAATCGCTGTACTGGAAGGGAATCTAGACATGAGAGGACAGGATTTGTATAATAACTTTGGAGTAATATTATTGCCAGCAACCCACTCTTTGGTTCACACCACAAAAATTATCCGCTGTTTCTACATTTCAAAGAGGGAGATTTAGTTTTTACTAGCTAACTCCTGCTGTTAATTTTTCATTTCGCGAAAGAATATTATTATGGAAATCACTTCTGGTCAACGTTGGATTATTCATCCACTGAAATCTGCACGCCTTTACTTTATTGTCGGAACTATTGCAGCATATTGTCTCTTGTGTATTTACGATGGCTTTGTTTGGAGTACTCAACTAGCTCCCACCTACGGACTACTTATAATTCGTCTTTTTGTGGTTGCGGTTTTAGCTTTTGTTGACTTGGTTGCTATACCCTTTCGTCATTTTTGGTTTGTTGTTTTTATGCTACAAAACACTGCTATTCTTTTTATTCCCATAGGTTTGATTGCAGGACTAACGACTTCTCCTTCCCAAGATCCAGCGTATCGAGATAAAATTGGTGGCTTTTTGTGGTTAACTTTCCTTTTAGCAATGACAGTATTTGTTTTTGCTTATTCTATAGATCTCTTTTCTGAGGATGATTTTATCTATAATGTATTTGTTAGCGATTATTTGCAACTCTACCCGCAGGCTTTCAGTGTCATATTTCTCGAAGTAACTCTTCTTATATGGGCTTTGCGCAATATCTTTGCTACAAATGCATTTGACTTCGAAGAGAGTGCTCGTAATAGGGAGATTCTTCAAAAACAAAAGGAAAAAGAAAAACAAAAAGAAAGTGAAGAGAACTTAAACGAGGACACGATTTAGAGGGACCACCTTGCTCTTTTAGGCCTTGATCATAACTTTGGCCATTTTTATTTTTTTGTCTTTCTGAGCCTGGGGAATTTCGTGATTAAAGGTACAAATATTATTTTGGGGCTCGTTGGTGACCCAGGGTACCGTTTGTATTTGGCTCACTGTACCCTGGGCTACTGATATATAACATTTTTTGCTCCTCAAACTTTGACCTTGCCCCATTTGCCTCTTTGCCATAGTATTGTAAAACTTAATGCAAGAAGTCCACGATAAGCAAATACATGTAAAAGCCAGATCTCCATTAGTCCGTATCCCATTATGGGCCCTAGTACATATGCGGCTGGTAAATAAAAACACCACATACTCATAATAGAAATGAACATTACTTTTTTTGCTTCCCCCGCTCCCAAAAGAGCAAACATAAAAGTCATTCCAAAAGACTCAATAAAGGCGATGGTAATCCCCACAAGTCGTAGTGGGCCAGAAGCAATTGCGATAGTTGTGGGATCGTGGATAAAGATAGCTAAAACCCACTGAGGGGCTAACCACATAGGAATGCCTAGTAGTCCTAGCATTAAAACTCCTATTTTTGCAACATCCCATCCCCAAGCCTTTGCTCCAGGAAAATCATTCTTCCCCAAAGATTGCCCAGCCAAGGCCCCGGCGGTAATGCCCAAACCAATAGCAGGATAAATGACAATTAGCATCAGGTAAACAAGAACATTTGCTGCCGCTAATTCTGCTGTACCGACTTGCCCAATAATCCAAAACAGTACGGTAAATCCAGCTCCGAAAAACAACTGTTCGATACTGAAGGGCAGGGATAAACGACTTAGAGTTTGCAATTGTGATTTCGATGGCCACGACTTTAGGAAACCATTCTTGCGAGCATGGTGCCACCCTAAATATAAATAAATAAGGGAGCCAAAGGCTGTTGCAATTAAAGATGCAATGCCCGCGCCAGAAACTCCTAATGTTGGAAAACCCCACTTGCCAAAAATTAAAACGTAGTTGAGAAGTATGTTTAAGGCGTGGGTAGCGAGTAAGGTATTCATAAAAAGCCGGGGAAGATCGACAGCACTGAGATAGCCACGAAAGGCCATGTTGATTCCGACAAAAACCATAGAAGCTATTCGGGCCTGAACATAAGGAATTCCATCGATCACTACTTTAGAATCATTACTGAGCATAGGAAAAAATATAGGGGTTAACCAGTAGAGTATAAGAGAAGCAAGGGGAGCGATTGCCATAATAACAACAATAGCTGCATTGAGCGGGGCAGCCATCTGGGCCTCTTCGCCAGCTCCTTTGCGGCGAGAAGACATGGCTTGTACCCCTGATGACATTCCAGTAACAAGAGCGTGGCACATAAAAACAGTGAAGCCACCTAGCCCTACTGCCGCTAAGGCCGTATTGCCAAGTACTCCTACCATCGCAATATCAACTAAGTTGAATAAATTTTGTGAAACCATTCCTGCTATGATCGGTAAGGCCAAGGTTAATATACGTTGACCACTGTCTTTTTTTATACCTTTTATCATAGGGTACTTTCAGCAGTTGCTCCACCATTACATAGTTTAAGTTTGTTTGTCTGAACTCGATTCATTATGGACATGAGATGTTTGTATCATGGCTTCTATGGATAATTGAAACTTTTTCTGTTTAATCTTTGTGGGCTCAAATATAAAATATCCTACATTTTCAGATAAGATGTCGTGTAGTTTATCATCTTCTTCAGATGATTGATAATCAACAATAAAACCTTCTTCTATGTAGAGACTGGCTTTCTTTTTGTTTACGACACTTAAGCATCCTGTTTTTTTTCTCTGGGAGAGAGTTTGGAGAATTTTCAATAAGCTAATTGTAGAAAGATCTCCACTTAGAATACTTTTATCTTCTTTTTGAGGAAAAATGCTTTTTGGTGATAGTATCTCCGTTTTTTGTATCTCCGCTTTTTGTATCTCCGCTGGGGTTCCCAAAACTTTTTCTTTTGATGTGGTTTTGGACTTTGTCGTATCTTTTTGATTTAGAGATTCGTTCTTGTTTTGTTGGCGATTTGAAAAAGTAGGAAACTCTTTTGTTATTTTTTTTGGTCTTGCTTGTCTGGGAATGCGAGGCTTCTTTTGAGTTTTTTTTACGTGTTTACTTCTTTGGTTGTTGTAAGGCTTGAGTTCTTCGACAATAATTCGGTTTTTTTGAATTTGTTTTTCAATCTTTATGGTTTCTTGCCGAACAAACCTCCACTCGTGTTTTTCTTTTATAATTAAGCTTAAAAGGCTAGTTCCTTCTCGGCCTTTATAATAAACTTGAACTAATCTTCCTTTTGATATGACAATTTTACCACACAGAGAACCCTTTGAGAAAAGATTCAAGTTTCCGCTCCATTGGGAGCTATTGATAAGATTTATAGTTGATTTTAAATTTATCTGGTGTGCTTGAAACGTATGAGTTTCTTTTTCTAGAACTATTTTTCTTTCCCAATCTTGATAGCTTCTTAGAGGAATATCTTTTAGCATGTCAAAGGAAGTATTATTCGACAAAATCCATAGGGGACAAAGAGGGAATTCTTCTTTTAAAAAACTAACAAAAGAGAGAGTTTTTTCTTCTAGGTAGCAGCTATCTAAAAGCACTGGGTGAACTTTCTCTTTGAGATAACACCTTAGTTCGAGAAAACTCTCGGCAAAGTGAAACATGCGAGGGCATTTTAGAAAGATTTTTTGAGGAGAACTTATCATTATTATCTTGTCTGATTTTAATGTAGTGTGAGGAGATGTCTTATTTTTTCGAAGAAGACGAACATCAAGTCGAGCGGTTGTTTTGAAGTAGGTTTTCATATGATCTCCTTCATTTGCGTATGAGAGATCCTTATTTTCTTTGAAAGCACTGATATCGATGATTAAGTCGCCATAGCTTTGGTAGCGTTTTTTTGGATTTTTGTGGAGCATTTTAGCTAAAATCAAACAACTCTTTTGTGATATTGTGGAGACGACTTCTCTAGGAGAATGAGGAGGATAGTTTCTTTGCTTATTAATTACTTCAAAAGCAGATTTACCTGAGAAGAGAGGTTCCTTGGTCAAAAGATAATAGATGGTTGTTCCTAGTGAGTAGATATCGGAACGAAAATCCATATTTGTAAGTACAGCTAGTTCAGGATTTATATAATGAGTAGATCTAAACCATCTTGTGTCTCGCGCAAAAGAATTATGAGAGTCATTAAGAGTTTTGGCTAACCCAATATCAGATAGTTTTGCTTTATTTTCATGGTTTAATAAAAGGTTAGAAGGTTTTAGATTTCCATGTATGATATTTTTCTTTAAAGCTTCCTGTAGGGCTTGACAGATTTGTAGAGTGATACTCCAAATCTGTTCTTCATTTAAATCGAGCTTTTGATTTTCTAAAGAAGTTCCTTCTATATAATCCATAACAAAATAAACTAGATTATTGAAAAAACCAACTTCATGTACACTTACTATGTTGGAGTGTCTAAGGGAAGCCATATTTCCCATTTTGATAATAAACTTTTGAGAACTTTGTTCGTTGAAAAAAGGAATTAACTTAAGAGCAACTTCTTTTTGAGTTGCTTCATGTAGGGCTAGATAAACTTTGCTTTCTTTTTTTTGCCCGATTAGTTTCAAAATTTTAAAGCCAGCTGGGGCTTGTATATCAGCCACCCTAGATTGTTTGTTATGATAGATTTCTTTAGGTTTATTCATGATTTCTTGCCTTAGATAAATATTTATTTCATTATACGGAAGCCGTGTTTCTAAGGATCTTGGAATTTAATAAAATTCAAATTAAACCTTGGTTTATTTTATTAAGTATAAATTTTGGAGAATAAAAAGCAATGTGTTTTTTTAGAAATTAAAAGTTTATTTTAAATTGAATTTTTTTACTTTGAAAAGAAAATACTGGCAAACGAAAATGTTTGTAGATGTGTAAAAGAATGAGTATTTGCAGGCATAATGATGGGGCTAGTTAGCGAATAGCAGTTTAGTTTGCAGATAATGAAAATCACTGCTGAAATTTGATAGCAGTGATTTTGTTAAACAATGGTTTTATTAAACCATATTTGGGCAGATTATTTAGAAAACTTTCTGTAACCACTAGCGACTAACATGGAAATAAAGAAAAGTAATGCGCTATTTAGCTCAGGGACTGTTGAATTAAGAACTTGCACTTGTAGTATTTCGTCATTAGAAAGAACACGATCGAATATACGCATGTCATCTACATCGCCTTTGAAATAATGGTTATTATCAATTTCTTTACCAATATTTAAAAAACCACCAGCAGTGCTGTTAAATGAGCTATTACCGCTAATAGTTACACCATCTAAAAATAGAGTACCATTATTGCCGTTGGCCACATAAGCGATAAAATGCCATTCACCATCCCAAGCATCTGAACCTGTGATCATGCTAGGGTTGTATGGGCCATCTTGTACTCCAAATCTTGTGTCACCGGTGTTCTTACCAACAAAAAAATCACCATTGCTTGAACCTATAATTGTGCGAAAGGCATCTGTGGTAGCACCTGTATATCTAAACCAAGTAGTTATGGTTAGTTGTGAAAAACTATTGCGAGTTAATGAAGCGACATCTATGTGGTCATTGAGACCATCAAGACTTACTGCGCTGTTGGCGTTACCATCTTTATCTGCTGAAAAAGTTGGGCCTCCAAAAGCGACACCGTCGTTGTTATTGCCAGAGCTATCATTTAGAGTTTGGTCAAAAGTATAGTGAACTTGTAAGCCATCTAATAATGCACCAAAAGCGCTTGTGTTAATTAGCAAAAAACATGCAAAGAATAAACTAATTTTAGCCATGAGAAATCCTCTATATAAAAAATGATGAGTTCTGATATTAACGGAGCTTGTTTCTGATGAAGAGGCCAAGAGAAGCCATTATGCACAGTAACCAAGTACTCGGCTCAGGTACACTGGTGTTGGCATTAAAAAGAACATCGGATTTCACATTGTCATAAAATGCTGTACCTGTAAAATTAGCAAGCCCTACTCCACCACCAGAAAATGTAGAGTTCGTAAAATTTTGAACAAAATCAAATCCAGAATCACCAACGCCATCTTTAATGGAAACAGTAAAGTTATTGCCATTTACCTCTAACTTAAAAGTATAAAAAGTGCTATGCACAGGCTGAAAACCAACATTGATATTACCAAGCAAAGTAGAACTGCTACCATTGAGCATTCTTTCTACGCGAAAGGCTCCTCCTGGAAAACTCGGGAAAAAATGAAAGTATAAAAAATTGTTCACATCTTGAATACGAGCAGCAAATCCTACCGAGTTGTTGCCAATGCTTGTATTGTCGATACCAATATCAGCCTGGATTACATAGCTATCAGGAGTTATGCCATTTAACTGTAGTATAGGGGCTGGGCTAGCACCAAAACCTAGGGTGGTATTTTGATGAAGAAGACCATTTCCATCAACAGTGAAATCTCCGGCCAACTGTGTCCAGCCATTGGTATTACCATCATTAAAATCATCAATTAAGTCTAATGCGTAAGTGTTCACAGTGAAAACAAAAGAAATTAGTGCAATATAAATGAAGAATTTCATGCTGATTCCTCTGAAATTATTAATATTTTTGAACTTAGAGAGCTGTAAAGCTAATTAATACAGTTTACCAAAAAAATTCAAGAGAGTAAAAAAAATAAAAGAATAATTTTTTACTTACTGGCTGGTTCATAAAGTTGTCTGTCCTTTTTCCATTGAAGTTTTATGCTGATTCTTTTACAATGCACAAAGTTTAAACGCAAATTTTAAGTGACGTCACAACTAATAGGGAGGTTGTAATGAAGCAAGTATTTTTTATGTCTTGTGTCGTTTTGATTATGGCATTAGCTTCAGGAAAAACTTACGCGGCAGATTATCACGAAATGAAACTACTGATAGAGCGCGGAGCTACCCTGACAATAGATGAAAATGATAGTTATACTTACAATGAGATCAAAAGTTTTCTTCTTCTTGATAAGGGTAATGTTATCCTAAGCAATAAGAGTTGTAGCTATCATGAAACGAAAAGCTTTCTGAACTACGGGGCTATCATTACAATGGATAAAGCTTGTACTTACCATGAAATGAAAAGCTTTCTTGGTCTGGGAAAGGGAAAAATAGTCTTAAGTAGTAAGAATTACACTTTCGAGGAAGCAAAACTTCTTCTAAAGCAGGGGGCTACTTTTTTAATAAGCAGTAGTTTGGACTATACTCTAGACGAGGTCAAGCTTTTGATCAAAGAAGGTAACGTAGCCTTAAGTGCTAATAATTACAAATATGAAGAAACCAAGCTTCTCCTAGAAGCGGGAGCGACTATTTCGATCAATCAAGATAAGAAATACACTTTAGAAAAGATCAAGCTTCTTCTTAAGAAGAGTAGGGACAAGGGAGATGTCGTCTTAAACAGTAATAGCTACAGTTATGATGATGCAAAAGCTCTTCTTGAAAATGGAGCGACTATTTCAATCAATAAAGATAAAAACTACACTTTAAGCGAGATCAAGCTTCTTCTCGATAAGGGCAGTGTTATTCTAACCTCTGATGTTATCAATCGAGACTAATGTCCTCGTTTAGCTAAGGTAAATAAGGAGCTTTTCCATTCTACGAAAGTTCCTTATTTATAACTCACCATCGTTTTCCCAGTCCTCTCATTCCCAATATTTGTTCCTCTCTATATACTAAAACTATTACTAAAACTATTACTAAAAAATATCTTTGGCTACAAAAATCGAAACTTAAATACATGCCCAGATCACGAAGCAAGTCTTCGCCGCGACGAAAGAGTGCGACGGTGGAAAATAATTTTTGGACAATTACAACTCAGTGAGGAAAAAAGAGATGAGTGCGAAAAAGAGCCCCAAAAAAAACGCGAAAAAGAATACTAAAAAAAATATTAAGAAAAATACTAAAAAAAATGCTAGTAAGAACTCCTATGGCAAATATGTATTTGCTCTTATGGTTGCTATCTTTGCCATTGTTTTGTCTATCTTAAACTGGTATGTTACGATTTATGCCGGAGAAGGTATGTTCAGTGTAGAAGAGCACTGGTTTGGTACCTCTGTGACCCTCGTTTTCATAAACTTGCTCTTCGTTTTTATTAGCTCAGGGTTTATCATTGTTATATATGCCCTTATAGATGCTCTCTTTTCTGAAAAGTCTTTCGAAAATTCGATGAGAGACAAGCCACTTATTGATAGAAATGTTCAAATTGGTTTTGTCATTATTTTCCTCGCGGGTTTAGCCGGAAACTACAAACTTACGCAAGAGCACCGCCAATATGCGAAAGAGTACAACGAGAAAAAGTTTAAACTCGACCAGGCCTTTTCTTCTTTTATTACCAAAGAAGGACCAAAGTATAACCTCCGAAGTACCGAAAATAATGAAACGGCCACTGCTCAATACAAAAAAGGAATAGACAAAGGGATTATTGTTAACATAGATAAAGAAAAAAAATATTCCCTCCATAAATCGCAAATGGAGATATCTTCTCTCTATTGTGCGGAAAAACTAGAAGAGCTAAAGTGGATCGTCTTTTTGCACAGGAAAGTAGAGAAGATTAGTTATGATTGGAAGGGATCTAAAGAGGATATCTACCTCGAAACGATAGATTTTGCTCTCGTTGATTTTTCCTCTAAAACAAATACCTATACTTGGTCAAAAAAAGCTCAGGTTCCTAGTGAACCAAGGTTCCTGCAAGATCTATACTCTCTCGAAGATGAGACCATTGTTGCGGAAATTCATGGTAATTTGAAAAAACTTTATCTGGCAGAAGAAAAAACTTCAGAGGCAAATAAATAAGAATCGAGCTTTAAATGACCTTAAAAGGCGTAGTTCATCACATCGAAATATATGTCTCTGATTTGAATCGCTCTATTGAATTCTGGAGCTGGTTTCTGACAGACTTGGGATACTCCAAATATCAATCATGGGAGCAAGGGCAAAGCTGGAAACTGGGAAATACCTACCTCGTTTTCGTTCAAACAGAGGATAGGCATTTAGATGTGACCTATCATAGATGCAAAACGGGTCTTAACCACCTGGCCTTCTATGGAGAATCAAGAGAGCACGTTGAATGCATGACGCAAGAGCTCAAGAATAGAGAGGTTAATATCCTGTACAAAGAAAAACATCCATATGCCGGTGGTAGAGGATATTACGCTGTATTTTTTGAAGATCCTGATCGGATTAAGGTGGAGTTGGTTGCGCCGGAGGAAGGGCTTTGACTCGACTACTGTTGAAATAAGAGATTTCTTTGGTTTATGGTCGCGTAGCGACTGAGGCACGTAGCCAGGGCATTTATGCCCTGGCTACGTTCTCTACTCTAAAGGAATATCAACAAGAGGAATGCAGTTGGGAGAAACCACTGTGTAGAACAGCTTGTCCTTACTGTGGCTATCTAGAGCAATAGTTGCTTTGCCATTAAGCTCTACATCTTGGCTCACCCTATAGCGGAAATCCTCAGAATATATCGTGACTATTGCATTTGTGAGAGCGCGTTCTTTTGAAGTAACGTGAAAAACAGCAGTATTAGCTTCATAGCTTACTTTAACCTCAAGAGGAGCTTGCTGCCCATATCTCGTCATCAAAGTGCAATCTCCAAACAGATTACATTGCTCAGCCATTTTGTTCCCCTCAGAGCTATCATCGTCTCCCCATATCTCCATAGCCTTTAGACAACCGACTAATTCTTGTGCTCCGAATGTAGAAGCGCTTTTATTGATAATAGAGTTGATGGTGGCAGCTTGCTTATCGCAAGGAGGAGCCCAAGATTCATTTGTCGAAGCTGCTTCCACTGCAACCGCTCCCCCTTCTTTTTTTCTTAACCACGCCTCTGCAAAGCACTCTTTGAGATGAACAAACTTTCCGTTAACGCAAGCAACACTCCAGATGACAGGATAAAGGCCTTTGTTTGTAAGATTATGAATATCATCATTGTTAAAACCCGAGGTATACCAACTGGTAGGAGTTCCGTGGCCGATGTAGCAAATAATACTACTGCCATCGTTAAGAGCTTCTGTTATTTTAGCAGGATTTGCTCCAGGGTCATAAACATCAGCAAAAGAAGTAAAGCCATTTGCTAGTAGTCCATTTTTCTCAATGGAAACGTTTTGCGATTTGCTTCCACCATTTTGTAACCACTCTGCCCGTTGCCAATCTTTATGATGACCTTCGTCACTGGCTACACAAATGCCTTTTTGCGACCAATTGCTGGTAAGAGGACTTTGCTCATATTGGATAATTTTGTCGAGTTGGTTTGCAATCTCCTCTTCACTCTCCCCAGAAATTCTAGAGATACAGGCCTCAGGATAATTATCATAGCCGTCTAAGCGCACATACACACGATCAGCGGCGGCCCCTTCTTTTTCCCCTTCAAAAGTGGGCATAGGTTGGCAATTTTCAAAGTAACCGCTGTAGCTAGCATCGCCAATTAGCACAACATAATCAAAACGAGTTGAGGGATAGTCATACAAGTCTTTCAAGTGTTCTTTGATCTCGAAAGATCTATCTCGTTTAGAGGTCGTATGAATCGTTACCTCGTAGCCCGCTTTTTGTTTCCAATCTATCCATGGCTGAATAGTTTCTTTGTACCGGGCAGGAGTTACGACAACTAGTTTGCGCCCATCTTGCTTGGAGTTTTTTCTTAGGTTGGGATAGCCTAAAAACATGTCGTAAATTTTGTCATAGGTTTTGCTAGCGCTTATAGGCTGGTAGCTAATCTTAGAGTCATCTTTAGAGTGAAACTTAAGAGCAAGAACTGCTTTTTGGAGAATTTTCATTTTCTTTTGCAGATGATTAAATCTCGCTGGTAGAACACGCAGGCGTATGCCGCGAACGTCGCGAAATTGAAAAGGTTTACCTAAGGAAAACTGTTCTTGTTTTGCTGGCCAATAAGCATCTTGTTCATAAACAGAGGCAAACTTAAATTCAATGTCTTTAGGATTAATATCCCTGGTTAAGTGTCCTTTGGAGGGGACTATTAAACCTGGCAAATCACTTTCTATTTCGACGATAGAAAGAACCTCCAGCGAGACTTCACAGTCCTTGGGCAGGCATATTAGTTTACCTAATTTGGAAACAGTAGGATACCCTTCTTGCATAAGGACAGAGCTTCCCGGAATATCAACAGTAAAGCAAGAAGTTTGATCGGCCATAACTTCTTCTAAGTAATAACCAGAAACAGTGATTTCTATCTTCATCTCTGTCTCTCTGGAATCCAGTAGCTTTACCTTTATTTTTTCGCCGACCTTAGCAGACTCGTCTAAAACTTGCCAATCAGCAGACACTAGAGCAAGGCTCCAGAAAACTAAACAAACACTAAGAAGTTTTTTCATCATATTTTATAACGAGGATGCTACTTAAGAACCATAGGCTAATGGTTCTTTGTACAAGAACTTTCTCCTCGCCTCCCTTTCTAGCTAAAACCTACACCTCTATTGCCTGGTGCTATAAAATGACCTTTTTGGATGTTTCTGAGTTTGCTGTAAAAGTCTTTAAGTTATTCTAAGACTCTTCTAGATTACCTCGCCCATCCAATGAGTAGTTGAGTCCGCCTTTGTAAAACTTAACAATTGTTTCAATTGTGTAGCTAAGAAACATTTGCATTCCTGCGACAGGATCGGTAGAAGTACCTTTGTTGACGATACTAGTATCAGGGATTTCAACTTTGGCATTGACTGTATATCCCCAAAGAACGCTCAGTTCGTTAATACTAGCCGTAGCACAGGTAATGTACTTACCTTTTCCTTCATAGTTGCCGTTGTAGTTAAAGTGGACACGAAGAGATATGGCAACTACTTCCATTCCAAAACCATTTTTAAAAGTGACTCGGTACAAGCTGCTAGTTTTCTTTTCCCAGCCAGCCATGCTCTGCCAACTCTTAACTCCTGAAGGAATTGCCGAAGCCATATCGACAGTGTGATTGACCACTTGCTTATTATCTTTGATGAAGTCGTAGACTTTTTTCAGAGTGTTGATGATTTTATCTAAGTCGATACTTGACCCATCGTCGTATTTCTCTGGGCTAATTTCCCAAGGGCTCACTTCCTCTTCCCCGATACTCTGAACTTGGTCGATGTGAAACTCATAGTAGGCATCGGTTAAGAAGAATTCATCGGGCTTGAGAAGTTCTTTTTGATAGAGATCAATCCGACTAACTTGACTTTGTTGAGCTAATTCTCTAATGATACTTCCTGTCGCTTGGCAAGAAGCTGCCTGGACTAACTCGTGAACTCGGTAGTTCTTTAAGGAACTATTACGACTTTGGTATTGCTCGACCCAATGGCTGGCCTCTTGGACTTTTTGTCGAAAAACACTTACAACCTGTTGGACTTGCTGGTGTTTATCTCCTCGGATGGCCTGTTCATCTAAAACAGTTTGGGGAGAGAGCTCTGGAAAGAAAACGATAATAGAAAATTCTTTTTCTGGATGAACTTGGATTTTTCGATCTAAGTCTGCGTCAATAACCTGAGCCAAAACTCCCACTTGCCAGCATAGAAACAATGACAAAGAAAAATATAGCTTTTTCACTCAAAATCTCCTTAACAGAAACTCAATTTAAATTTTATTCTATTCTATTCTATGCAAATATGATAAAGGATGACGGCAGATGAGTCAAAGTAAAAAATTTTCTTCTTAGTCTTGAAAAAAAAAGTAGATAGTGATAATATAATTACTCTCTAAGTGAAATTTTAGACGAAGTTAATTCAAAATCATGGGACTTTTTCGACAAAATCGTGTCCTAACTAAAGGGAGAAAATAATGGCGAGAATTCATTTGAACGATATTTCTAAAATCCAAGATTTGGAGAAGAGCAATTTAAAAAATTTAGAGGGACAAGGTCCTGCTGAGCTAACAGGCACAATGGGGGAAATTCCTCTAACGGGAGAAACTCCTGAAAGCAAACCTTTATACAATACTCCAAACATAGACTATTTTAGAGATGATAGTGCTTCTAAACTGTCAATTGCTTTAGGCACTAATCAAAATGGGAGAATTTTTCAAGATAGATCTTTCCTATTTGATGTCATCCCTGACTAGTATTCTTGAGACAGAAAACTAAGTTTTTAGTTATATCTAAAGCTCAATCTGTTGGTTATTAAGGTGATAGTACAATCCTTTTTTAGCCAACAGATCCTCATGACTACCTTGTTCACTTATCATTCCTTTATTTAGAACCAAAATCAAATCCGCCTTGCGCACAGTGGAAATACGATGAGCAATAATGAGAACGGTACGTTTGTGCGTAATTTCTTTTAGACTACTATGGATAATCTGTTCGGACTGGGTATCTAAAGCTGAAGTGGCTTCATCAAAAATGAGCAGTGGTGGGTCAATTAACATTGCTCGGGCGATGGCGATACGTTGCTCTTGCCCTCCCGAAATCTTAATCCCTGCCTCTCCTACTCTTGTATCATATCCTAAAGGAAAAGACATAATAAAATCATGGGCATTTGCTAACTTCGCCGCCTGAATAATATTATCTAACGAAGCTTGAGGGTTGTACAGTGATATATTGTCGCGAATGGTATTTGAAAAGATACTATTCTCTTGTAAAACCACTCCCATTTGAGAGCGCAAGGATTGCTTATCCAGTTGAGCAACGTCATAGCTATCTATTAGAATTTGTCCTTCGCTAGGAGAATAAAAACCCTGGAGTAAGTTTAAGAGAGTAGTTTTTCCTGAGCCAGAGCGTCCTACGAGAGCAACTGTTTGACCTGCGTGAATTTGAAAAGAAACGTTGCAGAGAATGTTTTTGTCGTTTTCGTTGTGGCGAAAGGAAACGTTTTTAAATTCAATGTTTCCTTCCATTTGAGGTAATTTTATCCAGTGTTTTTTGGGATCTTGTTCGGGCTCTGTATCATAAATATCGCTCAGCCTCTCTAAAGAAAGAAGAGTGTCTTGGACCACCTGCCACATTCCTACAAGTCCCATCACGGGTAGCATTGTCATACCAACAAGACTTTGAAAAGCCATCAATTGTCCCACCGTCATTTCTCTACCAATAACAAGATGGGCTCCGAACCATAGCATAACGGCAGAAAATAGTAAGTTAAGCTTACTGGAAATTCCCCCCATGGCCAGATTCAACTTTGCTCCATAAAGAGCAACATTGGCATTTTGAACAACCAACTCTTCATATTTCCATCTTGTCTCTAGCTCTGCCGCAGCAGACTTCACTGCTTGGATTGATTTTATCGACTCAATTAAATGAGACTGCGAAAAAGCAATTTTCTCGAATAGTCTTTGATTATTACGTTTGAGTAGAGGAGTGAATACAAGAGTTAAAATAATAAATAAGCTAACAAAACAGAGGACAAGTAAGGTAAGTTTGAAGCTATAAAAAAACATTAAGGATATATAAACTACCGCCATGATAGAGTCTAGCAAAGTGGTGATCGTGGCCCCTGTGATAAAGCTACGAACTTTATTTCTGTCGGCAAAGCGGGTTAGAATATCTCCTATCTTACGACTCTGAAAATAAGATAAGGGCAGTTGGATAATTTTTTGGAAAAGGTCGGCGGTCATCTTTAGGTCAAGTTTTGTCGATATATGAATCAGTAGATAGTGACGTAACACTCCTGTTATCGTTTGAAATACTCCCAGAATAATCATCCCCGCTAACATAATGTTTAGCATACGTACATCGCTGTGAACAATAACTTTATCTACAATAAACTGGATGAATATGGGAGAAGATAAGCCTAAAATCTCCAGAATAAGAGAAGCTAGAAAAACTTCTATGAGCAAATACTTGTATGGCTTCAGCATTCGAAAAAAACGCTTGATGCTAGTGCTTGTTTCTTCTGGCTCTTGTAGTTCCTCACTGAGGGAAAGAATGAGCATTCTTTCGGTCCAAGCCTCTAAAAATTCTTCTAGTTTCATCTTAACGATGCCACGAGCAGGGTCCCCAATAACAACTCCTTGCTCTGTGATTTTATACAAAACAACGTAATGATTGTGCTTCCAATGAACAATTCCTGGTAGTTCAATAGTAGGCAATAAATCTTGTGATATATTCACTCCACGAGCGACATAACCTATCTTCTCGGCAGCCCTGGCTAAGTAGTACATACTCGTTCCTTGGGGGCCGACATTGGCCCATTCACGTAAACGAGCCATCGGAAAATTTACTCCGTGGTAGCGAGAGATCATGGCGAGACAAGCAGCAGCACAATCACTAGAATCGTACTGGCGCACCCAAGGATACTTTGACCAAGAAGATGTTTTTTTTCTCTTGCTTATTTTCTTTTTAGGAGGAGATAAAATAGGCTGTGTAACTTGTAAGCTAGGCTGAACTATTCTCTGTTGTGTTGTATCGGGCAAAGATCGTTGCTCTGGGGGAAGTTTTCCAGGTTCAAGGTATTTGGTTTCAAGGCTCAAGATTTTTACATGATTTTTTGCTGCTAGAGAAGTTTCTGGAGAAGTAGATAGGGCCTTTTCATGTTCACCCAAGCAAGTGCCTTTTCCTAACTCAAGTGATAATTCATTATGCTTGAGTAGAATGACTCCTTCGTAAATTAGATGAAGTTGTTTGCCTAACTCTAATTCGTTATTAAGAACCTGGCTGGTCGAGAAGGATCGTAGTTGCAAGTGAGAGAGAAGAAACTTGCTATGGGGCAATGGAAAAGTACCCAGAAAAGTCGATTGCCGTAAAAAAGAAAGAGTTTCTAACTCCTGCTTCCCTTTTTCCCAATGTTTTTGCAGAACTACAGATAGCTCCAACAGATGATGAAACTCTTTATGAGGAAAACGAAAGAGAGTTAGGTTCTCAGAGGAGGCTCTAGTGGACACGGAGTTACTCAATATATCATGAGATGAAAAAGTTGCGATGGTAAAAGGTTTCTCTTGTCTATACCCTACCATTCGAGCAGTTCCCTCATGGATTAGATAGACAAACTCTGTGCTCTGAGGAACAATTTCTCCCATGGTCAAGATAATAGCTTTTGTCTGCTTGGCTATTTTTTTCAAATGAAAGGGAGATATATCAGAGAACAATTCCTTTTTTTGAAGAGCTTCGAGAACTTGCTGTTTGTTCATGATTCACTGAGTTAAAGAGTTTTTAGAGGATGGAGCAATAAAGCCAAAATACGCCTTCTTTCGGTGACAATTTCTGCTGAGGCAATCATTCCTGAGAGCAAAGGCTTTTCTTCTCCTCGAACATAGAAAGCATTTGTTTCTAATTCGCAAATGGCACGGAAATGTGAAGTTAAATTTTTATCAAGCTCTGCATTAGGTAAGATTCGTACTAGTTTTCCGTGAATAGCTCCATGCTCAGCATAGGGGAACGCTGCAAACTTGAGCTTGACTTTTTGTCCCGCTTGGATGAAGCCTATATCTTGGTGGTTAATTTTTAACTCTACAATCAGTTTGGCATCTTTGGGAACTATCTCTAAGAGAGTTTTGCCCAGCGCGATGACTTCTCCTTGATCATAAACTGTCATTCGTGATACAGTACCAGAAGTAAAGGCTGATAGCGTAAATAGATTTGTGATTACTTCATCTTTCTGGAGGGACTCTTGCAAAACTTTTGGAGAAACCCCCGTTAGATTTAATTTTACTTTGGCTAAGAGTTGTTGGTAGTGGCTTTGCAAAGTTTCTTTTTTGTCTTTTATTTTTAGGCGGTTTAGGTGAAGAGTGTTTTCTTTTTGTAAAATCTCCGATGAAGTTGATGCCACCGTAAATAATGTGTTTTGCTTACTCTCCTCCAGTTCGGCAGTTTCACTTTGAGAACGATACTTTAGGGAGACTAAATTATTGTGCTCTTGCTTATACTCTTCTTCTATCTCGCGCAAGAGAGAGTAGGTTTTTTCTACTTGAGATTTAGCTTCTTGCTGCCGTTTATCCATTTCTAAAGACTCAATGCTACTTGATAAACCCTTTTCTTGGAGGTTTTTGAGCATAGAGACTTGTTTTTCTGAAATCTCTAAGATCAGAAGATTTTTTTTAACATCATTATTTAGGCGCTTCTTCTTTTCATTTAAGCGTTCCATCGCAATCTTATGAGCCTGTTCACTAACAAGAAATCCCTTCTTCTTGAGCTTTATTTTTTTCTTCAAGTACGACAATGTCGACTCTTGCTTTTTTAGCTTTTCTTTGGTGAGTTTTATTTCTAAGAGCAATTGCTTCTCCTGAAGAGGAAGAATTTCGCTCCATTGTCTGTTCACCTCCTCTAAATCTACCTTGAAACTCTTTAGATTACTAAGAAGTTGCTCTACTTTTTCTGATTTTACTACAAACAGAGCTTGGTCTTTTTCTACCTTTTCTCCTTCCTGGACCAAAATCTCTTTGATGACTCCAGCAACAGGAGTTTGAACAAGTTTAATCTGTCCATCAGGAACCACGATAGCGGAAGCATTGACAATAACATCTATCTTGCTAAACCAAGCCCACAGCAAAGATGAAAGCACCATTAATAGGGTTAAATAAAGTAAGCCTCTGCTACGATAGGTTGGTAGATCCAACAAAGAGTTTCGTAAAAAAGAACTCCTGGTATCCTCTTCTTGGTATAAAATTTTCTGGGGAGCTTTCTTCATATTATGCTCACAGTTTTTCCAATAGAGGAATTTTTACATTGTTTTTCTGGCGATATTCTTTTAACCACTGAGCAAATAAAATTTCCTGGGCTTGGTGGCGATTTTGCTCGTTCACTGCTCCGTACTTTATGCTCTCTACCCATACAATATGATAGCCTTCATTCGTTTTGATAGGTCCAAGAAAACTTCCGATTTGTGCCCCAAAGGTAGCCGTTTCCAAAGCAGGAGACAAGGAATTACGAAAAACAAAACCCAACTTGCCTCCATTGCTACAACTTTTTTTGTCGAGAGAATATCTTTCAGCCAAAAGAGAAAAGT
Organism: Planctomycetota bacterium; assembly: GCA_029260735.1. GTDB lineage: Bacteria > Planctomycetota > Uabimicrobiia > Uabimicrobiales > Uabimicrobiaceae > JAJDCR01. Next base: position 103,366 of record JAJDCR010000063.1, read on the forward strand.
CAGCATCTTCTTCTGAGATTTTTAAGAAGAGTTCTTCCGCGAGCTTTTCTTTTTCGACAAGAATATGAGAAATTTTAGCTTGATCAAAAGAAGAAAGGTTTTCTGATAGGTATGGGTCTATTTTGTCTTTTGTTATATGGCTTTTGAGTTTTTTTGTCAGAATTGTTTGTTCGATGAATCGCTCAAAGTCATCCAGATTCATATGGTGATGAGCTAGCCACGCCTCCGTATCCCCCGTTTTAAAAAGCTCATTTTCTTCTCTAAACTGGTCAGCAGACTCTTGTAGCTCTTGATCTGAAACGGAGAGATTGTTTTCGGCAGCGGCTTGCAAAATAAGGTTGGTGACAATGACATTTTCGAGAAATTGCCAATCTCTACTACATTTGGCTTGACAAAGGACTTCTTGTAAAGAAATTTCTTGACCGTTAATAAGAATAGCAACAATGTCATTCATTTTCAAAAAACCTTGTATAAACTTGCTAGATCACAGAACAATCTATTAGAGATATATTATTTTTTATAGATCATTTGAGAAAAAAATACAAGTTAAAAGCAATATGGAGTGGTAAAGCTACTCTTAGAAATAGAAGTCAATTAATGAAAGTGAGAAATCAGGCTATAGTTCGCTAATCAAAACGGTGGGAGAAAATTCCTTCGAAATAGTAAAGTTCTTCCACTGAGAGTTTCTAAATAAAAATGGCAAAACGAGAGGAATCTAAGAGCGTGTCTAGCAGAAAGTGATGTTGGAGTGATAAAAAGAATTTTGATCAGCTAGTATTTTTCGTGATGGGAAGACAAAGAAAAAATAAACCATTTTGAATAAGGCGTTATACGCCTTACTCAAACGTTAATTGATCACATCTATCTTTAGCGGAAAGAATTTTTCACTAATTAGGCCCTTTTATTTCAGAGAAGGGCATTTGTGTCTTAAAGGAATATTTGCTTTCATCATTATTGAGAAAACTTTGCCTGGGTAGTTCCAGAGAAGAAATTACTGGCTTTAAGTCTGGGATTTCTCCCATCGTTCCGGTTATTTCTGAGTTGCCTCTACCGTTCATATTTTCCAAATCATTGCTTTGCAAATCTTGGATTTTTGGAATATCATTGAGTTGAATTCTTGCCATAGTCCTTACCTTAAAACCTTTCGAAGACAAAGTGTCCCAATTCTCGAAACTTGGTACGCGACAGTGAAATTGCACCAAGCATTGGCCCAAACAGAGTTGTTGACTGCCGCGTCCATCTTTTTGTATTTACTAAAAATAAAAGTATAGCAATTGCTGCTTATCCATTCAAGGATTTATTGCCAGGCACAAAATTTTCATGGAGTTTTTTCTTAGGTTAGGATACCTAAAAACATGTCGTAAATTTTGTCATCAGTAGGCAAGATACGTTTGATTTCTAGTGTTACTTACGCAACAATAAGTGGAACATCGTAATTTTTAAAAAGACCATCGCGAGTTACGATAGTGAGTTTTTCTACCTGCGCCTGAGCAATCATTATGCGGTCAAAGGGGTCTTTGTGATTGTCCATAACGGGAAGAGACTGTAATTGCATAACATGAGGCATGTTAATGGGTAATAGATTAAATTCTTCTAGCATGAGTTTTTGAAAGTTATCAGATGTTTTGAGTTTCTTTTTTGCTTTTTTTATAATGATTTCCCAAGGGACAGCAACACTTACAAAGATATTGTTATTGATATCTTCAATCACCTCTTTTGCTTTCTGAGTAAGTATCGATGGGTCGCTAAACCACCACAGGAGAACATGCGTATCAATGAGTAATTGCACTAATTACCACCTTCGAACATTGCGACAATATCTTCATCTTGAGCATCGAAATCTTCTGCTATCCATATTTGGCCTTTTAATTGTCCACCTTTCCGTTTTGTCACTTTTGTTTTCCTCTCTTTATAGGGGGAAACCTTTGCTATTGTTTTTCCTTCATCACTTAGCAATATTTCTTTTCCTGCGATAACCTTTTTTATAACATCTTGCCAGTCGGCGTTATTTATGTCTATTGATTTCATGATAGCATGTCCTTATGAAATAAATGGTTCCTCATAGTATACTGAGATTAATGAAAAATTACAAAAGCAATTTAGACGTGCGAATAAGGATTTATAAGAGAGTTTTATAATTTAGTAACTTTATTGCTCAAAATCCTTTAGGAACGATAGAATTTCCTTGGAGTAGTAAGGTTCTTAGCAAAGCGAGGAAAAAGAAAATCACTCACTCTAACAGGTTGTGTATTTGGCGGGTTAGGATATATAAAATCTGGCGTATTCTATGAAAAAAAATTACCAGACCACTCTGCTAAGGAAAATAATTTATTTTTGAAATCTAACTCGATCCTGCAACCTACGGTTTCGTAGACCGTGTCTTTAACTCTGGAACTTCTTTTTTACCAAAGATTTAGAATGGATATTTTTTGTTGCGGGGTCAAATATGGGGCAGGTTACTAAAACCCCATGAAGTCATTTTACATAAATGCCATTGATTTTATAATAGTGATTTTTGGATGGAATTGCTGGAGAAAAAGCTATCTTGTTTAAAACAACAAGGTAGCTTTTTTGTTGAAATAAATACTAAAGAAGTACCTGTTTTAAAATCTAAAAATCTTTGGCAGACGACATTTTGATACATTTTTACACTATTTTGTTAGTTAGTGTTCTGCTTAAAAATAGCGACTATTTCTGGTAAAGCCTTACCGCTGGATTGCTGAATAAAGTGATCCAGATCGGAGAAGCAATTTGGCTCAATGTTAATGTCGATAATCAAGCCTCCTTGTTCAGACACTATCCTGGCAATTTGATGAGGAAGACTGGTGGCTCCAGATGTTCCTACGATAATTAATAATTCGGTTTCCAGTGCCGCATTTTGTGCACTTCCAGAGCGGTAAAGCGCTTCTCTATAGTATTCGTCCCATAACAAGACATGAGGACGGCTAGGACTTTTGCATTGAGGGCACACCAGCAATTGCCAATGGGCATTACAAATATCTTCCTCTCTACTATTGAGGAGAATGTCTTTGGGAATGGGGTAAAGAGTATCTGTGCATTCTTTAGAGCAACGCATATAGTCGAGATTGCCATGGATTTGGTAGGTTCGCTCCATACTATTGCCAGCTCTTAAATGTAATCCATCTACATTTTGGGTGACTAGAGAAAATCTGTTTGCAAGCAATTCCTCCATCTCGACCAAAGCTTGATGGCCAGGATTGGGCTTGGCTTTATGGCATACTCCGCGGCGGTATAAAAACCATTTCCAGACCTCCTTAGGATTTTTCAAAAACATTCTGTAAGTCGCTATTTCTTGAGGCTGATATACTTCTGAGCCTACTGTCCAATAACCTTCTGGACCGCGAAACGTAGGGATACCACTTTCTGCGGAAATACCTGCTCCGGCAAGGACAGTAATCTGCTTGTTGCTATTAAATATATGGATTAGATTTTTTTCTAAATTTTTTGTTATCTCCACTTTTTTTCCTTTCCATTTTTGTTTGTAGGAAACAAACGACAACATCATCTTACTATTTGGCAATAAAGAGATTAAACTGCAAAAGAAATGCTTTTATAAAATTTAAGAATAAGAAAGTTAAGAACTGAAAGACACACGAAAGCCCGCATCTTTGCTGCGAGTCTTGGCAAAATACCACCTACGCTCTGCCGATCTAAGGCAAGAAGGATGCTCAGACCAGCTCCCCCCTCGGAGCACTCGCTTCAAACGCTTGAATTTTCTCCTCGTCCATATAGACCCATCTATTTTATTTTCTTTCTGTTTAAGCTTAGCTTTAGGAGTCCATTCAGACCCACCTACAATAGTGCCAAAGTACTTAACATCGTATTCTTCGTATTCATCCTCACACCACTCAGAAACATTTCCACTCATATCATACAAACCAAATGCATTTGGTTTTTTACTTCCCACATCTATTGTGCTCTTTGTCAATTTGATATTACGTCCATCATGTTTGCCCAATTTAGATTCACTATAGTGCATATAGTTGCTATCGGCATTATCTCCACAAAAATACTCTGTCGTAGTCCCTGCTCGGCAAGCATACTCCCACTGTGCCTCACTCGGTAAGCGCAAACCTAACTTCGCACAGAATTTTTTAGCATCACTCCACGAAATTTGTTCCACCGGACAATTTGCCCCTTTAAACTTAGAAGGATTATTTTCCATCACCTTCTCCCATTGCTTTTGTGTTACTGGATACTTAGCCATCAAAAACTCTTTGACTCTTACTTGATGATGTTTAAATATCCTTTTCTCCCCCCTCATGAAACTACCACTGGGAATTAGGACAAACTCTATCCCCGTAGATCGATGCTGATACTCCTCTACCTCGTGACTTACTCCACCACAAGAATATTTTTTCTTTCGCAAAAACAGAAAGTCTTTGTATTCTAAACTAGACTCTAGCTTAGAAGTCATAGGGAGAGAAACCTCTGGAGACTCTCTTTGTTCCGCTGACCTTGTTTCTACCGCGTGGTTAGCATAAATCGTAGGCTTTCCTGCATCAATAATGGCAAAAATCGCTTTCTCTGCTCTACCTGGCCGCTTCATGGGATCTTTCTCCATCATTTTGAGCAAAGCTGCTGACTGGAGAGGAGATAGATTTTCCGCTGACTGCATTTCATACTCACAAATTATCGTCCGAAAATGCTCAAAAGACCTTCCCTTGAAGGGATGACACCCTTCTATCATCTCGTAGAAAATTACTCCTAAGGCCCAGATATCTGTTGCTGGTCGTATGCGTCTTCCTTTATATTGCTCAGGAGACATATAGGGCAAAGTTCCATTAATATCTGCACTTATGGTTCCTTTTATTGAAAGACTCGTTTGAACTTCATAAGCCAGACCAAAGTCGGTTAAAAAAACACTACCATCTTCATCTATCATTATGTTTTCTGGTTTAAGGTCGCAGTGTATTATTCCATTCCCATGAGAAAAATCTAGTGCTTGGGCCACTGATTTTAAAATTTCAGCCACCTTTACTAGCGATAGAGGATTTTGTTTTCTCTCCAACAAAATATGCCGTAGATTTTTTCCGTCTACATAGTCCATGACTATGAACCAACACCCACTTTCCCAGTCTTGGTCTAAATCACGATACTGGACAATGCTCGGATGACTTAAGTGTTTAACTAATCGCTGATACTCTTGTTTTAGACTGGCAACTGCTGTTGCATCTTCGCTTAGCTCATGGGGTAGTATTTTGATCGCGACATTTGTCTCTGCCATTAAATGACGAGCTTTATACACTTCCCCCTGTCCGCCTTTACCAACCCGTTCAATAATTTGGTACTTGCGATTAATTACTCTCTCATCGGAGTTGGATAGCATTGTTACCGAGCGCGATATTGACTCACTTAACTGTGGCATCAATTCATTTAGCTCTTCTTTTAGTTCGCTGTCTTCAATGGCAATCCTAGCTTGCTTCGTCGTTGCTGCGTCCTGGAAGGTTTTTAAATCTTCTACGTCTTCTACTAAATCTGTCATCAATGGCTTGAGTTCACTTAAGATATTCTCTAGTTCCTGAAGTCTTTTTTCCCTATGATCTCCTACTCCATCGACTGCCGCTTTCCCTAGCTTTAGAGTTTTCTTAACAATCCCTGCTCCAGGTATAGCATCGAATGCTATATCAATAACAGCATCTATCGCCTGGTTGTGTCTTTTGTACCACCTGATTACTTTTGATTTCAATGTTTAACTCTCCTGTTGCAGTTAGTTTTATTCTCACATGATAGCAAAAAATAACAAAATTTTAGTGAGGAATTCCCAAGAGATTAAAGTTTCTATCTCTTTAGCTTTGGGCATATTTTTCTCGATGTATTTCCCTTGGTGACAGATTTGTTAATATGTAGGGAGATTTCTCTTGGAAATTTTCGGAAAAACTTTGTCTTTGCAAAAGAATCGTTGTTTTGATTAGAATTTTAGAAGAGTGGGGAGGAGTGGGGGAATTAGTTGCAAAATCTTCCCTCTTTGACAAAAAAAGATTCTGTTTTTGAGTGTTTTTGAGTGTTTTTGAGTTCGAGAAAAATCATTGGAGAGTAAGAAAAATTAAGGCTTTTGTTGTTAGCTTATAGGGATACAGCCTAGAAACTATAGTCAAGTTTTTCTAGAGAATGTAAGTGTAACGAGTGGCTTTTGTTAAATTCTTTTTGGATTTCTGAAATCTATTTTTTTCTTGAAATTTCAAGTTTAATTTTGCTAAAGTTATGTAAAATAGGCTTAAGGCAAAAATTAAAATTGGATAAATATCCAATTCAAAATAATATACAGACTTCTCACACAATAGGAACAAAAAAAGCTAAAGGCTAGGATAAATAAGAGTGAAAAACATGCATTTGGATTTGCATATTTTTAAGGTACTGTGAAAAGAGTGCGTAATTTAGGAGAAAAATATAAATGAATAAACGAATAGGAATGTTATTTACTTTGGTGCTGCTTGTTTCGATGACCACCGTACATGCTGACTTAATAGCTATAAGATCTGGTGGGGGCTCTTCTTCGTCGCTTTTTCAACTGGATGAATCGACAGGGGCGGCAACTCTTCTTACTAATGTTAACGGGGCCAATGATCTTGGACAAATAGCAGGTTTAACTTTTTTAGGTGGTGAACTTTTTGCTTCTGATATTTTTGGGGATAACAATTTACGAACAGGTTCGATAAACACAAACACGGGTCTTTTTACGGGGATTAGCGACCAAGATGGCTCCATAAATTGGCATTCTTTAGCCGCTGATGAGCAAGCAGGAATTTTGTATGCGGTTGAGTCAGGCAGTAATGTGCTAAAATCCCTAACTCCGCAAGGGGCAACAACTACTATTGGCAGTGGATTAGGGGTGAATATGGCAGGTCTAGCATTTGATGATGGCAATGGAATTTTGTATGGATTAGGACAAGACAGAGGTCTTTATACCATAGATACAACCCTAGGAACAAAATCTTTAGTTGGAGTAGCCATTAGCCTTTCTTCATCCGGTAATCAAAATTCGCGTGGACTAGCTTATGACGAAAACACAGACACTCTTTATGTCTCTGATACCAATGGTCTTTTTTCTCTTAATGTAAATAATGGTAGTGCTACTTTTATTGGTAGTCATAACCAAGGTTTTTTGGATGGACTTGCTTTTTTGGATACATCTATACCTGAGCCAAGTACTTATTTTCTTTTATTTCTAGCATTGGGAGTTTTTACTGTAAAGAAAAGGTGAATTCTAAAAAACGGTGTTATATATTGGAGGCACTACCAATAGGTTGACCAGCAGACTAACACTATGATAACTTGATAAAAGAGCGGAGAAAATGAAATGATTTTCTCCGCTCTTTTTTTTCTACTCACGAACACTTTGGTTTTAGGAATGATAATCCAGACGTGTTATTATAGCGGGGGAGGAGCGGGGGAATTCCCTTTGAAATGGCATCCTTAGCACCATGATTTCATGATAGTGATTTTGGAGCGGGATTGCTAGGGATTTTTATTTCTGAGCTATGTACTTGAGATGATTAGCTAAATGAAAAAGCGACCTTGTCATTAATTGATAAGGTCGCTTTTTTTGTTGGATATTAGCTCTTCCTAGTGAGAGATTGTCTTGAAGTAGATCCATTACACTAGTTGTTTGCGGCGGTAGGTGAAAAGACTAATAATAGCAATGGAGAATAGAACTACGGAAGAGGCTTCAGGAACGGAATCTAAAAGCTCTACACTTACGTTGTCTACGACAGGACCATAGGCATTTGTTAGGGATCCCGACTGAAGAGTAACTGTTGTGGAGGTACCAGTCGCGGTGAATTGAAATATAAATGTTGTAAAAGCTTGGGTGTCAAAGTTACTAGAAGGGGTCGCCGTGAAAGCTTGATTTACGAGTGATCCTGCAGAAACAAAACCACTTAGGGCTATTTGTGCTCCGTTAGGTGCTGCCGCAGCATCGAAAGAAATCTCATAAGTTACTCCCAGGATTGTTGGGATGGCCGTTGATATAGAACTAGGAACTGTGTGCTGTAGATCTATAGAATGGATACCATCGGAAGCTGCAAAGCGTGGAGTTGTTAACCAATCTATACCGTTACCTGGTCCACCAACAGTCCAGCCCACAATGGTTGTATTGCCCACTCCTAGCGACATAAAATCTGAGCCATTATTAACAAAAGTACCAAGCTCAAAGCTACCTGCTCCGGCACCATGAGTAGCATCGATGATGTTTGCATAAGCAAACATTGGTAAAACGGAGAATATTAAAGATATTGCAAGGTAGATATTTTTGCTTGTTTTATATCTGGTCATTATTTTAGCCTTTCTCTACGTGTTTTGATTTTACTTTTGAAAGATTTTCGATTTTAATAGTACCATGAAAATTTAAATTTGTCAAAAAATAACTGGCAAATATTCTAGCAATGAGATGATTAGCTAAACAAAAAAGCGACCTTGTCAACTAATGATAAGGTCGCTTTTTTATTGGATATTAGCTCTTCCTAGTGAGTTATGATTCAGTTTTCTGTTTGCTTAAAAAAGTATGTTTCGTGGAAATCTTTGCCAGACGTCATTTTTCGTGGAAATCTTTGCCAGACGTCATTTTGGCCAACAAAAATAAAGGATATAGAGTTTTTATGAGAATAAGAGTAAGCGAACAAGGCAAAATAGGTGATCTCAAAGAGAAAGTTTCTTTGTGAAGTTCTTTCGAACAAAAAAAGGGCTGAGGAAAGAGCAAAAAAATAGGTAAATTAATACTGGAAAAAGCAGAATTTTGTGATAAAAGAACAAAGAGTTGCATTTTCGGGAAAAATTGCTGTAGATGAAAAATGGATTAAAGTTGGAAATTGTTGGTGGTACTTATTTGCTGCTGTTGATTGCCTAACCGGTTATCCGCTTTATACAGCAATATATCCCTCTAATAATGGGCACTATTGCACTTTGTTTTTAGCAAAACTTAAATTTCTAGGATATTACCCCAAGCTTATTATTACTGATGGCTGGGATGCTTATATTAAATCTATTGAAATCGTTTTTCCCAAAGCAGAGCATTCTCTTTGCCAGTTTCATTTACTCCGATCTGTTTACATTAGGGCGCGTAAAGCTAAAATCTTTGATACTAAATTTTCTACAAGCCTTGGAAAAGTTTTTCGTACTCTATATAAAAGGACTACTCATCGCCGAGTTGAAAATTTAAAGAAATTATTGGAGCCTTCTCTCGTTGATACTGTTCTTTCGGGCCTTTTTAATAAACTGCCTAAAACCATTAAGGCTGTTGACAGTACTCAGCGTCCCACTACTGCAAACTCTGTTGAGCGTTTCTTTGGAAAATTTGATCACTTCTATCGTTCTAAGGGACCCTTTTGTGACATGGAGTCTGCCAACAAACATCTAAATCTTTTTTTGCTTGGGCATCTCTTTGCCATTAAGGCCAATGGAAAACCATGTCCTCTAGAAAGTAATGGTTA
>JAJDCR010000064.1 GCA_029260735.1 Planctomycetota bacterium
AATCTTTATGTTGATGAAATTCTCCGAATTTATCTCTTGCCTGGATTTTTTTTCTCCTTGGCGCCTTTGCGTGAAATTCTTTTCTTTCTTTAACTTTAAGACGGACTCTTTCACTGCACCTTGAAAATATGCAAATCCAAATGCGTGTTTTTTTCTTCTTATTTTTTCTATCCTTTAGCCCTTTTTTGTTTCCGTGTGTGAGAAGCCTGTCGTAACATTACAAATTTTCGAAGTATGAGTCGAGAAAATCGACTCGTCGTTTAATCCATGATTCAAGATAATTTATGTCTGTATTGCTATGATATTTTATTTCACTAGGGACCAAAGCTTCTCTGGTGTATGCTCCATTTTGATCTAAATACTCATAATTGTCTTTAAACAATTTTACTAGATGGAGTGTGTTTAATTTGTTTTTTCTTAGCTCGCTCCATCTTTCTTTTACTCCACTTCTGAAATCAGGAAAATTGAGAAGTCTATCAAATAGTGGATTTGACATGTTATCAGTAATATTTTTTCTTTCTCTACCCCAATTATTACCAAAGGAACCATCTATATCCCAAGGAAGGAAAAAATACAAAGAAGATTTGCTATATTTTCCCGTGTATAAATTTTTTCCTGAAATATTTGAATTTGATAAATTGCGAAAAATGTAATAGTCCATCATATTTTCTAAATCTAGTTTGGAAGAAACTTGTTTATTAAAATCAAATGGTGTGCTATTTACGATAAAACCTATAAAACCGTGTAAATTAGTCCAATTAACTTTGCTAATACCTTTGGGATATTTTGGCTCATAACCACTCCATCTTAAAGACTTATTGTCAAAACTATCGACTTTAGTGTAAGTTGTCCCATTAGCATATTTATAACTTTTGTATAACTCCCCTTCCATTTGGGTTTTATATTTTTTTAAACCTAGCTGTTTTCTGTCAATTTTTTCACCGAGATAATATAACCCTCTATATTTTCCATTCAGAAATAAATCACAATATTTTCGAGCAATTCCTATTTTTGCATTTTTGTTTTTGTCTTGGACTCTTCCTATTTCGAGCCAAATGGTTTGCGATGTAAAATCTCTAATCCGAAGAGGTTCATTCCACATTCCATCTAACATCCAATCATCATCACTTCGCATTCCCAAAAGAGATTTTTTTTCTGTATCACTACCATTCTCGTCTTTCCATAGTTCTATGTTGTATGATTTTTTAGGGAATTTCCGAGATGCAGTACCTCTAATTTTTAGTCCTGCAAAATAGGATGAAACTCTTTCTCCTTTTTCCAGTAAATATAATTTACATCGAGAGTATTTCTTTTTCATTTTACTCGTTTTTATATCTAAAATAGGAAGTTCTGTATAGAACATTCGGAAAGTGTCTCCCTGAAAATTAACCGTGTATTTTTTTCCAATGGAGAGCTTTGTATCTGTTGAGTCTATGTGAAAAACATAATTTTCTATTTTTAATATTCCATTATTTATGTCGATGGATTTTCCGTTATATACAATTATTTTATTTTTCAAATCAAAACCAAAAGGATACAAGTTAGGTTCCTTAGATGAACTTGATTTTCTCTCACGGTATTCTGATAAAACAAGTATTGCTAGGAGAGTAAGTATTGTTATCGGTATAACTTTATTTTTTTTCATGAAGTCCTCTTTTTGTTTCGTATTACTACTTACTACACTATTCTATTGTTTTTTTGGATTTACAATCCTCAAAGTGAGAATTTTTATATTGTTTTAGTATACAAATTTTTTGGAGAAAATGTTCTTTTTTCTCTATACTTTCTCTTGGTTTTGCTATGCTTTAGATTTTTTTGAGAGAACAATTTTCTAGGATAAACTTACTCTAATGGTTTGTGTGGTGAATCAAAATTTGCATTTCTAAGCCTAGAGTATTTCTTCGTTGAAGATACAAAGATTATTTTTAGGCCTATTGGTGACCCAGGGCTCGCTCGCCTTTGGCTCACTTCACCCTAGGCTGTGTTGTGTAACACTTTCAGTGTATAGAATTTTGTAGAGCGTTCCTTTTTATAGAATGCACTAGACTCTGTATATTCTAGCTTCCTCTCAATAAATATTCTCTTGCTGAGGGATGTTTTCGCTAGGAAATATTTTTGACCAGACAAAACGATAGAGCTATGGATAAATGAAATGATAACCTACCATAAAAACGAAGAACTTGAGTTTGAAGAGTACTGTGATTTCTTGAAAAGAACCGATTTAGGAAGTCAATATCCAAAGGAAAAATTTAAAGAGAGAGTTACAAAAACTCTTAAAAATCGATCTATTTCGATAAGTGCCAGAAACGAAGAGAAAATTCTTGTCGGGATTTGCTTTGGTCTAACCGACTTTTCCTACTTTCTGCTAATTACAGATTTAGGTATCGACCGCGATTATGAGAGAAAAGGCATTGGGAAAGAGCTAATGAAAAGAATACAGGGTGAAGCTGGTGGGGAAGATGATATTAGCATGGTCACTGTTTCTCACAACGATGCGATTGGCTTTTACGAAAAATTAGATTTTAAGTCAGAAAGAGATATTCTTTGGAAGCCTTGCAAAGTATGGACAAAGCATGTTGTTGAATGAGCAGTGGAAAATGGAGGAACTTTTTTGGATTAGATTTGTCTAAAGTTTCAGGTTCCGAAAAAAATTTTGAGAATTTGGAGACACTATGAGAAGCCCCGCAAAACAAATTAAGTTGACATTTTTCTACAAGCAGCTTACAATATTTTAATATATCTTATATTTTACAAATCTAGCAAAAAAAATAAAATACAAAGGAAAGAGCTATGAGGAACTTTATCTGCACGATGATTTTTGCAGCGATTATGCTCACCCCTTCCGTATGTTCAGCAGCTTTGCTCGCGGAGTGGAACTTTGACAATGATTTTAATGATTCCTCAGGAAATGGTCACCATCTTAGCACTAAGGATGGAAGCGTTAGTTTGGTCGCGGGGAAAGTGGGCAACGCCGCTTTTTTTGATGGCTCTTCTTCTCTTTCTATAAATACAAGCTCTATTCCTGCTCTAAATGGCCCTTTTACTTCTTTTTCTGTGGGAGCTTGGGTTTTTGTTGATCCTAGTTTGCTCAATGGGCCTGCCGATGCTGGTATTGTCTTTGGCGACGGCTTTAGCTTGGGGATGACCTATCATTTTGGTTCTGTTTTTACTTATGTCGACCAAGGACAGGGAAACACGAATTTCCCTGTTAGCACAGGAGAATTTCACCACCTCGCCCAAACCTTCGATGGAACCACATCACGTTTCTATCTGGATGGAGTAGAAGTTCAAACGGAAACTCAAAACTCCGATGGCACTCCTCTTGTTTCAACAGGGATCGTCGGGGAAATTCAATTGGGAGATGGCAGTAATTTTTTTACGGGAATCATTGATGAGGTGTTTTTTGTCGGAGGGGAAGCGCTTTCTGCAAGTGAGCTGGAGGCCATCGCCGGAGTTCCTGAGCCGACAACTCTAGTGTTTTTTGCCCTCGGTGCTTTGCTTGTTGGTGTCCGAAAAAGAATTTGCTGTGCCTAGAACCTCAAGATTTTATCTTAAGATTCTAGGCACATGCCTTAAACAAAAAAATCAAAGCTAAGATAATTTTTAGCTTATCAATTGGCATAGGTGAAGAGTGCCCATGTGCTCCTTCACTGCGATTATTCTCTTTTCAATGGTTATGAAAAAATGATATTTTCTGGTCTTCTTCTTACCATTGACATGCTCTCCGTAAGACTCTACTTTTGCCGCGACTTTTCTTTCTTCCGCGATCATGGCTTTTATACATGTTAGTTCTATCAAGAAATCCATTTGCTATGAATGTGGTGAACTATACATCTCTTCAAAAATAACACCTTCCTTCCTTCCTTTCTTTCTTTCCGTGTAAGCTTTTCATCGCACATTCAGATATAACCTTTGCGATTCCGAGTATCTACATTCAAAAGAAGTAATGAAAAAATAACTAATTTAGAGTAGCTAAAGAAAGATGAAACGCTATGCACTATTCCGTCATTTCTACCCCTTATTATTTAAACAAGAGTAGTCGATTAATGAAGCAAGTTTTCGTTATATTGTTAGCTTTTGTATCTCCATTAATATTCTCCGAGCCTATTAATGTTGATAAGTTGGATAATGAAGAATTGCTTAAGAGCGCAACTAAGTCGATAGAAAATTTTCAAAATACTGAAAAAGAGTTTAACCATTTACTAAAAATTGCTGATGAGTATGAAGTGAGTGAGAAAAATATTATTGAACAGCTAGCCAATAACAATTCTTTAATAGATTTATCAAAAGAAGAAGATAGTTTAGAAATACGAATAAAGTTATTAGAAAAATCTGAAAAATTACTGGCTGAGCATAAAGAATTATTAAAACAAGAGCTCTCTCTCTTGAATAAGCATAGAGAAAAACTCAATAATGCTTTGCCTCTTCAAAGTGGCCTAATGCATACTCTAGATTTACTTTTTAATATTAGCAGTGAACTAGAAAATCGTCTTAAAAAGAAAGAGTTGTTAGAAAAAGACTGGCCCAAAGAATTAAATGATTTTTCGACACAAAGTATTATCGATCGGAAAAAAGAATTAACAAAAAATACAGAAAAAATTAATGATAATAAGGAAAAAATTACAGAATCTATTCAAGATATAGAAAAACAATTACCAAAACTTGACTTGAGTATTTCTGATGTAAAAGAAAAGTTGAAGATAAAAGCGATAAAGTGGGAAAAACATCTTCAAGTCGAAAGTATTAAGAAAGAATTTTTAGACAAAGATGCGGAAAAACTGGCTGCTTTGATAACATCTATTTTTTTGGAAAACAAAAATATAAAACAAAATTGGGAAGATCTGTACAGCCAGTTCCAAGAAAAAAATTATTTCGAAGAAATAGAAAAATTAGAAAAAAAACTGGAAGAATCGAAAGCTCCAAAAGCAGAAGACATAAATCTCACAATGAAATTACCTTCTGCCCGAGAAATAGAAAAAGAGTTTAAAACAAAAAGAAAAATACTGGAGTATTACCAACAAAATTTAAAATTAAAAGAACTACTCCTCAAAAAAATATCAGATTTTTTAGAAGAAGAGCATAAAATAAGACCTACTTTGAAAGAATATCATTTCTTGTTGTTAAAAACTTCCACCATGATATCGGTCTTAAAAGATAAGAGTGAGAAAGATGTGAGTTCATTAGGCCAAGAAAATGGGTCATCACTCGCTGGAAAAGTGGAAGAACTAGAAAATATAGAAAAAAGCTTCGATAAACTAACTCAAGAATTAGAAGTACGAAAACAAAAACTGCAAGAGTTAATACCGAAATCTCAGGATGATATCAAGGAACAAGAAAAATCTGTTAGCCAATCACAAATACTATATGAAGAAGAGAAACAGTGGGGAGAATGGATAAATCGTGTTGAAAAATTGAGCTTGAATGAACTCAAAAATAAGCTGGAAGAAAGTTTGACAGAAATAAAAAAACAAGAAAATAAAATAGCAGAAAGTCAAGCTCTGATAGAAGAAATGAGATTAGAAACTCAAAAGATAAATGAAAAATCAAAGAGTGTGCAGTTTCTCCTTTTGATCCGAGCTCAAAACACGGTTAAAGATCTTTATAAAGATGCGGTGGATAGCGTTCAGAAAATTACTAATGGAGACTTTGAGCATTCCCTGACTCTTAATAGTAATGTACATTTTAGCAAACTTAGAGAATACAAAGAGACCTTGTTAAATGTCTCTCTTGGTTTTTCAGGGGCAGTGCCAGAACCTTTGCAACAGCGCTCAGAACAGAAGTTAAATTTTTTATCAAGCCTCATTAATACATTCCAAGAAAAAGAGGATTTTTTCGTACAAGAGTATACCACCTTAGAAAAAATTGTAGAACAAAGCCAAATTGCTCTAGAAAACATGGATAATTTAGCAAAAAGTGCTCGCCGTGTATACGGGATTATGACAGAGTTAAAAATTCGTCTGGGAAAAGGGGAAATTTCAGAAGAAGATATTCCTCAAGTTAATATCAAAAAAAGTGGACGAGAGTTTAGTAATGCCGTAGAACAAGAAAAACTATCGTTTGAAAAATTAGTAGATGAAGATATAAAGAATTTAAAAATAATTAAGAAAATTTCTCGAAGCACAAGAGAAAAACGTTTGATTTTAGAGGACAGACAAAAATTAATAAGCAGTAAACTTAACTATCTTAATGAAATAGCTCGTTTGGATGAAAAATTAAACAAATCTGAAGAAGACAAGAGTGAGACAGAAAAAAAGAAGTTTGCTCAAGAAGTGTCACAGAAGATGGCGAGTGAAGATACAGTAAAAGAATCTATGCTTTTATTCTTTAGCTCACCAGAATCAGAGAACCAGACAGAATTACTTAAATCTTACTATGATGATTGGATTATTCTGGAAAAAAAGGAAAAGTATCTGGAGATGCAAATCGCACTCAACGAGAAACTTTGGCAAACAACAATTAAAGAAGAAGAGGTCGTTCAAAGGTTCTATGAGGTTTTGCAAAAAATAGATACCTTCTCTCTTCAAAGTGCAGTGGATATTGCAGAAATAGAGCTGGCGATTAAGCCAAAAACGCATCATCCGCGAATTATGGAGGAATTAAAAAAACAAGATGCTAATATCCTAATCGTTAGCTATAAAAATAAAACTTTGGAAGAGGCTGCAGATCAGGTTTTTCGTGCCTGGGTAATGAAGTTGGCCGGCGAAGCTTGGTATAAGTCTATGAGATATGAGCTTTCTAAATTAGGATTAGATTCAGAAAGAGGCGAGTACACGACAAAAATTGGTTTCTATAAATCAAAACAAGCTCAAATTCAGCCAAAAATAAAAGAGCTTACCGGTCACCCTGCTCGTTCTATCAAGCTATTAGAGGAGTTTGCCAAACCGAAAACTTCCGAAGAAATATACCGCTACAACAATGGAGAAATTGCTTATACCCGCGGACTAAGAGTAAAAAACCTTAACAAGGCTGCTCTCGCTTTGCTATTTAACCTTATAACTATTCCCTTATTTGCTTTTTTCTTTATTCGACTTAGTCAAAGAGGAGGGAGACATATTATTAATGGCTATACTAAAACGGCTTATATCAAAGAGAGAGAGCAGGAACAAAGAGCAAAAACTCTTACCGCACTATTTAACACTGTAATTACTACCATTATTGCAATAATAGCCCTTATATATATACTAAAATTGTTCAACTTGAATGTTGTGCCCTTAGTTGCTTCGGCTAGTGTTGTTGGAGTTGCTTTAGCCTTTGGAGCCCAAGCTTTGATTCGCGACTACTTCGCAGGTTTTTTCATTATTTTGGAAAATCAATATATGACAGGAGACCTTATTCGAATAGGAGAGCACACTGGTTATGTCCAAGATATCACTTTTCGCATGACTGTTTTACGTTCTCTAGAAGGAGTGGTTCACTATTTACCCAATGGTGCTATTGAACGTATTAGTAATCTGAGTAAACAATGGTCTCGTGCAATAATAGAAGTAGGAGTATCCTATAAAGAAAATGTCGACCAAGCTATTGACATACTTCATCAAGTGGCCAAAGACATTAAAAAAAGTCCGAAGGTAGGAGATATGGTCTTAGATGATTACGATGTTTTAGGAGTTGAGGGCTTTGATAACAATGCTGTAAATTTGAAGATGTGGATAAAAACAACTCCAGGGGATCAGTTTTTTGTGAAAAGAGAAGCGCTTCGACTCATTAAAATATATTTTGATCACTATGATATAACGATACCTTTTCCACAAAGAGTTTTGCACCAAGAAAGTCCATTAGAGGAGTTAGAAAAAATTCAAAAAAAGAAAGATAATCTAAAGCTCTTTTATAACGTAAAAGAAAAGTTAATAGAAAATATCGATGGAGAGATAACCCAAGCGGTTCCTCAAGAAATCAAAAAAGAAATTGAAAAAATAGAAATGCTAGAAAAGAAAAGAATAGAGCTTGAAAAAGAAAACCAAAGTACAAAGGAAATTGATGAAGAGATAGAAAAAGTGCTTATAGGCACATCTCGAAAAAAGGAAGAATACGAAAAAACAGAACAAGCTGAACCAAAAAGCAACGGTTCGAAGGAAAATTAAAAAAAAAGGAAAATAAATTATAAAAGGTGCTCGTTGAGAGGTACTAGTCGAAATATCACTAGTACCTCTTACCTCTTACCTCTTACCTCTTAGCTGATCAACTGGTATAGATGAAGAGTGTCCATGTATTCTTTCACTTCTGTGATTATTCCATTCTCAATGGTTATGAGAAAATGATATTTGTTGGTGTATTTTTTGCCATTGACATGCTCACCGTATGACTCCACTTCCGCTGCGACTTTGCTTCCTTCTGCGATCATTGCTTTTATGTTCAACTGCAGACCACCAGGAAATCCTTTTTGAATACTTCCGACAACCTGAAGATACTCATTTTTTGTCTTTGTCCCAGAAAAGGGCAAATTACCAGGAACCCACCATTTAACATCGTCACTGACGAGCATAAAGGCATCATCCATGTTACCGCTACTGAGCTTTTCAAAGAAATCTGAAACGATTTTTTTATTTTCCATTTTTTTGTCTCCTTTTTAGGCAATTATTATTTGAATATTGTTTTGTTGAGGTTTGAAATTCTACTATAAACCTATATACAGTCGAGTTGCTTTTGGGTAAGGCCTGAATTTTCTGCATCACCAGTGTTCAAAGTTGTTTTGGGCTCTAAAAGCATAACATGAACTTCTTCTTTTGCAATGGGGAGGTGCTCGACGCCTTTGGGAATAATCGTGAACTCTCCTGGTTGCAGATGAATATCTCTATCTCGTAATTTGATCGTAAGATTTCCCTTAATTACTAAAAACATCTCATCTTCGTTGTCGTGTTTATGCCAGACAAATTCTCCTTTGAGTTTCGCTAGTTTTACATAGGAGTCATTGAGCTCACCTACAATCTTGGGCGACCAATAGTCGTTGAATTTAGCAAACTTCTTAGCAAAATTGTGCGCTTCCATAATTTTGTGTCTCGTTTTGATGTTTTGTTTTGGGATAGTTTTTTTGGTTGTTCTATGAAATTGGAATTATCAAGGGAGGCTTTGGCCGCC
>JAJDCR010000065.1 GCA_029260735.1 Planctomycetota bacterium
TTTTGAACTAAAATATTTCCACATTCTACATTCATCAAGGGTTTTGTTTTCATCAAAGTTTTCATAGTAGAATGTTTCATTCTTGTCATCTGCCAATCTCTTAATGCAGAAACTGTGCCAAAACTCTCGCCCATCTCCAAAACCCTTATTCTGTAAGGGCTTGTAAAGAAACAAGAAGAAAGAAATATCCGGAAAACTGACAAAAATGGTCACCTTTTAAGTTTAGGATTTACTATTTTGGTCAACACTTACTTTTTTTTGTCAGTTTGTAATGTTATTTTTTCAGCACACCTTGTTTTAATCAAAAACACACTAAGGTGTGTTTTTTCACTAAACATCATCGAAACATTTTCTTTTTTTGTATTTTTGCAAAAAAAAAATATATCCTACTGACATTTAATGATCACAAGTATACCTTACCCTAGAATGTTGTCAATAATGTTTTCAATACTAAATTTAAGTTTAAACGAGGAGAAAACATTTATTTAAAAGTACGACTTAATTCTTTAAAAAAAGAGGGCTTGCAATGGAAAAATTTTACAAGTTCTTAATTTTGATAATTTACTCGATTTAAGTAGAGACTTGTGTTATATTGTTTGACTTACAGATACATTTCTAGTTTCATAAATAATTCCTTGCCCCAGCACCTCCTTTTCTGAAATCTTTTCTTTCCATATACCCTAGAGAAAAGTAAGAAAGCGAGACTTGAGGCACAAACATAGTTTGCAGACTTAAAGTGAGAAACCAAAAATTCTAGGGAGGCTTCATGGCTCAAGAATACTACTCATATGATGAAGTCTTAAAAGAGCTCCAAATAGAAGAAGAAGAACTAAAGCGCCTTATTTCCGATGGTGAACTTCAAGCAGTTCCCGACGGTGGCAAAATCAAATTTCTTCGTGCGGAGGTCGATGAGAGAAAACAAGTTCAAATGGACAACGCAACTATTGTCGTCACATCTAGTGAAGATGATGAGTTACGCCCTATTGAACTGACAGAAGAAGATGAAGACATTTTTCCTTCCAGCTCTGAAATACCAGAGGCAGAACTCAATGAATCTGATATGTTTATTGAGCTAGGAGAACGTTTTACAGGCACTAAACCGCTGATTGAAATAGATGAGCGTAGAACCCCTATTGTTCAAGCTCATACAGAAGAAGTTGGTCTTCCAGACCGAGCTGCTATCCCGGTAAGGCCCGATACTGAAGAGCTTATTTTTGAACAAAGCACTGATAGTGAAGATGAGCTTCTTGACACAGGGGAACTTCTTTTTGATTCAGCTGTTAGTGAGGTGCTGCCTCAAGACAAAGAAGAGGCGGCATTATTCAGTGACTCTGAAATGGGAATTTCAGGAAGTTTTGATGACATTGATGAAGCATCCGTCAAAGAGTCTTTAGATTTTTTAGAAAACTCTGATGATGACATTGTGGCAACAGCAACCCCTGACAACTCCGATTTTTCTGGCGAAGAAGCTCGTCGCCAAAGGAAAACAAAAACCTTTGCTGGTGTAGTTGTGGCCATCATTACTTTAGTGGTCGTTTTCCTTTTTATCAAAGTTCCTCCACCAGATCCGACACAAAACCAGAATATTACTATTGAAGAGCCTTTTGTTGTTAGAAATATTCGAGTTTGGCAAGAATACAGTTTCATTGAAAAGACAACCTCAACGAAACAATTCCGCCATAGGGTTACCTCCTCTGGTAAAATAGAAAATCTCTGCGAAGAAAATAAAGAGATTCGACGAGGTGACATTTTGGCTACTTTGTTTGTGGTAAATCAAGAAAAGCTTTCAAATAAAGAAGCCGAGCTAAAAAATGTTGAAGCAAAGCTAGCTAAACTAAACGATTATAAAGAGAGGCATGCTAAGTTTCGTAAAGAAAATAGGGAAGGCTTGCTAAAAGCGATCAAACTCTACCGAGAATATGTAAAGAAGCACGGCAAAAAAGCAGTTTCTATGCTTCGCAAAGAACAACCGGAAGCTTTTTCTCATATGAGAAAAGAAAAGGGTTACTCTAAAGCGATTAAAAAGCTAAGAATAGAAGTTAAAGAGCTAAACCCTGATTCTTTAAAAGAAGAAATCAAAAATCTCAAAGTGGGTACTTCTACTCAAATTCTCGCTCCGGTCAATGGCTTGCTACAAACTTGGGAAGTCACTTCAGGAATGGATGTTAGCGAGGATGATGACATTTGCATCATTGATGTGACTAATCCAATGAAGTGTGTTATGCAAATTCCAGAGAAAGATGCCATTACTTGGGGAAAGGGAACTCCCGTTGAGCTCATACAAAAAAATGCTGAATCCACAGCTATTAAAGCTCTAGTAGAAGATGTATACAAAAATGAATCCACTGTCCCAGTCACCCTTTCTTTGGAGATTTCCATACCTAACGATGATCTTAGCCTAAGACCCGGTCAGGAAGTGGAACTCCAGTACAAGAAATACTTTGAGACATTAGCTATTCCTGAAAGTGCTATTTTTCAAGACAATTCTGGAAATAACTGTGTTTACGAAATTAGCAAAAAGAGTAAGGCTCTAAGGAAAAAAATTACACCCCGAGGTAAATACCAAAGTAACGATGGTCAAGCTTATGTTGGCGTAAAAGGGCAACTATTAGAAGAGACTCTAATTGTTCCAAACAACGCATACGATATGACAAAAGATGAGCATGACATTGTTATCGAGAAAGAGAAAAATCCTTAGAATCTATTAAGAAGTTGACTCTTTAGGAACTTAGTGGACAAGTGCATTGAAAAACGCATAAGAGGCTATCTGGAAATAATTTCCAGATAGCTTCTTGCTTAAGAAAATTTCAATGAAAAAATAACGAGGAATTCTATGAAAATATATTGGATTGTGTTAGTTCTCTTTCTGACAGTTTGCTCAGGTACATTCACACAAGGACAAGATGTGACCTATATTCCTGAGTCAGAAGTTGAGGGAATTCCCATAGGGGCTTTTTATCTCTCAACCAAACCAATTACAAACCAAGACTACTTTAATTTTATCCAAGCTGACGGATACAGAAACAAGCTACTCTGGTACCCTCAAGCTTTAGAAAAATTTGAGCAATTCAAAAACGAACAAGGAGAATACTCCCCCAGAACATGGTCCGGCTTCGGCCCTCCTGTAGGACAAGAATTCGAGATAGTGATGGGGATTAGCAATTGGGAGGCAATGGCTTACGCCAAAAGTGTTGGTAGGACTCTTCCTTCGGAGAAAATGTGGAAGTTGGCTCAAAAAGTAAACTCTGACTTAGGTACATATCCTTGGGCAGAAGAGAGAGTAGAGAACCAAACCGCTATCTTCTTAGCCTCTTACCATGCCCCTGCTAAATCTTTAGAAAATCGTTTAAGTACTCTCCAAGAAGCAGCAGATTTGGCCAAACAATCAGCTTCTAGTATTGGTCGTATTAACATAAACTACTCTAATATTGCTCGTTTAGAGCGTAGCTTCAAAGCCTTAGAGAAAGATTTTCAAAACAAGGTGAAGGCATTAGAGTTCAAAATGGCTCAAGATAAATCTGCTGAGGTTGACAGATTAATTCAAGAAACAAATAATCTCTCTGCTAAGATTTTGCTTTTGGAAACGGAACAAAAAACTTTGTCTATGTCTCTTGAGCAAGTTAAGTCTGAATCTTCTAATTGGGAAAAACTACAGCGCGAACATTCTCGTTATGATGAAGAGTTAGAAAAAGCCAGTCAAGTAAAGGAGCAAATTCAGACAAATCTTTTAAGTATAAGAGAAGAACAAAGCTCTCTGAAAACAGCCCAAAAAGAGTACCAAGAAAAGACCGAAAGCATTATAAATGAGAAAGTGTCTTATCTTCAATCTCAACATGAACTTACTCAAAAAGAACTATCTCAAAACATAGTAAGTTTGGAAACAAATGTAAAAGATTTGCAAAAAAGCTCTCAAGAGCAAAACCAAAGCTTAAAAAAATTACAAAACAGCTCTGATGCCTTAGTGGAAAAAGTGAATTCTCAAGTCGAAAGTAAGTTAGTTGAGCTGAGCAAACAAAATTCCCAGTTTGAACAGAAACAAAATACTGCACTCCAAGAGAAAATAGAGCAGTGGCAAAGCCAAATAAATCGAATTTCAGATATAGACAAGCAATTGCAAGTTTGGGTTAGTAACTTCAAACAACTTGCTACTCTATGTCCTCCTTTAAGTAATGGGAAAAGCTATGCTCAAAGTCTATCTTTTTTAGAAACAGAGCTAGGAAAGCTAGTATCTCCTCTCACTCAAAACCAAGCAGACATAGCCTTTTTAAAATCAGCAAGCATAGCTCAAAATCAGAAGCTAAAAAATCTCCAGCAGCGAGATTCTCAATTGGAAAATAGCTTAGATGACTCTTTTAAAAGCACAAATAAAAGAAGTGATGAGCAGGGAAAAGAGCTAACACGCTTAACTTCATTAGTGACTCAAATCGAAAGTAAAAATCGTGAGCTGGAAGAAAAACTAGCAAATTCTCGCAAAATTGATATCGATCACACGAAAAAAAGTGAAAATCTAGAAATCGAAATTCGCTCTCTAAAATCAAATATACAAGAACAAAACAGCGTAGATAAAAATCTAGAAAGTAAGATAGAGAATCTAAGTAAAACCTCTCGAAGTAACGAGTCTAAAATAGAAGTAGTGGAAGCTTCTTTAGATGTTTTGAAAACAAAAGATAGTCAATTAGATCGAGATTTAAAAGAGCAGGAACAGTCTCACCAAAAAAATATGAACAGTTTACGCAATGAAGCAGATGCTATTCGTAAACAAATTTATCAAGAAAATCAAAAGCAACTGACCAAGGTAACAGCAAAAACAGAAAATAATTACACTCAAATTATCGGAATTAATCGAGAATTAAAACAAGAACGACGTAGTGTCAGTAATCGACTAAAGCGTATCGAGTCAGATCTTAGTAAGATAATTAAAGACACCATTGCTTTAGACACTGATTTTCGTATCGCAGCAACTCAAATGCGACAAAATATGGTTGACATTGGCCAAAAAATGCTCCAGATATTCCAAAATAAAGACCTTCTCGTTGGCCCCGTTTCTCCTGAAAAAGAAATTCAAAAGAAACCAGAAGAAAAACTAAAAGAAGAAGAGAAAAAGGAAGTTCAACCTCAAAACATAGAAATGCAGGTGACCAAGGTCTTGGTAAACTCTCTTTCTCTTGGAAAACTTTGCTCTTCTCTGGGTGAGATTTATTTTGATCACAAGGAAACTCAAAAATCTTTAGATTTAATGAATCTAGCTCTTGCATACTGCAAAGAAGAAATGGGACAACAAGTTACTGAGAAAGCTACTCTTCCTCAAAAAAACAAGAAAGCCCACCAGGCAGTTGATAATCAAATTAAAAAAACTCAAAAACAGGTTCATAAGATACAGTCATTTCTAAAGAGTAATTGGGCCCAACTCAACTGTCCTCAAAAAATGTCTTACATTGCTCCAGGAGAATTTCAGATAGGTCACCCAAACGATATGGCATTCCCACTTCGTAAATTAAATCTTCCAGGCTTCTATATGGACCAGCACGAAGTTACTCAAGCAGATTTTGCTCTTTTTGTCAAAGAAGGATACGGGCAAAAGAAGTATTGGAGCGAAGAAGGTAATCAGTGGCGAGAAAAACGGCATAAGCCATTAGGTTGGAAAAAACCTGACACCTTTGAAAAAGACCTACCTGCTACCAATGTTACTTTTTTTGAAGCACAAGCCTATGCTAGCTGGGCAGGTAAACGCCTACCAACACCACAAGAGTGGGAAAGGGTTGCTCGTTATACCGATCTACGACAATTTCCTTGGGGAAATGAATCTCCTCGAAAAGGAAATTATTTCCGAGCCAACTTCCGTCAGCTAGGAAAGACTCAAGACGCTTTTGTTAACCAAGCTGCTCCCGTTGGCCATTTTCCAGATGATTGCTCTCCTGAGGGAGTATTTGATCTTGCCGGAAATGTTGCCGAATGGTGCCAAGGTTGGCACAAAGATCCTAAAAAGAAATTTCGCTCTGTAAAAGGAGGTTCTTTTGAAAATGTCTGGTTCGAGCTGCAAGGGTATGTAGAGCACGGTCAAAAAGCTAATTGGAATCAATCCTACATTGGTTTTCGTTGTGTTCAGGATATTCCTTCTTTGGTTAACAATAACTAAACCCGTTCTAAGCACCATGTTTTCGGGAGGGCTTTGGCTTATCTGAAACCGCTTTTGGACGAGCTTACCTAAAACCTATCGAAAGCTTATGTTATATGGAGGGTAAGGCTCCTGCCGCACCAAAGATGTGATTAGTCCCTGATGGCCATCAGTTTCATATTGATGTTCTTGTAAATACCATATCAGGAGCCAATCACATCCCCTGTTCGGCAGGAGCACCCACGATATAAAAACGTTTTTTCAATATGAAACCTATGATCCTGTGAATGTGCCTCAATACCATCAGGAACCAAGCACAGCCCCGGTGCGGCAGGAGCCTTACCCTCCAAGGAAAATGGTACTGAGAAAGGTTTTCGATAATCTTTTTCTTTAACGGCTTCAGATAAGCAAATCTCCCCTTATCTTGCACAAAAAAAGGTATTCCCACCTATGATCCCTGTTTTCTTATTTCCCACCATGACAGAAATGAATGCTTTGAGCAAGTCGCCCAAAGCCGCTCATATTTACTCTGATGAAAAACACTCTTTCCTTTATTTATGCAGTGGCCCAGGCAGAGAGACTGCTTTTTTGATGAAAAAATTATTTTCTTCGCGCGAACCCTACTTTTTTGTTACAATAGGCTACGCTGGAGCTTTAGATTCCTCGTACCAAAGAGGAGATTTAGTTATTTGTCATCGTTTTTTAGCAGAAGGTCAATCTCCTCTGCAATCTGATTTTGATTGGTTAGAAGAAGGAAAGGCTTTTCTGCAAAAACAAGGCTTAAATATTTCTCTGGGAACCAGCTACACCAGTGAAAAAATAGTTTCCAATTTGTCTCAGAAGGATAATCTATCTGGACAAGGGGCACACGTCGTTGAAATGGAAAACTATTGGGCCGCCCAAATGGCTCAGGAGATGGGTAAGCCTTTTTTATCTTTGCGTCTGGTTTTTGACACCTATCAAACTCATTTGCCAGATTTTGGTAGATTGGTGAAGAAGAACGGAGTTCCTTCTATTCCACAAACCATTTTGCATCTTAGTACTCGTCCCCACCATTTGCTTCCTCTACTAAAAATTTTTTCATGGACAAAAAAAATAGCTCCTCATCTATCATATAGTTGTATTGAGTGGGCTAATTTCTTAAAGAGCAGAAGTCTAAATGCCTAAAAAATTCAGGCAAAGACTCGCTTTTACTTTGGAGGTCAGTTATGAGAAAAAATCTTTTTTTTACTGTTGTCATGCTCACAGTTCTTTCTGTTTTTGTTTCCGCAGCGGAATACGATAAGATACTTGGCGAAATGCGATCTTTGGTTCAAGAAAATCCAGAGTATGTTCAGATGATGGACATTGGAAAAAATGACCAAGGGAATTTTATTTACGGATTGCGTTTCGAAAATAAAAGTGTTGAAGGAAACAAAACTCCTCAACTCTTAGTAGGAACACATCATGGAAACGAACGCCAAAGTGCTTATCTTTGCACAGAAGCAGCACGTCTTTTAATGAACGTCCTAAAAGACAAAGACCATGCCTTAAATGAATCTCTTTCTTCCAAGGTGTTTTACCTTGTACCTGTTTTAAATGTTGGTGGGTTTAACTCTTACGACCGAAGAGAGAGAGATAGTAATGGGTGGTCCTTGGACCCTAACCGAGATTACCCTGATCCTTGTGTGGAAAAATCAAACTTCCGCTTGTCTAGTACTCGTAACCTATCTCAGTTTGTTGCCAAACAGAGCATCGTCGCAGCAGTAACAGTGCATGGTTACATTGGGACATTTACTTATCCTTGGGGAATCTATACTTCTAATACCAAAACCATGGACGACGATCTTTATTCTCTCATTGCAGAAAAATGCTGTGAAGTAAATAACTATCGTTATGGTACTCATACGGATGTTATTTATCCTGCTTCAGGAGCTTTTGAAGACTGGTGTTATCATAAGCATGGCACTTGGACAATGCTACTGGAACTATCTCGTTCTGCTGATCTTAAGAAAGACGCTCTTGCTGTTATGACCTACTTTGCCCTTATTCCTACCGAAAAATCGACTCAACATGTCCATAAAGGTAAATGTACTCAAAGCAATATTCGAGGTGAAGAAGGTCGTCCTTAAGACAATTTCAGACTACTAATCCAATATCGCATTCGGTAGTGCCAAAAAAGCACTACCGAACACTTCTTAGAAATCAAATCATGCGAAAATATAAAATTCTTTTTCATATTTTTTTTTACCTCGCTTTGCTAATAAGCCCTGCTTTTTCTCAAATTCCTTCATCTTGGCAATATGGACAAGAGAAATCTTTTCCCATCATAACTCTGCCAAATAACTATCCCAGAAACAACGCCCCTTCTCCTCTTGAAATTAGCAGTGTTGATGCAATATACAAAAGTTTGGGAAAAAAAGACTACCCACTTTTTCAAAAACAATGCCAAGGCTTTTTAAAAAAATATCCTCAAAGCCAGTTTCGTTTTACCATTGCTCGGATTTTAAAAAATCTACTAAGAAAAAACCTTCAGGTTTACACTCTTTCCAGAACCACCCATGTTTCAGGAATAAAACCTGAGTTAGCTGTAGTTGGAATAAACATTCAAAAAGTAGAGCTTTCTCTTTGGAGAGTGTCTTTAGAAGAAATGATTAAAGAGGGAATAGACGTCCATAAACCGGTTTTACAGAGAGATAAAGCTACCCATATTAGCCAGTGGAAAATAGAGATACCAGAGTACCCTAAATGGTTTTCTCATAAAGTAACAGTTCCTACCTCAAAACAGGGTTGTTATATCCTAGAAGCTAATGATGGGACTATCACAACCTCCACTTTTTTTATGATTTCAGATTTATCTTTACTTGTAAAAAGAAGTAAAGATATGGTTTTGGCTTCGATAGAAAACTACAAAAACCAAGCTCCCCCAGGAAAATGCAAAGTTTATCTCTTAGATGGTGGCCATGTTGTTTACCAAGGAGAAAGTAACGAAAATGGTATATGGGCTGCTCATATGCAAGATTTTCAAAAGGATTTAACTCTTGCTATTTGCCAAGGAAAGCATGTTGCTATTGCAGACTCATATTGGTTTCAATACAAAGAAGCCCAGCAACGCTCCTTAATTCAAACAGACAAAATGATTTATCAGCCAGGAGATACTGTCCATGTTAAGGGTGTTTTAAGGCTCTATTCTCTTTCAGAAAAAAAATACCATATTTTTCAAGACCCTATTGATGTTTTAGTTCAAGATGATAATTGGGAAAGCATTTACTCTAAAAAAATAACTCCCAATGATTGGGGAACTTTCTCTTTTTCTTTTCCTTTACCTGCGTTTCAAGCAGATAAAGTTTATCATATTCGCTTGAACGGTAAGATTTATGCTCGCAGTCATTTTTATGTCCAGTCTCTTCAGATTGATCCTTTTCTGGATTTAGAAGCTCAGAAAAAAAAGATTTCCGCAGGAGAAAAAATACATCTTACAGCCCAGATTTTTTCAAAAGAAAAAGGGAAACAAGAAAAAATTAAATACCGCATTTGGAAAATAGCAAAGCCCTTTTACTTTATAGATAGTTTAGTTTCTGATGCCTTTCAGGTTCCCCACCAGCTAGTCACAGAAGGAGCTGCTTTAACCGACAAGAAAGGGAAATGGACACTCCAGTACCCTACTCCTAAGCGAAGAGAAGACTATCTTTATCATGGACAAGTTTGGCTCGAAAATAATGAAATGGTGCGAAGTTTTTCTAATATTCAAGTAGAAGCAACTCCTTTTGATGAAATGAAAGAAATAAAAATTCCAGGAATTTTTGTTAATCCAAAGCTACTCAATTATTTGAATAGCAAAGAGGGAGATACTTTAGATGCAGTATTTTCATCCAGTCAAGAAAAAGGAACCGCTCTTGTTACTGTAGAAAACAGTGATATTTTATCATACAGAAAGATCCCTTTGCTTCCAGAAGGTACATTTTTTTCTCAAAAAATCACTCCCCCTTTTTCACCTTCTGTTTTCCTTCGTCTTACAACAACGAGGATTCCTGGAATAAAACAGGCCTTTTCAAAAATAAAGATTTCTCCTCCAGAGAAAAAACTCCAAATCGAATTGGTTTGGAAAAAGGGAGAGTTAGTGTGCTCAGTAAAGAATAGTTTAGGCCAACCGGTCTTAGCAGAAGTCCTTTTCTTAGTAGAAACAGTAACTTCTCCTTACAGTTCGATAAACCTTTCTAATCATCCTGAATATCTATACCAAGACCAATATTTTGGTCAAGTAACTCATTCTCATTCCTTTGAGTTTGAATGCCAATACGACCGAGAACATTCTTTTTTTCCCAAAGAAGATACCTACACCACAGCAACTCCGACCAAGACTCATATAATGCCTCTTCGGTCTTCAAAGCTAACTCACACCTTGTGGTTTCCCAATATCATCACAAATAATGAGGGAAAAGCTCAAATCATTTTACCTGCGAGAGAAAAAAATGAAAAACTCCAAGCGACCATTATTGCAATAGATAAGCATACCAGAATTGGTTTTTTGCGAGCTAAAGAGAGGCTTTCTGATGAGTGAGAAAGAAATTCTCATTTCTGTTATAATTCCTTGCTACAATGTAGAGTTTTATGTTGATAAATCTATAGAATCTGTTCTAGCCCAAACTTTTTCTTCTTGGGAAATGATTTGTATCAATGATGGATCTGTTGATCAAACAAGCAAAAAAATCCGTGCCTATGTCGATAAATACCCTGATAAAATAAAGCTCATCGAACAAGAAAATGGGGGAGCTCCTTTAGCTCGTAATAAAGGGTTTAAGATAGCTAAAGGTTCA
Source organism: Planctomycetota bacterium (assembly GCA_029260735.1). Lineage (GTDB taxonomy): Bacteria > Planctomycetota > Uabimicrobiia > Uabimicrobiales > Uabimicrobiaceae > JAJDCR01. The sequence goes on from JAJDCR010000065.1 coordinate 10,912, forward strand.
TACATTCAATTTCTAGATGCCGATGATTGGCTCCTTCCAGATAAGCTAGAGAATCAGTATAGATTAGCTCATAGCCGAGAAGAACCGGCTGATCTGGTAATAGGTACTTTCATTAATAGAGGAAAGAAAGAATATATCGTCTTCCCCTACGAAAAGGATCCTTGGGTTGCTTTCATGAGAAGTGGCCTAGGAGTCACCTCAGCCAATTTATATAAACGAGGCCTAATTGAAGAGGTAGGCGGATGGAGAGAAGATTTAAAATCTACTCAAGACTACAACCTTATCTTCTCTTGTCTTAAGGCAAACTCTTCTATCACATATGATCTTTTACCTTTGACCTTAAGAATAATTGATCGCCCTGGGGAAATCTGGGAGGATAATCGTTTTCGGCCCAGTATTTTCATAAATGAACTAGACCTCCAAACTAGAGCAAAGCAGTATCTTCAAGAAAATAATCTCTGGACAAACGTGCGAAAAGAAGCTTCTGAAGCAAAAATAGAATATATATTAAACAACATTCTCTTCAATAATTTATATCCCGACAATGCTCAAAATCTAATCCAAAAATCGGTTCAGTGGACAGGGTTCTATTATCCAGAGAAGATCCAGAAGCAAGTCGAAGAGATTTTCCAATCTATCTTAGAAAACTCTCCTAGTTCTTCAGAAAAAATATCTAGGATAAAAGGGAAAGCTGTTTCTTTTATCATACCTTATTTGGACAGCAATGAGAAAAAAGTGCGTGGTATTGCAATTGAACTTATTTTAAGAGCAAAAATTTATACATTAGAACAACTTTCTCAGCTAGAGGGATACTTTACTCAAGAACAAGATATCAAAATCAAAAAAAATATCGAAAAAGCAATGGAAGAATCTTTGATTGAGTTTTGGGCAAAAGAGCCCCCTCTTGAAGAGATGGAGAAAGGAAAATACCTCCAAGTTCATCTTTTTTTAGAAAAGGAAGCTCTCGACATTCGAGAAATACTGGAGGAAAACGGGATTTTGTTCTATGAAAAAGTTACTCAAAAAGGCCATCCCCAGCTCCCCAATCATCATAAATTTTATGCTTTTTTTGTTCCTGTTTATTTGTACTCTCAAACCATCGATCTAATCCAAGAGTACCTTGGTTGGAAAATAAGTGAGTGCCCCGCATGTCAAACGAGTTTGGAACACGCTGAGAATTCAGAATATTGCCCCGAATGTGAAATATTTTTAGGGCAAATAAAAGTAAATAAACACCATCCTTTTGCGAATCTATTGAACACTCTCAACTTAATTAACTTAGATGATTAGATGAGTGAAGTTTTTTCTAGCACAGGCTTCTCACACACGGAAACAAAAAAGAGGTAAAGGATAGAAAAAATAAGAAGAAAAAAAACGCATTTGGATTTGCATATTTTTAAAGTACAGTGAAAAGTGCGTCTTAAAGTTGAAGAAAGAAAAGAATTTCACGCAAAGACGCCAAGGAGAAAAAGAATTCAGGCAAGAGATAAATTCGGAGAATTTCATCAACAGAAAGATTTTTACATTTTCCTTTGCTTTTCTTTGCGCCTTTGCGTGAAATTCTTTTCTACTCAAAATCCACCGAGGAAATGATCAAGACCTTGTTTTTTTACAGATACCTAAAGAGAGGCTTTATGATGGGCAAGAAAGAAATTCTTATTTCTATTATAACTCCTTGCTACAACGTAGAGTTTTATATCAATAAATGTATAGAATCTGTTCTCTCTCAAACTTTTTCCTCTTGGGAAATGATTTGTGTCAATGATGGGTCTGTTGATCAAACAAGTGAGAAAATTCGTGCCTACGTAGAAAAATACCCTGATAAAATAAAACTCATCGAACAAGAAAATGGGGGAGCTCCAAAAGCTCGTAATAAAGGGTTTAAGCTAGCTAAAGGTTCGTTCATTCAATTTTTAGATGCCGATGATTGGCTCTTACCTGATAAGCTAGAGCATCAATATAAGCTAGCTCATAGCCAAGAAAAACCAATTGAAATGGTCATAGCAGCTTATATTAACAAAGGGAAACAGGAAAAAACGATTTTCCCCTATGAAGGAGATTATTGGCTTGCTTTGATTAAAAGCCGTGTAGGGATTACTTCAGCCAACCTATATCAACATAATCTAATAGAGAAAATTGGTGGCTGGAGAGAAGATTTAAAATCCTGCCAGGATTCAGATACTCACTTTTCTTGTTTTAAGGCAAATCCTTCTTTTATATACGACTTATTGCCTTTGACTGTAAGAACATTTAACCGGCCGGGAGAAATGTGGGAAGATATTCGTTTTCGACCCAATGCTAACATCGAAGGAATATACCATCATCTTAGGGTAAAGAATTATCTTAAAGAAAATGGACTCTTCACTCCCACTCGAAAAGAAGCTTTTGAAGCAACAATAGATAATATATTGAAAGGTCTTTTTGTTAATAACTTATATGCTCAGCATGCTCAAAATTTAATAAAAAAATCGATTGATTGGACAGGCTATTTTTACCAAGAGAAGCTTCAAAGACAAGTTGAAAAAACCTTCCAGTCTATTTTAGAAGACCCTTCTTCTTGTACAAAAGAAGCCTTTGAGATGGGAAAGGAAGCCATTTCTTTTATCATACCATATTTAGATAGTGATAAGCGAAAGGTGCGCGGTATTGCAATTGAGCTCATCTTAAGAGAAAAGATTTACAACTTAGAGCAACTTTCTAAGTTAGAGAAATTCTTTGTTCAAGAACAAGATATTGAAATCAAAAAAAATATCGAAAAAGCAATGGAAGAATCTTTGATTGAGTTTTGGGCAAAAGAGCCCCCTCTTGAAGAGATGGAGAAAGGAAAACATCTCCAAGTTCATCTTTTTTTAGAAAAAGAGGCTCTCGACATTCGAGAAATACTAGAGGAACAAGGAATTTTATTCTATGAAAAAGTTACCCAAAAAGGCCATCCTCAGCTTCCCAATCATCATAACTTTTATGCTTTTTTTATTCCTGTCCTTTTGTACTCTCAAGCCATCGATTTAATCCAAGAGTACTTTGGTTGGAAAAAGATCAGTGAGTGTCCCGCATGTGAAACGAGTTTAGATCACGCGGAAAATTCAGAATATTGTCCTGAGTGTGAAATATTTTTAGGGCAAATAAAAATAAACAAACATCATCCCTTTGCACATCTCTTGAACACTCTCAATCTAATCAACTTGGATGAAGAAAAACTTTAGCTTTCAAAATAGTCTCCAGTTACCACGATTATTCATTAATTGCTATCAAGAGAAAAGAAATATCATCAGATTGTTTACGTCCTTTACGATGCCGAGCCATTTTTTTTATGAGAGACTCCGCAATCACATCCAAATTATCATTGGATGTGATTTCTCCAATAGATTGCTTTACTCCCTCTAGACCAAACTGTCGCATTTGTGGATCAATTAACTCGGTCACTCCATCGGTGTATAAACATAAAAATTGATGAGGTGCTAAGGCAATTTCTTCTTCCCCCAAAGGCATTCTCGCCACTTTTTTATTAATTCCTAAAGGAACTCCCATTTTTTTAGCTTCCATTTCCTGAAAGCTCCACCCCTCTTTATAAGAACAAAGTAGAGGGGAACAGTGACCCAGGTTAATGAAAGTTACTCTATCTAAATCACTATCCCACTGAAGAATCAACATCGTAGTAAACATGTCACTATAAGACTGACAAAGAAACTCATCTAACTCACGAGCAATAACCTTAAGAGGTTTAGGAGAAGACCGCAAAATCCCTGTTAAAAAAGCATTAATTGCTGCGACAATCAAAGCCGCATTAATTCCTTTTCCTTTAACATCTCCAATAAAAATATAAAGGTAAGGGTCTTGCCAAAATTTGTGGAAATAGTCTCCTCCCAGTTCTTCCGCAGGCTCATTAAAACCAAAACCTTTTAGTTTTCGTCCCTGTCCATATCGAAAAAAGCCTTGATGAAAGGTGCTTTCTTGGATTCGTCTTGCTATATCTAAGTCACGTTTGCGCCTGATCTGATTTTCTTTTTCCATCTTATTCGAAAACAATTCAGAAATAGCACCGATCACTTGAACATCTTGTTCACTAAAGTGATTATGCTTAAATTCAAAATACAAGAAACCGGGCGGAAATACCGAGCCAGACATCAAAGTAAATAGAAGAAGGTTTTTTTGACTCTTTTGTTCATTAAGAAAAAAACATTTGATACCAGAATTTTTTTCCAAGAGAAGAAGTTCTTCGAGAAATTTTTCTGACAAGTGCAGTCTACGAGAAACTTTTCGTTTTTCTATAGAAAAGTGATGAAGTCCTTGGTGATAGTTAATGTAGGCAATTTGTTCTACTTCATTGGAAAAAAGGTTTTCTCTAACCAAAAAACAAAAGAGCACATCCACCATATTTTTTAGGTTTTCCGAGTAAAAAATGTGATTTTCTAGCTCTGAAATAACTCCTAACATCTGAACTTTTTCTTGGATTTGACTAAGGTAGCTTTTGACCATTTGTTTGTAAGGTAAAAGTAAAGTTGTTTTGTCTTTTATAGTAACCTGAGCTTCCTCACTGAAACTGTGGGCTTGAAAAAAAATAAATTGGGTTTTGCCAATTAAGATAATATCTTCATCATTCAACTCTTCTTCTTGGACTTCCTTGTTATTTACGTAGGTTCCATTGGTACTCCCGATGTCCAGTAAGCGACATCCATCGGTTTCTCTACGAATAAACGCATGTTTCCCAGAAGCAATGTTATCAGAAGCAGGAATAGCAATATCACAAACTTTATCACGGCCAATAAAAGTTTCTTCTCTACTTAAAGGATATTTTTGAAGGGAAGCTAGAGATATTAACATCGGAGTTTCCAAGTGAAATTTCCCCGCTTCATCTTCAGGAATAGACAAAACCTTCGATTGATTAGATTGATTAGATTGATTAGATTGAATAAACTGATGAGCGGAAGTCTTAACATCTTCTACAATAATTGAAGTATGAGGGGAAAAAATATTTTTTTCATAATTTTCTGGAGCAACTACTGTTGTATCTGTTTTCTGATAATTTGGGGAAGAGAGAGAAGAGCTAACCATCGTTTCATCGTCTTCTGATAGTACAGTGTCCGCAGTTTTTTCCGCAGTTTTTTCCATATCAAGTAAATCTATTTCAATTACTTCTAGTTTTGTTTTACCAATTCGAATAACATCTCCTTCATGAAGGATTTCTTCATCGATTTTTTCTTCGTTAAGATGGGTGCCTAGACTACTACCTACATCTATTAAAACATATTCATTCTCTCGTTTTTCGATTTCAGCATGCTTCCGAGAAGCCTTTATGTCCTCTAATACAATGCTATTATCGGGAAAACGTCCAATGGAATAGCAGTTATGTCCAGAGAGTTTGATTCTTTGTATAGTTTCCCCATCATGATCTCTAATAAGTAGATCTATCATTTTTCTTTCCTCCCTCAATTTTAGGGCGTGTCCTCTTTACTACATTTTTTAGCATACTATTTTTTTTTCGAAAAAGAAATCAGAAAGTGTTATCGTTTAGGAATTACCGAGATCGGCTCGTGAATTAAACTATATCCTAAATTCCATATTCAAGATTAGGAAAGCAATGTCTTTAACAAGTAAAATCAAATCAAAAGCTTATGAAATAGGCTTCTGTAGTGTGGGAATTGCCCGCGCAGATGCTTTAGATAAGGAGGCTACTTTTTTAAAAGAGTGGCTTGGGCGAGGCTACCAAGGAAAAATGCAGTATTTAGAAAACAACTTCGAAAAGCGTTGTGACCCAAGAGAACTTGTTCCTGGGGCCCAATCAGTAATATCTCTTGCTCTAAATTACTATAACCGAGGTGAACATAGTGCCGACAAAAAAGACTGTAAAATATCGCGCTATGCTTGGGCAGATGACTATCACGATGTTATGAAAAAAAAACTTTGGGAGCTTTTTGATTACACTCAAAGTCTAGATAAGGAAAACACTAAAGAAAAAAAAACGAGTAGAAAAAATTCAGAAAAAATAGAAGGGAGGGTATTTGTAGATACAGCTCCCATTATGGATAAAGCCTGGGCAGTAAGAAGTGGTTTAGGATGGCAAGGAAAACATAGTAATGTAATTACCCGAGAACAAGGGTCGTGGGTTTTTCTAGGAGAAATTGTCCTTTCTTGTCCCTTAGAATACGATGAGCCCATAGAGGATTTTTGTGGAAGTTGCACTCGCTGTATCGAAGCTTGTCCTACAGATGCAATAGTAGAGCCTTATGTTGTTGATGCCACGAAATGTATCTCCTACCTAACTATTGAGCTTAAGGCAGAGCACGAAATTCCTGAAGAATTCCACGATAAGCTTGAAAATTGGATTTTCGGCTGTGATATTTGCCAAGATGTTTGTCCTTGGAATCAAAAATTTTCCCAAGAAACCCAAGAAGAATCTTTTTTTCCCCGAGAAGGAATTGTCCAGCCACAACTCAAAGAGCTGGAAGAAATATCCCAAGATGAATTTCGGAGAAAGTTTCGCCGAAGCCCAGTAAAAAGACCCAAATGGCAAGGACTTCTGCGAAATATACGAGCAGTGCTTAGCGGTCTCAAAAAAAAGAATACTACTGAAAGCTTTACTGACTAACTATCCTGAGTTTCTTCTCCAGAGAAAATCTTGAGCTCTTCTTCAATTTTTTGATAAAGCTCTTTTATCCAGGGGTGGCTAGGTAACTCCATATTTCGATAATTTTTCTTTCTAAAATCACAAGGAGCTATAATGAGCTTAGTTTTCTCAAGACCTACTTTCTCAACTAAGTAGAAAATGTCTTCGCTCGCAGGATCTCCTATGGCAATGCAACCTGTAGAAGCAGCTTTCCCATGAATAAAGATGTTTCCTCCCAAGTCTGTTCGTTCTTGCTTTTTGGCCTGAGCTTTATCATATTCATTAGGATAGCCGGTTTTTAGCGAAAGGTGATAGCTACTATTGGGATTAAAGGCAAGAATTTTATATATTCCTTCAGGAACTTGGTAGTCACCTTCTTTTAACTTAGGTCCCATCTTACCACTAGCTGCAAGGACAGGATATTCGCGCAAAAATTTTTTTTCCTGCTTCTTTTGAATCCAAACCTCCATTTTTTTCTCTTGTTTTAGAACAATCAAAAACAGGAAATCCACAGGGAGTTTCGTTTTAGTTTTTTCCCAGTAGCCAAGCAAACGTTGCTCCACAGCAGGAGAAACTTTATCGATCACCTGAGAAACTGTTTTTCTACCTCTTATTTTTGAATAAACAGGGTGCCAAATGCCACGACCATAACGATAAAGTAAGCCGCTTCCCAAAACAAATAGGACCAAAATTATCCAGCCTCGACCTTTTAACATTTTTTTCTCCTAAGGGAATTCCCATAAAAAAACTTTTCCTCTTTTATAGATCTTCGTTCTTTTGTTACAGTAGATCGTATTATTATTTAAATCTTTTTTCTAAGAGGGCAAAATGTCTAAAAAATTTGTGAATATCTGTGCTATTTTTATTGTGATTATTTTATTTGCCCACTTGGCTCATTTTTATTTCTGCTCTAAAAGCATCTTGCCTGAATTTACTTTGGAACAAAGTAGAACCGATATGAATGCAAACTATCGGTGGGCTCAATCTATTTTGGATCAAGGTATAACTAATCCTTCTCCTTATCACCCTTACATGAAAGAGATAGCTCCTTATGAAACTTGGGTAAAGTGGTGGAAAGGAGAGGAGATTTATCAACAGTCTCCACTTTATGCTTACCTGATGGCTTTGAGTTTAAAGCTAACGGGAAGTCTTTTGCCCATGCATTTGCTTAATGTTTTTCTAGGTTTTTTTCTATGTGTCTTAATCGGAATATGTTCTTACCTTGTCACTGAAAACAAAAAAATTTCCCTGATAGCGTTTATTTTAGCAGGAACTTATGCACCTTTCTATGCTTATTCCTGGCCTTTGTTACGCGACCTCATTGGTTGGATACTTTTATTGTTATTTGCAATCTTCATGAGTTTATGGCAAAAAGCATCTACTCATCCCTCCGAAAAAACAGATTTAAAAATAGCCTTTGCTCTAGGACTAACATTAGGTATAGGCTTGTTAGCCCGAGAAACATTTTACCTAATTATTCCTGTGAGTTTGGTTTTTATAGGAGTCATTGCCCACAAGAAAAAAGACTATCGTTTTATAGGGGGAGTTGTCCTCGCTCTCTTTCTTTCTTTGTCTCCTTTGTTAATCCGAAATGCTTTGGTCGGAGCTCCTCTTTTTTCTTCCTCGAACCGATTTTCTGAAACCTTTATTCAGTTTAATGCCCCCAGTGCTTTGATAGGTCACTTTTCTATTCCTTCTGAGCTCCCTGAAATAATGGAAAAGAGTGAAGGAAAACCACTAATTGTTGTCAAGAACACTTTACTCGCTTACGATAACCCTTTTCTTTGGCTGAAGAAAGTTCCTCAAAAACTACTCAATCTTTTAGCTCCCTACGAATCACCAGATAATCAATGTATATACTATTTAGAGTTGATTTCTCCTATGGTAGCCTGGGGCTCACCTCATTGGTTTATTGTCATTCCTGGCCTTTGTGGACTTGGTTTGAGTTTATACAGACGAGATACAAAACACCTTTGGCTTTGGTTTTTGGCATCAATTTTATTATTTAATATTGCTTTGTTTACTCCCACATCTCGTTATCGTCAGAGCTTGGCAATGCTTTGGGTTATTTGGGCCGCTTACTATTTTTACGCTATTTATAAAAATGGTTGGACTCCCCTAGGACGCTCGCAAATTCTCTTGTTAATTTTAGGGTGGGTTTTATGCTTAGGAGTTTTTGATACTAACCCCACCTCACCTTACTACAGAAAAAATGAATTCTATGCTGCCGCTCGTATTTATGTTAAAAGAGGAGATTACAATAAGGCTCAAGACGAAATAAGACTATTTTACAGTTTGAAAAATGTTCATCCCAAGTGGCCTTTACCCTCTTTTGTTTATCCTCCTGTAAAAGAGAAAGAAACAAATAATTAAGCAACAGATAAAAGAGTATTAGAATTTTTCCCTACTACTTGGTAAAATTATTTAAATGGAAAGCCAAAACTACTGGCTTTCCATTTAAGACACAGTGCTAGCTTAAAACAATTTAATGGTGTGAGTTCTCTTAAAAGGTAAGTGCTCTTCTATGGACCTTTCGCTTCGTAAAGAATTTCTCTATAAAGTAAATTTATTTCGCGGACTGCGAGAAGTCGATGTTCTTTACATTGCTAAGAATGTTATCGAAAAAATCTATCCAGCAGGAGAGTATATATTTATGGAAGGAGATGAAGCATCTTCCATGTATATTATCGTCTCTGGAGAAATTTCTATCCAAAAAGGGCAACGAGAGATTACTCGTCTAGATAGCGGAACTTATATTGGTGAAATGGCTATTTTAGACAGCGGAACTCGCTCTGCTTCTGCTCAAGTGATAAACGAAGTATTTCTTCTAGAGATATCAGAAGAGCTTTTTCATCAAACTTTAGGCCAAAAATCAAACTCATTGCTCTCTATTTTAAAAACCCTTAGCCGACGAATAAGAGAAGACAACCGGCGGCTTGAAAGCGACTATTTACAACTAGCTAGTCTAGTTCATGATCTACGGAATTCACTTTCTTCTCTCACCTACGCTTCCCTCATTCAAGACTCTTATCCTAATGACCCCAATACTGTAGAGTGGACAAATCATATTTTGGCTACCCAAAGCTATATGTTTAACACCATGAACAATGTTCTCTTTGCCAGCCAAAAAAGTATTGAAAACTATTCCTTTGATGAAAATAATATTTTAGCAACAATGAGCGAAACTATCCATACTCATCTGTCTCTTCATCCCCAAGTAAAAGAGCATCACCTGGAACTAGTCTGCAAAGAACCTCTTTTCCCTTGCCCGCACAATAAAAATGATATAATTCGCGTTTTATGCAATCTAATCATCAATGCCTGCCAAGCCTCGGAGCCTCCCTCCGAAATAAAAATATCTCTTTATAATGAACAAGACTTTATTGTAATAGAGATATCAGACCAGGGAAAAGGGATTCCTGTTCAACTTCAGGATTTGATTTTTTATCCTCGTTTCACCAATAAAAAAGATGGTAATGGGTTAGGACTTTCTACTTCAAAAACTATCATCGAAAAAAAACACTATGGCAGCCTTACCTTTTTTAGCAAAGAAAACCAAGGAACTACCTTCAAAATTATGCTACCAAAAAAAAGTGAGTATTAAATGATTAATTTTGTTGTTGCTCTCTCTTGCGAAGCTCGTCCTCTAATCGATCATTATAAACTACAAGCTACTTTAGAAACAGGTCCTTTTCGTATATACCAAAGAGAGAATATTTATTTAGTTGTTTCGGGGGTAGGAAAAATGATGGCGGCTGCGGCAACCGCTTATTTATATGCTTGGCAAGGTCAAAAAAATAATTGCGCTTGGATAAATGTAGGAGTAGGAGGCCACCAAAGTCATAGCCTAGGAAGTGTTTTTATTGCCCATAAGGTACGAGATGAAGGAAATGAAAAAATTTGGTATCCGGTTTTTCTTCATTCTTTTTCTTCCCCTACGGAAATAATTCATACCGTAGAGAAACCAGAGCGAAATTATCCTAATTCCTGTATTTATGAGATGGAAGCTAGTGGTTTTTTTATGATCGCTTCTCGTTTTGCCACAGCAGAATTAGTTCATTCATTAAAGGTTATCTCTGATAACCGAGAATCCTCTTTAGACCAATTGAAGGCAAAAGACATAACAAATTTAATCCACCAACAAATATCATCTATTATCGATTTACAGGAAAAAGTGCTGAAAAGTGCAAAAGAGCTAGGAGTTATTCAAGCTCCCCCCCAAGGATACCAAGAGACTATCCAAAGACACCACTTTACTATTTCACAACAACGTATTCTCTATTCTCTTTTACAAAGATGCCAAGCCTTAGATCTTTCTGATAAGTCTTTTTGGACAAAATTAGCAGAAAAACAAAATGCCCGAGAAAGCCTCCATTTCGTTCAAAACATTATCCAAACAAAGAGTTTTGCTTAGACCATGTTTGCTAAAAACGTTGAACAGAAAATCGTCGAATCAAGATGAGAGAGAAAAAACCAAACATAAGTAAACCAATAACTGCTGTGATGGTATATAAAAAAAGCTCGTTGAGCTTTTCATGGTCTGTATAGTCAAAGTGCGACAACCATTTTTCTCCATCATAGCTCCCCACTCCAAAATAGGTATTGATCCACAAATGAGAACTTGTTGTAAAAAGCTGTTTAGAGTAAGCTAAGCTAGGACGTGGCTTACTTAGCTCAATTTTTTCAAAACTTTCTCCGTCTATTTTGTAAAGACCTAGCCCGTACTCCGTAACCCACATACTTCCTTGAAATGATTCAATAGAAGCTGATTGATTTACAAACATCCCTGAAACAGCTTCGTGCCAAGTTTTTTTAGTGTAATTGTAATAATAGATTCCTTTGGAGGTGACAACCCAAGGTTGGTCTTCTTCATCCCAGGTAAAACTATGGAACTTCTCGCTCCAGCCAAAATCAGGGAAAGAAGGAAGAGTATGCCAGCTTTCTCCATCGTAGCGAGCAATTCCATTTATCCATAAACTATGCTTAGGCCCTTTCTTCAGGATACCACTCCCTACCTTTTCAGGGTAATCTAGTTTTTTCCAGAATTTTTTGCGAATGTCATAACGCCAAATATAATCAGGGCCAGAAAGCCAGATGGATCGATTCCATATTTCCAAACTTTGTAAAAGAAAAATGGATCTGGCAAGACTTTGAAGATATTCCGAAAGAGGAAAAGATATCCATTTTTTACGTAAACAATCGTATTTTAGAATATTTCTGTGTGTAAGTAGCCAAAGATTTCCTCCATCATCAATGTTGTATACTTTAATTTCGGAAATTTTTTTTCCTTGAGGAATAGGAGCAGAGCCAACTCTGACCCAATTTCGATTGTATTCATTCCAATTGTAAAAATCCTCATTTTTTACATAAATAAAATTACCAGACGCTGCAATAATTTGTGAAATAACTGCTTTGGGTTTCACTTCTTGAGTTTTTTTTTGTCCCCAGCTTAAAGAAGGAACAGTTAAACTAAACCAAAAACAGAGTAGCAGTATCTTCATCCATTTTTTGCTACCGATTTTTCCCATGCTTTTTCTTATACTCTTCCTAGTTAGGGCGTCCACATTCAAATTTTGAGTGTAAACTCCCTATTATTACACGATTTCAAAGTTTAATTTTTGTCCAAGGTATTGTCTAACTTAGTAACATTTTAGCAATGGTCATCAGTTGCATGTTACTAGTTCCTTCGTAAATTTGGCCGATTTTCGAATCTCGAAAATACTTTTCGGCAGGGTATTCCTTAGTATAACCATATCCTCCGTAGACCTCAAGAGCCTTACTTGCAACTTTTTCTGCTGTTATTGAAGTAAAGTATTTAGTCATGGCCGCTTCTTTAATGAAAGGCATCGAAGCGTCCTTCAAACGAGCGGCGTTATAGACCATTAAACGAGCAGCTTCCACTTGAGTAGCCATTTCAGCAAGAGAAAATTGGATCGCTTGAAAATCGCTGATTTTTTTACCAAATTGTTCTCGTTCTTGGGAATACTGGATAGCACAGTCAAGAGCTCCTCGAGCTAATCCAATCATTTGAGCGCCTATTCCAATACGCCCTTCATTGAGAGTTTCTATCGCAATTTTATACCCTTTGCCAATCTCTCCAAGGATATTTTCCTTGGGTACTCGGCAATCCTCTAAAATTAGCTCGCAAGTACTACTTGCTCTTATTCCCAATTTATCTTCTTTTTTACCTACAGAGAAGCCAGAAAACTCTTTTTCCACTACGAAACCTGTAATGCCTTTATAACCTAATGATTTATCTACACTGGCAAAAACAATAAAAATTTCGGCATCCGCTCCATTGGTCACCCACATCTTGCGTCCATTCAGAACGTAGCTGTCTTTGTCTTCACGAGCAGTTGTTTGCAAAGCGAAAGCGTCACTTCCTGAGCCTGACTCCGAAAGAGAATAAGCTCCAATTTTTTCAGTGGCTAGTTGAGGAAGATATTTTTCTCGGATCGCTTCACTTCCCCAAATCATAAAAGCGTTGTTAACCAAGGTATTCTGAACATCAACCATAACTCCAATTGAAGGGTCAACTGCCGAAAGCTCCTCTATAACAATAATGGCACTGGTAAAATTAGCTTCGCTTCCCTCATACTTTTCAGGTATTTCGACAGACATTAAACCTAACTCAAAAAGCTCTTGGATTAAGCCTCGGTCAACCTCTCCTTTTTCGTCCATTTCCTTAACTAAAGGCTTCACTCTTTCTTGGGCAAACTTACGTACAGTTTCCCGAAACATTTGCTCATCTTCGGAGAACATCTGTAGAGGAGCTCCAGGGGTCAATCCGTTTGTCATTGTTTTCCTCTCTCTCTAGAATTTTTGTAGCGTTTCTATCATCGCAATGATAACATATTCAATAAGGTGCTTTTATATTTTGAACATAATAAAAGATAGCACAAAGGACTGCCAAAGAAAAACCATTTTTTTTCGATAAGAACGTGCTCAGCAGTTTTTTTCTCCGTACCTCAAAAACAGGAAAATTAGCTATTATGGTAACACCGGTTGAAAACACAATAGAAAAACCCACAGAGCATATTTACCAAGCTCAAAATAAAATAAGAATTGTTACTGCGGCTTCTCTATTCGATGGCCATGATGTCAGTATAAACATAATGAGACGGATTTTGCAAGCATCTGGAGCAGAAGTCATTCATTTAGGCCACAACCGCTCAGTTCAAGAAATTGTAGACTGTGCCATCCAAGAAGGGGTACAGGCTATCTGTCTCACGAGCTATCAGGGAGGACATGTTGAATATCTCAAATACATGTATGACCTCTTAAAAGAACGTGGAAATAGCTATGTAAAAATTTTTGCCGGGGGCGGGGGCACTATCCTTCCCAATGAAATAGAAGAACTTCATGCTCACGGAATTACTCGTATATATTCCCCTGATGATGGGCGAGCGATGGGCTTACAAGGAATGATCAACGATCTTTTAGAAAAATGTGACTTTCCGACAATCCCTCCCACAAAAGAAGAAGCTTTTCCTTTATCTTCACGGAGTTGGTCAGACCTCAGTAGCATTATCACACAAATCGAAAATAAAAATCCTGCCGGAGAAGAATGGTTAGAAAGTATAAACCAGTCAGAGCTTTCTAAAAAATCACCGGTACTGGGCATAACAGGAACAGGAGGAGCAGGGAAATCTTCTTTAACCGATGAGCTTGTAAGACGTTTTTTGCGCGAGTTTCCCGAAAAAACAGTTGCTATTGTGTCCATTGATCCCTCTAAACGCAAAACAGGAGGAGCTTTACTCGGGGATAGAATTCGCATGAACGCCATTCATAATGATCGTGTTTTTATGCGCTCTCTAGCAACTCGCCAAGCTCACCTAGCTCTAAATCAAAATTTAAAACCTCTGATTAAGCTGCTCCAAATTGCCGAATTTGATTTTATTGTTATTGAAACGGCAGGAATTGGGCAAAGCGACTCTGAAATTACTGACTTTGTTGATGTGTCTCTTTATGTTATGACACCTGAGTTTGGTGCTCCTTCGCAGCTCGAAAAAATCGACATGATAGACTATGCCGACATTGTTGCTTTGAATAAATTTGACAAACAAGGAGCCTTAGATGCTCTTAGAGATGTCCGAAAACAATACCAAAGAACTCGCAATCTATGGAATAAAAACTTAGAAGACATGCCTGTTTTTGGAGCCATTGCTTCCCAGTTTAATGACCCAGGAGTAAATATTCTATATCGACAAATCGTTGCCACAATTAATGAAAGAACGAGCATTAACTGGGCGAGTGAAATGGTTACTCCTAAAGAAATGTCTGAAAAAATATACATTATTCCTCCTCGTCGCACCCGCTATTTGGCAGAGATTGCCGACCTTATCGAACAAGATAGAAAATATGTTACCCAGCAAGCTAGTCTTGCTAGCCAGCTTTATCAATTAGAAGGTAGTATCTCTTTTCTAAAAAAACAAGGACAAGATACTAGCAATCTAGAAGAAGCCTCTCAAAGCTTACGTCAAAAACTAGATCCTAACTGCCAAGAGCTCTTAAAACACTGGGAAGAAAAAAAGGCGGACTACCGAAAAGAATATTTCACCTATTACGTTCGAAAAAAAGAGATTCGAGTAGAGAATTTCACTGAAACCATTTGCCACCTAAAAATCCCCAAGGTTTCTCTACCTTCCTATAAAGACTGGGGCGATATTCTTCGTTGGACTCTTATGGAAAATGTTCCTGGAGAATACCCCTACACGGCAGGAGTTTTCCCTTTCAAACGTAAAGGAGAGGACCCCACTCGAATGTTTGCTGGAGAAGGGGGCCCTGAACAAACCAATAGGCGCTTTCATTATTTAAGTGAAGGTATGCCCGCCGCTCGTCTTAGCACTGCCTTTGACTCTGTAACTCTCTACGGTGAAGATCCTGACCATCGCCCAGATATCTATGGGAAAATAGGAAACTCAGGAGTGAGCATTGCAACTCTAGATGATGCCAAAAAACTTTACTCTGGTTTTGATTTATGTCAACCGACAACCTCTGTTTCCATGACAATCAATGGCCCGGCTCCTATGCTACTGGGTTTTTTCCTCAACACTGCCATTGATCAACAATGTGAAAAATATATCTTTGCTCAGGGAATGAAAGAAGAAGTCCAAGCGAAAATAGAAGAAATTTACAAAGAAAAAAACATTCCCACTCCTAGTTATCGAGGTGAGCTTCCTGAGGGAAACGATGGATTAGGGCTTTTTCTCTTAGGAGCTACCGGAGACCAAGTTCTTCCCCTAGAGACTTATCAAAAAATCAAAGCAGAAACTTTAGCCACTGTTCGAGGAACAGTTCAAGCAGACATCCTCAAAGAAGACCAAGCCCAAAACACATGCATTTTTTCCACTGAATTTGCTCTTAAAATGATGGGAGACATTCAACAACATTTTATTAATGAAAGGGTTAGGAACTTTTATTCGGTTTCCATTTCAGGCTATCACATTGCCGAAGCCGGAGCTAACCCCATTACTCAACTAGCTTTCACCTTAAGCAATGGTTTTACTTATGTCGAGTATTATCTAAGTCGCGGTATGAAAATAGATGACTTTGCCCCCAATTTATCTTTCTTTTTCAGCAACGGAATTGATCCTGAGTACGCTGTTATTGGCCGAGTAGCCCGACGTATATGGGCTAAAGTTATTAAACACAAATATGAAGGAAATGAACGTTCCCAAATGTTAAAGTATCACATCCAAACTTCGGGACGCTCTCTTCATGCTCAAGAAATTGCCTTTAACGACATTAGAACCACTCTCCAAGCCCTCTATGCGGTATATGATAACTGTAACTCTCTTCATACAAATGCTTATGACGAAGCTATCACCACTCCGACAGAGGAATCCGTACGCCGAGCCATTGCCATTCAACTAATTATTAACCGAGAACTAGGCCTGGCCAAAAATGAAAACCCTTTACAAGGGGCATTCATCATAGAGGAATTGACTGATTTAGTAGAAGAAGCTGTCATGAAGGAATTTTGTAGAATTTCTGATCGTGGTGGTGTTTTAGGCTCCATGGAAAGCATGTACCAAAGAAGTAAAATCCAAGAAGAGTCTCTGTATTACGAAAATTTAAAGCATTCAGGAGCCTATCCTATTGTTGGAGTGAATACTTTTTTGAATTCTCAAGGATCTCCCACTGTAGTTCCCTCCGAGGTAATTCGTTCATCAGAGCAAGAGAAAGAAGAGCAAATCAGCGCTTTACAGACCTTTCAAAAGCGCAATAAAGAAAAAGCCCAAGAAGCAATTGAGCATCTGAAACAAATAGCTTTAAATAACGGTAATGTTTTTGAGCAATTAATGGAAACTTGTAAGGTCTGTTCTCTAGGGCAAATTTCCGCAGCCCTTTATGAAGTTGGTGGACAGTACCGAAGAAATATGTAATCAAGAGGATTTTTATGAAAAGTTCGCATCCCAGCGCAGATTTCCCTTCTCTTTTTTCTCAAGAAGAGTTAGTCGCTCATCCTGATTCTTTAAAAACCTTGTTTTTAGGTTACACTCATTACTTTCACGATGTAACTTGGTTACTGACTCAAAAAATGATGGAATTGCTGGCTTTACGTTCAGGATGGGCTAACGCTCAACATATAGAAAAAACTTTGCGCATTCAAAAAAGAGCATTTCGACTTGGCAAGCAAGTTCATTTGGGAGAAGTCTTCTTAGAAACTTATCTACTAGAAGAAGAACAGGTCTATTCTCTTTTGCAACTTCTAGGACAAAAAATCTTTCAGATTAGTGAAAATAGAACATGCAAGGTTCACTTTTTTCCCAATGATGCCAAAAATCTCTCTTGGGGCAAAAACTGGTCTGAAGTAATCCCTGATCAAGAAAAACTGATCCAAAGTATGCGAATTAACTTTTTGTGGCCTAAGATAATAGAAAAAAAGTCTTTACAAGCTCATGGCAATTTTCTTTTTCTCAACTTAGACACTCATGCTAGTCTCGATATAGTAGCTCTAGAAAAAGAAATAATTACGGTTTTAGATACCTTTAGGTATTGGCTATATAAAACTCGGCAAGAATACAATCTACCAATTTCTGAGAATTGGCTTTCTCCTGGGAGTACAAAAAATCATATTCATGTAACTAGGGCCATTGAAACAAGATTACTCTCTCTTGATATTGCAAAAGAAGAAGATATTTCTGAGGGAAAATCTATTACTTACTGGTCTCAACTATTTTGTGGCTATCTCCAACATCTGCAAGAGCTATTTTGGCTTCTCAGCCAAAGAGTTTTCGCAAAACTTTCACTCACAACAGGTTACATTACACCTCCACAAATGGAAGAAGCCATAGATGTCCAACACCGAGCTTTGCGAACGAATAAACAGTATCATTTGGGAGAAATTCTTCTCAATATGTATCTTCTTCAAGAAGAACAAGTTTGGACAGTGCTTGCGCAAATGGACCAAGAAATTCTTTTTGAGCCAAAAGCAAATTGCTACTATCATTTTTCAAAAAGTAGTTTTTCCCCTTCCTCTTTTGGCCCAGACGTGAAACTACGTCAAATCTGTTTAGACCGAGATTTACTTTTGCACTTTTTACGATCTAGTTTTTCTCAACCACTCTTCCTTCCTCCACAAAATCAAAAGCAAGTAGATAATTTTTCTTTCTTTTGTAAACGATTTCAATACACTCCTGAATACTCTCTCTCTTCTCGGGATATTTCGCGAGCGATATCTTCTTATTTACAAAAAAATCAAGAAGACTCTTTTTCTGAAAAGAAAAAAGAAGAATTAAACGGATCAGAAAAGGAACTTTTAAAGGAAACACCTGAACAAGCCACTGAAATTCCAAAAATAGAAAAAACCACAAAAGAAAATCTTTCAGAACAAGAAGGGCAACAAGAAGATTTCCAGCAAAATGTCCCTTCTTCTCCTCTAGTAGAAGCGGTCTCTATCAAAAACATAGAAGAACCTGGCTATGAGGTAGCGGAAGAATCTGGCTACGGGGCAGCGGAAGAATCTGGCTATGAGGTAGCGGAGGCATCAGAGCTATCAGAAGTTTTTGAAGCAATGGAAACTCCTTCAAGAGAATTCCCAAAAGAAAGCGATAAGATAGAATTCGACATTTTTCAAAACTCCTTCAAAAATAGCGAAGAAAAGACTGCTTCTTTAGAGAAAGAGGAGAAAGAGGGGGAAGAACACTCCAATAGCTCAGAAGAAGAGTCTTGGGACACTCAGTTAGAAAATGTCTTCAACGAGTCTCAAGACTCTAGTGAGGTTGGCTTAGAAAAAAATTCTCCTAATGTTCAAACAGAAAAACGAAAAAGTACTTTTTTCCAAAAAGTACGAAAGACTTTATCTTTTCCAGGAATTTCTCGTAGCTCTGAGCACTCCAAAGAGGCTTTGATGGCTGAACCTGCCATTGAGGACATTCCTTTTTTCTCTAAAGGATTCAAAAAACGACAAGAGACTATGAGTTTAGCAGCTATGCCACTCTCACAAGAAGAAAAAGAGAATCAGGAAGCCGAAGAAGAATTGTCTGAACAAGCAGAACAAACAGATCATTCAGTAGATCATCTAGTAGATCATTCTCCTGAAAAATCATCCCCAGAGGATTTACAAGAGTCAGAAGTACTCGGAGCTAGTGATATAATAAGGATTGATCGATTCATGGAATCTATGGACAAAATTGATTCCAATACCTCTGAAGAAGAAATCTACGACTCTTTGAAGCGAGATGAAGATAAAAAGAAGAAGAAAAAGAAAACTAGTTTCTTTGAAGCTTTCCAATCAAAACCAGCTTTAGATGAAGCGAATATTGTTCGACAATTGACAGAGGAGGTTGCTTTAGGAGAGAGTGGTTCACATAAAAAACAAACAGGGACTCAACTTTATGAAAACTTAGCTTACAACGATGATTCGGTTAAAGCTTACTTTGACTATCTAAAACTTCAAAAAATTGTCGTTGCCGGAATGTTTTTAGTTTCCTTTGCTGCTTTAATCTATCTTTTAGTGCAGCCTTATTTTAAAAAAAATAATGAGCGTTTGCCTTTGAAATCAAGTAATAACAAATCCCAACTTGTTGTAAAAACGCCTGTTGTCGAAGAGGAAAACACAGAACCTGAAGACAAAAAACTTGTCTCTTTTCCAATCAATGAAGAAAACATAATGGTTGTAGAAGCTTCCGAAAAGCAAACTAGTCAACTTAAAAAGAGATTGAGTAAGACCTCTGAAAATGTGAATAATATTTCTAAAACGCTACTGGACTTAGCTCGTGATAATAGAATAGAGAACTCTGACGTATCTATCTTGCAAGATTTATATGCAAATCACAACGACAATCGTCGCTTGCGCTTATCTGTTATCTGGAGTAATGGAACAATAAAATCAGAAGAAAGCAGAGTTTGGCTAGAATCCATTCTAGAGAATTCTGTCGAATTTGTTGATCGTATTGCTGCCGTAGAGTCTTTAGAAAAAATTGCTGATTCTAAGTCAAAAGATACCCTACTGAGAGTTATGCAACAAGAAACTTCCCCCAAGATAATTATTCCTCTTGCCTATGCTTTAGCAAGAATTGCCCCAGAAGATATAGTTATTCAAGAAAATCTTGTCGCCAAATTTCACCAATCCACTTTCGATAAAACACGGCGCAGTTTAATTGGAGCGATGTCGATTATCCATACCCCAGAACAACTCAATTTTTTTGTCCGTGTTGCTCAAAGTAATCAATACCAAGCTTCTGTTCGTATTGAGGCTATCGGAGGTCTTATGGTTGAGAGTGCTAAAGAAATGCCTTCTATTGCAAATGAACTTACTATTTTACAAAATGACGAAAACTCTCTTATTCAAGAAAAAGCTCTTGAGGCTGTAGATTTTCTAAGTTCAGAGTAAATCTATGTTAAAAAATAGAAAAACCTCTGTTGTAAGTTCTCCCAATAATTTCGCTCGTTCTTTTTTCTCTTTTCTAGCGTTTGCTTTTATTTTCTTTATTGCCTTTGCTAGCCTTGCTTATGGCAACAGCCCTGGAGGAAACACTGTTGTTTCCTGGCGCCTTTCTTTCCATAATATTCGAGATATCACGACCAATATTATCCTTTACATACCTCTTGGAGTATTTGTTTCTTTTGCCCTAGAATCAAAAACAAAACGTAAAAAATCTTTTCTCTGGCTTCTTTTAGGCTCAATAGTTAGTTTAGTGATGGAGGGAGTACAGTTTTTTATTGGTCGTTTTCCCGATATCATCGACTTATTTACCAATAGCTTTGGATACATCATAGGCTTTTGGATCGCAAAAATTACAATTAAACGCTATAATTTTTCTCCTCTCATTCTACTGGGCATAGGAATCGAAAAACAGGTTGATCAGAAAATCACCATACTAGAGGTTTTTCGTTTTCTGTATATTAGTATTTTTACTATCATCCAACTTCTTCCCTTAGATATTTCGGTGAGCCTGAAAGCAATTTATGAGCAAATCCTGTTTGAAGGGATTAATCCACCCAAAATTATCCTAAATCCTTTTTTTCATTTTGATCAACCAGAATTTGCCTTTCATTTTTTTGTACTTTCTTTCCTTTCCTTTTTACCAATAGCCATTGTAACTTCTTTGATTCAAAGCTATAAAGGGAAACTACAACTTTCTCGTACAATTCTGTTTTGCTTTTTATTTGCTTCCAGCATTGAGCTCATGCAAGTTTTTGTTTTATCTCAAACTTCTGATATTATCATGCTCCCCTTGGCTACTATGGCAGCTTTTGTTGGCTGGATAGGAGTTTTTCCTTTTAAAAAAAGAGCTCCCAAAAATTTATCTCACCAAAAACATTTCTCTTTTCTTTTTTGGCTAATCTATGGAATATTTCTTTGTCTTTATGCTTGGTCTCCCTATCAATTTGAGTTATCTATTCGTGAGCTAATTCTAAAAATTCCAGAAGGGGTCAACTGGTTGCCCTTTCGAGCTCACTTTATGGATCGAAGTGTCGCAGGTGCGGTTGACATAATCAGAGAAATAGGTATTTTTATCCCTTTTGGGATATTGGGAATAAGATCCCTCCGTAGTTTTTTTCCCCATCGCTCTCCTAAAGAAATTCTCTTGTTACTTTTTTTGATAGGATTCTTTTTTTCCGTTTTTTTAGAGTTTTCTCAACTTTCTTGTATAGGACGATACTCTGATGTGACAGATGTTTTATTAGGATTTATAGGATGTTTTATCGGATCACATATCGGAAAGCTTTTTGAGGAAAAAAAGATCAAGTTGTAATTTATCCTACTTTCATTTGACTGACAAAAACGGGATTGACAAGCAGATTTTACTCTTTCGCTAAAAAACTAACTATTTCCTCAATAATCTTTTCGTGCCCATAATCATATAAAACAACATGATTGGCTTTTTCCAAAGCTACCAACTTATGTTTTGCAATTTTCTTTGCTACTCTTTCAGTCGCTGAATACGAAGCCACTTGGTCTCCAGAGGAAGCAACAATCAAAGTAGGACAAGAAATATCTTTTGCCTTAAGAATAGCTTTTTTCTTAAGCTCTTGTAAACGATGAAAGGAAGATAGACAAACAAAATAAGTCCCCGTCTCATACTTTTTGTATCCATGAGGATCATTAATTTTTGCCTTGGATATTTTAGGAACTAAAGGAAGGACAAAAGAAAGCACATGAGATGTTTTAGTTAAAAAAGAGTCCGCATGAGGTAAGCCATAAAAAGGAGCAAGAAGAACTAGCTTTTCAATATTTCCCTGCGCAGCAATAATTGTCGATAATGCTCCTCCCATAGAAAAACCCATCAAGATAGGTTTCTGTCCATGCACCTTTGTTTCTTCAGCAACAATCCTTTCTAACCACGCTTGGTATTCTTCTGCGCTAACCTTTCCTCTTCCATAAGCCCATGTCTTTTTAGTTTGCTCAGGTGTTACTGGAAGAACTAAATGATAGCCTTCTTTTTTTAAGGAGGACAAAAGAGGAGCAAAATCAAATGGACTTCCCCCGTAACCATGAACTAAAATAATACAGCCCTTTGATTTTTCTTCCGAAGGATGCCACTCTTGTTTTTCTAGCCATTTTTCTTGTTCTCCCCAACTTGACCTGTATTCATGAAGAGCCATCACAAAAACAAAGAGATTAAGAATTACTAAAGCAGAAAGTGTCATTAGAAAAATGAACATAATCTTTCGCTTTTTCATAAACTGTATGACTAGATTCTGTTTTGTATTTTTCATTTAAAAAGACTCACTATAGCTAGAATCTTTCTTAAAGTTTTCATAAAGAGTGCTCAATTCACTATTTCCGTCCATCAAAGCCAAAAGCCGATACTTATCCATCCGACATTTTTCAATGTAAGAGAGAATCAAGTGACGCTGTCTCCGATAGTTGTTTGTTGTCAAAAAACCCTCAATTTCTAAGATACCCATAAAAGTGATAAAGATAATTAAGACGTAAACCCACCAACTTTGAAAAAGAGAGATATCCACTCCTCTAATATCAGAAACCCAACCCATAGAAATAGCAGTACATAAAATAATTGAGCCCATAAAACATATTCCCATTAAGCCTTCACCCCCTTTGATTTGGGTGTTCATTTTCAAGAGAAAACCATAAAGGTCATTCCCCATTTCTTGGGTTGAATTTTTTTTATGTTCCTCAACAAAAACTTTGTCTCGATGCTTTCGTACAACAAACTCATCTCCATTTTCCAGAACAGAATCTAAAGCCTTTTCCACATCTTCTTTTTTCTCCAAAAAAGATAAACCCTGATCAGGTACTTGTTCCATAGTAAATCTCTCCTTATAAATTTTGCCATTATATTGGGAAAAAAAGACAAATCAAAATAAAAGTCGAATGGGAAACAACGACGTAATTTACACTATTTTTTATCTACTTGTCAAATATCGCATTACTTTTTCTAGCGGTCCCACAGTGTATCGAGAGCGCCAAAAGTAAGCAAAAAAAACACAAAGAACACAAAATACTCCGGTATAAACTCCGACAAAATCAGGAGAAGGATTGTTAAATTTTCCTATTACTTCTAAAAAACCTAATCCCAGGAGAACGTGAGCAATATAAAAAGTCAAAGCAAGTTGCCCAGTGTAAACAAAAGGTTGACAGATCGTTGGAAATTTTTCATTGAGGATAATACAGGATATAATCAGAGCGTAAGCTGTGCTTCCTGCAGCTATAATATAAAAAGGCATAGGAGGCATTGCCTCTGTTGAAAAAAGAAATCTAATATCTTCGGGAGATAGAGAAGTAGGCGTATTAAGCAGCCACTGAATACAATAAGAAGAAATCCACTCTGTTAAGACGGCAACGACTAAACTAAGAAAAAGAACACGCTTTCTCCACTGAGAATTTTCTATATCTTGACGTCCTAGCCACATCCCCAAGAGTAAAAATGCCGCCCAGGGGAAAAATGGATGAAAGCCATTAAAAAACATGTGCCGGATCATTCCAGGTAAAGTCCAAAAGTCAGTGTAGGTAAAAGTTTCCCAATTCCAACCCACCTCATAATCAAAAAATAAAATAAAGCCCACAAAACCTAGCATTAAAGCAATTGTTCCTCCCCATAAGGCCAAGTTAGAGCGAGAGAGAAAAAAAGTCCCTAAAAAGATGTATAGAGCATAGAAATGTAAAATATCGGCAGGCCATACAAGGCTAAACAAAAAACCTGTGACTAAAAGAAACAATGCTCGTTTCTGAAGGATTCTTTTTCCTTCCAAGAGAGTTTTATTTTTCGTCAGTAAAGTGATTCCAACACCGGCCAAAATAACAAAAGTAGCGGCAGCTCGTCCTTCCATCGGTTTACTTATCGTTGCTAACCAATGATTTTCTAAACCCTCAAAGCCTAAGGCAATTTTGAAATTAACAAGAACCATTCCAAAGATGGCCAAGGCCCGAGCGGTATCATATCCTAAAATTCGCTTTTGCTTCATTGCTTTTTCCTGACCTCCTTCTAGGGTATATAATCAAGTAAAAAAACCGTAAAAAAACCGCAAATGATAATTGACAAACCAAAAAAACTTAGATATTATTGGTAAATTGTTACTTATCCGTAAAGCACTTTTTATTTTTGGGAGAAAATTATGTCTAACCAAGTCGTTTGGTTTGATCTACCAGCAACAGACATTGACCGAGCAATAAAATTTTATTCTGCTGTACTTAGCACAGAAATATCAAAGCAAGAATTTGATGGAATGGCAATGGGAGTT
The DNA here is from genome assembly GCA_029260735.1 of Planctomycetota bacterium. Lineage (GTDB taxonomy): Bacteria > Planctomycetota > Uabimicrobiia > Uabimicrobiales > Uabimicrobiaceae > JAJDCR01. The sequence goes on from JAJDCR010000065.1 coordinate 35,672, forward strand.
TTACCTCATTCAGAAGAAGGAGATGTCGGCGGTTGTATTGCCCAATCATCGGATGGAAAACCTTCTGATAGTGGAGTTTTAATCTATCTGAATGCAGAGGGAAGGCTAGATGAAGCAACTGCCCAAGTAGAGACTAATGGCGGAAAAATTCTCAAGGACAAGCACCAAATTGGTCCTTATGGATTTCGCTCTCTCATCTTAGACTCTGAGGGAAACAGAGTGGCTTTGCACTCTAGTAAATAGTGTGAGGAAGGGCTTTGGCGATTTACTGTTGTAATAACAGATTTTTTTGTTTTATGGTCGCGTAGCGACTGAGGCACGTAGCCAGGGCATTTATGCCCTGGAACAAGAGGAATAAATAATAGCGTCGCGTAGCGACTGAGGCACGTAGCCAGGGCATTTATGCCCTGGAACAAGAGGACTAAATAATAGCGTGCCGTAGGTACGTAGGCAAGTAATTCCCTTGGTACCTACGGCACCAGAATCTTCTGTGTTTCTTACTTCCAGGGGTTGAAACCCCTGGCTACGTTCCCCCACTGCTCCGCAGTGAATACCTTCTCTACTCTTAATTTCAACAGCAATCAAGCCAAAGCCCTCTTCACATTCCCGATTAGAACAGTTTCAGATAAACTAAGTGGCCTAAGTTATGATCCATACTCCAAAATCCTCAGCGCAATCATGGAGCTAAAAAATGAATTTGTATTGGTGGCTTTTGCAATTTGCCAATGGCAACGCTTTCTTTGTTGGAATCATGATTCTTCTTACCACTTTTACCCTAGATTACCAGAACATTCTTCCTAAGCAAAAATTCATCTGGCGTATTCTCAGTGTCGTTGGGGCTACTTTTACGATTGTTTCAGCAACTCCTCTTCCTCTTCTCTTTTACATACTTTGGGGTTTAGCCGTAGTGATGGCTTATTCCTCCATTCATCTATCGATAAACAAATTAAAATCTTACCGTAAACCTAGTCTTATCCTACTCTTTCTATTCTCTCTCTTCATCATGTTTTGGGAAATCCCCTACCACCTTACTCCGAAACTTCCCTACCAAAAAAATCTTCCTATCTATGTTCTTGGTGACTCCATAAGTGCGGGACTGGGAGAAAAAGATACTTGGCCAGAGCGAGTGGCCCAAAAAACTCAAATCCCTATTTTTAACCTATCCAAAGCTGGGGGAACCATTAGCACAGCAATGATAGAGTCAGAAAGGATTCAGCACGACCAAGCGCTGATTTTAATTGAAATCGGAGGTAATGATTTTTTTGGACGCACCACTCCTGCAATTTTTACCCAAGAGCTAGAGGAGCTATTTCAACTTGTCCAAGTCAAAAAACGACAGCTCGTCCTCTTTGAACTACCTCTCCCTCCTTTTTATAATAACTACGGTAAAATCCAGCGCGACTTAGCCAAAAAATATAAAATCCCTCTCATTCCCAAACGCTTTTTAGGATATGTCATTGCCACTGAGGGAGCAACTAGCGATGGCCTTCATCTAACCGCAAAAGGGCATATACTTTTTGCGGAAATAATGATCGATCTTTTAGATCTAGAAAAGTGAGAATCTTTCCATGCCCTTAACGGCCCTTATTCTTGTTATCAGTGCCTCTCTTTTTCATATTGCTTGGAACACTCTCCTCAAAAAAGCTCCTCAAAAACTTGCCTTTATTTGGCTCGCTCTCTTTCCTCCCTCTATTATGGGGTGTGGGCTCTTTTTCTGGCAAGTACATTCCTTTCCTCCCGAAGGTATCTACTGTCTTTTTGCCAGCGGAATAATCCATGGGTTTTACATCTGGTCCTTGGCCCAAGCATACAACAAAGCGGATCTTAGCTTTGTCTATCCTTACTGCCGAGGAATCGGAACAGCTTTAGCAGCCGCCCTAGGAATACTTTTCCTAAACGAAACCCCTAGTTTTATGGGAGGAACAGGAGTTGGCTTAATACTTTTGGCCATCTTTTGGGAACCTTTGACCCGAAGAAAACAAAAAGAAAAAACATCTCTTACTGCTCTTCTTTTTGCTCTTTTCAATGGAATTTGTGTAGGCAGCTATCTGATCGTTGACAAAATAGGAGTGGAACATATCAGCCCCCCTATTTATCTCTGTGTTATGCTTTTTTTTACTCAGCTAGCTCTAGTTCCCATAATATTCCAAATCAGGAAGCAAGTTCAGGAGCAATGGAAGTTAGGAAAGAAACAAGTCCTCGCGGCAGCTTTCTGCATGTCACTTTCTTATGGAGTGACCTTAGCCGCCATGAAAATCGCCCCGATTATGTATGTGGCCTCAGCTCGGTCTAGTGCGATAGTTGTTAGTGGAATTACAGGGTGGTTGGTTTTACGTGAGGAAATTTCTTCGCAGAGGTGGGTGGCCATTGGCATGATCGCGGTGGGAGTGTATTGTTTGGGAGTGGCTTAGGAAAAGAAAAAAACCGTAGTAACGATGATGTTTTATTAGACGTTGCGGACGCCCACAATGGGCTCACCGCACGTCCCTACAGGATTTTATGAATATTTGTGGAATATCCATTGTTGGAACAACGTAATTATTATCCTATAACCCAATAATAACGTTTGTGGATGGATGTAGGGACAACTACAAAGGCCGCCTGCAAGGCCCTTGTGGTTGTCCGTAAACGCCTTCTAGTATACTGCCCAGAAGAAATAGCACCGCTTACTTCGTTCCCCAAGAAGAAGGCTCTGGTCCCATCTCAAAACGAAGAACTCCTCCTTGAGCGATTTCACTATGCTTAAGATACGAGCGATCCAAAGCTTCTCCATTTAAATAAGCTCTTTGGATATAAATATGATGAGGGGCAAAATTGTCGGCAATAATCGTTAAAGGGTTGTTTGCTAGCTGAATAGTGCTTCGGGCAAAAAGAGGGGTGCCGATTTGGTAAATATCTGTTCCTGCCACAGGATAAAATCCGAGGGCGCTAAAAGTATACCAAGCCGAGATTGTTCCTCCATCGTCATTTCCTTCTAAACCATTGGCTCCGGTTGAGTATTTGTTGTCCATAATCCAGCGGGCCCATTTTTGGGTTAGGTCTGGACGTTTTGCTGCGTTGAATAGATAAACAGCATGAATATCAGGTTGGTTGCCATGCCAGTAATAGGGAGTAGGGATTTGGGCTAGCTCAGGATTTGTTTTAACAAAGAACTGATTTAGCTCTTCAATAAAATATTCTTCGCTCTTAAAGAGAGAAACTAGGCCTTTCCCATCAAAAGGAACTCCCCAGCGCCACTGTAAAGCACTTCCTTCGACGTAGTCGTTGGTATATTTTCCATCTAAGTCAAAATAGGTTAGCATTAAAGGGTCAAAGGGCTCAACAAAATTTCCTTGGGTATCACGTGGTTGTAAGTATTGAGTCGCAGGATTCCATAGATTACGATAAAACTGAGAATGTTTTTTGAGACGTTTTGCTTCTTGGGTGTAGCCTAATTTTTCCGCGACTAAAGCTATGGCATAATCTGCGTAGGCAAACTCTAAAGTACGAGCGACTGCTTCGTCCATTAATTCGGCCGGACAATATTGATACCTCAGATAATGCTCTACTCCTTCTCGCCCTGAGAAAGGAGACTTTGCCGGTGTCTTTTGCATAGCTGTGCGGTGCATCGCACGAAATGCTTTCTCAATATCAAAGTCTTCGATTCCCTTCAGATAGGTATCAGCAATCATGATATCGGCAGGGGTGCCTAGCATTGAGTTCGTATAGCCTTGTCCTGCTGGCCAACGAGGAAGCCATCCCCCTTCGTCCATCATTTTCAAGAGAGAGACTGTCATATCTCTCTGTCTTTTTGGATCGATCAGAACTAAAAGAGGATGAACGGTTCGAAAAGTATCCCACAGGGACATATCTGTGTAATAGGTGAAATCATCCGCTCGGTGGACTTGTTTATCAAACCCCACATAATCCCCATTAACGTCAGTATAAGTAGTGGGCATCAAAAGAGAATGGTAAAGAGAAGTGTAAAAAATGGACTTTTGTTCTTCAGAAGCCCCTTCAATCATGATAGAAGAAAGGCTTTTTTCCCAAGTATTCTGAGCCTCTACTCGGACTTCATCAAAATTCTTCGCTCCCACTTCCATTTCTAAATTGGCTCGGGCATTTTCTATGCTCACATGAGAAATAGCCAACTTAAGCTCAACTATTTCTTCAGAAAAACTCAAGTCTACTCCAACACTATCTCCCTCCACCTGATCTCTATGAGCAACAAAGGCACCATCTTTCCAAGTTCCTTTGGACGTAAAAGGAGCGCTAAAACGAGCAACAAAGTAAGCCCTCACTCCCCCATAACGTCCTGAAAAAGATCCAAAAATCCGAGAACTTCCTTCGACTTCTTGTGCTTGTGGTAAAATTCGAAGAACTCCTTGGTCACTACGCCCTTTATCTCCCAAAACATGGTTAGCATTGATCAAAAGATGAGGCATTTGTCCCTTAGGAAAACGGTAACGATGAACCCCTACTCGATTTGTCGCCGTCATCTCTGCCCAAATTCCCAGTTTATGAAGTTTAACGGCATAGTATCCAGGAACTGCAACTTCATTTTCGTGGGAAAAACGAGCGAACTGCCCATACTGATAAATATCCGACTTTACCGGGCCAACCGTCGGGATAACCAAAAAATGCCCCCCGTCCGCTGCCCCCGTCCCACTCAAACGAGTGTGGCTAAATCCCCGAACCTGGTCATCAGCATAGTAGTAGCCAGAAGTATGTGCATTGGGAATTGTAATGTATTCAAACGCTGTGTCTGGACTCAAACGAACCATTCCAAAAGGTACTGTCGCTCCGGGAAAAGTAAACCCACTCACCCAAGGAATTCCCCCTGTACCAATAAAAGGATTGACCGACCTAACCAAAGGCCCTGGCGGAACCTTTTCTAAGAGATCTGTTGCACTTTGTCCATTTTGTCCATAGATATTAATAGTCAAAAAGACAAAAAGAAAAGGGAATAGGAGTAGTCGTTTTTTCATACAAAAGTCCTCGCAAAACGGAATAACCGAGTGAAAAAATAGTGCCTCAAACAAGTCCATTATTTTAACAAAAAGAAGGAGTGATTTCAAGAAAAGAAGATTGAGCGGGTGTTTAGAAATACGAAGAAGCTAGATACCCGACTTTTCAAGGATGACAAACGGAATTTTGCTTCCAGTTTCATAGAACAATAGGGAATGTTTTATTCGAACATTGGCCTAAAATCTGAGAGCGTATTCTATAAAAAAAATGATCCACGAAATCCATACACTGAAAGTGTTACACAACCCAGCCCAGGGTATAGTGAGCCAAAGGCGAACGGTACCCTGGGTCACCGATCAGCCTAAAAATAATTTGTGTACGTTCAACAGGAAATTCCCTAGACTCAGAAACTCTAAAATTGTTATCTTTTTATTATTCAAGTTGTTATCATTTTGTTATCAAATGGCACATATAAAGTTGTTATATTTCTCAATAAAATGGCACAAAAAAAGAAAAAAACTTGACATTGAGTTCAAGAGGTCTTAAACTTCATAGCAAGGGACTTTCCCTGTTAGTTTTCTTTTTTCCCGTGCCTAAAACAAGCTTAGCAGGATTTGAAGAGCATGACAGATAAACCTGAAAAGCAGGAAGACTCCTTTCCTCCAGAAACCACAGGGCAATGGCCCGATACCCATTACAATAGCAATATTGTGGGAACGGGGGCTCATCCTCCGTCTTCTGTTAATGATCAGCTCGCTCCCTGGGAAGAGTCTGTCACCAACGCTATTGGCAATGTGATTGAGTTTTGGGGGTTTAAGCATAATCATGGCCGGGTATGGGCTCTTCTCTATATCAATGAACGAACTTTCTGTGCCTCTGAAATTCAAGAGAAATTAAAATTATCCAAAGGCGCTGTTTCTATGATAGTTCGGGAGTTAGAGAGATGGAAAGTTGTCCACAGAATCCGCGTTTCTGGTAGTGCGAGTTGGCATTTTGTCGCAGAGACTGACCTAACTTCCATGATTGCTAGAGTCGTCAGTGAGAGAGAAAACAGCCTTATCGCTATGACGAAAAATGATTTGGCTGAGGCAGAAAAAAAACTTTTACAGGATAAAAATGTAACTCCAGGAATAAAGAAAAGATTCAAGCGCCTGAATAACTTAGTTTTTCTTGCTGAACAAGCAACAGCCTTATTTTTAAAATCGGCTCACCTCGATATATCGAGTATCTTTAGTATTTTTAAAGGCCGATCTTCTGACAACCCAAACTCGAAAGAGTAGTAAAATAACGGAATAATTGTTTTTCTACATCCGTTTTTTAACATACCAAGTTTTCTATTTTACCTAATTAATCATTTATCCAAACAATTATATAACTACCAAAATTTTTGTTCAAGGTGTCTTAAACATTCAAAACACAATAAAGGAGCTTTATTATGAGTGCGCCTACTTCTCTGACTAAGAAAGTTGCTCCCTTTTCCCACTTTGCTCCGGTAGAGTTTTCCCATTCTGGTAATACAAATTCCGCACTCACAGAGATTTCGTTGGGGTATAGCTCTGAAGATTTTCTTCAATCCGTCGAAGATCAGCTCAAGAAAAAATTGGATCATGATTTTTCTATCCAAATTAGTGATCCTACTATTTTACTCAAAGCAGCAAGACATTTGTGTTTATCGGAGGGAGCAAAAAGAATACGTCCTCGCTTTATCTATCTTCTAGGCCAAGCCATCGAGATTCCCAAGCATGAGTTAACCAACATCGCAGTGGCAGCAGAGTTACTTCATGCCGCCAGTCTTTTACATGATGATGTTGTCGATGAGAGCAACATGAGACGTGGCAACCCCACAGTCAACTCCCTTTGGGGTAACAACGTTGCTGTCTTAACAGGAGACTTAGTCTTATCAGTTGCCATTATTTCACTCACTCAATACCCTAAAGAGATTTATACCTCTGCCGTAGAAACAGTTGCTTCCATGACAAGAAGTGCTATGCTCGAAGTTCAAGCGAGAGGAAACCCCAAGCTCACCTCTAGGGAATGGTTTCAAATTGCCGAAGGAAAAACAGCACAGCTCTTCAGTTGGTGTGGAAAAGCGACAGCTAGCTTAAGCAATGATCATAGAGTCAAAGAATGTTTTTCTCTTTGCGGACATAACTTAGGCATTGCTTTTCAAATGGCCGATGATGTCAAGGATCTTCTGGATGCTAATTCCGGCAAAAGCCCTCTTTTAGATATTCGCAATCGCAACCCTAATATTGTTGTGATAGAAGCCCTAAGTCAAGATTCTTCTCTACAAGAAGAGTTGATTAAACTGTGGTCTTCTTCTGACACCATTTCTTATGATCAAGCTCTTTTGATAAAAGAAAAAATCCTCCGAACCAATGCTCTTGATCAAGTAATGAAAGAACTTCGAACAAAAATTGATGCTATCGCATCCTCGCTAGGAGAATATCAAAACTTGCCTGGAGGTAGAGAAATCATCTTTTTAGCCGAGTTACTTTGGAAAAATACAGAGAACATGAGGAGGAAAAAATGATCACGGAAGAACGCTCATCTTCTTATAAACTAGCTCAAAGAAAAGCTCCCCATATCGATACTTTTGTTCCTATCCAAAAAGAAAAACTCGGAGAGAACAAAATTCTAGTTATAGCTGGCCCTTGCTCTGTCGAAAGCAAACAACAAATCAAAGAAATTGCTCATGCTGTTAAGGAAGCAGGGGCTGTTGCTTTGCGAGGGGGTGCTTTTAAGCCGAGAACTTCTCCCTATAGTTTTCAAGGTTTTGGAGCAAAGGCTCTGGAGTGGATGGCCCAGGCGCGAGAAGAAACGGGTCTTGCCATTGTTAGTGAGATTATGGACCCTAATCTTGTGCCCATGTTTGATGACTACGTGGATGTTTTACAAATAGGTTCTCGTAACATGCAAAATTTTCATTTACTCAAGGCCGTTGCCCAGAGTAAGAATCCTATTCTTTTAAAACGAGGCATGGGTAACACCTTAGAAGAGTATCTCTTAGCAGCAGAGTACCTTTTACTAGAGGGAAATACAAAAGTCATTCTTTGCGAAAGAGGTATTCGGACGTTTGAACGTCATACGCGCAATACTTTTGATATTAACGCCATTCCTGCCCTAAAAGCCCAGAGTCATTTGCCCGTTTTAGCCGATCCTAGCCACGGTACCGGAAAGTGGCAATATGTTGAAGCGATTGCGAGAGGAGCAATTGCCGCTGGAGCAGATGGACTTTTAGTAGAAGTTCATAGCGATCCCGACAAAGCCTTAAGCGATGGAGAACAGAGTTTAACCATTCCTCGCTTTTGTTCTCTCATGAAACAAGTCAAAAAAATAGCAAAAGCAGTAGACAGAAGTGTCTAGATAGGAATTTTCCATGAGTGCTGTAAAGAATACAAATAGCATAGAAGATAAGGAGCAACCCAGCCGGAAAAACGTCTGGGAAATGTTTGATCGCATAGCCCCGACTTATGATTCCTTAAACCATATTCTTTCCCTGGGGCAAGATATTTTATGGCGTCGTAAACTTAAGCGTTCACTTCCTGACCAAGACAATCTATTTCTTTTAGATGTGGCCACCGGAACAGGGGATCAGATTATTTCTCTAATGGGAAAAAACAGTCCTGTTAAAAATGCTATTGGCGTAGATGTTTCCGAAGGAATGCTCGAAGTAGGGCGTCATAAAATTCGTCAGCGAAAGCTGGAAGAGAAGGTCTTGCTCGAAAAAGGAGATGCCACGAAGCTAAAATACAATAGCGAAAAATTTGATTTAGCAACAATATCTTTTGGTATTCGTAATGTAGTTGATGTACCAAAAGCTTTGCAAGAGATGCATCGAGTTCTAAAAAAAGAAGGCCGCATTATTGTTTTGGAGTTTGCTTTACCCAAGAACCCTCTTGTACGCTTTTCGTACCTAACCTATTTTCGTCATATTTTACCCTGCATTGGGAGCCTGGTTTCAGGAGATGGCCAAGCTTACAAGTATCTCAACCGAACAGTAGAGTCCTTTCCTTACGGGGAAGGTTTTTGCCAATTACTAAAAGACGCTGGTTTTGAGAATGTTCGCTACCGAAGTCTTTTTTTAGGGGTTGCGATGATCTATCAGGGAGATAGGAAATAACTCATGTCGAAAACACAAACCTACTCTACAGATAGTCTAGCTTCCGCGAGCTATTCCAAAGAGAGTCCTCTTCTTTTAATGCGGGAAAAAATTCAAGATTTTTTCCTACAAAGCGAAGATGATATTCGGTTAGAAGAAGAAAGAATCGTTCGTCTGGAAATAAAGATAGCCCAATATCTTCCTTTGGAGTGGCTACACCAGCAACAAGGGTTTCCCAAAGTTTACTGGCAAGATCGAGATCAAGCTTTCACGATGGCAGGAGTTGGGCAAGCGGATCTTATTCAGGCAAAAAATAGGGGAGATCATAAATTTTTTCTCTCTCCCATTCAAGCTAAGGTAGCTCAAAATCATCCTTCGCTTAGGTATTATGGAGGATTCCGTTTTTCTCTCAAGAGCACAATAGATCGGGCTTGGCTACCTTTTGGAAATGGAAAATTCTTCCTCCCTCGGTTTGAAATTTATCAAGAAGAAGAAACGAAGCTTGCTTTGAACTTTATTTACCATCCTAAAGTAGATAAAGAAGTTCTCCAAGAAAAACTCTTAGAGGAGCTAGAGGAACTAGACTTTAATTCCGAAAAAACAATAGAAGATCTACCTTCTTTAGAAGAAAAAAAAGAGGTTCCTTCTTACGAAAAGTGGGAAAAAAATTTACAGATAGCTCTACAGGCTTTTCAAGAAAAAGAGATGGATAAGGTTGTTTTAGCCCGACAATCCGTTTCTTATCATCATGGTTTTCTTTCGGCAACCAATTTACTGAAACATCTGCAAAATCATGCTGAGAAAGCCTTTATTTTTCTGTTTCAGCTAGACTCTGATCATGCTTTTCTAGGAGCAACTCCAGAGAGATTGTATTCTCGGCAAGGGAATAGTATATATACTGAGGCAGTGGCTGGAACAAGGCCACGAGGAGAATCTCCCGAAGAAGATCACTGGTATGAAGAAGACCTTCGTGGTAGTGAGAAAGACCGCCACGAGCATCAACTGGTAGAAAGAAGTATTAGCGAAAGCTTGCACTCTCTCTGCCAGCACTACCAAGGACCAATGTCCCGAAAAATTTTAAAGCTCCGCCGAGTTCAGCATCTTTATAGCTCTTTTCAAGGAGAGCTTAAAGACGATATCCAAAGCGGCGAAATATTAACAGAAATGCATCCGACTCCCGCAGTAGCAGGCTATCCGAAAGAAAACTCTCTGAAACGTATTGCTAAATGGGAAAACTTTGACCGAGGCTGGTATGCTGGTCCCATTGGCTGGCTTGGGCAAGGAAAAGAAGAGTTTGCCGTAGGAATTCGCTCGGCCCTTATTCATAAAGATAAGATTTCCTTTTTTGCCGGAGCTGGTATTGTTCCTGGTTCATCTTCCCAGTCAGAGTGGCAAGAAGTGAGCAATAAAATCAACAATGTGAAGAAACTTTTTCATTCATGACCATACACCAAGAAAACATCAATACTTTATGGGGAAGTGTCGTTGTCGAGGAATTAATACGATTAGGCGTCGATTATTTTTGTATTTCTCCAGGGTCGCGCTCCACTCCCCTAACTGTAGCAGTCGCTAGAAACAAAAAAGCTCAAAGTATCATTTGCATTGATGAAAGAGCAGCCGCTTTTCATGCTCTGGGCTATGCCCGAGCTTGGGGAAAACCTGCCGTGGTTATTGCCACTTCGGGAACGGCGATTGCTAACTTTTTTCCTGCCGTGGTCGAGGCTTCTGTTGCCATGATACCTCTCTTAGTTCTTTCGGCAGATCGTCCTCCTGAGCTAAGAGAAACAGGAGCTAATCAAACCATAAGGCAAGCTGAGATATTTGGCTCATATCCTCGCTGGAGTTTTGATCTTCCTTGTCCCAATGAAGAAATGAAACCAGAAGCTCTTCTAGGTATTATCGACCAAGCAGTTTATCGATCTCAAAACTCTCCCAGAGGACCAGTTCACTTGAACTTTATGTTTAGAGAGCCTCTAGCACCTTTCAAAAAGGAAATTTCTTCTTCTTACCTTGCTTTGTTAGACAAGTGGCTAGAAAAAAAATCTCCTCAGTCTCAGTATCATAAACCTCTTTTGCAAATAGAAGAAAACAAGTTCACTAATTTAGTGCAGCTTATAGAAAAGGAAGATCGTGGTTTACTTGTTTTGGGAGCTATGTGCCCTTCTTTAAATCCCAAACAGATCATACCTCTCGTTCATAAGTTAAAATGGCCTGTCTTGGCAGATGTGAATTCTTCTTTCCGATTAGAAAAAGAGCTTTTACCTTATTTAATTCACTTTGATCAAATGCTTTTGAGCCATGAAAGAGAAGAGTACATTCCCAATACCATTTTACAAATAGGATCAAATGTTACCTCCAAACGATTCTTAGAGTTTACTACTCAATATCCTCCTCAAAATTATATTATTTGTAAAGAAGACCCCTCTCGACACGATCCTCAACATCGAGTGACAGAATTTTTTGAGGTAAGCTTAGAGAATTTTATCCAAAAGCTAAATCAAAAATTAAGCTCCAAGCGCACAGGAACTTCCTGGTCCAATAAACTTTGCCAAATATCTGCTAAAGTAGCTTACGCCATTGACCTTTTTTGGCAATCTGGAAAAGGTTCGCTCAGTGAAGGAGCAATTGCTTACAAACAAACTCAGCTTCTTCCCGAAGAAGCTGGACTTTTCTTAGCGAGTAGCATGCCCATTCGCTATATTGACATGTATGCTTTAGCCAGCAACAAAGAAAACAAACTTGCCGCAAATCGAGGAGCAAGCGGAATTGACGGGACAATTGCTTCTGCTTCTGGATTCGCTGTAGCTCTACAAAAACCTGTTAGTCTATTGATTGGTGATCTTGCTTTTCTCCATGACCTAAACTCTCTTTCTCTCCTCCGAGAGCTTTCCGTTCCTTTGGTTATTACAATCCTAAATAACCACGGCGGAGGTATTTTCTCGCTTCTTCCCGTTGCTCAGTTTGAGAGCTTTTTTCCCCGTTATTTTGCCACAGAGCACCCCTTTCGTTTTGCTCAGGCCGCTGAGATGTTTGGATTAGAGTACCACGCTCCCAAAAACCTCTCAGATTTCACAGAAATTTACTCTCATGCTTTTCAAAAATCAACCAGCACAATAATAGAGGTTGAAGTCGAGCAATCAGACAATCCCATTTGGCTCAAAGGACTACAAGAAGAAATCTACTCCGCTTTGCAAAGGAAAACATAAGATGTCATCTTCGAAACTTATCATTTGGCTCCAAGCCACTCGCCCGAAAACACTAGGAGCAGCTATTGCTCCTGTTCTCATAGGATCTTCGATGGCTTATGATAAGATCACTTTCTCTGAGTCTCTCGCTCTCATGACTTTACTAGGAGCTATCCTTATTCAAATAGGAACAAATTTTGCCAACGATTACTTTGATTATATAAAAGGGGCAGACGACGAAAATCGCATAGGGCCAACTCGAGCCACTCAGGCAGGGCTTGTATCTCCTGCTCAAATGCGTTTTGCTTTCATTTTAACTTTTTCTTTGGCCGCAATCGTGGGAGTTTATTTGACTTGGAAAGGCGGTTGGATTCTACTGCTTATAGGGATTATTTCTATTGGGGCAGGAATTTCTTACACCGGAGGATGGGCTTTTGGCTATAAAGGTCTGGGAGATATATTTGTTCTCGTTTTTTTTGGACCGGTTGCAGTTATGGGGACATACTATTTACAAACTCAAACCTCTAGTTTGCCAGTAGTTATCGCAAGTTTGGGCCCGGGCTTAATTGCTACTGCTATTTTAGTGGTAAACAATCTTCGAGATATGGATACAGATAAAGTAGCAGGAAAAAAAACTTTGGTCGTAAAGTTTGGTCGTACCTTTGCTCGCTATGAATATCTCCTTTGTATAGCGACAGCATGTCTAGTTCCCCTGGGATTGTATTCTCTTAACGAACCTCCTTATGTCCTTCTAAGTTCATTGATTTTAATCTTTGCTCTACCAATCATAAGAGTAATATTTACTTCCATTGAAGGAACCGTTTTAAATAAAGCTTTGGCCCACACAGGAAAGCTACTTTTGCTATATAGTGTTCTGTTTTCCATTGGTTACTTAATAGGATAAAAAATGTCTTCCGGAAAAACTTTTTTACTCGACCAGGCAGCAAAGCTTTATCCTGAGAAAATCGCTATTCGAAGCCAAGAAGGGGAGATGACCTACCGCGAATATCTTCATCTTGTCTGTTCTGTTATGGAAAAATTACAAGAGCATGGGGTTTCTCCTAAATCGTACTGCGCCATTCTTCGAAAGCCAGATATTATCTCTCTTGCTACACTAATGGCTTTACTTCGCTTAAAAGCAATTGCTGTTCCACTGAGCTTGCGTCTTTCTCCGGTGCAAGTACAAAAGCTTTTAGAGGAATTATCATGCTCTTACTTAGTGACATCTCAAGATCTACTACCCCTTTATCCTAATCTAAAAACCATCCGTTGGCAAAAAGAAGATTTTTTATCATTTCCTTCCTCTTCTAAAATGGTCACAATAGATCTACAGGACAGAAGCACAGTTATTTTTTCTTCGGGGAGCACAGGAAAACCTAAAGCAATCTTACACAGCTATGGAAACCACTACTACAGTGCTTTGGGAGCAAATCTCAATATGCCTTTGTCTCCTGGAAGTAGTTGGCTTCTTTCACTTCCCATCTATCATGTCGGAGGTTTGGCTATTTTAATGCGTTGTGTTTTAGCAGGCGCAGCCGTCACTTTACCTTCTTCTCAAGAAAACCTCATCGCTAATATTCAAAAGTTTAAAGTAACCCATCTTTCTCTCGTATCTACTCAGCTTCAAAGATTACTAGAGGAGGAGGAGAACCTTTACTGGCAAGAGTCTTTACAAGCTATTCTTTTAGGAGGAAGTTTTTTTCCAACAAACTTACTAGAAAAAGCACAGCAAAGAAAACTGCCCATTCACATGAGCTATGGCTCTAGTGAAATGTCTTCTCAAATAACCACGACGCCAAAAAATAGCTCTCTAGAAGATCTCTCTACCTCTGGACAACTTCTCCCTTATCGCCAATTAAAGATTAGCGAAGAAGGAGAGATTCTCTTAAAAGGGAAAACTCTATTCCAAGGATATCTAAAAAAAGGAAATCTATTTTCTCCTTTTGATACGGAAGGTTGGTTTGCTAGCGGTGATTGTGGATATTGGAATGAGAATAAATGCTTAGTTGTTACAGGGCGCCAAGACGAAATGTTTATTTCGGGGGGAGAAAATATTTATCCGACAGAAATCGAACTAGTTTTGAGTAAGTATCCTGGAATTATTCAGACAGTAATAGTTCCCGTTGAAAACTTAGAGTATGGTAAGCGGCCTGTTGCTTTTATTCAAAGTGAGCTTACTTGGAAAGAGGAGGATTTGAAAACTTATTTGCAAGGAAAATTGGAAAAATTTAAAGTTCCGGACTACTTTTTTTCTTGGCCGAAGAAGCTTCCTTCTGTCGGAATGAAAGTAAACCGGGAAGGTTTGAAGTCAATTGCCCAGGAGCGGTGTGCCTTGAAGAGGAAAATGGAAAAATAAAAAGCCGGTAACTAAAACACAGTTTGTTTGTTGTTTTAAGGAAATCCCAAGTTTTCCTCAAATCTCTTTTTTCATTAAATGTTTTCTAGATTTGATGCCATCTTAAATTTAAGACAACTATAAGTAAACCTAACTTCATTTAATTTGATCGCTGTGTTGTACCGGCTCCCCTATAACATAGGTGCCTTTTCCACCTTGGTCGCCCTAAGCTTTTGGCTTAGGGCTATGATGAAAAATTATAGCTAAAAGTCTTTTTTCTTGCAAAGGAAATTTAAGAAATAGATAAATATTTTTCAAAAAACTTTATAAGGTATAGTCAAATAAGACTTTTCTTGGCGAAAAAAAAATTTCTTCTTAAACAACAAGAAACTTTTTTTAAGTAGGGTTTAATTTTTGTAAAAAAACAACACTATCTAATGTGATGTCAATTTATTGCTCAAAGAGAAAAACAAAACTAACTAGAGTCTTGTCCCGAAGAGACTAAAAGGAAATCCATCTTTTCATTTGTCAAAAGAAACTTTGCTAAAAATATCACAATGAGTAAACCAATAAAGCCTCCGAGAAGAGACAAAAAAATCATTTGCTGATTTACACTAAAGGAACGTAAAAAAATACTTAGTCCTAAGCTCGTAGGAAAAACAATCAGTAAAGTACAAATGATTCCTTGCCCTAGTAAACGCCATTGTAGTTTAGGAAAAACTTGTAAAACATTTTCGTAAGTTCGAAAGAAGGATCTCTCTTTTGCAAGTGAAGGAGAATCTAGTTGCCTCTGAGGAAGCTTCGCCATTTTCCCATAAAAATCAAGCAAAAGATGTAAGTCTTCGGAAGATAAATCCTTATATTTTTGGTACAGTTCACTGCTCTTATCCAAAAAATCATCTTTATCCATTTTTTTTATCTCCTCCAGAATCTTCTTTTTTTACCTTTCGCAAAATCTTATCTAGCTCTTTCATCGGATCTTTTTCTAAAGCTCTCTTCTTCCACTGCCGAAATTGTTCCGAAGACACTTCTTTTAAACGCAAGTTTTCTTTCAAATAACGCAAAAGAATCTTATTCTCCCGCCGTCTTTTCTCCCCCTCACGAATGCTCCCCTCACAAAAATATTCGTAATAGCACTGACATAGCTCTTCAATTTCGGGAGCAACCTCGTTATCAATAGCTAATCCTTGCTGGGTAGCAAGAGTTCGAACCAAGCTCAAGTGAACCGCGATAAAGATAAGGTACTCGCAGCGACCTGCTTCGCTCATAAAAAGCAAATGAGCAGGTCCTTCGATGAAACCTAAGTATTCTCTGATTTTTTCGCTGAATTGAGACACGGCTTACTTTAGGGTTAAGACTTTGTTTTTATTTTTAGTATAGATTATTTGATCTATTAAATTCAACTTCTAAATTGGAATAACCGAAATCACATGTCATTTAAAACCTTTCGTATTGTTCTATGAGACTGGAACTGGATAAAACGTACATATTAGAATGTGCTTACCGCGAAGCGGTTACATAATAAAGCCTGGGGTTTCAACCCCAGGAACATGAGGTCAACCCCAATCCTGTGCTGAAGGCACTATATTTTCTGGGTTTCAACCGATAAAAACCTTCGTTTTAGAAAATTCTTCCTTATAACAAAAAATATCTTTGGGATTAAAAAATCTATATTTCCTGATGTGCCTTCAGCACATGAATTGGTGGGATTCCTTATGTTTCCTGGGGTTGAAACCCCAGGCTATAACATGTAACCGCTTTGCGGTAAGCACATTTTAATATATATGTTTATCCCGCAAAGCCTATTAAAATTTATCTTTGTTATGTAAAAAAAAAACGTGACAACTCTGTCACGTAGGCGACTTTCTTCTTTAAAATCTACTCCAACGTTTTACTTCGTTTTAAGATTCCCTAGAAGAAGGAGTATTTTATGAAATCAAGATATAGTTCTCGCTCAGGTTTTTCTTTGATTGAGATTATGGTCGTTGTCACGATCATGGGCTTATTGGCTTCCATTGTTGGCCCAAGGATGGGCATTTTTGTGGGAAAGAGCTATGAAAAAGCCGCCTTATCCCAAATGAAATCTTTTCAAACGACTTTGGAATTGTATAAGCTCAAACACGGATCTTTTCCAACTACTCGCCAAGGACTAGAGGTTTTGTGCCAAAAAAAGGGGAAGAGAGAACCTTTGCTTTCCAAGATTCCTTTAGATCCTTGGGGAAATCCTTATATTTACAAGAAAGTAAGCTCTGATTGTGAGATTACTTCTTATGGAGCGGGAGGAAAAATCGGAGGGGAAGGAGAAGAGGCCGATATCGTAATGTCTTTTTAATCTTAAGCGTTTAGTAATCTTGGCAGATTACTGATCTGCCAAGATTACTAGGAAAATCTTTTTGATGAAAGTAATCTAAGACTTTATATGAAAGGTACTCTCATGTCCTTTCCAATAAAGAAAAAGATCTTGAACTAAAGTAATTTTTAGCGTGTCATAGGAGTGCGACATCTCTTTGTCAGGAGAAAAATCCATGATAAGCTCTGCCACTTCGATCGAATCTAATCCTAACTTTTCTCCTAAACGATCACTTAGCTCTATTTCTTCTTTAGGATACCCGCTACTACGAGCTAATTCTTCTCGTACTTCTTCCCAGTGCTCTGGAGAAATATCTTCGACTTGAAGTTGGGGTTTTTCTGACGAAATGTCCTTTACTTCAGGAACGCGAGAACTCCAAAAATGGTATGGTACAAGAGTTAAGCTATCTTCTTTTTGATTATACCACTGCGTTAAAACTCGATTAAAATCTTGTCTTGTTTTTTGCTCTCGC
The DNA here is from genome assembly GCA_029260735.1 of Planctomycetota bacterium. Lineage (GTDB taxonomy): Bacteria > Planctomycetota > Uabimicrobiia > Uabimicrobiales > Uabimicrobiaceae > JAJDCR01. The sequence continues at coordinate 53,063 of JAJDCR010000065.1, forward strand.
AAATGATCAGGAGCAGGAGTAAACTCTATAGTAATCTGTCTTCGAGGCATAAAAAAAATAAGATTTTTGAAAACATCGATAATACTTTCTTTAATCACGCCACCGATATTTGGCATTTTTTTCGTCGGAGCATAGGATAATCGACTTCCCCAAAGTCCTGATGTTTTAATTAAAACAAGACGTGCCTCAGGAGATTTTTTGCTAATACGGTGAGCTGCAGAGCAACCTTCTAATCTTTCTTCTATCTGCCTTTTCAATCGCCCAGAAGGATATAGAATAAAATTATCTCCTTCTTTTAGGCTAGTAACAATCTCGTCTTCGATAGAAAGATAACGATTTTTTTTATCTATGTTTGCCTCAAAAGTAAAATCTGGTACTGGAAGAACATTTACCATTCGCATCAACCAATTGATCGCTGGATTAAAGTAAAAATCCTCCAGCATAGCAGGTCGAACTTTTAAGGGAATCATCAAGATACTCACTAAAATGAGAGGATCTGCATAGGCTGTGTGATTAGGTAAAAACAATATTCCAGGCTGATCTTTTTCACGACATAACTGCTTAAGATAGTCTTTTCCTTCTATTTTTATGCGATATCGAATACGCAAAACTATTTTAATGATGTACAACAAACACCTAGGAAATAATTTCATATTGGTCCTCATTAAAGATCTATTCGCTGCATTGCCCAAGTGCTAAATTTTTCGCTAATTTCGTCGATATCTAGAGGAAGTAGACATTCTTCAAGCGCTTTTGGTAGAAAGGCTTCTACCGAAATAGCCTGCCGTTCTTTAAAAACAACTTTTATCTGAGCCATACGATTGTCCTTTCCAAACTTTATCTTATTTTTATTTACTTTACTCTTAACTATAGTACGGAATAATTGGCAATGTATTTAAAAAAAATAAAGATTATATTAGATTTTTATTTAGAGCATGTCACCAGCGAAGCTCATGGCACGCTCCAAAGCAGCATCACATACTGCACATTCGTAAAGGTTCTCTTTGATGATGTTGATTTGATGACATCGAGGACAAATCCGAAAAATTAAAGCTAAACTATAATAATCAGGGTATTCAATTCCTAGCCGAGGAAGAATCCATTCTAAGACTGACCAAGACTCTACTCCTGGACAATAGCCTGTCGATTGATTGCTGATGTAGGAAATGATTATCTCACTCTGAGATAAGGCAAAAGTGATTTCTCCTGCCCCTAGTACTTTTGCCCTACGTGCACAAGCCACATGTTCATAATGTCGACTTGTAATCCATAGAGAAAAATCAATATCTACGACATAAGTACAGGTAACTTCGTTTTTACTAATGAAATCCTCTTCATTTTTTTCTATCCAGCTCCAAATGTCTTGAGGATTTGTAACTTTTTGCCTCGGAATATCTAGACTGACACTGTCGTAAATTTTTTTTGGTCCCACATAGTGATACTGCTGAAACATTTCTGGCTCACACATAGAATTTAAGAACGCCCCAACAAGACTAGTTTATTTCTTGAAAAATGAGAGAAAATCGTCATAATTAAGATAAGATGTTTGGAATGCCTGAGCATTTTACCTTACCTTTTTACCTTTGAAGGGGAGGGTCTTTTCTCACAAATTTAGAGTAGAAAGCAACAAAAACAATGAGCTCATCTGATATGCTTACCTTCTATTGTCCTGAATGTGGGACGAAAACAAGTTTCTGGGAAAACCAAAGTCCTATAGGCAAAAAAAAACGATGTAAAGGATGTCATGAATTTTTTCTCTTGCAAGAGTCTACAATGAATCCTCCCACTTCGCAAACAAAATCAGATTCTGAAATAATTGGCAGCATTCCTCCCCAAACATCGCAGAGGCGGGAAAGTTCTAGTTTAAATCTACTAGGAGAATCGGAGATTATGGCTCACTTTGAGCAACGAGCCGGAGAGCCCGAAGATCTCCCTTTGGACTTAGAGGAATCTAGGGAAGTTTCTCAGCAACGTCAAAAAACTGCTCAAGAGAAAGCCAAAATAAAAAAAACTCCCCCTGCTCAATCCCCCTCTCCTCCCACTCGACCCAAAAGACCTTCTCAAAGACCTTCTCAAAGACCTTCTCTGGAAAAGAAAGACCGCTCCAAAGTCAAAAAGAAAATTCGAATGACTTATGGCTCTGTTTTTATGCTTTTTTTCTCTTTACTTATTGGTCTTCAGGCTGGCTATATTTTATATAGAAATCCTCAGCCTATTGAAATTACTTACCAAGATTTCATCCAAAATCCCCCTGATACCGAATGGGTAAAAATCACTCATTGCTATTTGGATTACGATGAAATGGCTCACTATGAATCTAAAAAAGGAGAAATTAGTGCTATCTATGTTCCTGTAAAAGCAGGCCCATATGCAAAAGAATACACTATTTTGCTGGAAGTTGTCGAAGAAAGCTTTATTGAATTTTACAAATCTCGGAATAATCCTCTTCTTTATTCGCAGAATCAAGAGGAGTATCAAAAATGGGAGAGTTTAAGGGGATTTGAAGGCTACGTTATCATAAAAGTTCTACAAGACCCCGGTTTAAAAAGCGAGGTTAGCCAGTTTATTGGAAATTTTCACGAAAATTTTACGATGATTCACTATGGCCAAATGCCTCATATCCCATTTTGTATTTTGCTTATTTTACTAACTTTTTTACTTGCTATAAAAGCTGTATCCTCTTGGTTTATCTAACCAGATGAGTTGCCTTTTAATTTAAAATCATAGGTTTAATTCTCATAATAAAATTATTGGCGATAATATCACCTCCCGAACTTTCTAACATTCTAGCTAAGGAGAAAAGGGAACGATGGATAAAATCCTTTTGCGGATCAACAGTTGCTAGTTGTGTCTGAATAACCAATATTTTTTCTCGCGCACTACTTTTAACTTCTTGATCCATGCCTTTAATCACATCCAACGACTCCAACAACTCCAGCATTGTCACTTCCACTTCCTTCCAGTAATCGTCCTCTAGTCCTACCTGAAGTGAGCTATTGAGATTTTCCCTCTTTCTTTCCTGACTCTTTCTTTTCTGATTTTCTATTCCCGACGAAACAACACTTTCCTCCTTGTGAAAAAAAATGGAGGAGGTATTTTTTTCTTCTAGCACTCTGCTAGATCTGACAAAAGAACGATTCGTATGATAGGTAAGCTCTGCCCCTTGCCAAGAAATGGATCTCTGAGCAGCAGTTTTTTCTTCTTCATAAAAAACTTCATCTTCTCCGAAAATCCCCATTTTTTCTAGATGTAAAGACCAATCAATAACTCTAAGGCGAGTTGCTTGGAGTACTCTGACTAAACTATTCTCGGGGATTTTTAAAAAAAACTTTCTCCCTGTCCATCCCATTTCCTCATTTAAGGCATGAGTTAACTCTTTACTATCAATAGCTTCACGAAGATGTGGATTTTCTTTTTCCAAGACTAGTTTTTCGATTTTATAAAGAGGTTCACACACTCGATACTCTTTAAGATATTTATATCCAGAAGGAACATCGCAGTATTGCTCATGAGAACCGTCAAAGCTATAAAGATCTGCCTGGACGTTTCTATAACGAGGAAGCTTTTCTTCTAAGGAATATCCATCCATCTCTAGTTTTATCCAATGGTTAAGTTGAGCCAAGCTTAATTTTGCCGCGATCAAGTAACTAAGATAGAATAAATCAGATATTTTGTAGTTGGGGTCTACAGCTTTCTTTTGTAACTCTAAAATTAATCCCATTTTTTTCCTCTACGTAAAAAAACGTGAAAGAGAGCAAGCTCTCTGAACCATTTTTTCATATTTTCATAAAAGAGGGACTATAAAAGCCCCTCTTTTAAATAAAACATTTACTCCCCTATAGCTTGTCCTTTATATTCAGAGGCTGAGGGAATCATTGAGTCCAGGGCTCCCAAAGTACTACCATCATACTTGCTAACGAAACTTTCAGATAAAGTCTTAATTTCCTCCGCAGACTCTAAGAAAGCTTTTTCGTTTCCTAGTTTGATCTTCCATACTCTTTTTAAGGTTTTGAGCATATCTTTGATTTCACTAGCTTCCGGCACAGCTTTGGCTACTTTGGATAGCTCACGAGCGGCTTCCTTCATTTTGTTAGCCATTTTAACTGAGTAGTCCGCTTTTTCAGTAGCTTTGGCAAAACCTCGTAGGTGATACTCTAGCTTAAGTGCACTTCCTATAACAAAAAGAACTCTTTGGTGCTCTTGTGTCGGAGCCATGTTTTTACCACGTCCTCGGAAGAAGTTGTGGCGAACCATTCCTTGTGACCAAGTCAAAAGGTTAAAATCAAGACTGGTGTCAGGGTGCCCACCAACGTTGACTAATTTTTCGTTAGGGACAGTGTGACATTGGTAGCAGTTTGCTGCCACATTGTAGATTCTTGCGGGACGAATCATACCAACAGCATCAACTTGTTGATTACGTTCTTCTTTGGGCATAAAAGCATTGTTGTGAACGTTGATCCAATCTTTCGCTGGGCCATGACAAGATTCACAAGAGATACCAGAGATAACTTTTTCTTTTGCTCCCTGGACAGTGTAGTGGCATTGTTTACACATACCTTTACGCTTGATACTACCCTTGATTCCCATCTTTTTAGCAATTTCTTTTGCTCGAGGTCTCTTATGCATATCATTGAAAGTAGCGTAGTGAGGGGTCTTTTGCCAAACATTGTGCTCATTTCGATGACACATAGCACATTGGTCGACTCCAATTACCTTAGAGGCGTCTTTATCTCCTTGAGCAAAAGCTGAAGGCAATATAAAAATCAAACCGACAAAGCTGCATGCAAATATTTTTTGTAAAAAAGGCATTGCATTCTCCTTACAAAATAGAAAAAAATCTGTAATTACATCCTAATCATTCGACAACTCGCCGAAAATAAGTAGGTATTGTAATTATGATTTGATTTTGCCTATAGTCCAATTTGTAATAAGAATTTTTTTTGGAAAGAGGAAAAGATGCTTACGACCTCTAAACATCTTCAGGCTCTAAACCCACTTCAAGAAGGGCTGCGCAAAAAGATTGATAGTGAAAAGGTTTTCTGTAAATCTTTTTGGGGTGGTATTTCTTAGCTTCTTGGATAAGACTGTCTTCTCCTGAAAAAATCATGATAGGAATACGACTAATCTCCGAAATTTCTTGAATTTGTTTTAAAAAATCTATTCCCGTTACTTTTCCCCGAACTTTTAAATCTAAGATAATCAAACAGATTTCATCTTTTCCTTCTTCGATCATTTGAAGAGCATAAGATGCCGTACTTGCCCTAATTAACTCATAGTTTAATTTCTCTGCTTCAAGAACATTCTCTATAAGAACGGGCATAATTATATCATCTTCAACAATGACTATTTTTCTTTGATTCAAGATTTTTGATATCATAAAAACCTCCCGCGAGTGAAGAGGCAATGTATTTCGTATAGTATTTTTAATACAACTACTATACGATATATTTAATTTTTATGCAAACAGAGAAGAAAATAGTCTAAGCTAGCGTTTCGCTCCAAGTAATGATTTTTTTCGCAGGGTTACTTCCATCCAGATGAGCAATTTCTTCTAATCCCGTCGGGCTTGTAATATTGATTTCTGTTAACTTGTCATCAATAGTATCAATCCCCACAATATGCATACCTAACTCTAAAAGTCTCGGCTTGATTTTCTGGCAAATTTGGATTTCCACTGAGGTAAGAGAAGTTTTTTTAATCCCAGCCCCTGCTGCCATATTTGCTCGGTTGTCTTCCGCTAGAGGTATTCGTAAAATGGCTCCTATCGGCTCCCCATCTAAAAGAAATATTCTCTTATCCCCTTTTCTAACTCCCGGCAGATATTCTTGAAGAATAATCTGGTCTTTTCCATAGGAAGTCATCATTTCGAGAATAGAGCTAATATTTTTGTCTCCTCTCTGAAGGAGAAAAATTCCCTCTCCTCCTTTTCCACCAATGACTTTAGCGATAAGCTTTTCTTTCTCTTGAATAAGAGATTTAATTTGAGAGAGACTTTGTAAGATAAAAGTTTCTGGCATGAGCTCAGGAAATTCCAAAGCAAAAAGCTTTTCATCGCAAGCCAAAAGAGGGTCCGGACGATTAACAACATGAGCAGAAGTTAGGCGCAAAAGCTGACAAGCTCGGATGTATGGAGAATCAACAGGAGGGTCCTTGCGCATCCAAACAACCATTTCTTTGCTTAGAGAAAATTTTTCTTTGGAGTTTCCTAGAGTAATTTGCTCTTTTTTTTCCATTTCCTGAGCAAAAATCATGACTTGATTATTTTGAAAAGTAATATCATGGAGGCAAGCTTGCCAAACTTGGTGTTTTTTTTCCAGTGCTTCTCGCATCAAGGCCAAGGTAGAATCATGTCCAGGAACTAATAGAGAAAAGGGATCAGTTATAAATATGTGTTTCATAATATTTTCGTGTATAAAAATAGCAAAAAAAATAGAGGACAACAGATTATTAAATCCATCGTCCTCTATTTAAGTCTATTTTAAGTAGATTATCAAGTACTATTCATCGCCTCGGGGGTCATAGTCGATTCTTTCAAACCAGATAAGGCCTTGCCGTGATTTATTGGAGCCGATCTTAAGTCCGAGCATTTCACACTCTTTCTTGAGAGTATTGACTATGCGCACTTGATCATCTTTAGTTCGAAGCCATTTTACTTTATAAGTGATTTTGCGTCCGTCCATTACGGTTCCCGGCATCACTTTCATGTCAGCCGCTCTTCCGCTAGATAATCGCAGTACCATTTGCTCAATTTTCTCTCCCTCACTTCGAGTAAAATCAGTGAATTTGAGAGTGTAGATATTTTCTTCCAGAATCGTTTTTCGTTTTCGACACTGGTCAATTACTTTACGAGCAACCACCTGTGATAGAGCACGAATTGCTTCGTCACGGGCTTTTCTTTCTCCACGAATATGTGAGCTAACTGGACCAGCACCAATTTTAGCACTAGATTCTAGCTGAAAACGAATAGGCTGATCACCTGTTTGGCGATCGATCATTCGACAACTGATTTTGGCGAACCAAAAACGGTGCCCTCCAATGGAAGGATCTGCTTTACTCCAAGTGCTTAGAGAAAGTAAAACCACTTGATTTGCATGGTTCCAAACTTCCATACTATAGCTCGCTGGATCATCAACCGCACTCACTTCGTGAGACAAATTCTCAAACTTCATTGCTTGAAATTTAGAGGGAAGATCCACAAGTTGCATTTCCGCTCCGAGAATATTGCTAACACCGGCAAACATTGTCTGTTGGTCTAGCTTTTCTTCTCCCACCGCAACAGTGGAGTCTTTTTCATAGAGAACAGCAACTTTGTAACCAGCTAACTTGTCACGTACTTTCTCAGTGAGTCTTCTAATGTCCTTAAGAAGACGATCTTCTTTCAAGTTGACACATATTGTAATTTCTTGGCGGTCGCGATCCCAAGCATAGATAATCTCACGTCGGCTAAGACGATCCCATTTACCCGTAGTGTAATCTTTCCAATTGTCATTCAACCACTTTTGGATTTTTTGCTCATGGGTTTGAAGATCATCGTAATCCATGTTGTCTCGCAAGAACTCCATCATCGCTTTTTTCCATCCATCGACAATGGCATATTCTTCTCGTAGACCTACACCGGTTACTTCATAGCAGTCGCCTAAGTCTTCTTCTTCGTAACGATCGCGGTCATCATGAGCAGGGCGATCGTCACGAGGAGGAAGAGGTCGGTCACTTCCTCCGTGATCACTACCTTGTGAGCTACCTGGTACAAAAATTAAAAGACCCGGGGATGTTTTATCACAGCGAAGATCCACTTGGTTCATTTTACAGAACTCTAGGATAATCATTCGGATTAAGAATTGGTTGTGAGCACGAAGCCATTTTACTTTTTGGAAAAACTTGCGAGGTCCATAAGCTTCTCCTCCAGGAAGAATTTTCATATAGCCTTTTTGCGTTAAGTCTATCAGTGACTTATTGATATTATCTCGATCTCTCACCTCATAGAAATCGATGAATTTCAACTCGTAAACCTGCTCCGGTAAAACCGTATTAAAGTGGGTTACTTGCTTAATGATTTTATCAGCAACAACTCTGCTCGCCTTTTCTAAACTTTGAGAACGGCTCAAACCTGTTTCTCGATGACGAACATTGAAAATCTGTTGGCCATTCATCTTAAGAATTCCTCGGGCATGAACTTCTGCTTGGTAAGCATCTCGTCCATATCCTCTGTCGTAAACTCGGGGAGCCCGAGCAGCACAATAGATAATAACATGAGAGAGGTTAAATTTTTCCCATGCGTAAGAGCTAGGGTCATCAATGGCTGAGGTTTCCATCGCTCTGTTTTCCTGGCGCATAGATCTTTCTGCTTCTGAAAGATCGCGAATAGAAAAGTGCTTTCCCAGCTCATCGCTCAAAGCCGAAAGCATGACAGTAGCATTTTCCTGATAAGTTTTCTTTTTTGGATCGAGAAGCAGAGAAACTGTGAAGCCTGCTGCTTTTTCTCGAGCGCGCAAAAATTTATTTTGAACATCATCCAGAAGGCTTTTACTACGAATACCAACCATTACTCGTAAAAGTTGATTTTCATAAGGCTGAACAATAGGGTTACGCGACTTACAGTATCTCTTCCAGTTTTCGGTGACATAACCTTCAATATCTCGGCGGTGGGTTTCAAAATCATCGGTATTCATGTTACCGCGCAAATATTTCAAAAGAGCTTTCCGACGGGCACTAACTACAGCCCCTTCTTGAGTAACCCCTTCTCCTTCAACCACAATCCACTCAACTTCTTCCTCTTCTGGTTCTCCAAAGTCTCCAAAGCCTTCGTCTTGAGCGTAGGACAATGGGCTTAGCAAGATTGCAGCTAGAGCCAACCAATGAAAAATGCCCAAATTACAAAATTTATTCATAAAAACTTCTCCTACTTTCTCACCATTTAGGGATTTCCCTTGTTATACTTTTTGGGTTTTCATAAAAAGGTGAACTACAAAATACATTACAAGTGGTCTCTATAATTATGTAGACTGTTTTCTCAAATGACAAATGACTATTGAAAAATTTTTTGGATATTTCGGAGAGATAAAATCATGCCATAGCTGGCTTTTGTGGTTGTCAATTGAGTACTCGTGTTAAAGTGCCGATGTGCTCAGCAAGAGCACATCTAGCATTCACTAATTTCCCTTAGTAGTTAGGAGTAATTTCCAAATAATGCTCTTCTTTCATGTTAAACTCAACATCTTCGTACTCTAGAGCATTTTTAATAGTTCTCTCTAAATTAATCCGACCTTTCTGAGACCAGATTTTGTAAACAACCGTTTTGCGATTTATCGGATCCACGTGATCAATGACATAATTATCATCACGAGAAGCTCTTTCAAAGAGTTCCCGGACTCGCTCTAAAATGTCTCGGTCATCAAAGTACTTGAACTCCACTCGCATGTAGGTTTTTTCAGCTCCTGTCAGATCTTCTTTCACTACGCTATCAGAAACCTCTTTAGCAAATTTTTCCGCTTTGATATTGCGGACAGTTTCTTGAGATTTACCACGCAGATCAGGAGCATAAATTCCTTCGTCAGGCTCTAAATCAGGAGTCACTGATTTATGAACAGGCGCAGGAGGAAGTTCTGGCTCAATAGGTTCCATAGGTTCAATAGGATCATTGTCTACAAAATCTATAGGTTCATTTTCAGGAGCACTTGTACAAGATACACCAAAAGCTATGGTTATCATTAAAATAATAAAGATGTATGGATTTTTCATAGGTAAGTAGAGTGGCCTTATCGAAATAAAGCGACCCTTCTCCTTTCTTTTCAAGAATTGTTATCGAATAAGGTTATCTACATCGTAGAGAAGCTTATCCTCTTTCAATCTTACTTGGATAGTTATAGAATTTTCTTCATGATCCCATCCGTAGACAATATTTTCTCGTTGGGGGGATCTCCAATCACCAGAAGTATAGCTTCGCCAGTTTTCCGTCAACAGTCGATCAATGCTCCCTTTACGGGTTTCCAGATAATCATAATCGACGTTGTCTTCTAAACAACTGCGCATAGCTTTTTTCCAAGCATCAACAAGAGCGTACTCTTCTTTCAAACCAAAACCAGTAGTCGTTCTCCATGAGCCCAAAGCACCAGTATCTTCCCAATAATCAGGTTCTGTATCAGGAATAGGTTGGGGAGGAGGGGTGGAGCAACCTAGGAAAAACAAAGAAATTAGAAGAGGAGTTGCGCACAAAAGGTATTTCATATTTCAGTCACCATAAAAGGTTGAAAATTTCAACGAGGGAGACCTCTTTGAAAAGGTCTCCCTGAATATACTCTTAAAAAGAAAGGGGTTTATTCATCGCCATAGTCGCTGTAACCAACTGGCTCAAACCAAACTAAACCTTGGCGTGACTTGTTAGAACCAACTTTTAAACCATAGATTTCGCATTGTTTTTTAATGGTGTTAATAATACGAACTTGGTCGTCTTTGGTACGAAGCCATTTTACTTTGTAAGTAATCTTACGGCCTTCCATAACTGTTCCAGGAAGAACTTTCATGTCAGCAGCACGACCACTAGAAAGGCGAAGAATCATTTGATCAATTTTTTCGCGAGCACTTTGCTCAAAATCAGTGAATTTTAAAGTAAAAACATTTTCTTCTAGAATAGTTTTACGCTTACGACACTGATCTATAATTTTTCGAGCAACTACCTTAGATAAAGCAGCAATCGCTTCATCACGGGCTTTTCTCTCTCCACGAATATAAGCACTAACAGGACCAGCACCAATTCTTTTACTGGACTCTAATTGAAAACGAACAGGTTGATCTCCTGTTTGTCTGTCCACCATACGACAACTGATGTTTGCAAACCAAAAATTTTGCCCTGTTCCAGGATCAGGCTTGGCCCAAGTTCTTAGACCTAGTAAAACAACTTGATTAGCATGATTCCAAACTTCCATGGTGTAACTAGCAGGATCATCGACCGCACTGATTTCACCAGAAAGGTTTTCGTGCTTCATTGCTTGCATCTTAGCAGCAAGATCCACTAGTTGCATTTCAGCTCCCAGTATGTTCGAAACTGCCGCAAACATAGTTTGACTATCCAGTTTCTCTACTCCTGATCTAACAGTAGCATCTTTTTCATAAAGAACAGCTATTTTGTAGCCTGCTAATTTGTTTCTGGTTTTTTCAGTAAGTCTTTTAATGTCTTTAAGGAGACGATCTTCTTTAACTTTAACTCGAACAGTTATTTCTTGAGCATCGCGATCCCAGGCATATTCAATTTGGTACCTTTTTAAGCGATCCCATTTACCAGTAGTGTACTGTTTCCAGTCTTTATTGAGCCATTGTTGGATTTTTTGCTCATGAGTTTGCAAATCGTCATAATCAAGATTATCACGCAAACATTCCATCATCGCTTTTTTCCAAGCGTCCGCGAGTGCGTATTCTTCGCGTAGTCCAAAACCAGTAACTTCGTAGCTTGTGCCTTGATCTCGGTCGTCGTATCTATCTCTATCGCGATCTCGGTCTCTGTCATCATAACGATCTCGATCACGGTCATCGCGATCTCTATCGCGATCTCTGTCATCATAACGATCTCTATCGCGATCTCTGTCTCTGTCATCATAACGATCTCGATCACGGTCATCATAACGATCACGGTCTTCATAACGATCTCGGTCATCGCGATCGCGGTCATTGTCCCAGTCTTGAGCAGTGATATTAACCGATGCGACCATAAGTAGAGCTAAAAGCCACACTAAGCGATTCATCGTTCTATGATTAAAAAGGCCCATGGGGTTCTCCTAATGAAAAGTAAAACATAGAATACATGGATAAAAATATCCTAAATTTCTAAAAAAACTCTTGAAAAAATTTCAAGATAAAACTAATTAAGTCTTTTAAATTCTTTCTGAATGGGTTTATTTTCCTAATATAATGGATTATGAAATATAAACCGAAGAAAGTCAAATTATAACTCGATATTCCTCCTCAAAAAACCAAGTTTTTCTATTTCTAATAGCCTATCATGAGAAATAGGGAATCCTATTGACAAATACTCTATAAAGAGTACAATAAAAAATCTTTGTCAGCTAGGTTTGTTTTTTTGCAAAATAGCAACTTTGTAACAAACTTCAAACCTAGATAATTAATGCCCTAAGGTGTGTTATCCACACACCCTATCCTAGGTGAGAAACCAAAAGTTTTTGGACTTTTGATTCCCCACTCATAACCTTACAAAGGTGTGCCTCCTATGATAATGTATGGTCGGAAAAAACCAAAGTTCGTGAAGGGAGTAGATCTCAAAATCCAACAACCTGAAGAAAAGGCACAGGTTGGCAAAGTTTCTAGTTTTGAAGTTCAGGTAGCTTCAGATGCAAACTATAATCTTGACTATGTTGTCTTCGAGTTGGTCAATGAGAGAACTGATAAAAGGGCTCCTCTTGATCGTGTAACTTCAAGGTCACGTTACCTTTATCGTTACAATGTCGATCAAGAAATAACCGCTGGTTCTGATTACACCCATTCTTTTCCCATTCGCATACCAGTACATAAAGAACCATCCCGAAACGATAAATTTATTTGTATCAAATGGCAATTAGCTTTGCGCACTTATATGAAAAAAGAGTCTGATGACAAAAGTCATGTTTGCGTAGAGTCTGAATCTGTAGAAACCGAAGTAGTCTAAGTGAGCTAATCATGCTAAGTAGACTATTTCTTTTGTTATTTCTAAGTAGCTCTTTATCTTGGGCAAACTCAAATTATATCAGTCTTCTGGGAAATGATATTCTACAGAAAAGTGAGCTTGTTGTTTTAGGACGACCATTTAAGGTAACTCCCTTGGTGCGAACAGGACAAGTTGTCCGGTTTGAAATTACCGATGTTTACTGGGGAAGATCAGAGATAGGGCGTAAAGTAAATGTCTTTTATTACTTTCTAAGTAAAAAGATTACCCCAGAAGAGCAAGCCATTCTTTTTCTGAAACCTCTTTCTACTCAAAACACTTACGAAGTGGTTCGGGAAATCACAAACCAAGACAAGTATTTTGCGAGCAAGCAAAAATCTCTTCGTAAATTATTGATGATTGAGAGTTTATCTAGCGATGAAGAGAAAAAAAGACAACTCGTAAACTTTTGTGCTTCAGGTTTAGCAAGTCAAGATAGTTGGACTCGTTGGAATGCCCTACATCAATGGGAGTATCTAGTCCAACAAAAAAAATATATCGCAGCAGATGAACTTCAAAAAATTATCATTAGCTACAAAAAAATCCCTGAACTTAGTTTAAAAAGTCGCTTAAGTACGAGTATTATCAAAGTAAAACGAAGATTGGACTCTTCCCAAAAAAAATTACCCATAGCCAATAGAGTAATTTCTCCTCCATCTGTCCATGAAGAAGAGATAAAAAAGACTGCTTTAAAACTACAAAAAGCTAATTCCTTGGAAGAACAAATTAAAGCGATTACGATATTAGCTTCTTACCCTAGTCCCATCTCTCGCCAAGCTTTTGTCACTGCTTTAAATAGTCCATCTTTGCATATTCGGTCTTTGTCCCTTTTCTACCTTCGCTTGTATGGCACCTCAGCAGAAATTGCCCCCATTTGGCAATGCCTGGAAAAAGAATCTTCGGGAAGAGTTTGCAAAAATGCTTTGCAAGCTTTGGTTGCCTTAGGAGAGCAAGACATTCGACAAAAAGCAAAAAAATATCTCTCCAATCCCTACATTAAGGCACATTTAGACCATTTACTTCCTTAAAACATCCTTATATTTAAAGATTCAGACCATACCCTCAAAACAATTTCAGAGAATGGATCACTATGGAATATAATGTTATTGTGATAAAAAACTCCTATCCCGAAAATGAAAAAGGCTACACAGTTTATGAAGTGGAGTTGGATGATAAGTCGTACTTTGCTGCGAAATCCAAAGATGGAACTTGGAAGGTATGCAACGAGCAAAACGTTGATATAAGAAGCCGTAATATCCCTGTTTGGGTCGATCGGCGTAATTGTGGGATTCACCTTATTTCAGTGTTGGACCGAATGATTTTAGCGAAACAGGATCGTTGGCAAGGGCCTCTTCCCAGAATTCTTCGTTAGAGCATGTTATAAAATTAGTTTTCTGACGAAAACTAATTTTATAACACGCTCTTAAGCCCTAAGTTATCCATAAAAATATTTTAAGGATAACTTATTGACAAAAGCAAACCTCTTCACTAAAATAACTCCTCTTATTTTGATTTTTGTATGAGCAGCAAATTTCTTAGCTGTAAATTTCGAGAAAGGAATTGTGAAAACAATATGAGTATTAAAATTACTATTGATAAAGGTGATAGCATTGATAAAGTGCTACGCCGCTTCAAGAAAATGTGTGAAAAAGAAGGTCTTATCAAAGAGATCAAGAAAAAACAGTACTATGAAAAACCATGTCAAAAGAGACGTCGTGAGTTCTTAAAACGTAAACGTCGTCACATGAAGTTAATGAACATACTGAAAATCCAAGCGACTAAAAAGAGAAGATAATAAATCAACTTTCTAAATCTATCCCCTTCCGGTTTAGTAAAATCATATAAAACACCCTCAATACCTCACTTTCTTTACTTAGTTCTATTATGGCAAGCCTCTAAGAAAAAAAAAGGAATATCTAAGCTTTATGGATAAAATCAAAGACATTAAAGCCATGGAAATTTTGGATTCCCGAGGAAATCCTACGGTTAGAGTTCATATAACTTTGGATAGCGGAATTACTACTTCTGCTTCTGTTCCCTCAGGAGCTTCAACAGGAGAGCATGAAGCTGTCGAATTGAGAGATGGGGATGAGAAAAGGTACAATGGCAAAGGTGTATTAAAAGCCGTTGCCCATGTAAATGATGTTATTGCTCCTAAAATACTAGGCGATAACCCTGCTGAACAAGCAAAAATAGACCACAAGATGATCCATTTGGATGGCAGCAAAAATAAAAGTAACCTCGGAGCAAATGCTATCCTAGGGGTATCTATGGCCGCCGCTAAGGCTGCTGCTCTATCGGCAAAACTCCCTTTGTACCAATACTTAGGTGGAGTAGGAGCAAGAACCCTTCCTGTTCCAATGTTGAATATTATTAACGGTGGTCAGCATGCTGACAACAGTGTTGATTTGCAAGAATTTATGATTATGCCAATAGGTGCTCCTTCTTTTTCAGAAGCCTTACGCTATGGAGCAGAAACCTTTCATACTCTCAAAAAAATCTTAAAATCAAAAAACTACACAACAGCTGTTGGTGATGAGGGAGGTTTTGCCCCCAATCTCAAGAGTAATGATGAAGCTTGCGAAATTATTGTCGAAGCTATTCAAAAAGCAGGCTTTGAACCAGGCAAAGATATATCTTTAGCCTTAGACAGTGCAGCCAGTTCATTTTTTTCTAATGGAAGCTATGACATGCACTGGTCAGGAGCAGGAGTACAAAGTACCCAAGATATGATTGACCTTTACCAAGCATGGTTAGACAAATACTTTGTGGTCTCTTTAGAAGACGGTCTAGATGAAAATGATTGGGACGGTTTTCAAAAACTCACCACGACTCTAGGAAACCGCTTACAAATTGTTGGGGACGATCTTTTTGTTACGAATCAAGAATTTGTCGCTCGCGGAATAAAAAACAAGAGCGCTAACTCTGTTTTGATTAAATTAAATCAAATTGGTACAGTAACGGAAACTATCGATACTATTCAGCTTTGTCGAAAAGCAGGTTGGAGCTTTATCATCTCTCATCGATCGGGAGAAACAGAAGATACTTTCATGGCCGATCTCGCTGTTGCCATGGGAGGAGGCCAAATAAAAACAGGCTCCGCTTGTCGCAGCGAAAGAATTGCAAAGTATAATCGCTTACTCGAAATTGAGCAAGAACTCGGAGCAAGTGCTTACTTCTACAATCCTTTTTCTCATTAAATTTTCTTTTAAATGCTTATGATACTGGGTCAAAAAAAGAAAAAAGGCTTTACTCTCTTAGAACTTTTAGTGGTTTGCACAATCATTTCTATGCTCTTAGGGATTAGTAGCGCTTTTTTGACCCAGTATAATAAGCGTTTATCCCTCTCCTCTGCTAGTAAACAAACATCTCTCACTATCCGTGAAGCAAAAAACTTTGCCCTAGAAGCCCGAGCCCCTAGTCTCGTTGAAATAGACAAGTCTAATGGCACTATCTTAGTCCAAGGGGAAAAAATTGTCGGCTATTGGCATCTGGAAGACTTAACTAGCACAGGAGCTTTTGGTCTAGATGCTCAAATAGAAAAAGGGAAACTAGTTTCAGGTAAAATAGGACAAGCAATAGAATTCAGTGGGCAAGGAGGGATAAACTGCGGTCCGTGCAGTCGATTTGGATACTACGACAAATTTGTTCTTTCGTTGTGGATATTTCCCTACACTGCCACTCTAGGTGTTGAGAGTACCCTATGGAAAATGGGAGAATACTCTTTACATTTGTCTCTCGACAACACCCTTTATTTTATGAAAAAGGGAAGTAAAAACAAGTTCGACTTTTTCCCTCCTTTGTATTCATGGACTCATCTTCGAGTAGAAAAAAGAGATAAACTTCTCTTTGTTTATGCCAACCAGCAATTTATCGGAACAGTCTTTCTCGGGGAGCCTTTTGCGCTTACTCAAGAGCCTCTTATTTGGGCGGAAAAATTCTACGGGAAAGTTGATGAGATCTCTCTTTCAGCCATTTATGTAGTAGAAGAGTACTCTTTGCCCGAAAGAATTTCTTTCAAAGAAGCCCCAGCTAAGATAGAGTTTAATTATGAGGGAAACCTCAATCCTCGTAAACATCTGGTCCCTTTATCTATTGTTTTGTTTGACGAGAGCTCTCCCGAAAAATGTCCTGTGATTGAGGTATCATTGATCGGAAGTGTCAGAATTACAGAACAAGTGCATAAACCAAAAGAGGAAGTTTCCGATAATGACCAAGAAACAAAATAGCTATCCTCCGACCAATGAAGAAGCTACTATTCTGGAGTATTTCCGCAAAAGCATTACTCAGAAATCTCTTTATCACTCCTATTTATTTGTTGGAGCCGACTCCCGTCTTTTAGAAAACCTAGTTCAACACATTTCCCAATCTTTACTCTGCTTACAAGGAGCAGGAGCCCCTTGCCAGTCCTGCCAGGCTTGCCGTAAAGTAAAAGAGCGCATTCACCCTGATGTCTGGATTTCTCCCTCGATATTAGAAAATAAACCCCTTAACATTTCAGAGGTGAGGGACGTTATTGGAGAAGCTTCTTTGAAACCGTGGGAAGGAAACTACAAAGTATTTTTTTTACCCCACGCTCATCGCATGGCAAACGAAGCATCTCACGCTCTTTTGAAAACGCTAGAAGAGCCCCCTAAACACAGCATTTTTCTTTTAACAACAGAGACCACTAACTCCATCTTGCCAACCATTTTATCGCGCTGCCAAGTATTTCAAGTGGGAAGTTTAGGAAACCAAGAAACAGAAAGAATTTTAATCGAAGAAGATAAGCTCTCCCCAAGCGAAGCCGCCGTGATCTCTCGCCTCTCCGAGGGAAACATTTCCCTCGCCCGCGAAATACACCAAGAGCTATGGGAAGCACGTCCTCGTTTACTAGAAATTCTTTGCCAAGAAAAAGACCCCTTGGCCTTAGGAGAAGCCCTTCATCAGTTTTGCGGAAATAAAAAGGGAAGAAAAAGCAGCAAAGAAAAAGCAAAAGCACTCCTCACCCACCTGAGCTCCTTAGTTCGAGATATTCTTTTCATCCAAAGCCATGTTCCTGCTGAAAAGCTGATCAACCAAGATTACCTTGATAGCTTACAAAAAGTAGCCCGACTACACAGCCCTAAAAGAATAGAGTCCTTCTTAGATTTTCTTTTAGAAGCCCAGCATATGGTAGATTGCAACGTGACCATTAGCTTGATCTGGGAAAATGTGTCGATGTATTTATCTTCTGACACTCTTCGATAGCCGGAAGGCTATTCATGCCAATCCCCTTTCAGGGATATTTTTTTCGCAGACTACACTGCAACTATGCATGCCATTAAGTTTACCCCAAAAAATACTCCGGCCAAGAATATTGCTTTGACAAATGACAAGATAAAACTTACCATACATAATACCGTAAGTTTGATTGCCTTAGTATGATTTTCTATCATTTATTGAGATAGAAAAAAGGAAAAGCGGAGCACTGAAAACAATGGCGTTACCAATAAATATACACGAGTTAATTAATGGTCATACTGTGGAATGGGAACGTATAGAATTTAAACGCAATTGGAATCCAAAGACTATATTGCATTCTATTTGTGCTTTTGCCAACGACATTAACAATTGGGGTGGCGGTTATATCATTGTGGGCATTGAAGAAAACAACGGAAAACCCGTATTGCCCCCTAGCGGCCTAGAAGCAGAGAGTCTCGACAATATCCAAAAAAAGCTCTTGGAGCTTTGTTACAAAATTTCTCCTCATTATTTTCCCGTAGCGGTGCCAACCGTATTCCAAGAAAAGAATATTTTTATCATATGGGTAGCCGGAGGTGATCACCGTCCTTACAAAGCTCCGATGACTTTGGAAAAGGGAGCCTCAAGCGTCTACTACACTCGTAGATTCTCATCAACAGTAAAAGCCAGTGTAAACGAAGAAAAACAACTATTTGAGCTAGCAGCCAAAATTCCTTTCGATGATCGCATCCAACATCATGCCGACATTGAAGACCTGGACATCACTTTAATCCGCAGTTTTCTGAAAGAAGTGAAAAGTGATCTATACTCGACAAATAGTTCCATTTCTTTTTTAGAACTCTGCCAACAAATGCAAATAATGCGAGGCCCTAAAGAATACAACAAGCCCATAAACGTAGGACTAATGCTCTTCAATGAACAACCCGACAAATTCTTTAAAGGAGCGCGCATTGAAGTCATCCAGTATCACGACGATGTAGGCGATCATTTCTCCGAACAAACCTTCAAAGGCCCCATTCACATACAACTTAGAGATGCTCTACGCTACATAAAAAATACAGTTCTAAAAGAAGAAGTCTTCAAAGTCCCCCAACAAGCAGAAGCCATAAGGTTTTTCAACTATCCCTACGAAGCCATAAAAGAAGCCCTAGCCAACGCTGTTTACCACCGAAACTATCAACATTTAAGCAGCATCGAAGTGAACATTCGCCTCGATTGCATTGAAATATTGTCCTTTCCAGGCCCCGTTCCACCCGTTGACAACAACCAGCTACAAAAAACACGAGTTATCGCAAGAGACTATAGAAATCGAAGAATAGGGGACTTTCTAAAAGAGCTTCACCTAACAGAAGGTCGCAGCACTGGCATCCCTAAGATGCGAAGAGCCATGAAGAAAAACGGCTCCCCCATGCCCATTTTTGAAACGGATGAAGAAAGAAACTACTTCCTGACCATTTTGCCGATTCACCCGAAGATGATAGATGAGGTTGGTAGCGAAAAAGAGGCCCCAGTTGAGGCCCCAGTTAAAGAGTATGTTTTAACTGATGTGGAAAAGAAGATTATCTTTTTATGTGAAGGTAAACCTCTGGCTAGAAGAGAGATAATAGAAGAATTGGGATACGAAAGACCATTTGGCAACTTAAAAAAAGCTTTATCCCGATTATTAGATTTAGGAATATTGTCTTACACAATACCAGAAAAACCGCGAAGTCGTAACCAGAGATACAAAACTGCTGCTTTACCGGTAGACATAACAAATAGAGACCATATCCAAAAAAAGGTACCAGTTAAGGTACCAGTTAAGGTACCAGTTAAGGAATATGTCTTATCGGAAATAGAAAAGAAAATCACTTTGTTATGTGAAGATAAACCTCTCGCTCGAAGAGAAATAACAAAAAAATTGGGATATGAAACACCATTTGGCAATCTAAAAAAAGCTTTATCCCGATTGTTAGATTTAGAAATTTTGTCCTACACAATACCGGAAAAACCACGAAGTCGTAACCAAAAATACCAAATTACTAAACACGGTCACTCTTATTTGAAGACTATCTAAAACCGTTCGAAGGCTTATGTTCCCTGGAGGGCAAGGCTCCTGCCGCGCCGGGGTTGTGCAAGGCTTCCTGATATTGTAATGTACATCCCCTGTTCGGCAGGAGCCTCACCCTCCAGGGAACATAAGCCTTCGAACGGTTTCCGATCATCTTTTTCAAAAACGGTTTCAGATAAGTCTCACCCTCCACCCTTTCATGATACCTAGGCTAGCTAGAGAAAAATTTTGCTTTCTGAGCCTAGGGTATTTCCTTATTACGCGTACAAAGATTATTTTTGGGCCGGTTCGTGACCCAGGGTACCGTTCGCCTTTGGCTCACTATACCCTGGGCTGGGTTGTGTAACACCTTCAGTGTATGGGTTTCGTGGAGCGTTCTTTTTTATAGAATACGTTCTCAAGTTTTAGGCCTCTGTTTTAATAAAACCTTTTGCATTCTCATTTCCGAGAAGTGAAGGATAGGCCTTTTGTTTTCTTTGCTGCGAGGTGGTAACATGTTATAGCCTAGGTTTTAACCCCTTACTTTTATACACATAATTTTTGTGACTTGTTGCTCACCCGAAGGTCGTAAAAGAAAAGGTATGGAAAGAAGAAAAGAGTTTCACGCAAAGACGCAAAGACCGCAAAGAAGAAGAGAAAAGTTCCTGTTAATAAGATGAAACTTCTCCCTTCTTCCATTTCTTTTCTTCTTTGCGATCTTTGCGTCTTTGCGTGAAACTCTTTTCTTCTCAAAAATTACGACGGAGGGACAGTAAATCCAAAGGCTATCGGCTTTACTTAATGCTACTCAAGTCTAGCATCAATATTTCACAAAAATCTTGTGTATAAGAGTGAGGTTTTAACCCTTACTTTTATACACAAGATTTTGTAAAACGAAAATTTGACATTTTAAAATTTAAGGGTTTGTGTGATCGTAATCATATCAAGAAGCTAATTAACTCCTACCAGGCATACCTTCGTACAAACCAAAAGGGAATAGACTAAGCCCCATTTTTGCCATAGAAATCAACCCCGAAAAATGCTATCATCAAAGCCTAAAAGTGAAAAAGTTAGCCAAATTTGTAACATTGATCAGAGGAAAAGATGACAAAGCTATCGTTGGAAGGGCAAAAGTGGCAACTGGAAAGCGGGGTTTGCTTAGACACGCGAGAAGTTTTTGCTCGTTTGGCCGCAGCCGAAATCGAAAAATCAGAGCTCTGTTGGAGTGAAGAAGCGCCCGAGAGACAACCCATTTCTATCCGCTTTCCCTTAATTGGCCCCTATGGAGTTTTAAAACTTATTGGCGAGGGAGCCTTTGGTCGCGTCTACATAGCCTTTGATGCCCGCTATAAAACAAGTGTCCAAAAAGGCAAACTCGTTGCCCTAAAAGCTCCGACCGAGGCTCTTTTAATGCGCTATGCCGAAGCTGCTCAGCGTATAGAGGACGAAGAAAAGGCGAAAGATTGGGCCAAGCTCAATATCGGAGAGCTTTTTTCTAAAGAAGCGGTTCTAACCGCGAGTTTATCCACTTGCTCCTCTGTTGTCTCTGTGCTCGATCATAGTATCAGCCACCCTTACCTAGCCCTAGAGTACTGCAACGGAGGTTCTCTAACCAAAAGACTCAATCGCTCCTATAACGGGGAAACAATCTACCAGTGGGCCTACCAGATTTCCCATGCCTTAAACGAAGCTCATAGCCTCCAACCGAAATCCCTAATCCACCGTGACCTAAAACCAGATAACATTCTTGTTCACGAAAATAAACTCAAAGTCTCCGATTTTGGTACCTCTGAGCTAGTTTCTCGCACCCAATCTTTGCAATCCCTTCACTCAGGATACACTCCCGCCTACGCAGCCCCCGAGGCATTAGACGGAAAAGCTTATCCCGCGACCGATATTTGGTCACTGGGCGTAATCCTCTACCAAGTTACCTGCTCTCACTTGCCCTTCCAAGCCAATAATATTTTGCAACTGTCAAAAAAAATCACCCAAGACCAACAAGTGCCCCTCACCAGTCGCCCCGGCATTGGTATAAAAGACGAAGTCTACCCCTTCATCGAATCTTGCCTAGAGAAAGATCCTCAAAATCGCCCGACGGCAAAAGAATGCCAAGATCTATTCAGCCAACTCAGCGGTCTGGGCATTGATCCGAGAGAAAAGGAACTCGAAGAAGAAAAAGCCGCCCTCCAAGCAGAAAAAGAGAGAATTGAGCTCGAAAACCAAAAGCAAGCACAAGAGCGAGCGGTTCAAGCGAAAAAACGCGACGAAGAAAGCCAAAGACTAAAGCAAGAATACATAAAAAAACAAGGCGAACTCGAAGCCCAGGAAGCGGAGCTTAAGGCAAAAGAAGAACGAATCGAAGTTGAGCGCCAAGGAGAAGAAAAAAAACGCCAGTTTCAAGAAAAAATCAGAGAAAAAGCCGAGAAAAAACGCCAAGAAGCAGAAAGTAGACGCCTCGAAAAAGAGTACCAAGAAAAATTTCGCCAAGCGACAGAAGAACATAAGATCTCTCTAAGTCCCAACTGGAAAAAAGCCCAGAAAGAATACCTCTGCCCTTTGGTTTACTCTAGCCACCATCGTCCTGATAGCAGGATTTTTTCTCTGGCAAGAGCTAAAACAAAAAGAGAACACACAAGAAAAACAAGCTAAGCTAAAAGAAATGGAAAGTAGTTTTGACAAAATCAAAAAGAAAGAGCTAGCACCAACACCTTTGCCCATTGGGCGTAAAATCGAGGGCTTTGTCTTTCTAGGCAAAAATAAGCATGAGTTAGAGGAGTATCGGCATAGTAAGACAGGGATAGAATTTGTCTTGATCCCAGAGGGATCATTTATGATGGGTAGTGATAAAAATAGTGATGAAAAACCCATTCACGAGGTGACTGTGCCGAGTTTTTTGTTGGGAAAATATGAAGTGACGCAGGAACAGTGGGAGAAAGAGATGAGAGAGAATCCATCAAGTTTCCAGAAGGGCGAGAAATATCCCGTTGAGAAAGTGAGCTGGGAAGATTGTCAAAAATATTGTGCGAAAGTAGGGTTAAGGTTACCGAGCGAAGCGGAGTGGGAGTATGCTTGCCGAGCAGGGACAAAAACAGAGTACTATTGGGGGAATGAGATAGATGGAGATTATCTCTGGTATAGTGACAACTCGAATAGCCAAACGCATGAAGTAGGAGAAAAGAAAACAAATGGATTTGGCTTATATGATATGAGTGGTAATGTATGGGAATGGTGCGAAGATGCATATGCTAGTGACTATAGTAAGGCACCAAAAGACGGAAGTGCATATATAGTAAGTGGTGCGGATCGTGTGATCCGGGGGGGTTCGTGGGGCAGCTCCCACCCGGGCGGCTTCCGTTCGGCTCTCCGTCTCGGGGGGGTGCCTTCGTTCCGCATCCTTGACCTCGGTTTCCGGCTCGCCAGGTCTTTAAAATAACCCTTTGCCCTCTTGCTCTTTTACCCTTTAAAATAACCTGAGTTTTGAGACTTAATACCGTATTCTGTTTCGACTTAAGCCTGCGCAAATCCCTTCATCCTCCCGCTTGTCGGGAGACGCTCGAAAAATGGACCGCAGATTAAGCTGATGAAACGGATTAACTATGATTTTTTGCTGCTTAGGGTTTTTAATCAGCGAAATCCGATCAATCAGCGTAAATCTGCGGTTCAGACAATAAGAAAAGCACCAATAGTCATAAAAAATTCCAGTTTTAATATGTCAGCATATTATTTTTTAATATGCTGACATATTAAACCCAGCTCTTCCCCCATCAATTGACAAATCACTTCTCATTTGCTAATCTAAATATAGGGCAACGGTCGTAAATGCGAATCGTGTGATCCGAGGAGGTCGTGGAGGAACTCCCACCCGAACAACTATCGTTCGGCTAACCGTAACAGGAGGAATCCTACGAACCGCAACAATAACCTCGGTTTCCGGCTCGCCAATTCGTTTTTTTTTGAGTAGCAAAAGTGTTTACGGATGCTTTTCCAGGAATAGAGACGACCAGACCTTGTCCTGACTTAGGTTTGACCTAAGCGAATAAAATTCAAAGCCATTTGAGGGTTGGTAGCGCAAGCGAAGATCCCAGGTGGCTTTTTTTTTATTAGGGGTCAGGGTCTTCTAGCTCTTGGCAATCCATGATAAGAGCTTGGCGTAGGTGCCAAGTATTTGCGTGGGAAAGATGGCCGAAGAGACTGCTCAGAGAATCGGTCATTTCATCTTCGCTGATTTTGCCTTGGCCGAAGTTTTTTATTTTTTCTTGGAATTTTTTTCTAAATCTTTTCCAGTTCTCTCGTCTAATTTCAATCCCCCCGAGTTTTTGGACGAGCCTCAACAAGATCCTCCAACTGGCGATTTTTCAAAACCACATAGGGAGGAATCCCTTGCTCTGCCGACCTTTTTAAACGCCAACGCCTCAGAGCCTCATAGACAGGAAAATCCTTAGCCGAAACATTAGGAACTTTTCCCTTCCCACTTTTTTTCTCTAAAGGACTTGGCAAAGAAGAAGGATTCCCTCGAAAAGAAACCAAGATATGGCAATACAAGCCCTCCTTCGTTTCTGAAAAATGACTCTTGTAGTCAATGATACTCGGATTATGAGTGGCAACAAAAACCTCCCAAGCCGTGCTATCGAACTCTCCCGCTTGAAAATCGAACTTGAGAGAAAATAATTTGATCTGCAAAATAGCGCCTTTCTTTCTCTGAGGAATGGCTTATCTAAAACCTTTGTTAGCAATATACCCCGGGTGAGGCTTATTTGAAATCGTTTTTTGAAAAAGATGAATCGAAAACCGTTCTCATTACCATGTTCCCTGGAGGGTGAGGCTCCTGCCGAACAGGGGATGTGATTGGCTCCTGATGGTATTAAGGCACATTCATTGGATCATAGAGTTCATATTGAAAAACGTTTTATATCGCGAGTGCTTATCTGCAAATCGTTTTTGAAAAAGATGACCTGGAACCGTTCTAAGTACCATTTTCCTTGGAGGGTGAGGCTCCTGCCGAACAGGGGATGTGATTGGCTCCTGATGGTATTAAGACACATTCATTGGATCATAGAGTTCATATTGAAAAAACGTTTTATATCGCGGGTGTTCCTGTCGCACCGGAGATGTACCTGGATTACAATATCAGGAAGCACAGCACATCCCCTGCTCGGCAGGAGCCTCGCCCTCCAGGGAAAATGGTACTTAGAACGGTTTTTGATCATCTTTCTGGGAATGTTTTGCAGATAGACCTCGTCCTCTAGGGTATATAATATTTGGGATGTGCCTAGATTACAATATCAGGAAACATAGCACATCCCCTGCTCGGCAGGAGCCTCGCCCTCCGGGGAACATGGTGCTTAGAGGGGGTTTTCGATCATCTTTTTTGGAATGTTTTGTAGATAGACCTCGTCCTCCAGGGTATATAATATTTGGGATATGCCTAGATTACAATATCAGGAAACATAGCACATCCCCTGCTCGGCAGGAGCCTCG